>CAVYOS010000001.1:0-44145 GCA_963770205.1 uncultured Alphaproteobacteria bacterium
TTGGAAAAAGTCGGGCCGGTCGCTGATCGACTGCATCATCGCCTCTGAGAAAAGTTCGGCGGGAAAAAATCAAAATCGTGGTGCTGCCGCGTGAACTATTAGAACTCCGCACGCTGGCGAGCGCCAAGAAGCTGAGGGTGCCACGGCATTTACATCTTCAGTGAAAGGCAGCGCAGCGATGGAGGGTGCGCCCCTCGCCTTCTATCCTGCGCTGCTACTCTTCAATTTGCTGGCTATCGAGCCGACGATCTGCGATACACCTGTTTGGGCCGGGAACCTTTCAAAGAGTCTCATGTTTAATCAGTAATCTGACAAAATAAAGGATTACCCCCCTTGGATTTTCCCCGAGATAAATTTTTTGCACTCGCTCAGGAGTATGTTACCCTGGTTAGGCCGGTGGTTAGAGAGCACGAGCGGCTAATCGATCAATTGCGCGCCGAAGCAGAACACTCGCTTACCCAGCGCGCGGTCGAAGCCATTGGCAAAGCTTCCACTGCCGTTCTTGTGTACGAAGGTCTCCTTCAAGAGCTCAGGGGGAACCAAAGTTAGCGCGGGTCACTTTGCTTCAAACTGGCGCTTGTATTCCGCTTCCGCGACTCCGTAGCTGCCATAAGTCATTTTTTCCATCGTAGGCCGGTCAACAATGGTGACCTGCGCCCGTTGGCTGCGGATGAGACCGCGCCTTTCCAGCTCCCCCAGAGCGATGGTCACGCCGGAGCGCTGCACCCCGAGCATCACCCCCAGAAACTTGTGGGTGAGCGGAAGTTGCTTTACGCTCAGCCGGTCCTCGCACATCAGCAGCCAGCGCGCCAACCGGTGAGTTAACAATGCGGAAGCATTCGAAAGCGCAGTCTGGGATGTCTGGATGATAAACACCTGCGCATAGCGCAACAGCATCTGGTGCAAGGTGCGGCTTTTCTCCATTACAGCTTGTAGCTTCTGTGTCTCAACTTTAAAGCCATACTGGGGGGGATCCGCATAAAGGTTTCAAAAAGGAGAGCGATCATTGCCGAGAATAACATGCAGACCGGTCACCCCCTCCTTACCGATAATTCCGATCTCGATCGGGCCGAAGGTCTGAAATTGACCAACTACCTATGCAATGCCTTCTTCTGGAAAGTAAATGTGCTCTATCGGCTGGTTAGGCTTTTCGAGCGTTTGACGATGCTTCAAGTAATGCGCTGGAGATCATGAAACATCAGCTCGCGGTCGCCAGCCGAAAGGTAATTCAACAATCCATTCGACGTGGTCTTAACATCTGAGCGAATGTCCATAACCTCTGTCCTTGGGTGGACAAGAGCGAGCGCTAAGGCTCTCACCATTATTGTTATTGTTGTTAAGGGCGCTGAACTCGCCCTGCTTTGAAGCAGGTGGGCTTTTATGTCTGCGAGAAGATTTGCAGTGGCCTGTGTGCGCTTCCGCACAGAGCCAACATGGGGCCTTAACCGGCATGTTGCAACCATTTTGATCGCGAATAGTTGCCATTTTGTTCTCGTGGTGATTTACTCCCTGAATGACGACCGCATCTGAGCCCCCGGCTACAAACTACTGATGATCGGCTTACGCGCATCGAGAATATCCTGATCAACATATCGACGAAGCTGGACCGGATTGAGCAGAGCGTGTCGAGAATGAGCGTGAAGAAGAAAGCCCAGTAGATATTGGCCAATACTGGTTGCATAATCTCTTGGGGCTAGCGGGTTGGGTATGCTCGATTGCAGTAAAGCAATTACCGATCAGACTTTCGGTGACGCGTATCATTGCTTCGTCCAACCGATAGCAAACGCTATTCGGTATCGTAGCGAACGTCACAATAGGGGAAGTGTTTACAATTCTGTTGACGGTTTTTGTGCTGCCATCGCTGTATTTTGGATTTGTGCTTCCTTTCCGCCTGAATATCATCCGTCTATCGCAGATATGTCCTCAGGTGGGAGGCGGTGAGCGCTGACGGAACAGAGAATGATAGGAGGCTTCGATTAAGCGGTTACATGGTTTTAGCTGGCCTGATAATTTCCGTGGCTGGCTATTACGACTGGAAGAATACTGGTGATCTTCTGGTTTCTTTCATGGGTTTTTGGATTTTATTTTGTGGGGTCGTTGCGTTTTTCCTGGGACCATCGTGGTTCGCGGAGCAAGTTCGGCCAACGGATGGGTACGAGTTAAAATTCGACCAAGGTGCGACAAAGGTATTTGTTGTGACTTTGGTCTTCGCTGTTTGGACAGCTCTCGGTCTTGTTGGAAGTTGGTTTCATAATGGCGTCAATTGGCCTGCCGCTTTGCTCTTTGGCGCAGCTGCAACGACTGCATGTTTCTTCATCGGATACCTTGAAGGTGACAAGACTTTAACACCCTCAACCAAACTCGGAGTCTTTCGCGATAGTCGATCTGTTCTCTATACTCGCCCCATGTTGATTGTTTGTCAGCCTGCCTAATAAAAATTCCTAAATGCGGAGAAAGAAACAAATCGAGCAGTTTCGGGGGGCGCTCTCTCCACAGGAAATTGCAGCAGGAATGACTGCGGCCGTACGGAACGTCAAGCGGTTGTTAGCTGATGCTCGGCGACTTGTAGAAGGGTCGCTATCCGACTGCCTGTTCCGTCGCTATCCTATCCATTGAGGAAGCTGAAAATTGGCGGTGTTGCGAGAGATAGCAACTGCCCCAAATCAAGGCGATTTGAATAAGGCGTGGAAGAGATACCGTGACCACCAAGCGAAGAATGTGATGTGGCTCGCTGGACCGTTGCGCCTCCAAGGGGCCAAAAGTTTACGGGACTTTGGTAAGATCCATGATCCAAGTAGTGATCATCCGGCCATCCTGGATGCGATAAAACAACTTGGCCTATATACAGATTTCAATACAAAAAGGATCTGGAAAGAACCCGATGAGATCATCGATGAAAAAGTTTCAAAAGCAGTTATTGCGATAGCTGGATATTGCTGCCCCAAAAAGGAAGTGTCTACGCGAGAGGTAGAATTATGGATTCGACACGTTGGAGGGCGCTATACATCGCAATCATTAGTCGCGTATTTCACCGCAATGAAGGACGAGGGATTAATTAAGGGAGCAGCGCTAAAAAATTTGAAAGCTGTTGTCCTTGGCGATGAGGAATAGGGCCGCTCAAGCTTGCTATAGGTCTTACTTTCTCCCCTACTTTGTGAAAAGCGTCGAAGTAAGATTTGGCTTTGAAAAACCCTTATTATATTGGTATCGTTTGTGTCTTTAGCTTCCAATCTCAATGCCCTGAGCCGCTTCGCCGCGCTGGGGCCGAGCGGCACGCAGTTTCTGCGCCTGCCAACCCATCTGTTGGGTTTCGCAGCCTTATATTTTCTGGCAGCCAAGATTGGGATTGCAACACAACTGCCTCCAGAAGGCATTGTGATCATATGGCCGCCCAATGCGATAGTCCTGGTCACCCTTTTGTCCGTAACACGCGATAAGTGGTGGATTTTCTTCATCGCGACGGTTGCCACCGAAATCGCTGCCGATATGCCTGACTATCCTCTGTGGGCCGCCGCCGGCTATGGTGCTGTGAACTTCGCGGAAGCGGCTACGGCAGCAGTCCTGGTAACAGCCTTTAATAAAGGCGCTTCTCGGCTTGTCAGCCTGGCAGACTTCGTCGGGTTCCTCGTATCCGGGCCAATTGTTGCATCAGCGAGTGCTGCCCTGCTGGGCGCTGCCATCTACAAACTAGGCTCGCCTGATCTGGACTATTTTTACTATTGGCGATCTTCTGGTTCGGAGACGCTCTCGGGCTTCTCATAGTTGGCACCGTCCTTCTTTCATGGAGGAAGCGTTATCTCTGGGCGAACCGAGCGGGCCGGCACATCGAGGCCGTTGGTCTCGCCATAGGCTGGACGGCTGCCGCATACTGGATATTTTTTAACCAGCCCGACGCAACTCGCGTCTATTTGATCTTCCCATTTTTGATGTGGGCTGCCTTGCGCTTTGGAGTACGCGGCGCAAGCGCCGCGGTCTTAGGGACGGTCGTCGCTGCAATCTGGTCAGCTGTTACAATCGGGGGATCGTTCGCGGCCCTATCAAACATCCAAAGTGTCGTTCCACTTCAGGGTTTAATTCTAGTCATTGCGATTTCAACCTTCATGCTTGCATTTTCAGTGGAAGATTCCGTGCAGACGGCAATGGAGCTTGCCGAAGAGGTAGAGCACCGCAAAACTGCTGAAAACGACGTGCGGCAAACCAATCAAAAGCTGGATGGAGTAAACAGATACCTGGACCAGGCTATCGCGGACCGCACTCTTGAGCTGACCAAATCGCTTGATCGGAATAAGCTATTACTGAACGAGCTAAAGCATCGGGTAAAAAACAATTTGCAGGTGGTATCGAGCCTTGTTGGATTCCACCGCCGTGACCTTCATGATGAGAGCGCGCGCGAGAAGCTAGGCAAGCTGCAAATGCAGATCGGTGCGATTGCCTCCACCTATGATGTCCTTCATCAAAGCGAGAGTACCGAAACGTTAGATTTCTGCAGCCTCGTTCCGATATTGTGTAAAAATGTGGCCGGTTCGCATGGCGACCTTGTTTGCCTGTCGGTAGAGACGAGTGGCTATTTTCCAGTTTCGCCCGACACAGCAGTGGCGCTTTCTTTGACTTTGAACGAGCTGATCACGAATAGCATCAAGCACGCCATCGGAAAGGCTAATGTTACGGTCACATGCCGGCGGGAAGACCAGCAGGTTTTGCTCAAGATCGTGGATGATGGTCCGGGATTTCCGCCGGGGGGTTCGACATCAACGAAGCGACTGGCTTCGGCCTTACAATGGCTCGCAGCCTAATTGCCCAAGCTTACGGCACTTGGCATCTTGTCCCTGCCGAGCGCGGAGCAGCCATAGAAATAACCTTAGCGATCCAATAGGTCTTATCTTCGGGGTCGCCAAAATCGGTCAATGGCGGGGTTGATCCGAGATATTGGCGCCGGTATCGCCGTACCGGCCGGTCGCCAGCAGGCCGTGAAGAATTTTCAAAGCTTTGCGAACCTCAGTATTGGTTCGGCGGCGGATATGCACGGCGGCGAATACCGGTTGGCCGATCACCGGCGCATCGGTCACCGGGCTGGCGGTCCGCGACTTTACCAGATCGTGAACCGCATGCTGCGACACATAGGCCGAGCCACCATTGCGTCTCAAATGCATCACGGCAAGCAGGTCGAGACCGACGGAAATGCGCGGCCGCGAAAGTTCGGGGAGCATTTCGGAGTGAGCCTTTTCAATGGCCGGTGTATATCCCGCGCGCACATAGGAGGACGGCTCGACTTCGGCCAGCCGTTCTGCCGTGCTCGACACGAGCAGAACTGCTGAATCATGATCTGCTCGAACTGTATTTCCGGCAGATAGCGCGGTGCGTACAACACTCCTATATCCAGGTTCCCGAAAGCCAGATCATCGATCATTTGCGGTGAGTAATCGGACTTTACGTGAAGCGCCACCTTCGGCAGCTCAATCCTGATCTGGTCCATCCAGTCGAAGAGCAGAGTGTCGGTCAAACTCACCTGTGAGGCGATGCGCAATGAGCCATCGAACCTGTTGATGGTGCCGAGGGCCTGGCGCGCCAGACCCCAAGAGGCGGTGATCGAACGGGCGTGCTCCTCGAAACGGCGACCAGCCGGTGTCGGTGATGTGCCGCTGCGGCCGCGGTAAAACAGGGTCGAGCCGAGCGCGCGCTCCAAGGCGCTGATCCTTGCACTGACCGTCGACTGAGTGAGGCCAAGTCGCTCCGCCGTCAGGCCAAAGCTGCGGGTTTCCACAAGGTCCAGGAAGGTAATGATCTGTTCGAGCTGCATGGCGATCCATCGAAATTGTCGATCACAATAGCTGGACCAACAAGCTTTATCGAATGAACGGCCGAGCGCAATATATGCGATGCAAAGCTTTATCGTCGATTGCGACTGCCACAACTACTGGTCGAGCGCCACCGTTCTCGAGCCCTATCTGACCGGCGTGTGGAAAGACATGTTCGTCAATGGGGAGCGCACGGGACCTGTCGGCTCCTATCCGCACGCTCACCGCGCCTGGTTTCATCCGCAGGGTTTTTCCCGCAAGGACATCCGACCAGAGAAGGAACAAGACAATTATCGTTTTATGAAGGAAAAGCACCTCGATCGCTACGATATCGGCATTGCCATTTTGACGGGCGATGAGCCGATGGAAGCTTCGACCCTGGCAAATCCCTATTACGCCAGCGCCTTGGTCAGCGCGTATAACGACTATCAGATCGAGCAGTGGCTTTCCAAAGACGATCGGTTTATGGGATCGATCGTCATCGCTCCCCAGGATCCCCGGCTCGCGGCGGCGGAAATCCGACGGCTCGGGGCCCATCCCCGCATGGTTCAAGTTCTCGCTTCCCATGGCTCGGTCAAACCCTATGGCGATCCCTTTTATCACCCGATCTATGAGGCTTGCGCCGAGGTCGGATTGCCATTCGCCATTCACCTCGGGGGACAGGGCGGCATCAATTGGAATGCCATCGCGCCAGCGCCGACCACTTTTTTCTGGGAGACGCATGCAATCCTGCACATGCCAGCACTGGCGCATCTGGCGAGCATGATCGCTCACGGTGTTTTCGAAAAATGGCCGGCGCTTTATTTCGTGCTCATCGAGTGCGGCGTTGCCTGGGTGCCTTCGGTGTTGTGGAGGCTCGATGCCGATTACAAGGCGCTGCGCAAGGAAACGCCTTGGCTGAAGATGCTGCCGTCCGAATATTGCCGACGGAACATTCGCTTCTCCACGCAGCCTTTGGAGCGGCCGGACAATCTCAAGCACCTTTGGGCGATTCTCGAAGCGATGGACGGCGAAAACACCTTGCTGTTTGCGTCCGACTATCCACATTGGGATTATGACGATGCAAATACACTTCATATTCCGCCAGCGTGGAAGAGCAAGGTCCTAGGGCTGAACGCGCTCGAAGTCTACAAACGCATTCCGCGCTCGAGAGCGGCGCATGCAGCGTAAGGGATAGCCGGCAATGGCTGAGAGAACCTTTGTCTGTCGTGCGGAGGAGATCAAGGTCGGAATGCCCAAAATCGCCCAGATCCGCCAGCTGTCCGTCGGCGTGTTTCGAATAGGCGATTGTTTTTACGCATTGCTCAACATTTGCCCGCATCGCGGGGCTCCGCTGTGCGAGGGAACACAATGCGGAACCACCGCACCCGTCAGCCGAGCAGAATTCATTTATCACCGGGATAATGAAATCATCCGATGCGCCTGGCACGGCTGGGAATTCGACATCAAGTCCGGAGAGGCGCTTGCCTCACCCGGCGTGAAGGCAAGGACTTTTCCGGTAACCGTTGAGGATGGCGCGGTTTATGTAACGGCTTAAACATAACATGAAGGCGGTACGAACCCGCCAGGGGAGGACGAGATGAACGAATATGATTTCAGGTTCCACCGAATCCAAAAATTGGCCACGCTTGGGAAAGTCTCCCGCCGCGACTTCATTCAGCTCGGCGTTGCTGCGGGTCTAACGCTTGTCGCAGCCGACCAACTCTTCGTGAGCATGGCCCGAGCACAGCCGAAACAGGGGGGTTCGGCGAAATTCGGCCTGGCTCATGGAGCGACGACGGATAATCTCGACCCTGCTGGCTATCCCGATACTTTCACGCAGACGGCCTTTTGGGGCGCTATGTCGAACAGCCTCACCGAGGTGGATGCGAAAGGCAATATCCAGCCCGATCTTGCCGAGAGCTTCGAGCCGGCGAACGGCACTGCCACCTGGATCATCAAGCTGCGCAAAGGCGCGACTTTCCATAACGGCAAAGCCGTCTCATCAGACGACGTCGTCGCGTCGATGAAATACCACACGGGCGAAGAGTCCAAATCTGCCGCAAAATCACTTCTGGATTCCGTCACAGACATCAAGGCGGACGGACCGGAAACGGTTATTTTCACGCTTAAGAGCGGCAATGCGGATTTTCCCTACATATTGAGCGACTATCATTTCGTAATTATGCCGAGTGCCGACGGGAAAGCAGACTGGCAATCGGGGGTCCGTACCGGCGCTTTCATCCTCGAGAATTTTGAGCCCGGCGTCTCTGCCAAGCTCAAACGCAATGCCAATTACTTCAAGAACGGCCGGCCCTACCTCGATGACGTCGAGTTCATCGCGATTCCCGACGTCGCCGCACGCATGAGTGCGATCACCACCGGCGAAGTGGATTACATCGGCCGTGCCGATCTCAAGACGCTCAATATGCTGCAAGGCAATCAAAAGATCGATATTTTGGAGCTGACAGGCTATGGCCATTACACTCTGCCGATGAATGTCACTGTTGCGCCTTTCGACAATTTGGACGTTCGTACGGCAATCAAATGGGCGATCGATCGGGAAGAGATCGCAAAGAAGATCTTTTTGGGGCATGCGACGGTAGCCAACGACAATCCCATAGCGCCGGCTATCAAGTTCGCCATTAATCCTGAACCCCAGCATAAATTCGATCCGGAAAAAGCAAAGCATCATTTGAAGAAAGCCGGAATGGAAAACCTCAAGGTGGACCTGTCGGTGGCAGATGCCGCTTTCGCCGGAGCGGTGGACGCTGCCTCGCTGATCCGCGAGACGGCAGCGAAGTGCGGGATAGACGTGAATGTAAAGCGCGAAGCGGACGATGCCTATTGGGATAACGTATGGCTGAAGAAGCCGTGGTGTGCATCCTATTGGAGCGGGCGCTCAACAGCGGACTGGATGTTTACCACCGCCTATGCGGGCGACGCGGCATGGAACGAGACTTTCTGGAAGAATCCTCATTTCGATGAGATGCTGATCAAGGCCCGTGCGGAAACCGACGATGCCAAGCGCGCTGCCATTTACGCCGAACTTCAACAGCTGGTCCATGACGACAGTGGACAGATCGTTCTGGTTTTCAACAATTTCGTGAGTGCCAGTTCGAAGAGCCTCGGCCACGGCGAGGTGGCTTCGAATTGGGAGAACGACGGTCTGAAGATTGCAGAGCGGTGGTGGAAGGAGCAGTAACAATCGCCCGGGCCATAGTAGCGGGCGGGAGTATGGATCGTTTCTGGCGCGTTTCTCCTGGGCTAGCGTCACGATGCTGCAATGACTTTCGCGGACGCCGAACCCTTGACAAAGGCAGCCATGGCACTCGCGATCTTGTCTCCGCCTTTGACCGAGGGTTCAATTGGATTGGCGAAGTCATCGTCTTGATCGCAAATCAGACGCAGGTCAATCAATGTCACGCGGGCCGCGAAGGCCTGCTTGGTGATACGGTCATTCAGCAATGACAGAGCAGCTGCAGCAATCCTTCGTCTATTCGGGTCCGGGTAACGGGGCTCGTAAATCGTGCATACTGCCGTCGAACGCGTATGCACCAAAGCATTCTGCAGCATCTCGAAATATTTGCGGGAGAAGTGATCGGCCTCGGTAGCCAATCTGTCCAAGGCTGCGGCCACCGAAGCTACCCGTTCATCCAACACACCAGACACCGCAAGGGCATCATTGCCACCGGCACTAATCACAATGTGGGTCGCATCTCTCGGCAATGTCCGCAACTGAGCCGGTATGTCGGCCAGCACCGACCCATCGCGGGCCATCAAAGTTGCGAGTACTCCCGGGCCCAGGTGAGCCTGCAACTGGCGTCTGACGTCCGGCTCCTGCGGACCAACGTAAGCCGCATTGTCGAAAACGGAATCACCCAGCAAAACAATGTGCTTCATAGGTCCAAACCCGGGCCAGGTTCGCATGCATGTTCCTCAACCACCGGCTCACCGTGGCGTGCAGACAAGTGCCAAGCGGTATGATTGTTCCATTGGAGCGATGGCGCGCGCTCACGGAATTCGTAGTGTGCTCGACTTGCACTCTGTTGAAATCTGCAGCTAACTAGCAGTGCTTATGTTACCACCCTTAGCTGCCCTAGAGGAAACAAACAGAACAATGATCAACGGAATAACTCCTGCAACTTACACAGGCCCACTTTTGTCGATTCTGCGGATAATGACGGGGCTGCTCTTTTTCGCGCACGGCTCCGCGAAGCTCCTAATGTTTCCCGCGACAAAGAGTTTTTCCGAGGGCGTTTCATTATTTTCATTTACGGGCTTAACAGGAGCGCTTGAAATTGTCGGAGGTGCCCTAATTATACTCGGTCTGTTCACAAGGATTACCGCTTTCATTCTATCGGGCATGATGGCTGTTGCATATTTCATGGCGCATGCCCCGCGGGATTTTTATCCAATCAACAATGGTGGCGAGCTTGCGATCCTATTCTGCTTCATCTTTCTGTACATCGCAGCGGCAGGTCCGGGGCCCTGGAGCGTAGATGCCAGACGTGGTGGACCCCGAACCGCGGTAGAGCGACGAGCATAAGCTTGAAATGGGGATTAGTTTGCGACTGCTTGTAGCTGGAGGTTCAGAGCCCAAGAGGCCGTGTGCTCCGCGAAATGCGTTCGAAAAGCTACTCTCCCGTTAAATTGCGTAAGGACGCGCTGGCGAATGTCGTTCAGCGGCGACGTCTTGCCATGTCACATCAAAGATGTGCTCAAACAGTTTGTGGGCTGGGACCAGTCGCGCTCATGTTGGACCTGTGTCGGTACCTCGCGGAATATGATAGGTCATGTACACACAACCGGACGGCGACGTTGGGCCTGGTAGGTGTCACTTGAGCGCGCAGCGATTCAAACGCATACCGATTCCGCTATGAACCAAACAAATCTGTGAAACACTTCTGGTCCAATCCACTTCCATTCGTGCTTTCCGCCGGCAATTTTGTCATTGGACTGGGCGCATTCGTCGTGATCGGCCTTATCTCGCCTATTGCCGACACATTTAGAGTAACTCCTGATCGCGCGGGGTTGGTTTTAACTTACTATGCCATTGCTTATGCATTGGGTGCGCCGCTTGTGACCGCACTGACCGGTAAAGTGTCCAGGCGCTCTGCTTTGACAGGAGGTCTCGTTCTATTTGGGCTGGGTGCTGCAGGAAGCGCAATGGCCGGCTCCATCGTTGAATTCCAAGTATCGCGGGTGGTGGTCGCCTTGGGGGCAGGGCTGTTCACGCCGGGAGCGGCAGCCGTGGCCGTGACGCTTAGCAAGCCAGAAAACAGAGCACGCGCTCTTTCGGTGGTTTTTGCTGGCCTGACACTCGCTCAAGTTTTCGGCGTGCCACTCGGCTCGTGGGCTGGTTATACCTTCGGTATCGCCGACACTTTTTGGGTAATTGCAGGTCTTGCACTGGTTGCCGCGGCGCTGGTGTTTGTTAGCACTCCGGCGACCCTGCCATTTCAAGCGACCTCGCTGTCAGTACTCGGAAAAACACTCCTTACACCCCGATTAATTCTTCCCGTCATGTACTCGACGACTTTTATGACAGCGATCTATGTCGTCTATACCTATCTCGGTCCTTTAGTCGAGGCGCGTTACGGGTTCGGCCGCGATGGCGTTGCAGCATATTTTGTGCTTTTCGGGGTCGCTGCCGTATTCGGGAACTTCATTGGCGGTTACTCCGCTGATCGTCTTGGCCCCTCCCGTACATTGATCGTTCTGTGCCTGGCACAGATGGTTTTGTTACCCACGATTGTGGTCGCCCCCGTCGGGGCGGTGACATTGGGAGTGATCGTGGTCATTTGGAGTTTGTCAGGCTGGTCATATATGACGCCGCAGCAATCGCGGATCGTCGCTACTGCACCCGAGCGTGCACCAGCTCTCCTTTCACTCAATGCATCCGCCATTCTGTTGGGGGTTGCGCTTGGTTCAGCGATTGGCGGCCAAGTTCTGACACATGGGGGCTGGCCCATGGTTGCCGCAACCAGCGCGGTCATTGCCATGTGCGGAATTGCCCATCTGGTGTTATCTGATCGCCTTATAACCATTTAGGGCTTCCGGTGGTAAAATCGTCGCCCATCATTGGCCTGGATATTGGCGGAACAACAGTAAAAGCCGTCAAGATCAAAGACAGGCAAAGCATTGTGGCGCAAGCGGCCTTCCCTGCTGGTGGCCGCATCAGCCGAAGTAAGTTGGCAGAGCTCATAGTCGGCTGCGTTGCGGAATTTTCTCGCGACGATCGCCCAGAGGCTGTGGGCCTCTGCTTTGGCGGCCTGTTGCAGCATGATGGAACGATGCGCCAGGGGAGCACCAATCTTGAAAATCTCGACGGGGTGCCGCTCAGGGATTACTTCAGTGGTTTGCTTAAGCTGCCCTGCCGGGTAGAAAATGATGCGATCGCTGCAATGCCGGGCGAAGCAATCCTTGGCGCCGCACGCGGAATGAAACACGCCATGACCATGACATTCGGCAGCGGCATCGGTTCCGGCCTGCTTCTCAACGGCAGAGTTCATCGCGGTGCCCATAAGAGAGCAGGAGAGATTGGTGTTTGGCGCATAGCACCCCGCGGCGCAAACGGCATATCGATGTCTTTTGAAGACATGGCTGCACCAGAAAGATTTGCGCGCCGCGCAGGGAGCAAGCTGGCTGATCTGCTAACGCGTGCAGACCAGGACAAGGATGCTCAATTGCAGGTGTCTGAAGCCTTTGAGATGATAGGCCGCGCCATAGCCAATGCGCATCTATTGCTCGACCTGGAAGCCGTCATCCTCATTGGCGGCATCACGGCCCTCGGTGAGCAATTTCGTGGACCCATCGAGGCGGCCTATTTGGCTGCATGCCCAAGTGAATACCAACAGGGGCTGAAGATCAAAATCGGCGATCTTGGGCCATATGCCGGAGCCGCGGGAGCGGCGGCTCTGTGGTTTGAGGATGAAATCCCGTGAGACTGATCGAGGCTGAAGATCACGAGGACCTTGGCCGGAAAGCGCGAGACGTGGTTATCGGTGTGTTGCGGACGAGACCCGCTTCGCTGATGGCGCTGGCAACCGGCAACACACCTGTTCCGATGTTCCGGGAGCTAGCGGCCGTTGCCAGAACCGATCCATTGCTGTTCCAGCAAGCGCGATTTGTGACCCTCGATGAGTATGCAGATATAGCATCCGACGATAGACGCAGGTTGCTCTTCTGGTTGAACCGCGAATTCACCAGCCCGGCAGGGATCGACCAACAGCATATCATCGCTTTTGAACCTAGAGCCGATCATCTCATTGAATGCGCGCGCATAGAGGACGCCATTGCAGAGCATGGCGGTTTGGACCTCGCTGTGCTGGGACTTGGGCCCAACGGCCATATCGGCTTCAATGAACCTGGCTCATCCTTTGCCAGCCGGACTCGAAAGGTGGCGCTTGCGGCCGAGTCGATACGATCAAACGCGTCTTATTGGGGTAGCGAAGCAGATGTGCCCCGCAACGGCCTCACACTTGGCATCGGCACATTGCGGGAGGCGCGCTCGATCCTCCTCCTCGCCAGCGGCGCGAGCAAAGCTTCGATCGTCGCTCGCCTGATGCAGGGACCCGTTGGAGAAGCACTTCCGGCCAGCGTGCTTCGACTGTGCACCAGGGCCATTCTCCTGGCCGACCATGCCGCACTCTCAGAGGTAGATCACCTCATTCGCAGTTGAAGGTGCGTGCGGCGCTCGCGGATGCTATAAGGTGAACCAATGCGATTACGCTGAAACGAGTGTTTAAGGGAGCATCTTTCTCCTATGTCAATGGTAGAGCGCGCCAGCGTATGCACGTTCGATTGCCCAGATACCTGCAGTTTGTCTGTCACCGTCGACAGCGGCCGGGTTGTCAAAGTACGGGGCTCGAATGCGCTGCCTTACACAAATGGGGTCGTCTGCAACAAGGTTGCTCACGGCACCATGGAAATGGTGCACGGCCCTCGCCGGCTCCTTTATCCTTTGGAGAGAATCGGTCCGCGGGGAAGCGGGTCGTTCAGGCGACTCAGTTGGGATCACGCTCTCGATCGCATTCAGGAACAGGTTTCCTCGGTTATCGAGCGCTGGGGGGCACAAGCGGTGATGCCGCTCAACTATGCCGGTCCTCACGGGATGATTTCGGGTGACAGCATGTCATCACGGTTCTTCCATAAATTGGGTGCCAGCCAGCTCTATCGCCGGTCGTTGTGCGGTGCGGTCCGCAGCGAGGCATGGGTCGGGACTTTCGGCTCGGTCCCCGGTATCGGTCCAGAAGCAGCAGGGGAGGCGAAACTCAATGTTGTTTGGGGCAACAATGCCACCGTCACCAATCTGCATCTCGTTTCAAAGCTCCGGGAGGCGAAGCGCAAAAGTGGAAGGCTGGTCGTAGTCGATCCCCTACGAACCAAAATTGCGGAGCAAGCCGATCTCCACCTCACGCCATATCCAAGTACGGATGTTCTCCTGGCATTCGCCTTGGCCGTCGAGTTGGAGCGGTTAGGGGCCCATGATCAGCGCTTTATCCAGCAACATGTGAGTGGCTATGACGAATTCATGCGTGCTGCCCGGAAATGGCCGGCGGAAACAGCGGCTGGAATTTGCGGAGTGCCGGCAAGCGACATTCGGCTTTTCGCAAAATGGTTGGCAGAATCCGAGCCAATTGTCCTGGCGCCGGGCAATGGTTTGGAGCGAGGACGCAATGGCGGCAGCGGGATCAGGGCCGCGATTGCACTGCCTGCTCTCCTTGGAAAGCTTGGAAAGTCGAGCGGTATTGTGCTGGGTGCCGGTTACGCATTCCCAAAGACCGGAACGAGACTGACCAGGCCCGATCTCCTGCCGGCCGGTACGCGTATATTGAACATTCTGGATGTGGGCCGTCATCTGGAACGGGACGACATCGACCCGCCACTTCGAGCGCTCTTTATCTACAACCACAATCCGATCGTAGTTCACCCCGACCAGAATCGGATGAAGAGAGGGCTTAATCGCGATGAGATATTCTGTGTCGGAATCGAAATTTCGATGACAGAGAGCATGCAGCACTGCGACATCGTGCTGCCGGCCGCCACCCATTTCGAATGCAGCGACCTCTACCCCGCCTATGGACATCATTGGCTGCAGCGCGCTGAGCCGGTGATCGCACCAGTTGGCGAATCATTACCGAACACGGAAATATTTCGACGGCTCGCTGCTCGCTTCGGCTTCACCGACGCGTGTTTCACAGCGAATGACGAGGAACTGATGGATGATGCCGTCGACGGCAGCAACCCTCGGCTCAACGGCGCCAGGCCCAGTCAACTGCCGGTCGGCCGCGCTCTGCGCATGTCGGCGCCCGATGGCAGGCCGCTGGCGTTATGCGACAATGTCATGCCGGCGACACCTTCGGGCAAGATAGAACTCGCCTCCGACATACTCGCCGAGCGCTGGGGTCCGGAGGCCAGGCTGCCGAGCTTCCGTCCACGCACAAGCAAATATCCCTTGATGCTGATCTCACCTGCTTCGGATCGGCGCATCTCCTCGACGATTTTCGCTCTGAACCAGAATTCGACCGACATGCCGCTGCTATTGATGCATCCCGAGGATGCGCAACTGCGCGGGCTGAAGAGTTCGCAGAAGGTACAGGTCTGGAACGACCGAGGATCGCTGCATCTGCGGCTCGCGGTGACAGATGCGGTCGTGCGGGGCGTCGTGTGTTCGGAAAAAGGCGCGTGGCTGGCGACCAGCGAGAACGGCCAAACCATCAGCGCCCTCGTTTCGGCCGATGATCGTGCCGATTTGGCGGAGGGGGCCTGCTTCAATGATACCGGAGTCGAGGTGGCCTTGGCGGACTGAATTGACAGGCCGGACAAATTACATGGGTGCCGTCGAAACGCTCAAGCCTCCGCAGACGTAGAGAGTTTGCCCGGTGATGAAGGACGCATCATCGCTCAGCAGGAAATTCACCGCTGCGGCGATATCGGCAGGGGTGCCGATGCGGCCAATGGGGATCGAGGCAAGCAGGGCCTTGGTCGCCGGGCTTTCGGGAGGGTTCTCGTGATGAAACATTTCCGTGGCTACCGGACCCGGAGCAACGGTGTTGACGGTGATGCCGTCCCTGGCGAGCTCGAGCGCCCAGGTGCGGCTCAGTGAAACAATTGCTCCCTTGGTCGCGGCATAGGCGGATCTGCCCGCCTTTCCAAGCGCGGCACGGCTGCCCAGGTTTACGATACGGCCTCGCCTTTTGGCGCGCATCCCAGGCACCAATGCCTGGGTGACGAGAATTGCCGCCTTGACGTTTATATCGATCATGCGATCGACATCTTCCATGTTGATTTGCTCAACAGGGGAAACTTCCGCCAGGCCCGCATTATTGACGAGATCGTCGATGGAATGCCGAGCGGTGGCTTCGGCAAGGGCACTCTTCAGCGCTTGCGGGTCGGCAAGGTCAACAGAATAGCTCGTGCCGCGAAACTCCTTTGGCGGCGGCGAGCGAGACATGTTGATAATCGTATGGCCTTCACGCGCGAGGCGTTCAGCGATACTGAGGCCGATACCGCGGGACGCACCGGTGACGAGAGTAACGGGGTTCACGGTTTTCCACCTCTATGCCTGGCATAGGCGGCAAGTGAAATACCATGGCAGGGACCGTTCGGTGAATTAGATTTTGATGGAGGACCGATCGGCTATACTTCCGCAATCATCATCGAGAAGACGCGCTTGTCCCGCTCAACACCGCTGCGCCTGCTGATTTTTGCTGTTTTGATCTCCGGCATCGGTCCCGTGTTCGTGCGGGAAAGCCCTGTCGGCCCAGCTGCCACGGCGTTCTGGCGGCTGGCAATTCCGCTGCCTTTCGCCCTGTGGTATGCGCGCTATGCGTGGCGCATGAGCCGGCGCGATTCGGCGTGGGCGCTGGCCAGTGGATTGCTGCTGGCGACCGATCTGGTTTTCTGGAACGGCGCGATCTTGAGGACTTCGGTCATGGAAGCGACCGTTCTCGTCATGATGTTTCCTATCGTCGTGGCCGCAGGGGAAATCGGCATATTCGGCCGACCGCTGAGCCGGAAGCTGCTCGCCGGCGGTGCCATCGCATTCGCCGGCACCGCGGTAATCGCGCTCGGCGCAGCGCGCCACGAATCGAGCCTGACGGGCGATCTCATGGCTTTGGCCGCGGCAGTTTTCTATGCGGGCTCGCTGCTGATTTCCGGCGAGCTTTGCCGGCACAACAATCCGCGCGGGGTTACCTTCTGGATCATGTTCGGCGCAGCCGTTGGAGCCCTGCCGATCGCCATCACGGAAACAAATGTCCTGCCGGAGGGTCTCTATGAGCATGGCTATCTCGCGCTTTACGGCATGCTGACCTTTGCCGGCTACACTTTGTACAACAACGCATTGGCGAAGCTGCCGACGACGATGGTCGCCATATCGGGCTATGGGCAGCCGGTTATCGCGACAGGACTGGCTCTTGTCCTGCTCGGGGAAGTGCCGAGCCTCACGAGCCTGATCGGCGGTGCGATCGTCGTGGCGGGGCTGGCGATCGCCACTTTGGGTCAAAACAGGCACGAGCCTGCCAAGCGGGTGACCAAGCCCTAGTCCGGCGAAACGGCCCGGCTGCGCATCCGGCGGATCACGCGGTCGGCCATGTTGGCACAGCGCCTGCCGTCGAAAGGGAACAATTCCGAGAACGCCTCAGGCAAGCGTTTGCTGAGTGCTGCCCGCAGGAGCTTCCGCGCGCGGTGCAGCCTCGTCTTGACCGTTTCGGGCTTGATCATGAGCAGGGCCGCGGTCTCCTCGATACTCATCTCCTCGATGTCGCGCAGAATGAGAACGATCCTGAACGCTTCCGGCAGTTCGTCGACCGCCTTTTCGAGCAGTTGGCGCACCTGCGAGCGCGCCAGCTCGGCTTCGGGACTTTTGGGCAATTGCGCCATTGGAAACATGATCAGGCGCGCGCCATCGATCTCACCTGCCGATGGCAGCTCATCGAGCGGCAGGGCAGGGCGGCTGCGCCTGAGCCGGCCGAGAGCTTCGTTGAGCGCAATCCGCGTGAGCCAGGTGAGCAGCGCCGACTCGCCGCGAAAGGAGCCGAGGCTGGTGAAAGCGCGGACATAGGTTTCCTGGACAACGTCCTCGGCCTCGGCATCGTTTTTGACGATGGCGCGCGCGATCCGGAAAAGCCGGCGATTGTGCCGCTGCACCATGATGCGCGTGGCGCGCTCGTCGCCCTGCCGAATGCGCTCGACAAGCTCTTTCTCGCTTTGGCCGGCGCCGGCTTCGATTGGCAGCAGATTTGTTTGCATCGGTTTATCATAGCTCCTTCGGCCGAGAATGGGTGTGCGGCTTACGCACGGCGGACGATGCCTTTCTGCATGATCTCCTCGATCGGCGGAAAGGCGTCGAGCGCTGCTTGCGGCAGGGGTGCCAGCCCGGTGGACTCCGGGGATGTTTCCGCTTCCGGCTTCGGCATGCCGACGATGATGCGGCCGACCATGCCGGCATGTTCATGGGGTATGCAGTAGAAATCGTACACGCCAGGCTCGGTCAGGGTCACGGCAAAGCTCTCATCTGGTAAGAGATAGTCGGAATTCCAGGCCTTCGCGTTGGGAGGAATGCGCTGCGGACGGTCGAAGAGGGAGGGGTGATAGGCCGTTGCCGTATGCGCGTTGCCGGGATCGCGATTGGTCCAGCGGATCGATCGTCCCGGTTCGATGCGGATACCGATCGGGTCGAACCAGACATGGGCGCCGTTGTTGCGCCCCTGCATGACGATTTCAACCGTTCCCGAGGCACCGGCGGCCAGCGGCGGGAAGGCGAGGGCCGCAACCAGCCCTCCGCCCGCCTGCAAGACATGCCGACGCGTCGGCATCATTGGGCAACCCGCGCTTCATCGGCGGCGGGGACATGCCACAGCACAATATGCGCATGGGGCTTTTCGACGCCCGGATGGCCGGCATTGAAATAGATATCGACGTGATCGACATCGGTGCCCGGCACCGCGAGATCGTTGAAGGTCTTGTCGGGGTTCAGCTCCTCGACCGGCACCATGTAGATGGTGCTGACGAGCTTGCCGTCGTGGTCATAGGCGAGGAAAGGACCGGCGGGCAGGCTTGCTGGATCGACGAAAAGCTGACCGAGGCCCGGCACGAAATCAGGCAGTTTCACGAGCTTGCTGACCTGCTGGTACGGGGCCGCGGGCGGGGCCTTGGCGAAATCCTCAGCGGCAAGTGCCGGCAGCGCGGAAGCAGCCAGCAGAGCAAGAGCGAGCGAAATTTTTTTCATATCATCTCCATCGGGTTGCGGGCGCCATCGAGGGACCCTTAGCGCATTGGATGGTGCAGGCATCGAAAGGTTCCCGGCCGTTCCGCGAATAGAAAATCCTTCCGCCAGCTTGCGCTTCCGGGATGAAGGAGGGGTGGAGCGGCACCTCGCGGTGGCGCCAACGTTGGTGTTAGTAGAGATGGTGCGAGGGCGCTCCACCCCGGTGATTTTGGGAGGTCACTTTCACGTCACTCGCTTCGGGATGTTTCGAAGCCGCGCCGGCCTAGCACTCAACCCCTGGTCAACGGCAGCCAGTCCACGGCTTGCCTACAGGCACCGGCCCTTTCTCCACACTCAAAAGGCGACATCCGGACAGCGCCTCCTTCACGGAGCAGGGTGAAGAATGACTACTCTATACTAGGAATGTTGTCAAGAGGAAGGTTTTCCCTCCCCCCATTTCATCTTCGCGCGGCGGGTTCCCTTTCCGCTCCCCCTTGTGGGGAGGGACGTCTGGGGAGGGGCGAAGCGCGGGAGTGACGGCCTGCCCTCACCCTCTTTTCCCTCCCCCTTGTGGGGAGGGACGTCTGAGCGAAGCGAAGACAGGGTGGGGTCTGCCGAAGGTCGACCGGGATGATAAGTGACATTTTAGACCGGAGACATGGGTAACAGTTTTCTCGTTGTGTTCTAGTCGACATCGGCAATTCCCCGTTCAACAAACCGGCAATAAGCAACACCCGTTCATCCATGACACAGGTCTCATTCCAAGGCATCGGCAAGTCCCCCCTTGCCGAGCATGTCTCCGGTCTATACCCCCGGGCCTACCCCACCCCCAGCCCCTCCCCACAAGGGGGAGGGGAGTTGTATCGTCAGTATACGGAGGAGCGGCCTTCCTCGTAACGCTAAACCTCTCACGAGCATCTGCCGCGCGAAAGAAGATGGCCGTCTCCCAAAAAGGGGAGAAGGAAAACGGATGCGTCAGGCGTGGGCTGCCATGACGTGGTGCGAGAGCGCGGCGTGCATTCCAAGCAAAGAAGGCGTGACGCTTGCGCGACACGCCTCCCTGCTGGGATCGCAGTTCGAAATCGACGACACACTCGGCCGGAGCCGCGAAGCGCGTGACATGCCCTGCACCCGGAAGCTCAAGGTCCAAAGCGCTGGGCGCCGTGCTCCTCAAGCTCATGCCGCGGCTCCCGTGAAGGAACTCGGCACGCCGACACTACGGATAAGCCGCCGTTCGTCGGTGCTCCGGCCCGCCTCTGCGCGTTACGTCCCGCGCTCGGCGATCCATTCGATGCCAATCATGCTGGCGAAGGGGATCTGAGTCCACGCGCGCGCTTCAGCTTTCCACAGGTTATCCAGAAGATGGAAAGCCGCCCGGCGCGCTCAAAGCAGGAACGTCTTGCCGCTGCGCGCGGCGAAGGCGCCAGGAAATTCGGCCCTTGCCTGGCTTTCCAGCTCGGCAAGCGCCTTGTCGGTGCGCTCCGGCGCATGATGAAACAATGCGAGCCTGGCGACACCCGCCGCCCGGCACAGGTCCACGGCGCGCTGCCATGTCGAATGGCCGTATCCGCCGTGCTCGGCAACCTCGCGGTCGGTATACATGCAATCATGGATCAGGAGATCGGCATTCCGGGCGAGATCCACGGCCACGGGGTCGATTTCTTCACCGGCAGCAGCGACATCCGTCATGTAGACACAGGCCTTGCCCTGATATTCCACACGGTAGCCGATGACGCCGCCGGGGTGCTGCAGCCGCGCAGTCCTGACGATGATACCATGCCGCGGCTTCAGGATGTCGTCGGGCTCGAAATCACGGTAGATGACGGCCGCCTGGAACATTTTCGGGCACACGGGAAAAAACGGAGGATGCATGAAAGCGGCCACCGCTTCCCCGGCTGCGAGCTTCGAATCCAGGCGTCCCGCCCAGATGACGACTTTGCAATTCTCATGCATGAGGGGCCGAAAGAACGGCAGGCCGATGATGTGATCATAATGCCAGTGAGAGAGGAACAGGTCGAACTCGGTGACGCCCTCGCCGACAAGCACTTCGCCGGCGCGACGCAGCCCCGAGCCGGCATCGAAGAGCAGCACGCGGGATCCACAGCGCATCTCCACGCAGGCCGTGTCGCCGCCGCCCGCCTGCATTTCGGCATCGGAAACCGGTATACTGCCCCGCACTCCCCAGAACCGAAGGCGAAATTGCGATTGTTCAGGCAACTCCTGCATGTTCGGCTTCGACCTCCGGCCCAGCGATTCCCTCCACCTTATCGCCTGCCAATGCAACAAGCTCGAAGATTTGCAACGCCTCGGCGCGGCCGCGAATTGCGGTTGCGCCAAGCGGTCTGACCATAATCGCCTTTCCGCAATGCGCGCGCGTTGCCTCGCTGATCAGGATTTCGACCTCGAAGGTCTTGCACAGGGTTTCAAGGCGGCTGGCGACATTCACCACATCGCCGATGGCCGTATAGCTCAATCGTTCCGCCGATCCGACATTGCCGATCAGCGCCACCCCGGAATTGATGCCGATGCGTATGGATGGCGCGCTCTGGCGGCCGTCGGGCCTCGGCAAAGCGCGCATGGCGCGGCGGATCGTTTCGGCAGCACGGCAGGCGCGCAGGGCATGCTGAGCTTCGGGCAGCGGGGCGTTCCACAGCCCCATGATGCAGTCGCCGATAAATTTGTCGACCGTTCCACCCTCGCAATGAATGGCCTTGGTGGCAAGGGTCAGGAACTCCGTGAGGAACGGCGCCACATCAGCCCCATAGGTTTCGGTCAGCTTGGTGAAGCCCGGAAGATCGGCGAACAGCACCGTGATTTCCCGGAGCTCACCGCCGGGTTTGGGGTCGACACCCTGCTGTATGAGGCTGCGGACGATGTCGGCTGGAACATAAAGGCCGAATGCCTTGAGGCTGCCGGCCATGCGCTTGAGCGCGGCGGAGAGGTCATCGAGCTCGCGCAGCGGAGTCGGGATATGCCGCACTTTCCCCAGCGCAAAGGATTCGAAATGGCGCAATTCGCCGGCGATCCTTTGTATCGGGCGGGCAAAGGCGAGATGGGCGAAGACCGCCGCCAATATCGCATCGAAAACAGCCAGCAGGATGACAACGGCCAAAAGCCTTCGGGTGTTGCGGTCGATCTCGGCCGTGAAGGCCGAGCGCGGTATGGCGGTCAGAAGCCGCCAGCCGTTGAAATCGAGAGGCGTGGCGGTGGCATAGAACGGCCCATCCGGCGTAGCGACGGTGCCGTCGGCCGAGATCGGGCCCTTTGAAGCGCTGTTCAGCGCGAGGCCGAGGGAGCCAGTGTTTTCCGCAAGAGATGCCGATTTCATTCTGGGCAGCGATGTGGCGATGACCGTTTCCTTGTCATCGATGATCACCGCGGCCCCGGTTCTGGCGACGTCGAGAGTTGCGAGGAAGCTCGCAAGCCGAGCGAGGTTGAGCGTCACCATCAGCACGCCCTGCAGCCGCCCATGCTGTTCGAGCCGCGTGGAAACGACCGCCGCCGGCTCGAAGCCCGACGGCAATATGTCGACCATCGTCCACTGCTGGCCCTTGCCGGTCATGGCGGCGCGATACCATTTGCTGCCGAGCGAAACATAAGCCGTGTCACCCTTGGTGCGTTCCTCGAAGAAGATATCGCCGGGGATCGGGCGGTAACGGTCGCGGCGCAAATAGCGCGCACCGGAGGCGAGCGGCTGGCCGATCTCCACCATTTCGATCTTGCCGTCGTCGAGCGCATGCGAACCGAAGAAACGTCCGTCCGGAAAACCAAAGCCGATCCATGAGACGGAGGGGAGAGAACGAAGGACGGAGAGGAAGACGAATTCACGCTTCACTTCATCTGCGGCGTTCACCGCGCCCTGAAACAGGATGGAGCGGACGATTTCCGTCGCGCCTTCGGCAGCCCGGAACGTGGTTTCCAGTTCCTTGCGCACTGCATTGGCGGTCTGCGCATTGAGCGATCCGACCACCGTCTCGATATTTCGGCTGGCCGTCCACATCCACGAGACATGCACCACCAGCGCGGTCAAGAGAACCGCGGTCAGGACGAGCGCAGTCAGGGCGAGGCCAAGGCGGGGCCGGTACCCTTGTGCCGAGTCAGCTTTCATGCGGCGAGACTACCATAGTGGAGACGGGCCAATGCATTTTTGAGGAGGCCCGTAACAATGTGCTCCGGCTAATGAGAAATCCTCGACGGCGATTACGAGGCCGGCCCGGAACAGCGCCAGGATTTCCTCGACGAGGTCGAACATCGGATCGCGGGCAAGCGCGCGGGTGGCGGCGCATTCGAGCTGCTCGCGGCGGGCAAGGCTGCGCCAAAAGGCGAAGCGCGACGAGGACAGTTCGGCGAAGCGGACGCGGTCGGCGTTGCGAAAGATCGCGGTGCGCGTGATACGGCGGTCGAGCGGGCGGCCCTCGGCGTGCGTGCCCTGCCAGAGCGGAAGGAGCGGCCAGCGAGAGACGGCAAAGTGCAGCGACGGCTGAAGCAAAAGACGCAGGTTCGGGGCGCTTTGCCCGATTTCAGCAAGGACGGAGGGCGCCAGAGGCGCATGTTCGGCCGCGGTCAGCGCAGAATGCACCGCCCATTCGAGAGAAGCCATCTCGGGCAAAATCGGGCCTGAGCGGCAGGCCGGGAATTTCGCCAGAAATCGCGGCAAGGCGCTGCCGTAGCTCGACAGAAGCGGCTCACGCGGGGGATGGGCCTTTACGAATTCGAAGGCTGCATAGCGGAAAAAGCGCTCATCGCCCAGCCGTGCGGTGACGGGAAACACCGCCGTGAGGTGGCGGGTCAGCGAGAGGAAGGTGTTGTTGCGGAAAATCGAAAACCGCCGCAATGCGTCAGCGTTGGGCACGGTGAACTCGCCGGCCAGGGGAACAGCATCGCCGCTGAGCAGGGCCTCAGTCATCGCGCCCTGAAGCTCGGCGAGATCACGCATGGGCCATGCTTCCCTTGAATTTGGACGCAAGCGGATGGTGGTCGCAGACGGCCACGCCGGCGGACGAGGCGCGGCTCGGCGGCATGAAGGGTTGGGCGGCTTCCGAAACGGCATTGGAGAGAAGATCGGCCCACATCGCTTCGCCGAGCAGCGTGGCGAGCGGGGGGAGGTCGCTGTCCCATTCGATCAGCGTCGGCTTCGGTCCCAGTTGCTCCAAGGCGGCGCGATAGAGCGCCCATACTTCAGCGGCAATCGAGGAACCATGGCTGTCGATGAGAACCGGGCCGTCGGGAGTTTCATTGACTGCATGGCCTGCGAGGTGAATTTCGCCGATTGCCGCCCCTGGCAGGCCGGCCATATAGGCCCTGGCATCGAAGCCGAGGTTATGCGCGGAAACATAGACATTGTTGATGTCGAGCAGCAGGCCGCAGCCGGTACGTTTCACGATCTCGGTGAGGAACTGCGGCTCGGCCATGGTGGAGCGCGCGAAGCCCACATAGGCGGAGAGATTTTCAACCAGGATCGGCCGCTTGATGGCATCTTGCGTGCGCTCGATATTGCGGCAGACGATGTCCAGCGCTTCCTCGTCAAAAGGCACGGGCAGGAGATCGTTCAGATAGATGCCATCACCGACGCTCCAGGCGAGATGTTCGGAGACCATGGCGGGCTCCAGGCGATCGCAAACCTCCTTGAGACGCGCGAGATGTTTTTCGTCGATGCCGCGAGCGGAACCCAAGGACAGGCCGACGCCATGGACGGCGAGCCGATAGTGGCCGCGAATATTCTCGAGAGCGGCGGTCGCGGGGCCGAAGTTCATGTAGTTTTCGGCATGCACCTCGAGCCAGCCCATGGAAGGGCGAGTCTCAAGGATTTGCGCCATGTGGGGGCTGCGCAATCCGAGGCCGGCGACCGCGGGGAGAGAGGCGGAGGAGGAGGCCGTCGGCATGAGACTATCCTTTCGTCGGGCTGGCCCGAGGACCTTTGGAACGGCTTTAAGCCTTGGGCTCGGTGCTGCCGCCGGTGAGCTTGCCGCATGAGCCGGAAGGCAGGTATATCCAGGCATCGCCCTGGTTATCGGCCGTTGCCGTTCCGGCGCAGGAGTGCGTGTTGGTCTGACAGTCGTTCATGCCGGCCTTGGACACGCCGTAACATTTCTCGAAGGAAAATTCCGGCTGGGGGGCAGGCGCGCTCTGCGCGATGCCGGCAGCCGACAGCGAGGCCACCGCGGCAATGGCCGAGGCAGCGATGCATTTGGTGGGAATCATTGAGCTCTCCTAGTCGTTTCCTGTGTCTAGACGCATGTTACGATAGCGGCCTCCCATCCCCCGGCCAATCACGATAGATCAACAAAAAGTGCCCCTCTCCTTCGTCACCCCGACTAAGGCCGAGGGTCAAGCCCCGTGGGGCATCGCCACGGCGGTAACGGTTTATTTACCGCTATGAACAAACCTCCTCTTAGGCGGCCGAGCGCAATCGGGCCGGCCCGTCAGCTCGGAGAACAGCAGTGGCTCAGCTCAGGCTCTTGACCGATATCGTGGGCTTCGATCTCACCCATGTCTATCTGATGCTCCATGTCCTCGACAAACGCAGTGACGGCCGCGACGATTACGCCGAGCGCCTGTCACCCCATGCGGACAACCAGTCTTTCCTGCGGATGACACTGCCGGAATGCCATGTTTTTCTGCGTGCGCTGAGGGAATTCAACGGGCTGATCGAGCTGACCACACCGGTGCTGGAAGAAGCCAAGCGGGCGAGGTCGAGGCAGAATGGAACCCATGCGGCGGCAGAAACGAGAGAAGAGGCGGCCGCACCCGCGGAGCCGTCGCTGAACGAGATCATGGAGCGGCTCAATTCGCGGATAACCGAGGGCAATGGCATGCCGGCGGAAGAACCCTAGCAGGTGCCGGTCACTTGGCGAGATAATCGGCGCATCTCGGCGCGGGCGCAGTGCCCCAGGGCATGAGCGGCACGGTGGATGTGGAATTCTGCGGCGAGCCTTCGATGATGCGGTCGCTGTAGACCAGATAAACCAGCACATTGCGCTTCGTGTCGCAGCCGCGGACGATCTGCATCTTCTTGAAAAAGAGCGACCGGCGCTGGCGGTAAATCTCGTGACCCTGCTCGAATTTATTCTTGATGGTGATCGGGCCGACCTGCCGGCAGGCAATCGATATCTCCGAACGCTCCTCCGCGAATCCCGCCCAGCCCGACCAGCCGCCGATCTCGGGCACGGTGAAATGACATGCCACGCCGGCAATGTCGGGATCATCGATGGCATAGGTAGAGAGCTTCGCATCAGGGGAGAAGAAGCGGAAGACGGTGGTTTTCTTGAAGAGGAGCTCAGGGTCGTCGGAAGCCTGGCCGAAGGCCGTGGCCGCGCCTGCCATGACGGCAAGGCCGGCGAGGAGAGATGTGATCAGCTTGTTCATTCCGATGCTCCTCTTGGACACGCTGGGCATCAAATAGCCTCGCTGCAAGAAAGATCAAGATGAACCGGCGCACATCTTTCTTAGGCCGGCAAAACCGTCTAGGAGTACCATCATGGAAATGGGATCGACCGGCACTTTCGGTGCAGCCGCCTATGGCGGCGAGGGATGGAGTGCGCGGCTCAGGACACATGCCGAAGAAATCGGCTCGCTGTGGGCGGCGTGCGGGCAGAACAGCGAATGGATGCCGCTCAGATCGGTGCTGCTGCACCGGCCGGGCCGCGAGATCATTGCCTCGCGCGATCATAACAGCGCCTTGCAGCTGGCACCGCTGGACCTCGACGCGGCCGTGCGCGAACATGACGCGATGGCGGACGCCTACCGGGCGGCGGGCGCGGCGGTGCATTATGTCTCTGCCGAAAGCGAGGTTCGGCCCAACCAGATGTTCTGCGCCGACCTGATGTTCATGACGCCCCAGGGAGCAGTCGTGGCGCGGCCGGCCTCGACGCAGAGAGCCGGCGAGGAACGGCTCATCGCCGCTACACTCGCGAAGCTTGGAATTCCGATTCTGAAAACCCTGACCGGCGCTGCCACTTTCGAGGGCGCCGATGCCATCTGGCTCGACCAGAAAACGGTGATCATCGGCAGGGGATTGCGAACCAATGACGATGGCATTCGGCAAGTCGGCGGAATTCTCGCCGAGATCGGCGTCGGCACGATCGCGGTCGACCTGCCCTATGGCACCATGCACCTCATGGGGATGCTTCGCATCGTGGACAAGGACCTCGCCATCGGCTGGCCGCGGCGGACACCTTATGCCTGCGTGACGGCATTGCGGGCGCGCGGATATCACGTCGCCTTCATACCCGACGAGTTGGAGGCGCAGCGCGGCCGGGCGATGAACTTCGTCACGCTGGGGCCGCGGACAATCCTCATGGTCGAGGGCTGTCCGCAGGCACAGGCGCTTTACGAGGGACTGGACGTGCGCTGCATCACGACGCCCGCCGGCGAGCTGTCGAAAGCGGCTGGGGCGGTCGGATGCCTGACGGCGGTGCTGCACCGGGATGTGGAAAGTGGCTGAAGCTCGGAACGAGCATGGCAATCAGAAAGCTTTCCACCGTTTCCCTGTCGGTCGATCGCTCGCCCTGGGCTTACGACCAGGCCAATCGTGCAAAGATCGAGAAATTCTGGAAGAAGGCCGTTCAGGAAAATCCCACGCTCCACAATGGCGATGTCTTCATGCTGACGAATTGGCAGTTTGCCGACGACACGCTCAGCGGCACTGTCCAGCCGGCGAGTTTTGCCGGGTTCCTTCATTGGCGGGAGCAGGGTTACCCGGAAACGGGCGCGCGCAATTGCTTCGGCTCGAGCGTGCTCCAGTCAAGGGAAGGGTATTTGCTGTTCGGACGAATGGCGCCGCACACAGCGACATCGGGGCTCGTCTATCCGGTCGGCGGTTCCTTGAGCAGCGAGGATGTGCATGACGACCGGCTGGAGATCGAGTGGAACATCGCGCGTGAACTGCAGGAGGAGACGGGACTCAAGCCCGACGACGCCATGCGCGAGGAAGGATATATCTGCGTGGAGGAGGGGCCGCGAATTCTCGCTTGCGGCAAGGTTCGTCTTCGATTGCGATTCGAACGCGTTACGCCAGCGTATCAAGGCCCATCTCGATGCCAGCGATGCGCCGGAACTCGACGAGGTGGTGGTGTTCCGCCGCAGGGCATTTGCCAGGCATCATCGAATGCCCGCCTATGCCCGCATGCTCATCGACCATCTGCTGACGCAATGAAGCTTCGCTTCCACACGCTCGATGTCTTCACGGCAGAACCGATGACCGGCAACGGGCTTGCAGTGGTTCTCGATGCCGATGGCCTGAGTGACCGGCAGATGCAGAATATAGCCAGGGAATTCAACCTTTCGGAGACGATTTTCGTTCAGACTCCCGATGACGCGCTGCACAGCGCGAAAGTGCGCATCTTCATGCCCGGAGGCGAGCTTCCTTTCGCCGGTCATCCCACGGTTGGCTGCGCGGTGCTCCTGGCCTCGCTCAAGCACAAATCGGGCTGCAGTTTTGAAACCGACATCATACTCGAGCAAAAGGCCGGCGTGGTCCCGGTGCGGGTGACGCGAATCGGGGGCGTGCCGCGCGCGGTTTTTGTCGCGCCACAGCTGCCGAAAAGAATAGGCAAGCCGCCGAGCGATGGCGGGATCGCCAAGGCGCTGGGCATCAATGAGGACGAGATCGGTGCCGGGCTGCATCGACCGCAGGTTTTCGAGGCCGCCAATAGTTTCCTCTTCGTGCCGGTGAAAGACTTAGGCGCGCTGGCACGTGCGCAGGTCCAGGAGCCGCATTGGAGCGACATGCTGCGTGCAGCGGGAACCTTCAGCGCGTTTATCTACACCGCGGGCGGGGCGCTGAGAGACACAGCGTTCCGCGCCAGGCTCTATGCGCCCGGCGAAGGCATAGCGGAGGATCCGGCGACGGGCTCGGCGGCGGCAACATTTCCAGGGCAGATCCATTTCCATGAATCGCTCGCCGATGGGCGGCATCGATGGCAGATCGAACAGGGCTATGAAATGGGCCGGCCCAGCCAGCTCGTCGCGGAGGCCGATATTGCCGCGGGAGTGATCACCGAGGTGCGGGTTGCCGGGCAGGCGGTGCACATCAGCGAAGGCACCATGGAATTTTAAGGGCGGAGAGCCTCGCAACTTGCATTGCGCGAGGGAATGCGGTAGAGGTCCGCAATCATTCAGGGCAAAGGCTCCAATGATCGCGCCTAAAGAGCATCTCATCTCGGCCGCCGGCATACACGCCGGCAATGGCTTTGCGCGCAAAATCGGTCTGCTCCTTATCCTTATTTGCCCCTGATTACCGGCGGTCCGGGAGGACGGGTACTCAGGGGATGCAAATTCGAACCTCAAGGACAACCAAGAGGCCGGAGAAGAATGCCGGCCGAGCTTCAAGGAAACCAAGCCGATGAGCCCTTCGCAACAAACGCCGGGAAAAGCCGAAGACCGTGTGCTGATATTCGATACAACGCTGCGCGACGGTGAGCAGTCGCCCGGCGCCACAATGACATTCGAGGAAAAGCTCGAGGTCGCGGAGCTTCTCGATGCCATGGGGGTGGATATCATCGAGGCCGGATTTCCCATCGCTTCGCAGGGCGATTTCGATGCCGTTTCGGAGATTGCCAAGCGAGCGAATAACGCAGTGGTGTGCGGGCTGGCGCGGGCGTCGTTCAAGGATATCGACCGCGCGGGCGAAGCGCTCAAGGCGGCGAAACAGCCACGAATTCACACCTTCATATCCACGAGCCCCGTGCACATGAAATTCAAGCTGCAGATGGAACCCGAGCAGGTTCTCGATGCGGCGGTCGCATCGGTTACGCGCGCGCGCAGTTATACCGATAACGTCGAGTGGAGCGCCGAGGACGGGTCGCGCACCGATGCGGATTTCTTCTGCCGATGCGTGGAGGCAGCCATCAAGGCCGGGGCAACCACGATCAACGTGCCGGATACGGTTGGCTACGCGGTGCCCGATGAATTCTACAATCTCATCGAGATGCTGAGAACGCGGGTCCCAAATTCGCACAAGGCGATTTTCTCGACCCATTGCCATAATGACCTTGGGATGGCGGTGGCGAATTCGCTGGCGGGTGTGAGGGCGGGAGCGCGACAAATCGAATGCACGATCAACGGGCTCGGCGAGCGGGCGGGGAACGCGGCGCTCGAGGAAGTCGTCATGGCAATCAAAACGCGCAATGATCAGCTGCCTTACTGGACTGGCATCGATACGACGATGCTCATGCGGGCATCGCGGCTCGTCAGCGCGGTGACCTCGTTTCCGGTTCAATACAACAAAGCCATCGTCGGGCGGAATGCCTTTGCGCATGAATCCGGAATTCACCAGGACGGCATGCTGAAGAATGCGCAAACCTATGAGATCATGACGCCGGAGAGCGTGGGCGTGAAGCAGACCTCGCTGGTGATGGGCAAGCACTCGGGGCGTCATGCCTTCCGCCGCAAGCTCGAAGAGCTGGGCTACAATCTCGCCGACAATGCTTTCGAGGACGCCTTTGTGCGCTTCAAGGATCTCGCCGATCGGAAGAAGCACGTTTATGACGAGGATATCGAGGCGCTGGTCGACAATGAGATAGCCAATGCGCATGAACGAGTGAAGGTGCTGTCACTGACGGTGATCGCCGGGACCATGGGCCCGCAGAGCTGCACGCTGACGCTCGACGTCGACGGCCAGCATGTCACCCAGCAATCGACCGGCAACGGACCGGTGGATGCGATTTTCAACGCCATCAAGCTCATCATTCCTCACCAGACCAAGCTCGCGCTGTTCCAGGTGCATGCGGTGACGGAGGGGACCGATGCGCAGGCAGAGGTTTCGGTAAGGCTCGAGGACGTCGATGCGGGCAAGTCGGTAACGGCCATGGGCGTCGATCCCGATACGCTGGTTGCCTCGGCCAAGGCCTATGTGAGCGCGCTCAACAAGCTGCAGGTCAAGCAGCGGAGAACCAAGCCGCAGGCGCTGGAACCGATCACCAGGGCGGAACGGCGAGGGCCTTGATCTAGAGCGGGCTCGCTAACCCTTCTCTACCTCGGCACCGGGGCGAAAGTCAGGTCCAGCTTTAGTCGGATATCCGTCAACCCGGCTCGTCTGTTATTTCTATCATTCTAGAAATACTGTTGACAACGGACCGGCAGGCCGTCTATAGCTTGCTCATGAAACTTGTCGATGCAGCCGCGCAGCTCGAAGCGCTTGGCAATCCCACACGATTGTCGATCTACCGTACCTTGGTACGGGCTGGCGAAGCGGGCCTGTCGGTTGGACGATTGCAGCAAAAGATCGGGGCCGCGGCTTCCACCCTGTCTCATCATCTTCAGAAGCTGATTCAGGTTCACTTGGTCTGCCAGGAACGGCACGGAACGACTTTGATCTGCCGGGCAAACTACCAGGAGATGCAGGCGCTCGTTGGGTTCCTTGTCGATCAATGCTGCGCCGACGTGGCCGAAACAAGCGCCGCATAATTTTTTTAACCGATAGTTCGAAAAATCTAGAGATTTGGAAGGAGGGATCATGCGGAAATCGGTGGTCATTATCGGAGCAGGACCGGTCGGACTAGCCGCGGCCGCGCATGCGCTCGAACGCGGGTTGAACGTCACGGTCCTGGAACAGGGAACCTCCGCAGCAGCGAATATTAGAGACTGGAGCCATGTGCGCGTGTTCTCCGAATGGAGTCACAATATCGACGCTGCAGCCGCGCGTCTTCTGAGCGAGCATGGCTGGATCAGTCCCGATCCCAAAGCCTATCCGACGGGGCAAGAGCTCTACGACTTCTACCTCAAGCCGCTTGCCGATCTGCCGCTATTGAGGTCGCAGATCCAGCTTCAGCACCGGGTGGCGTCGGTTACCAGATTGGGGATGGACAAGACAAAGACGGCAGGACGGGACAAGGCTCCGTTTGAAGTTCAAGCCGAAACGCCCGATGGTCCCGTGTCGATCGTGGCCGATGCGGTGATCGACGCCTCCGGCACCTGGCACAATCCCAATCCTGCCGGCGCCAACGGATACCCCGCGCATGGGGAGGTCCCTAACGCCAAATGGATTTCCTATGGCATGCCCGATGTGCTGGGCAGCGAGCGCGGCCGCTTCGCCGGCAAAACTATCGCGGTTCTCGGTGCCGGCCATTCGGCCATTGGTACTCTGGTCGAGCTTGTAAAGCTCGCTGAGCAAGTGCCTCGCACGCGCGCGATCTGGCTACTGCGGGGTAACAGTCCGCAGAAATCATTCGGAGGCGGAGAGAAGGACGAACTGGCTGCGCGCGGTGCACTCGGCCAGACCATCGCCAGGCTTATCGAGCGTCGGCTGATCACCATCGAAACAGATTTCGCAGTAAGATCCATTGCTTCGGCTGAAGGCCGCCTCATTCTTTCCACGGCCGATCAGCGCAGCGTCTTGGCAGACGAACTCGTAGTCTCAACAGGAGTGCGGCCGGACCTCTCCTTCCTAACCGAGCTTCGGCTCGGACTCGATCCACTTCTCGATTGCCCGCCGGGCTTAAGCGAACTGATCGATCCCAATGTGCACAGCTGCGGCACCGTTCCGCCGCATGGGGCGAAGGAGCTGGCACTTGCCGAGCCGGGATTCTACATCGCCGGCATGAAGTCTTATGGCCGCGCGCCGACCTTCCTGATGATGACAGGCTATGAGCAGGTTCGGTCGATCATCGCCAAAATTGCGGGTGACGAGAAAGCCGCAGCAAAGGTGGAACTGAAGCTGCCCGAAACCGGGGTCTGTTCCGGCCCAGATGTGACCGTGGAGAGTTCGGGACAGGGTTGCTGCGGCGGGCCCGCACCGGCGGGGATTGACGCCTGCTGTGTCTTGGACGCGACATCAAAGGCAGCAGGTAAGGCAGGATGTGGCTGCGGGACGCCCGCGTGAGCTCTACTGCGGCGCGGGGAAGTCGCAATCGGATTATCTCGACCTTAGGCATCACCCAGATTCTCGCTTGGGGATCGACCTATTATCTGCCGGCCGTCATCGCGAAGGCCGTGTCGGAGGATACAGGATGGCCTCTTGAGTGGGTCGTGGGCGGCTTATCCCTGGGTCTTTTGATAGCCGGTCTGATTTCTCCCCGGGTTGGCGCCGCAATCGACCGAAGAGGCGGGCGGAACATCCTTGCGCTCAGCGCCGGCAGTATTTGCCTCGGTCTGTTCGGCTTGGCAGCGGCTTCGAACCTGTTCTGGTACGTCGGCGCCTGGCTGATCGTGGGTGTGGGCATGGGAGCGGGGCTTTACGATGCCGCTTTCGCAACGCTCGGCCGGCTTTATGGGCAGCAGGGCCGTTCCGCCATAACCATGCTGACACTCTTCGGTGGGTTAGCGAGCACAGTCTGCTGGCCGCTTTCGGCCTTCCTCTTGGATCAGGTCGGCTGGCGAGGCACCTGTATTGCATATGCAGTGATCCAGCTACTCATTGCGCTGCCGCTTTACCTTCTCGTTCTTCCCCGGGAAGCTCCTACCCATTTCGACAGCCCTACGGGCATCCGCTCCGACCGAAACTCAGATCGAAAATCGCACCGATACCTACTACCCGTTCTTCTGGCAATGACACTTACTCTCTCAGCGGTCATCTCTTCTACTTTGTCGGTCCATCTGCTCAATATTCTTCAAGCAACCGGCCTGACCCTAGGTGCAGCCGTTGCGCTTGGTGCATTGATCGGGCCTTCCCAGGTGGCCGCGAGGGCTATCGAAATGGCGGTGGCGCGGTTTCACCATCCGATTTGGACTAAGCTGGCCTCGGTTGGTTTTACCGCGCTGGGCGTTGGAGCCTTGTTCGCCAATCTGCCGATCGTTCCACTCGCCCTGATATTCTATGGCGCCGGCATCGGACTCGAATCCATTGCCCGAGGGACATTGCCGCTGGCCCTTTTCGGAAGCGAGGGCTACGCCACGCTCATGGGCCGCCTGGCGATGCCCAGTCTGATTGCTCAAGCTGCCGCCCCGTCCGTGGGAGCATTGCTGATCGAGCGAGCAGGATCCAGTGCAGTATTGGGAGCACTGGCAGGCGCTGCTTTTCTGAACGTGGCCTTGGCGTGCGGGCTGGCGTGGCTCTCAGGAACACGCCGCGTCTACGCGGGATAGCGGTTGCGCCGGCAATGGGTGATCAGCGCTTCGTCCAGAGCTTCCGTGCGGTGATATGAGCCAATACCGCTCCGATGACTTGCGCGGCAATGAAGGCAGGGACGTCGGTTGGCGCGATGCCGGCGAATGTATCAGACAAAGAACGCGCGATTGTCACGGCGGGATTGGCGAAGGACGTGGAGGCCGTGAACCAATAAGCGGCAGTGATGTAAAGACCGACGGCCATGGGCACAGCGGCGGCATTTCCAGCAAGACACCCCAAGATGGTGAGGATCAGCCCGTAAACCGCGACCACTTCGGCGATCCACTGTCCAAGGCCGGTCCGTACGGTCGCCGAGATTTGGAAGAAGGGCAGCTCGAACATGGCATGGGCGAGCAAGGCGCCCAGAATGCCACCGATGATCTGCGCCATCATATATGCAGGCAATTCGTTCCACCTCATCTCCTTGCGCAGAGCGAACACCAGGGAAACTGCAGGGTTGAAATGCGCTCCCGATATGGGGCCGAAGATGGTGATGAGCACCACCAGAATGGCGCCGGTCGGCAGCGTGTTGCACAAAAGGGCAAGTGCCTGATTGCCTCCGGCCAGGCGCTCGGCCATGATGCCGGAACCGATCACGGTGGCGAGCAGAAAGGCCGTTCCCAGCCCTTCCGCGCCAAGCTGCTGCGCGAGCCGGCTGTGTGTCATCTAGTCTTTCATCCGGCCGATGTCGCTCAACCGCTTCTGCAGGCGGAGTCTGTCGAGTGAAGCAATCGGCAGGCTGATGAAAATGCTTATACGGCTTTCGAGCATGCGATAAGCATCTGCGAAAGCCAGCCGTCGCTCGGCTTCGGTGCCATCGGCGGAAGCAGGATCGGGAATCCCCCAATGAGCCGTCATAGGCTGTCCCGGCCAGACCGGACAGGTTTCGGCAGCCGCGCTGTCGCAGACGGTGAAAACAAAGTCGAACTTGGGTGCTGCTGGCGCGGCAAACTCGTTCCAGCTCTTGGAACGGAGTTCCTGCGTCGGGTAATTCAGCTTGTTAAGCAGATCGAGCGCATAGGGATGAACCGCGCCCTTGGGATGGCTTCCCGCACTATAGGCTGTGAAGCGGCCAGCACCTTTTCGACTCAAAATGGCCTCCGCCATGATCGAACGTGCAGAGTTCCCGGTGCAGAGAAATAAAATGCTGAAATTTGGCACGCAGTGGCTCCACTCAACCGCGATCGTATACTCTGCAGGACGTAACAATTTAATGACGGTGCCCGATCCGCCCCTGGCGCCGGTAGGAATTGCGATCTTCACGCCAGTCCCAGGCGTGCCCGCTTGCGCGCACTCCAGGCGCTGATCAGGCGATCGGCGATGATGCCGATGAAGGCGATCGCGAAGCCGGCAACGAGGCCGCGGCCGGCTTCGGCCTTCGAGAGAGCGATGAATACCTCCTGGCCGAGGTCGCGGGTGCCGATCATGGCGCAAATAATGATCATGGAGAGTGCGAGCAATATCGTCTGGTTGATACCAAGCAGGATCTCGGGCAGGGCCATGGGCAGCTGCACGCGCCAAAATGTCTGGCTCTGGGTGCAGCCCGACACCTTGGCGGCCTCGATGAGTTCGGGCGCCACTTGGCGAATGCCGTGGTTGGTGTAACGGATGGCAGGAACGATGGCGAAAGACACCGTGGCGATCATGGCCGTCACGTCGCCAACCCGGAACAGCATTACGACCGGAATAATGAAGCAGAAGGACGGAATGGTCTGGAGCGTGTCGATGATCGGCGTCATGAATGCTTCGAACCGGTCGCTGCGCGAGGCGAGGAGTCCGAGAGGAATGCCAAGCAGCGCCGCGATGATTGCCGATATGCCGGCTAGATAAACCGTCGCCATGGTTTTCTCCCAAAGGCCCACTGCCGCACAGAAACCGGCCAGAACAGCGATCAGCAGCGCCAGCTTCGGGCCGGAGAACTGATAGGCGGCAAGGGCCAGCAGCAGCACGGCGCCGGCCCAGGGAAAATTTTCGCAGAAGGCGCGCAGTGGATTGAGCACATAGAGGAGAAGGCCGACGCGGAAGGTTTCGATGGCATCGAAGAAATTTACCGTTATCCAGTCGACGCCCGCCTTCCAGGCCGGGGCGGTGGAGATTTCGATCGCCGGCGGCACTCTGGCAAAGGCCGGCAGCCAAAGACCCAGGATTGTCGTGGCGGCCAATATCAACAGGGCGAGGCTCAGATGGGGATGAGCCTGCCAAAAGGGCTGGCGCTCCGCATAGGCGGCCGGTCGCTGACGCGCCGCAGCCTGACTCAACCGGTCGAGCAGGATGGCGAGCACGACGATGGCGAGGCCCGCCTCCATGCCCTGGCCGACCTTCAGCGCGCGAAGGGCGAGCAGCACATCATATCCAAGCCCGCCGGCACCGATCATCGAGGCGATGATGACCATGTTAAGCGCCAGCATAATGACCTGGTTCACGCCGATCATCAGAGTGGGGCGGGCGGAGGGAATGAAAATCCGCCACAGCTTCTGGCGGCGCGAACAGCCCGCCATCTCGCCGAAGTCGCTGAGTTCCTGCGGAACGCGGGACAGGGCCAGCATGGTTGCCCTGACCATCGGCGGGGCGGCAAAGACACCCGTTGCGAGCATGGCGGAAACCGGGCTGTTGCCGAACAGAAGCAGCATGGGAATGAGATAGGCAAAGGTCGGCATGGTTTGCATCAGATCGAGCAGGGGCGTGACGATCAGACGATCGATCCAGGCGTGCCGCCAGGCGAGAATGCCGACCAAAAGCCCGGTGAGTACGCAGATCGGCACAGCAATAACGATGAGCGCGAGGGTCAGCATGGCGCTGTCCCATTGGCCGAAGAGCGCGATGTAGAGAAGGCAAGCACCGCTCAGGAACGCCAATCTTCTGCCCCCGAGCGCGTGGCCGGCCAGAAAGGCGGCGATGATGACGCCGACCCAGGACAAGCGGGGCAGGAACCAAGCCTCAGCACCCGTGCCGATCTTCATCGGCTTTGCCAGAAGGGCGATCGCAGCTTTCAACGGAATGTTCAGGAGGTCGGCGATTTCTCGCGTCAGCCAGCGAAAATGGCGAAGAATCCAATCCATTATCGCGCCGATCCATTTGGCAACGGGGATCGTGGCGCTGTCGGGATAGACGGATGCCCAGGGGAGGCTGTCGGGGTTGAGATAGAGCAGCAGAACCGCCAGGATCGCGATCGCCCATATCATTGGACGGTGCCCGAGGCGAAGCCGCGGAGCAGCTGTGGCGACGGCCGCTTCACTCATCGCGGCGGTCCGGCGTGCTCGGATCCGGCAAGCAGGCCGATCACCGCTTCGGGCGTAATCTCGCCAATGGGCAGGTTGTCGGGACCGACGACAATGAAGCATTTTCGGGCCGCGACAATTTCCGCGGCGAAGGTCGCGACCTTCGTATCGGCGTGGATTCGAGGGGCCTCTCCATCCGTTTTGCCCGACAGCGGCTGCATCAGCCGGGCGGCCGACATAACTTTCGCACGCTGTACGTCGCGGGTGAATTCCGCGACATAGTCGGTCGCGGGATGAAGGACAAGCTCCTCAGGCGTGCCGCTTTGGATGATTTCACCATCCTTCATTATGGCGATGCGATCGGCGAGCCGGATGGCCTCGTCGAAATCATGCGTGATGAAGATGATGGTTTTGCGCAGCACGGATTGCAGGCGCATCAGCTCCTCCTGCATCTCGCGGCGGATCAGCGGGTCGAGGGCGGAGAAGGGCTCATCGAGAAACCAGATATCAGGCTTCACCGCCAAGCTGCGGGCAATCCCCACGCGCTGCTGCTGGCCGCCGGAAAGCTCGCGCGGATAATGATGCTCGCGGCCCTTGAGTCCGACGAGCTCGATGACTTCGCGGGCGCGATCTTCGCGCGGCTTTCTGCCGATACCCTGGACGGCCAGCGGAAAGGCCACGTTCTCGAGAACGGTGAGATGGGGAAGGAGAGCGAAATGCTGGAACACCATTCCCATTTTGTGGCGGCGGATTTCGATGAGCTCAGCTTCCGACAGCTTCAGCAAATCGCGGCCTTCGAATTCGACGGCGCCGGCGGTGGGCTCGACCAGCCGGGACAGGCAGCTGAGAAGGGTGGATTTGCCGGAGCCCGACAGACCCATGATGATGAAAATCTCGCCGCGCTTCACCGAGAAGCTCGCGTCGCGGACGGCGCCGATGAGATTTGCCGCGGTGAGATCGGATGCGGTTACAGGCCCGCTGCACTGCGAGAAATTCCGCGGCACGAGGACCGAAGATCTTCCAGATGCTCCGGCAGGACAGGGCCACGGGACGCGCGTCCTGCGCGCCCGGCGAAGCGAGCGGCTGCCCGTCCGACTATCAGCTTTCATGCCTGCACCTCATGGCGCGGCCTTGAAAAATAATGGCAGCCATGCCGTTTGTCGACATGGCTGCCTATCGGTCGAGGCGGACCCTATTCAGCCCATGCGCGCCATTTGGACTTCGTTGGCGTCCACCCAGGCGGCAGCGACTTCGTCGATCGACTTGCCGTCGAGGTCGACCTGGCCGGAGAGGGCGTTCAGCTCCTCGGCGTCGATCTGGTAGTTCTTGGCTACCTTATAGGCGACCGGCCATTTGTCCTTCATGCCGATCCATGAGTATTTCCAAATCTCGCCATGCGGCTTGCCGCAATCATAGGCTTTGTCGGCATTGATCCCCCATTTCGGGTCGGTGTAGCACTCCGGCGTATGCTCGGGGAATTCGACCCATTCACCTTCATATTTCGCAGGCGCCCAATGGGGTGAATAAATCCACAGCATGATCGGAGCCTTGCGCTGATAGGCGGAATCAAGCTCCGCGAACATGGCGCCGTCGGTGCCGGCGTGAACGACGACGAAAGGAGGCCCGAGAGCCTCAACCCGTTCATCATCGAAACCTTCCCAGGTGACCGGGCCACCGAGATAGCGGCCCTTCGGTGCGGTATCAGGCGTGGAGAACGCTTCGGCACATTTTGGATCCTTGAGCGCCTCCCAATTGGGCAGCCCGGGACATTTCTCCTTCATGTAAATGGGATACCACCATTCTTCCTTCGCCTTGGGCCCAAGCGCGCCGAGCTTCTCGGTCTGGCCGGTGGCATCGGAAGCCTTCATCGCCTCGCCGGCGGTGGTGTCCCAAAATTCGAGAGCGACGGTGAGGTCGCCATTCGTCAATCCGGTGGTCAGGCTGGAGAGATAGTCGGCGGTGGGATATTCAACCGTATAGCCGAGTTTTTCCAATATGCCGCCAAGGATCTTCGGCGTTGAGGTTGACGCTGGTCCAGTCGAAGAGAGCGATCTTGATGGGATCGGTGGATTCGGGTGCCTGCGCGGCCGCTATCCCGGCGCTGCCCACGGCCAGAGCAGACGCAAGAAGCGCGGCGCCGGCCGTTCGGCGAAATCTAGATGACATTCGTTTTCTCCCATTTTTGTTGTCTTGCCCCACCCCTTAAGCGGGCTCAGCTATCTAACACCGGGAGGGCGCCCGCCAGCAAGTGCGTTGCCAGAGGGGGCTGCGCAGCGATCAGCCGTACGCTTCGCCCGCACGACATATGGCTTGTCACACCGGACCCTTCTTGGTAGAGACGGGCGCCGGGCGCGAGCCCGGTCCTGCACTCCATTTCCGGATGACAATCAAGCAGGGCGCATAGCTCAGTTGGTAGAGCAGCTGACTCTTAATCAGCGGGTCCAAGGTTCGAATCCTTGTGCGCCCACCAATCATCCAGTCCGGCGAATTTCCGAAGCACATCGGACGATAATGACAGGGCCGGCATCACGGTTGAGCACTAGATCGCTTGAGCATCATCAATCTTTGGTAGCATTAATCTAGTATTCATCCTTAGATTGCAGGTCAAGCCAGTGAACATCGCGAAAATCAGCCGCTCGACAGCCTGTATTTTTCTCACGCTCATGTGTGGTCTCTCTCCGGGCGATGACCCCCGTGATGCTCCGGCTTGGCGAGCGCAACTAGTGCAATCGATCAAAGCAAGAAACAACGCCCCTATCCTCGATCTCGCCACCTTCAATCAGGACGAGATCACCCTTTCCGATGAGGAAGAGGATGCTCCGGAGAACGCGCCAGATGACCAGAGTGCGGCCGCCCCCCTTCAAGCCAGCGGAGCGAGCGCAGGTCAGGGCCAGCAGATCAACGACGTAGAGGATGAGAAGGAGGAGAAGGACGAAAAAATAGATGGCAGCGACTGGCACACTCATGATGATGACGACGGCCAGTGGAGCGACCATGAGTATGACGCATTCCCCCGCAAGAGCTCATTCGATAAATAGATCAGCCGCGCTTCTAGCGCCGTTCTGACGATAACTAATCGGGCGGAAAAATAATTGGAGGTGTGAAGGAGGCGGCTCATGGCGAAGCCGACTGCATGGCACTATCGGATTGTCTCAACGATCCTTGTTTTTTCCGTCACTTCTGCTCCCGTCGCGCAAGATCGGGACGTCTTCGATTTGTTTCTCAAGCCGCAAAGGGCGAAAGCTGCCCCACAATCACAGCCCCATGTGCCCAGGCATGAAACCGGCGATGCAGCCTCCATTTTTGGCCTGTTTGTTCCTTATCAGGCACCGCGGGTGCAAACGCGGAGAACGACTAAGCCCAGCGCTCAAGCGAGGGCGGCCGCGAAGAGCTTTGAGCCTCCCAAGGTGAGATCAGAGCTGAAACACCGCGCACGCCCAGGCTCGCTGCCATTGTCAAGCCCAAGCCGGTTACCGCTGCGCCAAAAGAGACTTTTCCCGAACCGCCATCGAAGCCTGCCAGCGTAAGTCTGGTAAAGCCGAGGCCGAGGCCGGTTCCCCCGCCGGCCCAGGACGCGCGTAAATATGATTGCGAGCAGGCGCGAGAAATTATCGGCAAATACGCTTTCGGCAATATTCAGGCGAAAGCTGTGAGGGCGAAGTCTACAGCTTTGCTGCGATGCGTTCGGGCAAGCCGTTCGTCGTGAAGATCAGCGCGCTGAATGGAGAGCTGTTGGAGGTCAAAAAGCCTCCGACTAGCATCAATGACGAAGATGTAGCGTATATTCCTGGAATATGTCCAGGTCCGTCCGGTGGAGCCCCTAGGTAAAGTTCAAATGGAAGTTCGAAACCTCAAGCCTGGTTTTGCGGCGTTGGGCGTCGTGATGGATTTCCTGGCGCGGGATCAGCCCTTCGCAAATTTCAAAGCCGGCGACCTCCTAGCCGCGATCACCGATCAGCTTTCGCTCGGCCCCCATGTTGCCGGATTCTAGAACAGCCGGCTCGTTGCTTATTGCGGCTGGATCGCGACCTCGACTGCCGGCGGAGAGGCATGGCTGCAGGGGAAAGGCGGGCTGACCATGGCGCCGGTCGAAACCGGCGACGCCGTGGCGCTGACCCTGGTCAAGGTTTTGCAGGACAAGCAGGTGTTGCCGATGATCAGGGCGTGCCGTGATCGGAACAAGGGCAAGCGGGTGTTTTTCAAGCGAGACTATGCAGTGGGCGACAAGCTCTCGCGCAAATCGGCCGTCATCAACCGGGCGCCGGAAATATGAAGGCCCGGGACCATGCCCGGGCCTTCCTGTTAGAAGATCCCGTTATTGCCCGCCAAGGAGATAGTTGACTCGCTGACGCGGTTCCGCGGCTGCTCGGCCGGAATCTGGCCACAGGAGTGATGCGTGGCCGCAGACACGATCGAGCCGAGCGGGTCGTCTGGACCGAGGAGGAGTACCGGACCTTCCTCGCTGGTGCCGCGGAGGACGAGATGTACGTCTTGTGGCTAACGCTGGGGCAGACCGGCGCGCGCCGTGGCGAGATCCTCGGCCTCGACTGGCCAGACCTCGATCTCAAACACGGGCAGCTCACGATCCGGCGCCAGTACGCCGCCGTGGCCGGCAAGCTCACGCTAAAGGACGTCAAGACCGCGCGCGGCCGTCGAACCATCGAGACCGACGAGGGCCTCACCGGCGTCTTGCGCGATTGGCAGAAGACGCAGCCGACCCGTCGGCTGGGCCGGGACGCCCACGCGGTCTTCACCTACGCGGACGGCTCGCGCATAGGGCCGACAAGCGCACTCAACGATCGCTTGGATGCTCTCATCGAGCGGGCCGGCGTTCGTAGGATCACGATCCACGACATGCGGCATGTGCACGCAACGCTTGCTCTTCGGCGCGGAGTGCCGGTCCACGTCGTCTCCAAGCGCCTCGGCCACGCTTCCGAGGGCTTCACTTTGCAGCAGTACGCGCACGTCCTCCCCGATCAAGGCCGCCTTGCTGCGGAGGCGGCTGCGGCGATCGCAGGCGAGCTTCCGCAATGGCGTGCACGTTGACCTGCAACCTTCTTTGGCCGGGAAGGGGTCACATCACATTCGGTCGGGAAGGAGGTATGTGAGTCGGAAGCGTGATTCTCGACACAAGCCATGTCGTGATCATCTTCGCGTGATGCCCCACCGAACGCCCCAGCCTCTTCGCGCCGATTCCGCGTCCCTCAAGCGCCTCTCTCGACATTTGTATGGCGGAAGGTCGGTTCATCGCCTCGCCCGGGCCGCCCCCACTCAGCTTGGGACATCGCCGCGCTCAGGCTTCGGCCCACGAGGGAGACGGGAATTGTCCCGGACCCTCGGATCGGTGGCCGCGTCTCCGAGCCGGGGCGTCATGCCGTCGAGCCAAGCTTGAGCTGCGGCTCGCCTCTCGGGCGTGCTGTTGCTCTCGCTTCCCTGTGTCGAGAGATCGACGATCACAAGGTTGCCATCGGACTGCTCGAACAGAACGCGAACTCCGTCGGATGCCAACACATCGGGGGACAGTCCGGGCTTCACGCCTCCGGGGCCGGTGCGGCTCCGCTGCACGTCAGACCGCCTTCCCCTCAGGAAGCACTCGCTGAGTGCACGCCGAGAAGATGACATTCTTCTCCACCATGGGCTTGCAGAATTGCGTCAGCTCACCGCTTTCCGGGCTCTGCTGCAGCACCAAGAGCTGGGTCCACAGGGTCAATCCCGACGGGAGCCCTTCGGCCGACGGAGATCCGGGACGCACCGTTACGTTCCCTCCTGGATTCTCATGTTCTTCTCTGACCACGAAGTCATCGCCGAGTGCCTCTTGAAGCACTTGCCCGTTAGGGTCGGACTGTGCTCTTGGCGCCTGCGTCTGTTGCGCCGTCAAACCCGCGGGGGCGAGGAAGAGCTGCCGCTCGTTCGAGTGAACGTGGGTCATAGCAAACACGAGCGCAGCGACACCCACGATCGCCAGACTCGACGCCGGCACCAGCATTACCCGACGATGCCGACGCGCACGCCGACCCTTTGCGAGCAGATCGTCGATGTCGAGCCAAGAGGCGAATGTGCCTCTTGGCCGACTCGCCTCAACACCTCGATCATCTCAAAGTCGTCCATGAGCGTTCCATCCGTGTGCGGACTCATCGGCCTTCTCCTTGACTCGTGACGGCAACCGGAAGATGCAGTCGCTTCCGAAGCGCCGCCAATCCTTTTGCCGCTTGGCTCTTGACCGTGCCCTGCGAGATCCCAAGGATCTGTGCCGTCTGGGAGATGTCGAGATCTTCGATGTACCGCAGCACGACGACGGCTCGCTGCCTCGCCGCCAAGGACATCACTGCGTCGACTACCGACGAGTCCATCGATGGCTGAACGGTCTCGGGGCGTCCGGCAGCTCCCGCATCGGATGTTCCCGCCGCCAAGGCCGTCGCCGCTCGTCGATCGCAGAATTGACCACCGCTCGGCGTGCGTACGGCTCGGACCCTTCGTCACGGCGGATCCGCGCCCAGCGGACGTACATCTGGGTAGAACCGTCTGAACGATGTCTTCCGCGCGATGCCAGTCTCCGCACATCAGGTAGGCCAGACGCAGCAGCTGGGGTTGTGATGCGAGAACGAAGCCGACGTATTCGTCCTCGATCGCATGATCGGAATTCCTCTGGCGTCTCACTCGCTAAGGACCTCCACGTCACCCGATACACGGAATTAGAGCCTTCGCAGGTTGCCGACGCAAGAACGACGACCCCCAGATCTCATCGACGGTCGACGGCCGCTGCACGTTGAAGGACTGCGCGCACGCGTGGTCCACGCGTGGTCCACGCCGAGACAAGCAGAAAGCCCAGGCCTCTGACCTGGGCTTTCGTAGTAGCGGGGGCAGGATTTGAACCTGCGACCTCTGGGTTATGAG
>CAVYOS010000002.1:0-12065 GCA_963770205.1 uncultured Alphaproteobacteria bacterium
TTTCCTTGACAGCCAGCTGATATCCTACTAGGAGTTTATTCGTCTGATCCGCGAAGGAGGCGCTCAAACCGGTTGTCGCCTAAGAGTGTGGATCAGGCCGGCGCCTGCATGCGGTCCGGTAGGATGATGCGGTGAACAGGAGTTGAGCGGCAATGCCCGCGCGGTTTCGTGACAACCGAAGCGAGTGCGGTGAATGTCGACCTCTAAAAAGACGCCGTGGTGGAGCACTCATCGCACCACTGTTAAAAAAATAGAAGCCTTGAGGCCGAGCGAGGGACGCTCCACCTCTCCTTCACCCGGAGGCGAAAGCCGGCGGAAGGAATTTCTATTTGTGGATTCGCTTTTCTCCGCGCATGACGCGTCCGTTTTCCTTCTCCCCTTTGAGGGAGAAGGTGGCGAGATGCGTTTCGGCATCGAGCCGGATGAGGGGGACCCCCTCACCGTACCCCTCGCGCACTTACCCTCCATCGTCATTCCGGCGAAAGCCGGAATCCAGCTTGCGGCCTCCTAAGCTGGCCCCTGACTTTCGTCAGGGTGACGAAGAAAATAAAGGAGGGGGAAAACTTTCCTCTTGACAACATTCCTAGGTGTGTGTATATGGTCAGCATCTGCTCCAAGAAGGAGGCGGTCATCCGGAAGCCTCACCTCTTCTTGTTGAAACGTGGAGCAGCTGCCATCTGTCCCAAGCCGCCCTTGAATAGCGCGTCTTGGCAGGTACGGATGGCGGTGGGAGCGCTGTCGAGCCTCCGCATATCCGCCCTCTCCAAAAGAGAGGGCAATAGTCCCACTCAGTTAATTCTCGAAATTAATGGAAGTGGGCACCAGTCCTACTCTTTGAAGTAGGCACCTAGGAGGGCCAGCCTCCCACCTCTCCTTCACCCGGAGGCGAAAAGCCAGCGGAAGGAAATTCTATTGCGTAACGCTCATCGAGGGGAAAGTGGCGGGGGCGTCGCATCTGTGGCTCGAAAATCACACATCAGAAAACTTCACCCGCAGCGTGATGTGCCGCCCGCATCACAGGAGCTTGGGCAAGTTCTTCAGGCCAAAAGAAAATCTGATGCACAATCCGCATCATTCCATGACAATCAAATTTTTGCAGTCCCCCATTTCGAGATTAATGGAATTGCGGGATTCGTGGGAGCCCGATACCATCCTCGCTGTGAGTGAGCATGCGTTTATGATCGTGGGTCTTAAGTATGTGGGTGAGGCAGATGATCTCCCCACGCGCGTAGCTGTTGGTGAAATGGTGATGCTTCACCGCGAGCCATGCGCGCAGCCGGATCCCGAGGCTGTGACTGCCTTTTATAACGGCAGGAAGGTCGGCTATCTCTCAACCGAAAAGCAGGCGCTTTGGGACTCATTAGGACCTGCGCGGGATCGAGCCAAGGTAACGGGGGAAATATTGGATGAGGATGGGGATCTCGCCGGTCTGGACATCCAGATAGACGTAGAGTGCGATAAGCGACCTCCCGTCGCGGCAGCCGCCGTTGCCGTAAAGTCAATGCGCAAGAAGAGATGGGGAACCGTCGTCGGCTTTGCAGTGCTTTGTCTGATGCTAACGGCAGGGGCCGACAGCACCGATCCCGCCATTCCAGCCATTGGCACCAGGACGCCCGAGCCGTTGGCGCTCGTCGGCCGACCACCTCAGCATGAGCAGATGATCGAGGCGGCCGACAGCAGCGCCGAACAGTTGCAGGCACAAGAGTTGAGCCGCATGGTTCAGCGGGAACATGCACATCGGCTGGCGAATGAATTGCGACGACGGGATGAAGTCGCGCTTGAGCTGCAACAAGTGGCAGCGCACAAAGCCCGACAGCTTGCCGAAGATTTGCGGCAAGCCCGGGCGTTGGCTGCACAACAGCGCATTCGTATTGAGGAGCTCGAGCGGCGAACGCTGGCGTTCAAGGCCCATTGGCAAGCCGAAAACCACAAGCTCGAGGAGCTGAATCGAGAGGAGTTGGTGAGGCGAAGGAACCAGATCGCAGCCTGGACGGCTCGCAGATCGACCCCAGCGATTAAAAAGACCAGAAGCGCTGTACGGCAAGCACCTGACGAAAAAGCGAGCGCGCCTTTACTATTGCCGACTGAGAAAACAACCAAGAAGAAGACCAATTTCAGTCGCTACGCCCAGGAGAATCTTGACTCCGATGGAGAGCAGCCGGAGAGGTTCGCTCGTTGAGAGAAACATGAGCATGGACCGGCGGACATTCGCCCTGATGGCGACAGCGAGTGCTCTTTGCGTATCGGCGCGAAGGGTTTTTGCCTCCACGACTGGACCTTTGGCTGCACCGGACGAAGCGGACCGCTTGCGTGCTGCTGCATCACTTCTGGACGCGCCTGAGAAAATAACGGAGCGGTTCCCGTTTTCCAGCGAGGAATACGGCAAGGTTGGTTCAGCATATTTGCCGCAATTGGTGAGCTATTCGACGCCGGAGCCGCCGGGTACCATAATTGTGGATACCGACAACCGCTTTCTCTATCTCGTTCTCGGCTCCAGCCTGGCCAAAAGATATGGCGTAGCTGTCGGTCGCGATGGTTTCGGCTGGTCTGGAACGGCGACGATCAAGCGCAAGGTCGAATGGCCGACCTGGTATCCGCCGAAGCAGATGATAGCGCGTGATCGGGAAGCGGCACGGTGGCGAAGAGGGATGCCCGGAGGTCCGCGCAATCCGCTGGGCGCCCGCGCTTTCTACCTTTTTCAGGGCGAGGCCGACACGCTTTACCGTATTCACGGCACACGCGATCCAAAGTCTATTGGCAAGGCGGTCTCCTCCGGCTGCATTCGCATGCTGAATGCCGACGTTGTTGAACTCTTCGACAGAGTGCCCCTTGGTACCCGTGTGATTGTCCTTCCGAGCAGCCAGCCGACCGCTCAGAAGCCTCTAAAGAAAGCTCGCACCAGGGTGGCACAGGCTCGGCGCCGAAGGAGAATGAGGGTCGCAGCCTATAGACGTTACCGGCGCAGAATGTTTTCACTCTCGGACTTGTTCGGGTTCTAGCTGCTGAGCCCCTCACCGCATCACGAAGGGATCCGCCATCGGTGCATCGGATGTGTTGATCCACACCGTCTTCGTGCGCGTATAGTCGTAAATGGCATCGGTCGAGCCCTCGCGGCCATTGCCGGTGAGCCCGAACCCGCCGATCGGCGCTATGGGCGAAACGGCGCGATAGGTGTTGATCCACACGATCCCCGCGCGCAGCCGCTTCATCACCCTGTGCGCCAAAGCGAGATTTGTCGTGAACACTCCCGCCGCGAAGCCGTACTCGCTGCGGTTGGCCATGGCCACGGCTTCGTCTTCACTTGCGAAGGATAGCACCGACAACACCGGCCCGAAGAACTCCTCTCTCACGCAAGCCAATCCGTCATGCGGCGCATCGAGGATTGTCGGCGCGAAGTAATAACCCCGCTTATGATTGGCGGGCGTGCCCCCGCCGGTGATCAGCCTGGCGCCGCCCTGCACGCTCTCCGCGATCAGCCGTTCCGCCCGCTCCTTTTGCTTCCGCGTGGCAAGCGGCCCCATTTCCGTGGCAGGATCGAGCGGCGCTCCGATCTTGATCTGCGGGGCCCGTTCGGCCAGCCGCTGCAGCAGTTTCTCGCGGACCGATTCATGCACCAGGAGCCTTGATCCCGCCACGCATGATTGTCCGGACGCGGCGAAAATACCCGCCACCACGGCATTGGTCGTGCTGTCGAGATTGGCGTCTGGAAATACGATCACCGGCGACTTGCCGCCGAGTTCCAGTGTCGTCACCGCGAAATTGCTTGCCGTATGGCGCACGATATGCCGCGCCGTTTCGGGACCGCCGGTGAAGGCCACGCGCGAGACGAGCGGATGGCTGGCAAGTGCGGCACCGCAATCCGTGCCGAAGCCGGTGATCACATTGACGACGCCCTTCGGAAACCCTGCCTCCTCGATGAGCCTGGCGAAATGGAGCAGCGGTGCGGGCCCGTCCTCTGACGCTTTGAGCACCACGCAATTGCCCGCCGCCAGCGCCGGCCCGAGCTTGAGAGAAGAGAGAAACAGCTGTGAATTCCACGGCACGATGGCTGCCACGACACCCAATGGTTCCCGCCGCGTGTAGACTTCCATGTCGGGCTTATCGATCGGCAGCACAGCGCCTTCGATTTTGTCGGCAAGTCCGGCGAAATATCGGTAGAACTCGGCCACATAGCCGATCTGGGCCTTGGTCTCGCGGATGATCTTGCCCGTATCGCGCGTTTCGAGTTCCGCCATGATCGGCGCATCGCGCGCAACGAGTTCAGCGAGCCGATGGAGAAGCTTTCCGCGCGCGGAAGCCGTGGTGCCTGGCCACGGCCCTTCCGTGAATGCCCGCCAGGCCGCAGTGACGGCGCGATCAGTGTCCCCCGCCGACGCTTTCGGCATCAGTGCCCAAACGTCCTCCGTCGAGGGGTCGATGCTTTCGAAGCTTGCCCCGCCCTCTGCCTCAACGAAAGCGCCGTCGATGTAAAGCTTGAATTTTTCCATTTCGCTCCACCGTTACTGTTCCGCCAGGAAGCGGATTAATTCGCGGTTCACCTCATCGGCCATTTCGATGGGCATCATGTGGCGACCATCCGCGATGATCGCCACCCGCGCGCCCGGGATCTCCTTGGCCGTCTTCCGCGCCATTGCGGGTGTCGAACCCGTATCGCGCTCTCCCGTCATGACGAGTGTGGGACAGGTGATCAGGCCAAGCCTTCCCCCGAGCTCCCGGTCGCCCGAGGCAAATATCTCATAAGCCCGCAGGAAGGAGCCAACGTCATTAGCCAACATCCGATGGTGAAGCTGCTGCACGAACTCCGGCTGACCGGCCAGAAACGGCGGCGAAAACCACCGTTCGAGCGCCGCTGGATAGATGGCACGGGGTCCCTCGCGCCTAGCCGTCTCGAGCCTGCTCTCCACTCCTGCCCGCTCCGTTGCCGATCGCTCATGCACCGTGCTGATCAGAACGAGCTTGGCAAGCTGGTGGCTGTGTTTCAGCGCAAAGGCTTGCGCAATCATGCCGCCGAACGAAAAGCCGACGAGCGTTGCGCGGTCGAGCTTTAAGGCAGAGCAGAGTTGCTCGAGCTGTCGCGCAAAATCGTCAAGTTCCACGCGCCCTTCGATGCTGGCGCTCTCACCGTGGCCAAGAAGGTCATAGCGGATCACGCTGTATGAACGCGCAAAACAATACACTTGCGCCTGCCACATTGAACGGTCGAGACCGATGCCGTGCAGCAGGATCAGCGGCGGACCCTGGCCGGTAACTTCACCGGCGGTGCCGTCGGGTAGTTTGAACGCGCCCGGCTGCAAAATTTTAGCCCGCCTTGGCGGTTTCCCTCGCCATCTCCTCCATGTCGAGGTAGCGGTTGCCGATCCGCGGGTGGGCCCGGCCGCCCGTGGCGCCGCCAATCGCTATGACGATTTCATCCGGGCCAGGCGCATCGGCGATCGAAAACTCAAGGGTGAGATAATGTGATCTCAGCCCTTCATCCAGCTTGTGCATCATCGGAATCTGTATGGATGATCCCGGCCCGCCGCGGCGGTTGGTGAACGACAGATAAGACTTGCCGTCCACCGCCTGTCGGAACTTATTGCCGAACCGCAGCGTGTGGATGAAGCCCGAGGCATGTTCCACTTCACCGTTTACCCCGCACACCGCCGCCTTTCCGTAAGCCTCAACCTTGTCGCCGCCTCCGAGCAGCTGCAGCAGCATCGGCACCAGCATGTCGCCGAGTGCCGGCGCATAGCCGAGGATCTCCGGCCGCAGATCCTCCACGAACCCCCTCCCTGCCCAGGGATTGACGACAACCGCTGCGGCCGCTGCCATAAGGCCCGGCCTTTCGGCACGACGGCCACCCTCGATGAAGGTTGTTTCCGTGAAGCTGGCGGTCTTTCTGATGACGAGGCCCATGCTATTCCGCCGCCTGCCGTTCATCACGCCGGTCCGCGAAGCGCGGCATGACCTCTTCGGTGAAGAGCTTCAGCGATCGCATTGCCGCCTGATGATCGGTGCTGGGGAAGTGGGACCACACGAGGAGATATTGCAGGTTTAGCACCTCGATCATTTCTTGGATTTTTTCGGAGATCTGATCAGGGGTGCCGAACAAGAGGTTCCGCTCGTCGAGAAAATTTACGTCCAGTAGGTCGAGTTTCCCCTCGGTCTTGGGCAGCTCCTCGCCGAGATGGCGATGGTTGTCGAGCCCGCGCCAATGGCAGACCCACTTCAAATAATCGACGATGCCGTCGCCGCCGAGTTTCAGCGCCTCGGCCTTGCTTTCGCAGCAGAACATGTCCCGGACCAGCATCACGCCTTCGCCAAGCTGCACCGGTCGCTGTTCTTTCGCAGCCTTCTTGTCGCGGTAGAGTTCGAAGCGCGGCTTCAGCGCATCGGTTGGAGGTATCCACATCATCGCCCCGAGATTATTTTCCGCAGCGAACTGGATGGCCAGATGGCCGTCGACCACCTGGTGCATGGGCGGGGTCGGCTGCTGCAAGGGCCGCGGCACCAGGGAGAGTTTCTTGAGTTCCAGGCTGTCCAAATCCTGGTATTCGGGGGACTTTGGGCTCATCGCATGGTCCCAGGCAAAACCGGGATCGGGAAACTGGAAGAACTCTCCCTTGAATTCGAAACAGGGTTCCGACCAGGCACGCCGGATGATTTCCAGGCTTTCCGCGAAGATGCGAAAATTTTGGGCCGGGTTTCGCGTGTCCGCCGACTTATTCAGATTCAGGGCCTCGCGGCCGTAGAGTCCCCGGCCGACTGCGCATTCCACTCGCCCGCCGGACATGTGATCGAGCATCGCGAGATCTTCGGCGAAACGTAAGGGGTGCCAGAAGGTGATGATATTTGCCGCCTGTCCGATCCGCAGCTGCTTGCTGTGGGCGGCGGCCCATGTGCTCATCATAACGGGATTGGGGCAGACCTCGAAGCCCTCATGCCCGAAATGGTGTTCGGTAAACCAGATCGAATTCCAGTCCTCTATATCCAGATACTGGGCGATTTCAACGGTTTCAGCCAGAACTTTGCCGTAAGGCTTGCTGAGGTGCCGGTTGTTCGTATTTGCAAAATAGCCGAATTTCATGGCGCTCATCCGTTCTTGAGGTTCAGATCAGTAAGCGCACACCGATTTGGCTCACTGCGCGCGCACTTGAGCGGCACACACCGATTAGGCTGACTGCCTGCCGACTTCAGCTTCAAATGAGATACCAAAGACCGGGAGCCTCGGCAACAAGGAGGAAATTCCTCAACCGCTGCCCTCTCTGCCCTTGAGACGCCAGCAATGCGTTAGCATATGATTCCCTATGACTCTTGTCCGAATCGACGAGCTCCGCCGGCGCGAACTGATCCGGGCGGCCTTCAGCGTCATAAAGCGCGAGGGCTTGCACTACGCCACCCTTGCCAAGATCGCTGAGGAGGCGGGTGCGTCCAAGGGGTTGGTGCACCACTATTTTCGTGACAAGCAGCAGCTCATCGAGCTGACGATGCGCTTTGTGCAGGCCCAGAAGAAGGGCGACGTAGTCAAACGGCTGCGAGCGGCGCGTACGCCGTCCGAAAGATTATGGGCGGTCGCTTCGGTCGTTCTGAACGAAGAGTACCTTCAGCCGGGATTTTGCCGTGCCTGGGTCTCGTTCAATACGGAAGCTTACAGCAACACTACGCTGGCGCGCCTGCAAAAAGCCATCCACCGCCGGGAACGTTCCAATTTGGCCCACGCACTTGGCCCCTTTCTTCCCCGTACCGAAGCCGCCGAGACCGCCATAGCGCTGAAGGCTATGATCGAAGGCTTTCGCTTCAGAGTGGGCGTGATCTCGCCTACGAAATTCGATCCGAAAACGCCGAGGGCTCAGGTTCTCGATTTTCTGAAGCGCCGGGTTCCCGGCTTCAGCCGGTCCCAGGCGTTGCGAGGTGAAGCATGAGCCGCGCTTCGATCGGCACCCTGCGCAAGGCCGAACTGCAGAAGGCAGCCTTCGAAGTCATCCACAAACTGGGCTTTAACGCGGCGACCGTGGAAGACGTGGCCCGCTACGCCGGGGTGTCCAAGGGCATCGTTCATCACTATTTCGACAGCAAGCACCATCTGCTCGAATACGCGACGCGCTATGCGCAAGGGATACTCGGCCAGGCCGCCCGGCAACGCTTGCGAAAAGTGACGACGCCGAGCGAGCGGCTATGGGCGATCATCGAGGCGAACTTTGCCGTCGAAATCATGAACCCCGGATATTTTCGCCTCTGGTTCGAAGCTCTGGACGACAAAAGACTGCGATACCTGTTCGACATCATCGAGCTTCGCAACCGCTCCAATCTCGAATTCGCCCTTAGGAAGCTCATGCCGCCCAAGAATGCGCCCGATACGGCCAATGCGATCATGAACCTCTATGACGGCTATTGGATTCTAGCGTCCATCGACCCCGCCATAACGCGGGAGCATGCCCTATCGGCGATCGCGAACTACGTCTCGGAGCTTGTGCCCGGGTTTCGACCGCAGTGTGGTTGGCCGCGCTCTTCAATAAGCCGAGGGAAGTTCCTCTCCGCTCCGCCAAAAGGCGATCGTGGCCAAGCGCCCCCGATGGCAGGCCACGATCTCCCTCCCCCGATCAAGCCCCCGTTTTAAACAGGCTCGTCTCGTTTCAACCGGCCAAAATTTGGATTTCTGCGGGTGTCCTGTCCGGCTATGAAGTGGCCTCATTTACCGGACGGCCATATTTTTCACCAACGGGCCAACATTCCCACCCGCCAGCCAAAATGTCAATGGGCTTTTTCAGGAGTGCTGATAAAATTAATAAATGGCTCTCGCTTCGATTGCCGATATCCGCCGCCGCGAACTGATCCAAGCCGCCTTCGAGGTCATCAAGCGGGATGGTCTTCAATTCGCGACCGTAGCCAAGGTCGAAAGGGCGGCCGGTGCTTCGAAGGGCACGCTTCATAAATATTTCAAGAACAAGGAGGAATTGGCGCAAGCCTCGATCCGGCATGCTCTGAAAGCGAGGCGTCTGGATTTTCTCGAAAGGCTCAAGCGCTCCCGGACCCCTTCGGAGCGATTGTGGGCGAGCATCGCTCTCCACCTTCACCCTAAATATCTGGAGCCTGGGTTCTCCCGAGCCTGGGTCTCGCTCATTGCCGAAGGCACCGAGAAGAAACCCTACGCGCGAATCATCAAGGCGCTCTATGGGCGGGATCGCTCCAACCTTCTTTATTCCCTGCGTATGCTGCTGCATCGAACGGATGTCACCGACATCGCTTTGGCATTGCAGCTGTTCTTTGATGGCTGCCGCTATCGATCAGGGTTCATGAGCAGGAAAACCAGTGCACGGCAGGAGGCGCGGAACATCCTCCATTATCTCAGGCAAAATGTGCCTCCTTTCAGCCATCCGATGGCAAAGCAGGAAATAGAAACATGGCCCGAGTTCTCATAAGCGCCACGCGGAGACTTGAGCTGGTTCAGGCAACCTATGAGGCTGTGAAAAAACATGGATTTCGCGGTTTCGCCCTGGAGGAAGTTGCCCGGCAGGCGGGCACCGCTAAGGGCAACATTCATCATTACTTCCTCAACAAGGAAGAGCTCTTCTACGAAGTGATGAGATATGTGAACAGAGATATTTCTCAAACGATTCTTGGTGAATTAAAGGCTGCCAAATCTCCCAGCGAAAGACTCTGGTCGATAATTTCGGTCAATTTGAGCGAAGAGTATCACTCGCCGATCATAGCGCGCGCCTACGCACCAGAGAGTTGGCACTAACCGTTCTCCAGATGATCAAAGCGGCGAAATCGCCTAGCGAACGAATTTGGTCGATCATAACCGTAAACCTGGAGGCGGAATTTTTCAGCCATATCTCGTTCGTATCTATCTGTTCATTTTGACCAGTGGAATTCGCTACAACAGCGTGCTGAGAATTTATGATATCACGCACAGCCGCACTATATCGAACCTTGCCTTCGCACTCCGGCAATTGGTGAAGCCAGAGGATGTCCAACCCATATGCCAATACTATTTGGATCATGATCGAAGGCGCCTGGCTGCTTCAGGCCGACGCAGGATGAAAGCATAACCGAACCCACGCTCCGCATTCTGGCCGACTATCTGAAGACAACAGTTCCGGGTTTCGATAGCTCAGTCATTCAAAATATCGATTTCTTCCCCGAGCGTTCTCAAAGCAATACATGATCATCGCCAGGATTCGCGACATCCGTCGACAGGAGTTGCTGGAAGCCGCCTATAAGGTTCTCAAGCGCGACGGGCTTCATGCCACGACAATCGACAAGATCGCCGCAGAAGCCGGCGCGGCCAAAGGCATCGTCCATCATTATTTCCCGAACAAGCGCGATTTGATCCTTACCACCTTTCGCTACGCTCATGCGCTCAGGAGAAACGAAATCGTCCGGCGCTTGCGTTTGGCGACCTCGCCCCCCGGGCGCATTGCCGCAATCATCGATGTGAATCTCGGCGAGACCTATCTCACTCACCAATATTGCAGGCTCTGGATCGGCGCGGCGGTCGAAGCCCTCAACGATCCGGAATTCGCCCGCCTGCAAAAGATTATTCGCCAGCGTGAGCGCTCCACGCTGCTGCATGCGCTTCGCCAGCTGGTGCCGAACCGCGAGACAGATGAAATTTTGCTCGCCATCAGGACATTGATGGAAGCCTGTCGGCTTTGGGTCGGCTATATCGACTGGTACGAACTCGGCCCATGCAACCGCCCTCGCCTATGCGCTGCTGAAGGCGAAAATCCCCGGTTTTCCCGACCAACGAGGCAACCGATGAGGACCAGAATTGATATCCGCGCACGCCGCAGGGAAGAGCTTCGGCGGGCTGCTTATGAGACGGCGGGCAAACACGGCTTCCAGGCGCTCACTGTCGCCCGTATTGCAAGGCGTGCCGGCATTTCCAAAGGTATTGTTCATCACTATTTCTCCGGCAAGCAGGATCTGATCGAACAGACCGTTCGCTTTGCCCACGCTGAGTATCGCAAGGAGATCGTCGATCGTTTGCGCAAAGCGAAGTCACCAAGCGAAAGACTGTGGAGCATCGTTGAAGGAACGTTCGCGCCGGCAATTTTTCAGCCGCCTTATCGCCGGCTGTGGCTTTCCATTTTTGAAGCCGCGAGAACCGATCCGCGCCTGGCAAGACTCTGTGCCATTCTCGATCAGCGCAGTGTAACAAATATGACCGTGGCCCTTCGACATTTGGTGCCGTCGGCTGAAGTGGAGACCGTCGGCCTTTCTATAGCGGCGCTCATGGATGGCTGCTATTTGCTTGCCGTTGACGAACCTGAGATCACGCGGTCCGTTGCGCTAAATCTGATCGCCGGTCATATCCAGATCACCATACCGAATTTTGACATGTCGGCCGTGAAACTCGATTCACCCTCAGAGAACAGAGTAAGACGGAAAAGGTGATCGTGGCGCCCGACTAAGACAGGCCCACGACCGCCTTCCCCCGGTCGCGGTCACATAGCCCGGCGAATCGCCCCCGATGCCTGGCTTCGCGCTGCGAACGGCCGACTGCACGGACCAAATCCATGAGGACAAAGCGCATCTTGATATTGGCCTCGGTTAGCCGCACAGCCATCAAATTGGCCGTAAAGCCAATCCTTGCGGCAAACGGCCAAAATGTCAAGACGCCTTGACGAATTGGCGAACAATACGTGCGTCTCCAAGCCGGAAGCCAAGATAATGTTGATCCTTTTGCGGATTCCCCTCAACTTCCCCTCCCGCACCAGCCTGGCCGGTCCTTATGCACTCATCGATTCTTCATCCCGCCTTTAAGCCAAAACCCTTCTGGTGGGAGTTCTATGATCCGACGTCCTTCCCGCAAGCCGAGGTTCCAGCGAGAACCCGCATCGCCATTATCGGCGCCGGCTACGCCGGCCTTGCCTGTGCGCTCGAGCTGCACAACCACGGTGTCGACTGCATCCTCCTCGAAGCAGAGCAGCCGGGCTCCGGCGCCTCGACGCGCAACGGCGGCCTCGTCTCGGGAGGAGTTTCGATCGGCAAGCGCTACGCAGGCAAGAATAGTGCCGAGGAGTTGCTGGCCCTCTATGCCGATGCCGCCGAGAGCTTCAGCCTGATCGAAAGACTTATCG
>CAVYOS010000003.1:0-91928 GCA_963770205.1 uncultured Alphaproteobacteria bacterium
CGAACATCACCGACGAGCAGCTGACGCTCGACATCATCGACTTCGGCGTTCAGGTCCTCAACCCGCAGATGCGGGCAGTCGCCGAAGGCCTGGAGAACGTCATCGCCGCCGCACTCGACGCGGCGTCTTCGGCGCACTCCGGGATCGACTTCGTGGAGGGCACGGACGACCCTTACGACGTCGCAGTCGACGCGGCGCAGGTCCTCAACGAGTTGAACGTGCCCCGCTCGGGCCGCGTCCTGCTCTTGGGTTCTGCTGCTGCCGTTCTCCCCGAACGACTACGTCGAAGCGCTGTTCCAGGAAAAGTGGTACCGACGGCCGCCGATCGCGCGACTTGATGCGGCGGGCGCTGTTTCATGCGGCGCGCGGGCGGGGCGCACGACGCCGAATCCGATGGTCGGCGCCGTCGTCGTCTCGGCGGACGGCGTCGTCGTCGGTCACGGCTGGCACGAGCGCGCCGGCGAGCCGCACGCGGAAGTGCAACGCGCTCGACGAGCCGCGGGCGGGTGCCCGCGGCGGCACGCTCTACGTGACGCTCGAGCCGTGCTGCCATACCGGGCGCACCGGCCCGTGCACGCGACGCATGATCGACGCCGGCATCGCGCGTGTCGTCGCCGCGATGCGCGATCCCGATCCGCGCGTCAGCGGACGGGCTTCGCCGAATTGCGCGACGCGGGCATCGAGGTCGACGACGGCCTCGGCGAAGCCGAGGCGCGGCGGCTGAACCAGCGCGTTCATCACGGTGAAGACGCGAGCGCCGTCCGCTGGTGGTGCTGAAGGCCGCGGCCAGTCTCGACGCCCGCGTTGCCGCAGCGCCGGCGCAGCGCACGCAGCTATCAGTCGGCGGAGGCGAATCGCAAGACGCAGCAGCTGCGCGCGGCCGTTGACGCCATCGCGGTCGGGTCCGAGACCATGCTGATCGACGATCCGGTGCTGACGGCGCGCGAGTGCCGCCGCGTCCGGCCGCTGGTGCGGGTGGTGTTCGATCGCCGGCTGCGGACCCCAGCCGCGCGCGCGCGTCTTCTCGACGCTCGCACGACGGGCCGGTCATAATATTGACGGACCGAGCGCGACTCGCGACGCAGTGCCCGGAGCGCGTGAGCGGCGCTCGAAGACGCGCGGGCGCCGCGGTCGTCGCGGCCGCGACGATCTCTGACGAACGCCGCTGCAAGCGCGCTGCTTGGAGTGGGACGTTTCGACGCTGCTGGTGGAAGGCGGGGCCGCGCCTGCACGCGGCCTTCTGGGAGGCCGGACTCGTCGATCGGCTGCACTCGATCGTGGCGCCCCAGACGCTCGGGCGACACCGGCGTCCAGCTGTTCGACGGGACGCACGTGTTGACCGTCGGCGCTCGCTGTCCGGATGACGGTCGAGCCGCGTGGCGCCGATATCTGGATCGAGGCTGATGTTCACAGGAATCGTTGAAGCGGTGGCACGCTGGTCGAAGTCAAGCCGATGGCGGGCGGATATCGCGTTCGCATCGCGACGGCGCTGGCGTCCGAGGTGAAGCCCGGCGACAGCCTGGCCGTGAACGGCGTCTGCCTGACCGTCATCCTCGCCGACGGCGGGGAAGTGCATGCCGATGTCGGGCCCGGAGACGGCGCGCGTGACGACGCTTCGGCGGCCTGCAGCGCGGGCAGGGCGTCAACCTCGAACGGCCGCTGCGCGCTCGATGGCCGCCTGGGCGGTCATCTCGTCCAGGGCCACGTCGACGGCATCGGCACGGTCGACGACGTGCGCGCCGGATGCGGACTGCCACTGGATCACGGTGAGCTTTCCGGCCAGCGCTGGCGCCGTATTTCATCCGCAAAGGATCGGTCGCGGTCGACGGCGTCAGCCTGACCGTGGCCGGCTCGGCGAGAAGCAGTTCGACGTGCAGATCATCCCGTTCACCTGGACGCACACGACGTTCGAGCAGCTGCGAAAGCAGGCGACAAAGTCAACCTCGAATGCGACATGATCGGGAAGTACGTCGCCCGCGCGACTGGAAGTCGCCGGCGCAGGACCGCCGCTGCGTAAGCGCGTAGATCTGACATGGCAGCCAAAGCTCAAAATCGCCAAGGGCGCGCGCTCGCGCGGCCCGTTTGCGCCGATCGAGGACGCCATCGACGCCATCCGCCGCGGCGAGATGGTCATCGTCGTCGACGACGAGGATCGCGAGAACGAAGGCGACCTGACGATCGCGGCCGAGAAGGTGACGCCGGAGGTCATCAACTTCATGGCCACGCACGGCCGCGGCCTGATCTGCATGCCGATGACCGGCGAGCGGCTCGACGAGCTCGAGATTCCGCTGATGGTGCGGCAAGAACACCACGCCGTTCGACACCGCGTTCACGGTGCCGATCGAAGCGAAGGAGGGCGTCACCACCGGCATCTCCGCCGCCGATCGCGCGCGCACGATCCTGGCCGCGATCGATCCGAAGACGACAGCCGACCGATCTGGCGCGGCCCGGCCACATGTTTCCGCTGCGCGCGCGCGACGGCGGCGTGCTGGTGCGCGCCGGCCAAACCGAAGCGGCGGTCGACCTCGCGCGCATCGCCGGGCTGTATCCCGCCGGCGTGATCTGCGAAATCATGAGTCGCGACGGCACCATGGCGCGCGTGCCCGAGCTGACGCGGTTTGCGCGCAAGCACAAGCTGCTGATGATCACCATCGCCGATCTGATCCGCTATCGCATGCGGACCGAGGGGCTGGTCGCGCAAGGTGGCGGCCGCGGCGCTGCCGACCGAGTTCGGCGACTTCCGCATCCACGGCTTCGAGAGCCTGATCGACAAGGAAACGCACGTCGCGCTCGTGCACGGCGAGATCGGCGACGGCGAAGGCGTGCTCGTGCGCGTGCACTCGAAGTGCCTGACCGGCGACGTCTTCCATTCCGCGCGCTGCGACTGCGGCGCTGCAGCTCGAAACCGCCATGCAGCGCATCGCCGCCGAAGGCCGCGGCGTGCTGCTGTATCTGAACCAGGAAGGGCGCGGCATCGGCCTGGCGAACAAGCTCCGCGCCTACGAGCTGCAGGATCAGGGCCTCGACACCGTCGAAGCCAACGAGCGGCTCGGGTTCAAGCCCGATCAGCGCGACTACGGCATCGGCGTCGCAGATTCTCCGCGCGCTGGGCGTCCGCTCGATGCGGCTGCTGAGCAACAACCCGCGCAAGATGGTGGCGGTCGAGGGCTACGGCCTGTCGGTCCTGGAATGGCTGCCGCTCGAAGTCCCGGCGTCGGAGCACACCCGGAAGTACCTGAAGACAAAGAAGGACAAGCTGGGCCACCGGCTGAATCGGTCTAAGCCGTTGCTGCAGCGACGGGGCTAGCCGCTCGGCGCTAGGCCGAGGACTTGACGCTGCGCCTCACGACCGTGCTAAGCGGATAAGGGTTTGCCCTGCCGCGTAGCCGGCGGCGCATGCGGCGCTCCGCTGCCGACGTGGCCGCCCATGTTCGACGCCCTCAGCAATCGCCTCCAAGACGTCTTTCAGTCCCTCAAGGGCGAAACCCGCCTGACCGAGACGACGGTGGAGGCCGCCCTCCGCGAAATCCGGATGGCGCTGCTCGAGGCCGACGTCAACTTCAAGGTCGTCAAGGCCTTCATCGATCGCGTCCGCGATCGCGCGATGGATCAGGCGGTCCTGAAGAGCCTCACGCCGAGCCAGCAGGTCGTCAAGATCGTCCGCGACGAGCTGATCGCGCTCTTCGGCGACGCCAAGGGCGGGCTGCAGGAGAGCGCGCGCGCGGCCGCGCGTCATCCTGATGCTCGGCCTGCAGGGCTCGGGCAAGACGACGACCTCGGCGAAGCTCGGACGCTGGCTGGCAAAGCAGGGCCGTCATCCGCTGCTCGTCTCGACCGACGTGCGCCGCCCGGCGGCGATCCAGCAGCTGGCGGTGATGGGCGAGAAGGCCGGCGTGCGCGTGCACGACCCGGCCGGCGAGATGGATCCGGTGGCGCGCGCGCACGAGCGCGCTGGCCGCCGCGCGCAACACCGGCAACGACGTCGTCATCGTCGACACCGCCGGCCGGCTGCACATCGACGACGAGCTGATGCAGGAGCTCGTCGCGATCAAGGACGGCGTCGCAGCCCGGTCGATCTGCTCTACGTCGCCGACGCGATGACCGGGCAGGACGCGATCAAGAGCGCCGGCGAATTCAACCGGCAGATCGGCGTCACCGGCGTCGTGCTGACGAAGATCGACGGCGACGCGCGCGGCGGCGCGGCGCTGTCGGTGGTGTCGGTGGTCGGCGTGCCGATCGCGTTTGTCGGCGCCGGCGAGCGCATCGAGGATCTCGAAGCGTTTCACGCCGATCGCTTCGTCTCGCGGCTGCTCGGCATGGGCGACGTGCTGTCGCTCATCGAGAAGCGCCGAAGAGGCGATCGACGCAGGACGAGGCGGAGAAGCTCGAAGAGAAGATCCGCAAGGGCGGCTTCTCGCTCGAGGACTTCCGCGATCAGCTGAAGACGCTGCGCAAGATGGGCCCGCTCGAGCACATCCTCGGCATGCTGCCGGGCATGGGCAACCTGAAGCAGCTCGCCGATCAGAAGCCGGACGAGCGGCAGCTGCGGCGCATCGAGGCGATCATCAACTCGATGACGCCCGAGGAGCGCAAGCACGCCGAGATCATCGACGGCAGCCGCCGCAAGCGCATCGCGCGCGGCAGCGGCACGTCGGTCGAGGACGTCAACCGGCTGCTGAAGCAGTTCAACGAGATGCAGCGGATGCTGAAGATGGTTGGGCAGATGACGGGCGAGCCGATCGCCGCGCCGCCGAAGAAGAAGAAGAAGAAGGGCCCGTTCAGTCTGATGAGGTAGGGCCGGCTGGCAGGCTGAACTGACGGCTACACGCAACCTGGAAGCTGAAGCAGCGAGGACACTATGTTGTCGATCCGAATGCGTCGGACCGGCTCGAAGAAGCGGCCCTTCTACCGTGTGGTCGTGACCGAGGGCGCGATCGCCGCGCGAAGGCAGCTTCCTCGAAGTCCTCGGCATCTACAACCCGCGCACCAAGCCGGCGGTGGTCGAAATCGACAGGGAGCGCGATCGAGCACTGGATCAAGAACGGCGCGCGGCCGTCGGATTCGGTGCGGACGCTGCTGGCGCGGCACCTCACCAAGGATCGCGGCGCCGTCGCCGCGCCGGTGACGGCCGAGCCGACGCGCCGCAGCCGACCGCGGAGCCGCAGCGCGCCTCAGGCAGGCGAGACTCGTGGCCGACCTCAAAGGGCTCGTCGAAGCCGTCGCGCGCGCGCTCGCCGACGATCCCGACGCGGTTCGCGTGCAGCGAGAGCGAGCGGCGCGGCATGACGGTCATCGAGCTGCAGGTCGCGCCAGGCGATCTCGGCCGCGTCATCGGCCGGCAGGGCCGCACCGCGGCGGCCGTGCGCACGCTGCTGGCCACGGCCGCCGAAGGCGAAGGCAAGCGCGCCACGCTCGACATCCGGGACGTCGTCGGGCCGGTGAGTGCGGCGGGTGCGCGAGCGCTGCGGCGACTGACGCTGACGCGGCGTGGGACGACATGGTGCTGGTGGGCATCGTCGCCCGGACGCACGGCAATCGCGGGCAGGTGATCGTCAACTCGAGACCGATTTTCCCGAAGGCGGTTTCGCGACGGGCGCGACGTTGTGCGCGCGGCGCGGAGCGGTCGCGATCGAACGCTCGACAGTCACGTCGGTAAGGTTCCAGCAGGGCCGGCCGATACTCGGACTTGGCGGGATCAGGTCGATCGACGACGCCGAGCGGCTGGCCGGCGCCGAGTTGCGGGTGCCCGGCCAGCGAGCAGGAGCCGCTGCCGCCGGGCAGCGTATTACCATCACGAGCTGATTGGCTGCGAGGTGGTGACCAGCGGCGGCGAGCGCGTCGGCAAGGTGAGCGAGGTCGACGGCGACGGGCGCGACGAGCCGGCTGGTGGTGACGGGCCGCGCGCGGCGAAGTGCTGATTCCGCTCGCCGACGAGATCTGCCAGGTGGATGTCGCGGCGCAGGCGGATCGTCGTCGACGCCGCCGGCAGGACTGTTAGAAGTGAACGGAGACTGGCGGGAGTCAGCCAGTTCAAGCGGAGCAGGGCTGACTGAACTGGACTGACCGATGAAGATCGACATCGTCACGATCTTCCCGCGGATGGTGGAGGCGGGCTTGCCGAAGGCGTCGTCGGCCGGGCGCGCGACAAGCGGGCTGCTCGACATCGCGGTGCACAACCTGCGCGATTTCACGACCGATCGGCACCAGGTCGTGGACGACGTGCCGTTTGGCGGCGGGCCGGGGATGGTGATGAAGCCCGAGCCGCTGTTTGCGGCGGTCGAGGCGATTCGCGAGCGGCGCGGCGGTGCCGAGCGCGTGTTGCTGACGTCGCCGGCCGGGCCGCGGTTCACGCAGGCGCGACGCGCGGCGGCTGGCGGAGGCGGGCACGGTTCATCGTGCTGTGCGGGCGCTACGAAGGCATCGACGAGCGCGTCCGCGCGGCAGCTGGCGACCGAAGAAGTTTCGATCGGCGATTACGTGCTGTCGGGCGGCGAACTGCCGGCGCTGGTGATGGTCGACGCGGTGGCCGGCTGGTGCCGGGCGTGGTCGGGCGACGAGCAGTCGGTCGAAGGCGGATTCGTTCACGCGCGGGCTGCTCGACTATCCGCACTTCACGCGGCCGGCGGAGTTTCGCGGGCAGCGCGTGCCGGACGTGCTGGTGTCGGGCCACCACGGCGAGATTCGCGCGGTGGCGGCGCCGCGAGGCGCTGCAGCGCACGCTCGAGCAGCGGCCCGGATCTGCTGGCGACGGCCGCGCTCGACGACGACGAACAGGAATGCTGGATTGCGCGAGCTGGACGACGCGTCCGCGCGACGCGCACGGCGGTTACCGAAGAAGGGAGCGAGTGACATGGGCGCCATCGAGCTGATGGAAAAAGGACAGCTGATCGAACGGCCGCGCATGAAGGCCGGCGACACCGTCCGCGTGCACGTGCGGGTCAAGGAAGGCGACAAAGAGCGCATCCAGATCTTCGAGGGCGTGATCATCAACCTGCGCCGCGGCGGCGTGCGCGGCGTCGTTCACGGTCCGCAAGGTGTCGTTCGGGCAGGGCGTCGAGCGCATCTTCCCGCTGCACTCGCCGATCATTCAGAAGGTGGACGTCGTCCGCTCGGCCAAGGTGCGCCGCGCCAAGCTGTACTTCCTGCGCGAGCTGAAGGGCAAGGCGGCGCGCATGAAGGAAGTGAAGAGAAACCAGCGGCAGCTAGGCGTGCGCATGCGCGCACCGGACGCGAGCACTGCGGCAGCGTGAAGAAGGTCGGCGCGCGGCGCACGATCGAGAACGCGCTGCGCCGCTACGGGTTCGTGTGGTCGCCGGGTGTCGACGAGGTGGGCCGCGGCTGCCTGGCGGGGCCGGTCATGGCCGGCGCGGTGGTGCTCGATCCCGAGCGGCACATCTCCGGGCCTGGCCGACTCGAAGGCGCTGACCGCGGCTGGGCCGCGATCGGCTGTACGACGCGATCGTCGCGCGCGCCGTCGCGTGGGCGGTCGTCGCGATCGAGCCGGCGGAGATCGACGAGATCAACATTCACCAGGCCACGCTGCAAAGCGATGCAGCGGGCGGTGCACGCGCTGGCGCCCCTTCCGGACGTGGTGCTGGTCGACGCGTTCCGCATTCCGGCGCTGCTGATGGCGCAGCGCGGGGTGATCGGCGGCGATCGGCAGTGTGCGGCGATCGCCGCGGCGTCGATCGTGGCCAAGGTGACGCGCGATCGTTTGATGGACCGCTTGCACGCGGACGATCCGCGTTACGGATTCGATCGGCACAAGGGCTATGCGACGGCGGATCATCTGGCCGCGGTGGCGCGTCACGGATATTCGAGCGTGCATCGGCGCTCGTTCAGGCCGCCGACGCTGTTTGATACCATGGCTGAGAGCTAGCTGATGGCCGCCGTTCGATCGCGAAGGCGCGCTCAAGACGGCCGAAAAGGCGCTGCGCCAGGGGCGCATCGACGCGGCCATCGCGGAATACGTGCGCATCGTCGAGGCGCAGCCGCGCGACTGGAACAGCGCCAACGCGCTCGGCGATCTCTACGTCCGCGCCAATCAGATCGACAAGGGCGTCGCGCAGTACACGCGCATCGCCGACCACCTCGCCGACGAAGGCTTCTATCCCGAAGGCCGCCGCGCTCTACAAAAAGATCCTCAAGATCAAGCCGGACGACGAGCACGCGCTGCTGCAGTCGGGCGACATCGCCGCCAAGCAGGGGCTGCTCGCCGACGCCAAGAACGCCTTCAAGGCCGTGGCCGACCGGCGCCGCGCGCGCGGCGACAAGAAGGGCGCGGCCGAGATCAGCATCCGCATCGGCACGCTCGATCCCGACGATCTCGAGGCGCGGCTGGGCGCGGCGCGCGCCGCGCGCGAGATCGGCGACACCCCCACGGCGCTCCGCGAGTTCCGCGACGTCGCGCTCGAAGTTCGACAAGCAGGGCCGCAGGACCGAGGCCCTGGCGGCCTTCCAGACTCGCCTACGAGCTCAACCCGCAGGACGCCGACGTCCGCGCCCGCCTGCTTCGCGGCTATCTGGACACCGGCGACTTGAGCCGGGCCAAGGGCGTCGCGACGACGACCGCAGAACTGAAGCAGATCGCCACCGCGCTCGAAGCGCGCGGGCCGCACGACGAGGTCCTCGCGGTGCTCGGCCGAGGTCGCGAAGCTCGACCCCGCCGACGTCGAGGTGCGCGCGGGTCTCGCCCAGGCGTACTGCCGCACAAGGGCGATCTCGACACGCGCGCGGGCCTATCTCACCCCGAAACCGCGGGCAACGACGCCGGCGCTCTGGCTGACGCTGGCCGAGATGGAGCTGGTCGGCGGCCGCATCGACGAGGGCCGCGCCGCGGTCGCGCAAGCGCTCTGCAGCTCGATCCGGCACACGCGAAGCCGCCATCGCCTTGGCTGCCGCCTCGCGGAACGGTCGCCCGAGGCCGGCTACCCGTGCATCGATGCGGTGGCCGACGCCGCGCTGGCCGACAACGACTACGCGGCCGCCGCCGCCGCGCTGCACGAGTTCGTCACCCGCGTGCGCTACCACGTGATCGCGCTGATGCGGCTGGTCGACATCTGCGTCGACGGCGGGCTCGAAGCCACGATGTACGAGGCGCAGGCGCAGCTGGCCGATGCCTATCTCGAGGTCGGCCGCGGGCTCGAAGCGCGCATCATCAGCGAGGATCTGGTCGCGCGCGAGCCGTGGAATCGCGCCAACATCGAGCGCTTCCGCCGCGCGCTCGTGATGCTCGGCGAAACCGATCCCGACGCCATCATCGCCGAGCGCCTGAGCGGCGAAAGCCCGTTCCTGGCGACCGACAAGATGGATCTGAACGAGGGCACCGTCGTTCGACGAAGCCGCCCGCCGAGGCGCCCGCGCCGGCCAAACCCGCCGCGCGCAAGCGCGGCCTCGAGGCCGATCGCCACGACGCCGCCGGCTGCAGCACAAGGGCAACGCGCGGGCGCCGCCGCAAGTCGCTCGATCAGGTCTTCCAGGAGATGCGCGACGACCAGCGAGCGAGGCGTATCGACGAGGAGGCGGCGGCCGAGCAGTATCGGCTGGCGCTGACCTATCGGGACCTGGGCATGATCGACGACGCGATCAAGGCGCTGGAAGCGGCGGCGCGATCGCCGCGCCAGCGGTTCGATGCGTGCTCGCTGCTCGGCCGGATGTACCTCGAGCGGCGGTGACACGGCGCAGGCCGTCGAATGGTTCGAGCGCGCCGCGGAAGCGCCGGCGCCGACGCCCGATGCCGGCCGCGCGCTGCTCTACGACCTCGGCGAAACACTCGAGAGAGTCGGCGAGCAGCGCGCGCGCTCGCCGTGTTCGTGGAGCTCGAAGTCCGAGTCCGGCGGCTATCGCGACGTGGCGGGCCGCATCGAACGGCTCTCGAAAGTCCAGGCCAAAGGGTAGCGCTTCTGTTCAGGCGTCTGCTCCTCGTCGCCCTGCTGCTCGAAGCCGGGCTCCTGCTCCTCCTGATCCCCTGGTCGGCCTTCTGGGACCGCAACTATTTTGCCGAGTCGGTGCCCGTGCTGCGCGATTGATCACGAACAACTTCGTCCGCGGCGCGGTGTCGGGCCTCGGCGTCATCAATATCTCGCCGCTGTCGGTGAACTCTCGGAGATGCTGGCCGACGCAACCGTCACGGCCGTCGACGAAGAGCGGTGAGCCCCCGGGCATCCTGTGCCTCGTCACTGATCGCCATCGACTGCGTGAGACTGCGCGGCGCGGCTGCACGCCGACTGGCGACCGATGCTGCTCGAGCAGATCGAGGCGCCATCGCCGGCGGCATCGACCTCGTGCAGATTCGTGAACGCGATCTCGAGGCGCGCGCCGCTGGCCGGCTGGTCGGCGACGTCCTTCGCATCGCGAAGGGTCGGACGCAAGATGCTGGTCAACGACCGGCTCGACGTCGCGCTGGCTGCCGGCGCGGACGGCGTCCATCTGCGCGAGGACAGCATGCCCGACGTCTGCTGATCGCGGTGGCTCCGGCCGGCTTTCTGATTTCGCGAGCCGTTCATAGAGCACGCTGCCGTGCACAGGCGACGAGCGGCGTCGACTACTGATCGCGGGGACGGTGCCTCCACCGGTCCAAGCCGGGCGGCGCTGCTCTTGGACCGAGGGTCTTGCGCCGGTGGTTGCGCGCCGCGACCGCCCGGTGTTGGCGATCGGCGGCGTGAGCGCGTCCAATGCCGGCCTGGTGCGTGCCGAGCGGGGCGGCCGGCGTCGCGGCCATCGGCGCGTTCGTCCCCGAGTCCGACATCGGGCTGGCGGCGGCTGTGCAAAATCGGGCGAAAAACCTCCGTTTTGCGTTTGACACTGCTGGGCTTCGACCCTAATATTGCCGTGCTGCTTGTTGAAACTACAGGCAGTTCTGGCACTTACCCAAATTCGCGAACGAGTTATTGGGCCGATGACCGAGCCAGCTCCGCAGAACATCGGCGCGCGGCTGCGACTCGCGCGCGAACAGTCGGGCTTGTCGCTCCGGCAGATTGCCGACACGACGAAGTTGTCGGTGCGCGCACTCGACTCGCTCGAAGCGGGGCACATCACCCATCTGCCCGGGTGGCATCTATCGACGCTCGATCGTGCGCGCGTATGCGCAGCGAGATCGGTCTCGATCCTGAAGTGGCGCTGCGCGCGTTTCTCGCGCAGTATCCCGACGATCTTCCCGCGCCGCCGATCCAACAGATCGAAACCGATGCCTGGGGTCACGCCGTGCCGACCGGCAAGCGCAGCCTCCGCGACGGCCGCGCCGGACGTTGCAGACGTGCTCGGAGTTCTCGGCGCGCTCGTGCCGATCGTCGCGGGCATTTTCTATTTCGCGATCAGCGCGCGTGGTGCGGATGACGTGCGGCAGGCCGCGGATGGCGGCGCGACGCCCGCGGTGTGGCGCGCGGAGATCGTTCCGACCAGCGGCTTCTGGCGACGCCCCGCTGCAGGGGCGTCCGGTGTCGATGATGATCTCCGTGTCGTCCGGCCTGTGTGCTGCAGATCGTCGCCGATGGCGCAGGAGGTCACCGCGGCCGGCTCCAGCCCGGCGAACGGCTGCAGCTCGATCTGGTGCGCGACCTCGTGCTGCTCGGCGACGACGCCGGCGCCGTGCATTTCAGCATCAACGGCCGCGCGGGCGCAAGCTCGGCGACGCCGGCATCGCCGCTGAATGCGTTGATCTCGCCGCGACAATTACCAAGATTTTCTCGTTCGTCCGCAGTAGCGAAGTTCCCACTTCCCACTTCTCGCTAGTTCTGGTTCCATACTGACAAGGCCTATGTCTGAAGCGGGGCTGCGTACGCCTCTCCTGGATTTTTTCCGTCGCGGCGAAGTGACGCCCGACGTCAAGCTGGTGGCCGCGCAGGGCGAGATTGCGACCGCGCCCGCTCGAACAGCTCGGTTTGCTGATGCTGTTGTCGTCGGATCCCGACAAAGAGATCCGCGACGCCGCCGAGGCGACGCTGGCGCAGATTCCCGTGGAGTGTTGTCGAAGTTCATCGCCCGCAGTGACGTGCCGCTCGAGCTGCGCGACTTCTTCGTCAAGCGGGGCGTCGCCTGGCCGATGCCGCCGACGCGGAGATCGATGAGCCGCTGGTGGACAAGGACGACACCGATTACGGCAAGGAACCGGAGACCGAGGACGACAAGGCGTCGACGCTGCAGCGCCTTGTCGAAGATGTCGGTGCCCGAAAGAGTGAAGGCCGCGATCAAAGGCACGCGCGAGATGCGGGCGATCCTGGTGCGCGATCCGAACAGGATGGTGTCGCTGGCGGTCCTGAGCAGTCCAAAGTTGAACGATACCGAAGTCGAGAGCATCGCGCGGATGGGCAGTGTGAGCGAAGATGTCCTCCGGACGATCGGCCAGACGCGCGCCTGGGTCAAGAATTACAACGTCGTGTACGGCGCTGGTGAAAAACTCCAAGACGCCGCTCACGATCTCGCTCGGTCTCTTGCAACGTCTCAACGAGGGTGACTGCAAGCGTCTCTCGACCGATCGCAATGTCCCCGAGCCGCTGCGCATCGCCGCGCGAAAAAGGTCGTCCAGGGCGACAAGGATACGCTGATTCAGCGGCGTCGTTTCGGCGCCGGCTTCCACTGCGCCGCATCTGCGCGAGTCCGTCCATATACACCGCGACACGCTCGCGCGCATCCTCGTCCGGCAGGCTCTTGAGAAGATCGATGGCGCGTTCGAAATCGCGCTGGATAGTCGTTTTCGCGGTCGCGTAATACAGCCGCCGTATTTCGGCGATCGCGGCAGGCTCCCGAGGCCCCTCAGGCATCGCCCCCGGCACCGATCCACGACCGGCGGACCTCCCATCGGCACCTTTTACGGCACGGCGGGCCTCAGACACCCTTCCTCCGGTTTCGCCGCAGACGCTGTCGGAACTCGTCGAACGGCAGCGTATTGAGGACGTCGCCTTGGCGTGCCCACGCCCGTCGCGCGACCAGCACCCCCCAGCGCTTGGCGGCGAGCTCGGCGCGCGAGTGCGCATCGCTGGAGATCACCAGCGGCACGCCGCGCTCGCGCGCCAACCGCGCGTTGGTGTCGGAGAGATCGAGGCGATCGATCTGGCAGTTGATCTCGAGCGCGACACCGTGGCGGCGGCGGCCGCGACGACGCGCTCGAGATTGAGGCGCGAGGGTTCGCGGCGCAGCAGAATGCGGCTGGTCGGATGCGCGATGATGTCCACTGCACGGGTGCTCGATGGCGCGCATGACGCGCGCGGTGATCTCCGCTTCGTCCTGCCGGATCGCCGAATGCACCGACGCGATGACGAGATCGAGCTGCGGCGAGGCAGTCGTCCGCGAGGTCCAGCGAACCGTCGGGCAGGATGTCGCATTCGATCCCGGCGAGCACGCGAATGCCGTCGATGCGGGCATCGAGCTCGCGAATGCGCGCCGCGTGTTCGAGCGCGCGCGCTTCGTCCAGGCCGTTGGCCATCGCCAGCGCCTTGCTGTGATCGGTGATGGCGATGTATTCGAGGCCGGTCGTCGCGCGCCGCCGCGGACCATGGCCTCGAGATCGTCCTTGCCATCGGTCGCGGTCGTGTGCATGTGCAGATCGCCGCGCAGGTCGCGAGCGGAAATGAGCGCGGGCAGCGGGCCTTCGTCGGCGGCCTCGATTTCGCCGCGGTGTTCGCGCAGTTCCGGAGGAATCCACGCGAGCCCGAGCGCTTCGTACACGCCTTCTTCGGTCTCGCCGGCGACCGCTCTTCGTCAGCCGCACGGAACAGGCCGTACTCATTGAGCTTCATGCCGCGATCGATTGCCCGATCGCGCAGCGCGATGTTGTGGGCTTTGGATCCGGTGAAGTACTGCATCGCGGCGCCGCGACTGTCGGCCGCGACCAGCCGCAAGTCGGCCTGGTAGCCGCCGCGAATCAGCACGCTGGCCTTGGTGTCGCCGCGGCCGAGCACCCGCTCGACCATGCGGATACTGCACGAAGGTGTCCATCACTCGGGCGCTGCGCCGATGGCGAGCATGTCGAGATCGCCGCAGGTCTCGGTCGCGCGCCGCAGCGCTGCCGACCGCGCAGGAAGTCGACACCGGGCACGCGTCTGCGAGATAGCGAGAACGCGTCGGCGACGCGCCGTATCGGCGAGGAGATGGCGGCTCCGCATGCTGCTCGCCGTTCTTCGAGCGCATTGAGCAGCAGCTGCTCCTTGCGTGCACCCATGCCCTTCAACTCGCGCAACTCGCCCGCTTTTGCCGCCTGCTCGAGATCGTCGAGCGAGCAATCCCGAGCTGCGCGTAAAGCAGCGCAACCGTTTTGGGACCGACACCCTGCAATCGAAGCAGCTCGAGGAGCGTGGCGGGAAACTGGGCCAGAAGATCCACATGGATCGGGCACGAGCCCGTCTTGCAGATTTCGATGATCCGAGCCGCCAGGTCCTTGCCGATCCCGGGCCACTCGCGCAGTTGCAGGTCGGTCAGTCCCGCGACCGGCTCCGGGCGTATTGGCCACGATGATCGGCGCCGCTCCGATACGCGCGGATCTTGAACGGATTGTCGCCCTTGAGCTCGAGCATGTCGGCGATTTCGCTCAGGACGCGGGCGACCGCAAGGTTATCGAGTGCCATCGCGCAGCGCGCCGGCGTGCGATTCAACTGCGCAGGCCGTCGGTTTCGATCGTGAAGGGCAGCAGGCGGCGCCCCCCGCGGCGAGGGCCTCACGAACCGCCGGCACGCGCTGCGGCGGTGCGAGGCAGAACAGGCACCCGCCACCACCGGCGCCGCACACTTTGGCGGCTCCGCGCCGGCGGCGCTCGCGCGCGCGATCAGATCGTCAATCTGCGGCGTCGTGACGCCTGGCGCGAGACGCTTACGATTGTCCCACTCCTGGGCGAGCAGGGCCGGCGGTGTTGTCCCAATCGGCGCGGCCGAGTGCCTCACGCATCTCAGCGGCCGTGTCGCGAATGCGCTCGAAGCAATCGAACACATGGCGATCGCCGTCGATGTGCCGCTTCATGATGTCCCAATTGTTGGTGCCAGAGTTGCGCGGCGCGCCGGTGTAGCAGAGGACGATGCGCTGCTCGAGCTCACGGGGGTCGATGTCGAGCGGCGACGCGACGCAGACCGTGGGCGCCCAACTCCAGCGCCGCAATCCCGCCGTACATCGCCGGCCGGTAGTCCTGAAGGCCCGTCGGCACACCGATCGCCTGTGCCTCGACATTCATGGCTGTGGCCAGGAGCTGTTCGGGGTCATCGCGCGTTCCGGCCCATTTTGCCAACGCGCCACAGACGGCGACATTTAACGCGGATGATCCCGCGATCCCGGCGCCGGCCGGCGATTCTCCGCGCGTGCGCATCGTCAGGCTCTGTGCACCAAACGCGGATGCGAGCTTGCCCAGGAGCGGCAGCATCTCGTCGTCGCGCAGCTCGGCGGCCGAAGCAGCTGCGACGCGCCGCCCGTATCTTCGGACACAATCTCGACTGTCCCGTCCGTCCGCGCCGAAATCTCGACATGTGCGCGCAGGCTGATGGCGGCGTTGAGCGTCTGGGCTCCATGGTGAAAGAGGTAAAGAGGCCAGATATCGATCGTGCCGCCCGCGAGATCGATTCGTGTCGGCGCAGACGCGGTAAATTCGCACGGGACATTATAATTTCGCCGAGCACGAGCACGAATCACAGGGCGACATGGAGCGATGCCGTTAGCCACTCGCCGCGATATCGGTCAACTGCTGATCGGCAGCTTCACGGGCACGTCTGTTCCGGTCGAATGGCGCTCGCTGGCCCGGGATTTCGATCTCGGCGGCGCCATTCTCTTCGCCGGAACATCGAAGCTCCGGAGCAAGTCGCCGAACTCGCTGTCGACATCGAGGCCCTCGGCCGCGCGATGCCCACATGGGTCAGCATCGATCAGGAAGGCGGCCGCGTCGCCCGCCTCAAGGAGCCCTTTACGCGATGGCCGCCGATGGCGACGCTCGGCCGTGCAGGATCAGAGAAACTCGCGGAACGTTTTGCCCGCGCGCTCGCGCGCGAGCTGCGGGCCGTCGGGATCACGCTCGACTACGCGCCGGTTCTCGATATCCACACGAACCCCAAGAACCCCGTCATCGGTGATCGCGCCCTGGCCGAGCGGGCGGACGAAGTCGCGCGGCTCGGGACGGTGATTGTCCGGACGCTGCAGGCCGAGGGCGATCGCCGCTTGCGGCAAGCACTTTCCGGTCATGGCGACACGAGTCAGGACTCGCATGTCGAGTTGCCGCTCGTCGAGCATCCACCGGATCGGCTGCGTGCCGTGGAGTTCGAGCCGTTTCGCGGCGGCGATACGTGAGCGGGTCGCGTTTATCATGACGGCGCACGTGCACGTGCCGTCGCTGGACGAACACGCGGCATTGCGACGTTTTCGCCGGCCGTCGTGCAGGCGCTCTTGCGCGAAGAGCTGGGATTCGAGGGCGTGATCCTGAGCGATGATCTCGAGATGAAAGCTGTGAGCGCGCGCATCGAGGTGCCCTCGGCGGCGGTCCACGCCATCCGAGCTGGATGCGACGGCGTCCTCATCTGCAGCGGCGATGTCGACGTGCAAGCCGCGACGCTCGAAGCGCTGGTGAAAGCCGTCGAATCAGGCGAGATCAGCGCGACGCGATTGGACAACGCGTTCAAGCGACTACGAGCGGCCAAGGAGCGATTTCTGCCGAGCGAGCGGCCGCCGACGGCGGCCGGGTGCGCGAGTTCAAGAGCGTCCTCGGACACGAGGATCACCAGGCGATTGCCGCGGAGATGGCCTCATTTCTCTAACCCGCGCCGTCTCGCGCGCGTCGACGCGCCCTTCGCGACTTCGTTCCGGCGATCGGATTGCGCTCGTCGCCCCGGCAAGCGCGTTTAAACGCGAGGATCTCGCGGCCGGCGTCGCGGAGTTGAAGACGCTCGGCTTCGACGCCGTCTACGACGAGCGCGTATTCGAGCGCGGGCAGTTCGTTGCCGGCAGTCCTGCCACGCGCGCGGCTGTGATCGAAGCCGCCTGGCGCGATCCGTCTATTCGCGCGCTGATCGCGATTCGCGGCGGCTATGGCAGCGCCCAGCTCCTGCCGCTGCTCGACGTGGCGCTGATGCGCGACGGCCAGAAAAATCTTCGTTGGCTACAGCGATCCGACGGCCCTGCTGTGTCTGCACCTGCAGCATGGGCTCATCTGCTTCCACGGGGCCATGATCGAGCAGCGTATTGCACTCGGCGAAACGGGCTACGATCGCGCGTCTTTTCTCCGCGCGCTCACGACGGGGCGTCTCCTATCGGCGAACTGGCGCCAGCGTCGCTCCAGGTGGTTAAAACGGGGGAAGCACGCGGGCCGCTCGTCGGCGGGACGCTTACACAGTTGATTTCGCTCTTGGGCACGCCGTGGGCGTACATGCCGCCCGCCGGTTGTGTGCTCTTCATCGAAGACGTCGCGGAACGACCCTTTCGAATCGATCGCATGTTGACGCAGCTCGACCAGGCCGGCATCCTCGCCCACGCTGCGGCGCTCGTCTTCGGCGAGTTCCCACGCTGCGGTGAGCCCGACGGCTCGATCGCGGCGCTCCACGTCATTGAATCGTTTGCCTCCCGATTCGACGGCCCCGTGCTTTTCGGATTTCCATCGGGTCACACGACAGGACCGACATGGACGCTGCCGTTCGGCGTCGAGGCACGTGTGGTGACCGGCGCAACCCGGCGCTCGTCATCGAAGAAGCCGCCGTCGAATGACCATCGATGGAGATTCATCTGATCGGCATCTGTGGCACGGCGATGGCGACGCTGGCGGCGCTGCTCCAACATCGAGGCTTCACGGTGCGCGGCTCTGACGAGCATGTCTATCCTCCGATGAGCGACTTTCTGGCGGCCGAAGATATCCAGACGTTCGAGGGTTACAGCGCCGATCACATCGATTCGTCGATTGATCTTGTCGTCATCGGCAACGCCATTTCACGCGGAAACCCAGAGCTCGAGGCCGTTCTCGACCGCAAGGTGCGCCACGTGTCGTTGCCCGAAGCTATTCGCGAGCATTTCTCTGGGACGCTCGCTCGGTCGTGATCGCGGGGACGCACGGCAAGACCACCACGACGTCGCTGACAGGGTGGCTGCTCACGCATGGCGGGGTAGACCCGACGGTCTTTGTCGGCGGCATCGCGCGGAATTTCGGTCAAAGCGGATCCAGCTACCGCATTGGCCGCCGTGGTGCGCCGTTTGTCATTGAAGGAGACGAATACGACAGCGCATTTTTCGACAAGACCGCCAAGTTCTTGAAGTATCTGCCGGACATTGCCGTCATCAACAACATCGAATTCGTCCAGCCGTCACCGGGGTTGGTGAGGCGCGCCAGGAAGGCGAGCAGCCGTCCCATGCGGTCGCGCTCATCGAAATGCGAGTCGGTGATGACGCCGGTCATCGCGGCAGCGGTCAGGAACTCGCGGTCGAGCGTCATGCGGCGGTTGTAGGGGTTGGCCAATGCATCGGCCGAGGTCACCGAGCCCTTCAGTGCGGCGAAGTCGAACTGCCCCAGCACCGCCAGCCCGGCGCTGGTGCCGCCGATCGGCACATTGCGGCGCACCAGGTCGCGGATCGCGCCGTCGAGCGCGGTGCCCTTCCAGAACTCGATGTAGTCGCTCTGGTCGCCACCCGCAATGAACAAGGCTTCGGCCTTGCGCACTCGCTCGACAACGAAGGGGTCGTTGGCCGCCTCGACCGAAGGGATCACGAGCGACTCGACCGAATCGACACCGCCCATCAGGTAGACGTATTGGTTGTAGCCGTCGGCGCCGGACGCGCGGATAACGACGAAGTCGCCGCCGCCGGCCTTGTCGATCATCCAGCGGAATGCCGCGTCGACGTCGGGGCCGCCACCCATCAGCAGCGTCGACGGCGAGCGCGGCGGCTGCGACGAGGCCGCATCGGCCGGGTTGCCGGTGAGGTAGTAGTCGTAAGACGGTTTGGAGTTCGGCGCGGCCGGCGCGAGAAGCGCAGCGCCAAACGCGGCGATGCCCAATGCGAGCCGTGCCAGCCGGCGCAGGAACGGCCGAGGGCCGCGTGCAGGGTTCGCTGCGTGCATCCTCAACTCCTCGTGGCCGCCGTGGCAGGCGGCCGGGCATCTTGTTCGCGGGCCTGCGGGCTTGTCAATGGGCAATGGAACAAAGCTCAGCTGATCTTTCGGGTGTCGGGGTGGAGGGACTCGCACCGCACTCGGCCGCGGCAGCGGCCCGACAGTTTTGAGATTTCTCCGCCCCCACTTCCAGCGTAGATCAAGAACTGACTGGTTGGCCTTGCCGTCGCCCGAGTGCTGCGTGGCGACGACGCCCGGCACCGCCTCCACGATGTCGCCCGGTCGCAGCTTGGGCCGCGCCTGGTACGACTCTCGCTCGGCCGCGCCTTCGCTCGCGCTGTCGGCCGAGCCGATGGCGGCATCGCGGGGGCCGCGCATCTCGATCTCCGGCAGGTGACTTTCCTGGGCGAATGCCGCGCCCGTCACAGATCACCTGCGGCGGACGCTCGCATGTCTGCGTCGAGAGGCAAGCCGCCATCCGACGATGATGTAGATCGGCCTGCATCTGCGGCTCGCCGGCAGGCCCGGCCGCGCGGAGGCGCTGCGCGAGTTCCTGATGTCGGCGCGCGAGTTTCCCGATGTCTGGTTCTGCCGGCGCCGCGGCATCGCCGATTTTTGGCGGGAGAAGTTCCCGGCGACCCGATGAAAATGCTGTTCCTCAATCCCAACTCGAGCGAAGAAATCACCTCGACGCTGCGGCGCCACATCGGGCGTTGCGGCTGGCCGGCCGACCGCTGGGACGTCGCGAAGGTCGAAGACGCTCCACGGATCATGGATCCGCGTCGGAGAACGCCGAAGCGGAGGCGGCGCTTGAACGAGCGCTCCCGGCACTGAGCGACGGATTCGGCCGTGTGGTCATGATGTCCTCGGTCGATACCGGTTATAGCATCGCCCGCCGGTGTTTCGGCGATGCGGCGTATGGCTTTACGCGAGCGTGCTCTCGCAGCATCGCTCGGGCAGCAGCTGCAGATCGTCACGTTCGACAAGGACATGACTTCGCTGTACGAAAGCGCCTTCGAGGCAACCGGCCATGGCACTGCCGTCGCTGGCTGGACGGTTATCGACCTCATGCAAGCCGCCGTGGCGGCGCAGCCCAAGTTGGCGCTCGAGGAGTTGCACGCGGCCTGTCGGCACCTGGCGGAGGCATCGACGCATCCGATCTTTGTCGTTCGAGCGGTCGGCCTCGAGCTCACGGAGCAATTGCGCCGGGGCGGAATGGCGGGGCTCGTCGATCCGGTGTCCGACCTGCTCGCCTGGCTCGGCGGTGCTTAGGGTCGCGCATGGGAATGGTGGGGATGCCGCAGGCCGGTCTGCCCATCGCGCAAGACCGCGGCGCTTGGCGATGCATCAGATGTAGCATGACCTGATGTCCACATCGAACACCCTGCCATGGACGAACCGATAGCCGCCGAGTTCTCCGCCCGCGAAACCTTCAGCGACTGCGTCGGCGCGCAGCGCCACTTCGACATCGAGATTCACCACCTGCCAAACCACGGCTTCGCTGCCAGCGCACGCGAGGTGACTGCAGCCGCACACGGCGGCTACGAGTTCAGGGCATTCGCCGAGGCAAGTGTGACGCTCGCGCTGGCTCGAGTGCGCGGCAAGGTTCGTCAGGGGCTTGCACAGCGGTTCCTAATCCGCGAGGGCAGGAATCTGGAGATGCCTTTTGAACGCGTGCGCGGACGCATCGATTTCGAAGGCGTCGTGATCGATGGCGAGTTCCTTACCTGGTAAGAGTTCATCGACCTCATGGAGCCCTACGAGGGCTTCGAATTCGAGTTGCACATCCCGCTGGAGCCTGCCTGGTAGCCAATGCGGCTGCGCAATGTCGAGACGCAGACTCTGCACATCTCGCCGCAATGGCCTAGCCCCGCAGGGCTTCCTGCGCTCGACCACCGCGTGGATTTCTGACCTTCTAAGTGGTAACATATGTGATACCAATGACCGCACTGGATGTCCGTGAGTACCTGGACGAGAGACGGCACAAGTCCCTTCGCGGACTGGTTCTCCCGCCTGGACGCTGTCGGCGGCAGCCAAGATCACGGTCGTGCTGGCGCGCATCGAACAGGGGAACGTTTCCAATGTCAAAGGCGTCGGGAGGGGGTGCTGGAGTATCGGCTGGATTTTGGACCGGCTATCGGGTGTATCTTTGGCCGCGATGGCGACGTGCTGGTCATCCTGCTGGCCGGCGGCACCAAGAAGCGACAGCAGCGTGATATCGAGTCAGCGCAGGCCCGCTGGGCGGCCTACAAACGACGCAAGACGATTGGCGAGGTGAACCATGGCCCTAACCCGTGACTTCAAGCAAACGATCCTGGCGCGCGTCCAGGCCGATCCTAAATTCCGCGATGCCCTGCTCAAGGAAGGCATCGAGACCATGCTGGCCGGCGACGTGGACACCGGCAAGGCGATCCTGCGCGACTACATCAAGGCGACGGTTGGCTTCGAGCAACTCGGCGCCGAAACCGGCGCATCGCCTAAGAGCCTGATCCGCATGTTCGGTCCGACGGGCAATCCTCAGGCGCGCAACCTGTTCGCCATAATCAGCCACCTGCAGCGCCACGCCGGGCTGACGCTGCATGTGACGGCACAATCACAATAGCAACAGGTTGGCTGAAGGCACGTTCGGCAGCGCAGCAACACGTGCAGCCGGAGCAGCCCGCTCCGAGCGGCGGCACGACGACCCAACAGTAATTCGGGGCTTGATTATCTGAAGCCACTGTTTTCCGACGAGCCAGTCGGAAGGCAGTGGCCTCTCTTTGCTTGCGGCCTGACGCCGCGCTCCCTAATTTGCCGGCTATGGCCGACCAGATTACCAATCAGCAAAAAAGACAACTGAAACTCACTGAAGAGCTGGTGAGGCGGGTCCACCGCGATCTGGAAGATCCGGGCTATGATTCGGCAACGTCGGTGTTCAGCGAAAAATTAAGACGGTCATCGTCAGGAATTTCTTTCGGAAAAACCTGCGGGCCCTCTGTATGTATTCGCCTATGGCTCCCTTATATGGAAACCGGCGTTCGACTATGCCCGCATGGTGCGAGGAACGGCGCAGGGGTGGCGACGCTCCTTCTGCCTCAGACTTACGCGCTTCCGGGGCACTGCACAGCAGCCAGGTTTGATGATGGCGCTCGATCGAGGCGGAACATGCGAAGGGTTCGTTCAGCAGCTCCACGAAGGGAGAGAGTATGAAGAACTTCAGAAGCTCTGGCGCCGGGAGATGACGATGAAACCCCCTACTAACCACCCGCGCTGGATCGACGTGAAATTGGACAATAGCAGCGTGCTGGCGATTGCCTTCACCGCCAATCCGAAACGCCCCAATTACGCTGCGGACTTATCACCAGGGGAGATTTCCGACACGTTGGCCATTGCGTGCGGCCATTGGGGAAGCGGGGCAGATTATCTGCATCAGACGGTGAGTGCTCTGGAGGCGGCAGGCATTCATGATCCATATCTCTGGCAGCTTCAAGAGCTCGTGGCCGAGCGCATCATTGCGCGCTGCGGGAACTTGTAAGGATTCACCCGATGTTCGATAACCTTTTTGGCCTTGCCCAAGATCCTGCCGCATGGACTGCTCTAGTTGCACTAATCGCAATGGAGATCGTGCTCGGCATCGACAATCTCATCTTCGTGTCGATCATTTCCAACAAGCTTGGACCTGGAGAGAGAGACAAGGCGCGCCGTCTCGGCATCGGCCTTGCGCTCGTGCTGCGCCTTGTGTTGCTCGCTACCGTCGCCATCGTGGTGCAGCTTACACGGCCGGTCATTACAATCCTCGGCCACGGGTTTTCATGGCGCGACATGATCCTCATCGCCGGCGGGTTGTTCCTGGTGTGGAAAGCGACGAAGGAGATCCATCATAACGTAGACCCTGATCCGGGGCCGGATCTGTTCGACCGCAAGAGCGCCACCATGACCTTCGGTTCGGCGATCGTGCAGATACTGGCACTCGATCTGGTGTTTTCCATCGACAGCATCATCACCGCCGTCGGCATGACAGATCACATTCCCATCATGATGACGGCGGTCGTTGTCGCGGTGCTGGTGATGCTTTTTGCCTCGGGGCCGCTGGCCAAGTTCATCCATGCGAACCCCACGATCGTCATGCTGGCTCTGGGATTTCTGCTGATGATCGGCATGGCGCTGATCGCCGACGGATTCGGCGTGCATGTTCCAAAGGGCTATATTTATGCGGCGATGGCATTCTCGACCCTCATCGAGATTTTGAACCTGATGTCGCGGAAAGCAAGGAAAAGCAAGTCGGCGAAAGGCAGTTGAGGAGGCGACGAGTTGGCGTCATCGAGCCCGGCATGGTGGGCTTCGGCACGGGTCATCCTGACGCTGATGATCGGTGCGGCGGGCGGCGCACTGTTTGCTTATGCCAATTTGCCGGCGGCATGGCTCGCCGGCTCCATGATCGCGGTGAGCGCGGCCGTGATGGCGGGATTTCCGGTGGCTATCTATGACCCGGCACGTGTCGCCGTATTCATCGTTCTCGGCATACAAATCGGCGGCAGCATCGGTCCCGATACATTGCAGCGGATGAGCCAATGGCCGGCGAGCGTGGTTGCTCTGACAGTGACGGTCCTTGCGGTTACGTGGAGCGGTTATGCTTTTTTCAGATATGTGCATGGCTGGGACCGGCCGACGGCGCTGTTCAGCAGCGTGCCGGGCGCCCTGTCGCTCACACTGCTTCTGGCCGACGACGCGCGAGCCGACATGCCGCGCGTCACGATCGTGCAATGCATCCGGCTGTTCTTTCTTGTATCGGTTCTGCCGGGCGTGATTACGGTCATGCAGGGCGGCAATTCCGCAGGGATCGTCACCCCCACGGCGAGCAGCTTGCGTGATGGCGTGCTACTCCTCGGCGTGGGCACGGCGGGAGGGTTTGCAGCGGAAAGGCTGAAGCTGCCGGCGGGCCTCATACTGGGCGCGCTCGCCGCGAGCGCAGCCGTGAGTTTGATGGGTCTTGTCCAGGGCCCCTTGTCAAACCTCATTCTGTTTCCGGCCTATATCATCCTTGGAAGCATGATCGGCGCTCGTTTCCAGAGCTTCGACCGGCGTCTGATCGGACGCCTGCTGCTGGCCGGGATCAGCGGATTTGCCGTTGCGCTCGTGGTTGCCCTGGCGGGGACACTGGCTGCAAGCGCGGTATCAGATATTCCCCTCACTCATATGCTTGTTGCCTTTGCGCCGGGCGGGCTGGAGGCAATGACCATCATGGCGTTTGCGCTCAATCTCGATCCCGCCTATGTGGGCAGCATGCAGATCGTCCGCTATATCGGCATTTCCGTGCTATTGCCGCTTGCCGCCAAATGGCTTGAACGAAGGTGGCGGGAAGCGTGACATGGACGGAATAATCGGTGTGCTTCACGGAAAGGCCGGTATATTCCTCATGTTCTTTGCCGCGACCTTTATTCTAGAGCGGCTGTTTCCTGCAGCGCGGCCGGGGGTCGCGGCAGCTCTGGGGCGGATGGCCGATCGGCTTCGCCGGCTCAGCAAGAACCTCGCGTTTGCCGGGCTCAATGCTGCGGCTTCACCCCTGATCGTCATACCGGTTTCGGCAGCAGCAGCACAATGGTCGCTGGATTGGCGTCCCGACTGGTTCACGGGTGGAGCAGCGCTTGCCGTCGACTTGGTTCTCCTGGATTTGTGGATCTATTGGTGGCACCGGGCCAATCATCGACTGCCATTTCTCTGGCGCTTCCACGAGGTGCATCATCTCGACCAGTTCCTCGACAGCACGTCGGCGTTACGTTTTCACGTCGGCGAGGTGGTGCTTTCCGCCCTCGCGCGCGCAGGGATCATCCTTGTACTCGACGTTCCGCTGGCCAGCGTCGTCGTTTTCGAGCTGCTGCTGCTGATTGCGACGGTATTTCATCACTCGAATATGCGACTGCCGCCAAGCTTCGAGCGGTTCCTCTCGGCAATCGTTGTGACGCCAGCAATCCACTGGGTGCATCATCATGCCTTGCGCCGAGACACGGATTCCAACTACTCCACCATTCTTTCGGTCTGGGACCCTGTGTTTGCCAGCCGCAGCGCAACACGGCGGACGCCCGATTTGGAGATTGGTGTGGAGCGGGAACATGACCGCCCGTTTCTGGCCCTTCTCGTGCGCCCATTCCAGCAGAAAAATTTGAGCGAATCGCCTTGATCGAGGGCGACTTAAATCATTACTGAAGTTGCTGATTCGCAACAGTAAATCGAAAACTTTCAGTTACATTCTGCAACACGTTTTGATTTTGTCGACACGACCTTGGCTGATACCCCTTGAGGAGCGGGAAATGGACTGAGGTCCGATGCAAATCGGGCTGTTAACTGAAGCAGCAACGTTAGAGCCTGCCGGTTCAATACGACAAGAACAACGGTTAGGAGGTTTCTGAGGTGCGAGCTGAAGTTTCAGCGGGGTCTCTAGGGGCGCCCTTTCGAGGGCCGGCGAAGCTTGCGCCGACACCGCGCAGCAATACAGCACTGCCACAGAACCTTGGTAATTTCAGCAGCTTGTCGAAAGCGCTCGACTATGCTGCCCGGGGCGACACCGGCTTTAATTTCTATTCGGCCCGCGGTGTTCTCGAAAATGTGCTGACTTATGAGCGGTTGCGGCGAGAGGCAATCGCCACTGCCGAGCGGCTCGTTCGGCTCGGCCTGTCGCGAGGGGACCGCGTTGCCGTACCGGCGGATACGGGGGAAGATTTTCTCAAAGTATTCTTCGGCTGCCAGTATGCCGGCTTGGTACCTTGTCCCATTCCCTATTCCATGTATCTCGGCGGCAAGGATGCTTATGTCGAGCGTATCGCCGGGATGCTGCGCTGCGCGCAGGTCACGCTGATCGTTTCGCCGGAAGAGCTTTGCGGCTATTTGAGTGAAGCAGCGGCGCTTGCGCGCAACGGCTTGGTGCTGAAACACGGGCAGCTTGCGGAGGTCGTCGGCACGGGCGCGCAGCTTGTGCCATTCGGCGCGGATGAAGCCGCATACATTCAATATTCGTCAGGCTCGACATCGGAGCCCAAGGGCGTGCTGATCACGCAAAAATCGGTGACCGCCAACGCACGCGCAATTTTGCAGTTCGGCCTGAAGGTCACGGAGCAAGATCGCGCGTTCTCGTGGCTGCCGTTCTATCACGACATGGGTCTCGTCGGTTTTTGCATTGCGCCGATGATGGGACAGGTGAGCACCGACTATTTGCCGACCACGGCCTTTGCCCGGCGTCCGGCGCTGTGGCTGAAGCTGATGTCCGATAACAGGTCAACCATCACCTATTCGCCGACATTCGGCTATCAGCTTGCCGGCCGGCGCATCAACGGCGATGCGGGAACGCTCGATCTGTCGTCGATCCGCGTGGCCGGCATCGGCGGGGACATGGTTCGCCCCGAAGTGCTAAACGAGTTCGCAGAGAGAATGAAGGTTGCAGGCTTTCGCGCCAAGGCGCTGTTGCCGAGCTATGGAATGGCGGAGTCGACCCTGGCGGTCACTTTTGCGGATCTGGATGAGCCCCTGCGGGTGGATGTCGTCGACAACGTTCAGTTCAAGTTGAGGCGGCGGGCAGTTCCGGTCGGCAAAGGCCGGCGGCTGAGTGCAGCCCGGCAGCGCGCTTTCGTGGTATGCGGCAAGGCGTTGCCAGGGCACGAGATCAGGATCGTCGATGCCGCTGGCAACGAACTTGCAGAACGCGAGGTGGGACGTATTCTGGTAAAGGGCCCAAGCCTGATGGCCGGATATTTCGGCAACGCGGAAGCCACGCACGCCGTGATGCGGTGCGAAGGGTTCATGGACACCGGCGATATGGGCTATCTTGTCGACCAGCAGGTGGTGGTGACCGGCCGGGCAAAAGACCTGATACTGCACAATGGGCGAAATATCTGGCCGCAGGATCTCGAATGGGCGGCCGAACAGATCCAACCGCTGCGCAGCGGAGATGTTGCAGCCTTCGCGGTGGAGGGCAATTATGACGAGGACGAGGTGGTCGTCCTTATTCAATGCCGGCTCACCGGCGCGGCCGAGATGGAAAAACTCCGGCGCCAGGTCCAGGCGGCTGTTCATCGGGCTGCCGGCATCGACTGCACCGTTGTCTTGGTGCCGCCACGGTGCCTGCCGTTCACATCCTCCGGCAAGCTGTCGCGGGCGCTGGCACGAGCGCGATATGTTTCGGGCGATATCGCAGAGATCGCCGGTGCCGTTCAGAGGCAGGCGCAGCCCCGGATCGCCGCTGCGCTCTAGTTTAGGCCCGGTCGCCGGCGTTCGGATGAATTCATGACGGTTGTCGCAGTCACCGGATTGACTGGTTTCGTCGGGCGCAATGTCGCCCGCGCATTGGCCAGGGAAGGGACGAGGTGGCGCGGCCTCGTGCGCGATCAGAGGAAGCTCGCGGCGCTCGAGCTGCCGCAGGGCGAAATCGTCAAGGGTTCGCTAGAGGAGCCAGCCGCACTCGAGCGGCTGTGCGAAGGGGCGAGCGCGGTTATTCATTGCGGCGGAAGCATCGCCGCTTTATCGCGGAAGGATTTTTTCACCACCAATGCCGCTGCAACATCGCTGCTCCTGGCTGCCAGCATAAGGATGGGGGTGAAACGCTTCGTGCATGTTTCATCACTGGCGGCACGCGAGCCGCTGGTATCGGATTATGCTGCCAGCAAACGCGCAGGGGAGAAAATGGTGAAACAGGGGGCAGGCAGCACCTCCTGGGTGATCGTGCGGCCGCCGGTCGTCTATGGGCCCGGGGACGCGGCGACAATTCCGCTGATGAAAAGCTTGGCCCGGCCTGTTGCCTTTCTCCCGGGCAGCGCAGCGACGCGACTGTCAGTCATCCATGTCGAGGATCTGGCGCGGGCTTTGGCGATGCTGGCCGCAAAACCGGACATCCAGTCAACCGTTCTCGAAATCGACGACGGCAAGGCGAATGGATATAGTTTTGAGGAGATTGCGGCTGTTGCCGCGAAGGCGACAGGCACGAAGACCCGCGTGATCTTCGTACCCCGGCCTATGCTGGCCGGGCCGGCGTGGGTTTCGCTGGTGATGGCAAGAGCAACCCGCATACCGGCGATGTTCTGTCCGGATAAACTTGGCGAGCTTTATCACGGCGATTGGGTGGTCCGTTCCGACAAACGAGGATTCGCCGGCTGGCAGCCGCAAATCGATTTCTCGACCGGCTTTGCCGATACGCTAAAATGGTACAAGGAACACGGCTGGCTGCCCGAGGGGACCGGAAATAGCGGGCGGAGCCGACAAGAGGGGGCCGTTTGCCCATGAGCACGACGGAAGCGACGGCAAGTCGCGCTGAAATATTCGATAGCATCTGCAAACTCCTTTCGCCCTTCAACTACTCAGGGATCGAACTGAGACCCGATACCGACATTTCGGCTGATCTCAACATCGACTCGGTTACGGTGATGGATTTCGTCATGGAAGTAGAAGACCATTTCGACATCGAGATTCCCCTGAACGTCCTTTCTGAAACCCGGACCATGAGCGACCTCGTCACGGTGGTCGAGGCTGGAATCTGCAGGAGCAGACTCGCATGAAGGACTTGTTCGACAAGCACAAATCCATTGCCGAACGTTTCGAGCGGATGATGGCCATGGGGACCAATGCGGTGGGAGTTACCAATGAGCGGGTGCTTTCGCCGACACGGGCGGTGATCAACGGCCGCGAGACAATCCTCGCGGGCACGAATAATTACATGGGCATCACCTTCGAGCCGGAGTGCATTGCCGCAGGCAAGAGAGCGCTGGAGGAATTCGGAACCGGCACGACGGGGTCACGCATCGCCAACGGCACGTATCAACTGCACCGGCAGCTCGAGCTGGATCTCGCGGCATTTCTCGGAAGAAAACACTGCATCGTGTTCACCACGGGCTACCAGGCCAATCTCGGCATGCTTGCAGGTCTTGCCGGGCCAAAGGATACAATTTTCCTCGACGCCGATTCTCATTCCTCGATATACGACGGCTGCACGCTTTCGGGCGCGAAGCTGGTGCGGTTCAGGCACAATGATGCCAATGATTTGTCCAAGCGTCTTGGCCGGCTTGAAGGCGAAGAGGGCGGCAGGCTCGTGGTGCTCGAGGGCATTTATTCGATGCTGGGGGACCGGGCGCCGCTTGCGGATTTCGTCGAGGCGAAGAAGCGGCATGGTTTCCAGCTGCTGGTGGATGAAGCGCATTCCTTCGGTGTTCTCGGCAACAATGGCAGGGGGCTGGCCGATGAGGCAGGGCTCGAGGAGGAGGTGGACTTCGTCGTCGGCACATTCTCGAAAAGCATCGGCTCGATCGGGGGCTTCGGCGCGGGAAATCATCCGATGTTCGACACTCTGCGCTACGCCTCGCGGCCTTATATGTTTACCGCCTCGCCTTCGCCGGCAACGGTCGCGACCGCCAATGCGGCATTGCGAACACTCGCCGCGGAGCCCGAGCGGCGCGCCAAGATCATGAAGAATTCGCATCGGCTGTTCGAAGGATTCAAATCGCTCGGCTTGGACCTCGGCTGCGACACCGTGAGCCCGGTCATCGCCGTAAAATGCGCGGACGAGCCCTCCACCATCATGATGTGGAATGCACTCCTCACCGGCGGCGTCTATGTGAACATAGCCTTGCCGCCGGGCACGCCCGGCAAGACATGTCTCCTGCGCTGCTCGGTTTCTGCCGCTCATAGCGATGCCGATATCGATCGCATCATCGCGCTCTTTGGACAGGTGGTGGCAGCCACACACTCCCCGCCGATGGCGGTCGGACTCTAGGCCAAGCTGCTGTCTTGGAGAAAACTCAGCGTACCGTGCCCCGGCGCAAGAGCTTGGGCAGCTGCATGAGCCCGCTCAGCACCGGGTGGCGGCGATGCCACGCTTTCGGCACCAGCTTCTCGCCGGAATGGCGGCCGATCTTCCATGCAAGATAATCGGTGCCGCCTTCGAAGGTGAAGCCCGCCTTGATCAGGCGTGCGACCGACAAGGTTTTGCCCATCATCCTGCGGCGTCTCCAGTCCAGTTCGGCGCGGCCCGGGTCTAGGTCGCCGGTTGACGGGAAAAGCGCCGCGAGATCGGTGAAATAAGATCGACTGGCGTTGGCGATCATGTCGGCGCGCGCCGCCCTCTCGACGCGCAGCTCCGCCCCATAGCTCGCCTTAAGGCCGCGCGCGAAAATGGCAAGATCGTCGTCGCCCGGCATGGCGAGCCGGCGGCATTCGGCAATCATGGTCGCCGCGGCCTGGACGAGAGCGCTGAGCACGAACGATCGGCAGCTGTCGTCGGCGGCAAAGACGAGGCGAGAGGGTTGGGCAAATCTTCCCCAGAAATACGGGGTTCCGGTGCTTGGGTCCATGCGGGCGGCGAAATCTTGAAGCGGCATGATCGAATATTTGCAGCGCAACACACGCGTCCCATGGGGGCATTCGGCGTAATAGACGTTGGGCGGCAGGATGCGGCAGGCCAAGCGCGCGAAAAAGCCAGTGCTTACGTGTTCCGGGCGGTGCGTCAGCACATAGAGATCGACCAGGCTTTCGTCCAAGCTGTTATCGCGAATGCAAGAACCGTAAGCGAGCACGGCCGCCACGCCCGGGGCATGCCTTGCGACAATAACGGCGACAATATCGTGGATGCCGGCAGGCACCGGTTTGTCCAGTTCGGCGGCAATTCTGCGCGTCGGCTGCGCTGATCCGTTGTTCATGTGGCGATTAACCTCTGACGTAAACGAATTCGGGACCCGTGTCGATGCGCAGGGGAGCATCGCGCGGGGGTTCGAAAAATTCACCGTCGATTACAAAGGGCGTAGGCCCGGAAACCTCCAAAAACCTGGCGCAAAAGCTTGCCGCGCCCCTAGGCATGCGCCGCGTCTCGGAACCGTAGAGCGCAGGCAATACCCAGCGCCAGATATGCCTGATCGGGTATGGCAGCGCCGTCGCCCGGATGGGGCCTGTTCTGCCTCCCCAAAAGGGTCGCGCGCCGAGCACCAAGGAATCCAGGGTCGTGGCCAGAAACAAAAGTCCGTCGGGGGAAAATCTCTCGGTACCGTCGGCAGAAACGCGCAGCTCATACTTGCGGGCGATCGAAGACGAAACACCTCGTCCGACCATTCCGGCGAACACGCCGCGGAGGAGGGTCGCGACGATCGCGGTATTACCCCTCAGTCCGGCACTTAGGATAACGTCCTGACAATAGGCAGCCGCGGTATAAAGCGCACCCGTGCCCAGGAACAGTCCGTGACGCGGGCGCCCGTCGGCAGGATTGGCTATGCGCAGCGTAGGCTTCACGACTCTCGGCAGAGCCTTGAGGGCGGACGGGTTATCAAGAAGGCGGGCGATCTCCTCAGGGTCACGGTTCACGCCGAGCTGAGAGGCCGACAAATTCGTGGTGCCATGCGGCAGCAGGATAAGCTTGGGAAGCTGTTCGAACGGTGGCCGCTCGACAAGCTCAGTCTGGATCGCGTGTATGGTGCCATCGCCGGAACTGATAGCCAGCGTATCGACGCCGCGGCTGGCCATTCGCGAAAGCAGGGCAGGAAGCTCGGCAAAACATTCAAGCATCGCCAGCTCAACGGCACCCTTGCGCAGGGCGCGGCGCAGCCGTTCGCCCTTGCCTGCTTTCCCTCCGGAACGGGGATTGATGATCAGTCCGATTGTCATTTGATGGTCAGCGGCTCGCTCATCCACGAGCTCAATTCACCGCTGCGGGCCCTGGCGAAAAATGCTTGGACCAGTTGGACGGCATGCAAAATGAGACAGATGCCGGTCCAGGCCGCAACCGCGATGAGACCCAAATCGGGCCTGCTCACAAGCAAAGAGAGGGTGAGAAGGACAAGATTGGGATTGCGGCGTGCGGTGATCTCGCGGAAGTGCGTGTCTATCGGCCTCCAAATGTGGATCTCCATGCCAAGCCATTTTATTGCGATTCCTTCCATCGCGCGCTGCAGCACATAACCGCCGAGAATAATGCCGATCACCCACCAGAATGTCGATGACGGCCAGGCCACGCCCATCGTCGACAGCCCGAGCGCCCAAGCAACATACCAGAAGGGCGGGTGAATCAGATCGATGCCATGATCGAACACATCACCCCATTTAGAGGCAGTCAGCGTGGTGCGGGCAAGCTTGCCGTCAACCGTGTCGAGGAAGGTCATCGTCCAGGCGGCGATGATTCCCGGCAGATAGTGCCCGTAGAGGAAGCAATAGAAAGCGACGAGCACCAGTAGTGCCGCAAGTGCAGTGACCACATTCGGAGTGATGGATGTTTCGGCAAGGGCGCGGGTTACGTGGAACGCCGGGACAGGCCAAAGGCGCTTGGTCACGACGTCGGTTGCACCCTTATAGGTGCCCATGAAACTGCGCCATTCGACATCGGCTTTGTTGGACGCATCGACGAGGAGAGCATAGGGTACTTCACGCTTGCGCAGGTTTTGCCAAAAGGCTGCGTCGAGTTCTTCAGGAGAACGAATGGCAAGGTGAGGCAACACGCGATCCACGCGCCCCTCGCGAAGGACCGCGGCGACGGATATTGCGTCCGACGGTACAACATGGGCGGCGATGGGCACCTGCCGTCCGGGCGCCCCCGAAGCGAGAATGAAGCTCGACCGCTCAATGAGAATCCGGACGAGCGGCTGATCAAGTACCGCATCCGCCCTCACCATGATGACCGGTGAGGCGCCAAGAGCTGCCTGCTCCGGGTCAAGTACATGATCAATTCCGGCACGGGCGAACTGAATGATCAGCCGGTCGGCGGTATTGCGAGACCAGAGCCGGACAGACGAATTTCCGACAATGCACAGGGCGGGGCGCACGTCATGAAAGGCTGCCGGCGAGCGGTCCACGGCGCGGCTTAACGATCGGGATGTCTTGTTCACGCGGATGATTCGGCTTGCGATTTCATCATGATCCGGTTGTAACCACGGTGCTGAGCGAAGTAAATCGTTAGAGTTCCTCAGCGCGCAGCACCAGGGTCGTGGCCAGAGCCGAGAATGCTATCAACGGCGTCCAGGCAGCCATCCAAGCAGGCACGATTCCAGTTTCACCCAGCGTCAGGGTAATACCATCCAAAATAAAGAAGCTGAAGCCGATCGCTACACCGATGGCAAAAAATATGCCGATGCCGCCGCCCCGGCGGAAGTTGCTCGAGAGCGGTACGGCCACCGCCAGCAGCATGAAAGTGGAAAAGAAAAGAGTGATGCGCTTGTTCCACCAGGTCTCGTACACATAGGCCGGACGGATGCCAAAGCCGCGATTTTCAATGAAATAGCTCAAATCGGCCGACGACATCTCCTCGGGATCTCCAGTGCGGGCGCCGGCAGCGGCAGGACGCATGTCACCGCTGTAGATCAGGCGGTCAACACGGCTTGGTGGTAAATTCGAACGGTAATAGACGATGACGTTACTCAGTTCCCACCGGCCGTTCCTCAAATCGGCACGCTCGGCATGAATCTGCTCTCGAAGCAGGCCACTAGGATCACGCCGAAAGAGGGTGACATGATTGAGAGAGGTCGACTGGTGGTTCGATTCCTGGGCGCGCACGATGTCATTGCCGGCACGCATCCATAATGGATCGTTTTCGCCGAGATTAATACGCTTCTTGCCGTAATCGCCGATCGCCCATTCGTGCAGAGTCGGCGACACGAGGGGAATAGCCTGGTCGTTAAGGAGAAAGTTCAAGCCGCCGCAAAACAAGCCTAGAGGCAGCAGCGCAACGATCAGCCGAAAGTGCGAGACGCCCGCATTCCAGATCGCCGTCATTTCGTTGCGATAACTCAACTCACTAAAGGCCAGCAAAATGGCCAGAAGGGAACTGATCGGCAAGAAACTCGACAGCGCAATCGGCAGCTTCAGCAGGAAATAGATGAGAACCGCAGAAAAATTATTGCCCTTGAGCTCGAGAATATCCCGGGCAAAACTGACCATATCCAGAGTGACGACGAAAATGGAGATGCCGAGCACGATGAGGAAAAAGCGCGCCAGCACCATGCGGGTGATCATCCAACCGAGTATTCTCATGATTTGCCCGCCCATTGGGGCAGGACGCTCTGGCGAAAAATGCGGAAGAGCCTGGCGATTTCATCAAAGACCGGTTCAAGGCGGTCCGAACGAACGGTGAAGCAGAGATTCCAGAAACGCCAGCCCGCGAATGTGCATATGAGCAGGAACGGCAGCCAAATAGTCAGGTATGGAGAATACCCGAACTTCTGCGTGAGGAGCGCTCCCTGCTGGATGATTTCGTGCGATGCAATCAGCAGGGCCACTGCGACAGCAAATCGGTAAGCTCGCAATTGCCGGCGCCGGCCAATGGCAAAGGGCAAGGCGAGAAAAGGAAGCATGACGGGAACCAGTATATTCACCAACCGGCTATGCAGTTCTCCGGTGATGCTTGCCGGAGTAGCCTTCCCGGAAGGCGCATTTCGGCTGGCGATCAATTCCGGCAATGTCAGTTCACGCTCGTCATTGCCGCGCTTACGGGTCAAGCGTTCCTTGATCCCTCCCAGAGGCGTGTCGGCGAAGCCGAAATCGCCCACAATGGCTTTTGGAGGCGGCGCAGCCGAAGCAAGGTCAAGTGGTGAGGGCATCGCGAGTCGATGTCCCTGCTCCAGGTGCAGTATGGGACGTTCACCCGCGGGATCGGTTATCAGCCGCCCACGTGCGGCAGTAATGGTTTCCGTGCCCTTGCCGCCGCGGTCATCGAAGAGAAAAATTTTCCCAAAGCTGCCATCACGGCGCGACAGCTTGTCGAGAATGAAGGTTCGATTGCCCGCCTGCATGAACACGCCTTCCTCGGCGAGGTAGAACACCTCAACATGGGTTGCGGTGAACAGGAGAGCCCGGTAGGCGTAGCGCGCATGCGGCTGGAGCCAGCCGAATACAGCCAGCGACATGCAGGCGAAAACAACAGATAAGCAAACTACCGGCAATAACAGCCGTTGCAGTCCGACACCGGCGGCGAGGAAGGCGTCGATCTCACTGTCGCGCGAGAGCTTGTTGAAACCGAACATCAGCCCCAGAAAAAGCGCCACCGGAATAGCCATGCCAAGATAATGCGGCAGGAGATAGGTAAGAAGCTCGAACACCATGCCCAAGGAATTACGCTTGCCGAGCGTGACGTCGAGGAGCCTCACCATGCGTTCAGCAAGCAGCACCAGCATGCCGATGATGATGGCGGTGATCAGAGGCTTGGAAATCTGCCGAAGTATGTAGCGATCGACTACAGACATGGAGATCCTATGACGTTCTGCCCCCAACCGGCCAAAGCGATTTTATCGATGCAAGAATGGCGGCGAAATCGGTCGGGGTGATGGCGGGAGCAGCCTTGAGATCCGGCGGTCCGGGCCAGCCGCGGTCCTCGCAAACTATGCTGTCGAATGTTCTCGTGCCCGAGTAGCGGGGCAAAACATGGAAGTGAACGTTGGGATCGACCATCATCAACATGAGATAGTTGATTTTCTCGAACTTCGAAAACTCGCGCAAGCAGACTTCGATGTCGCGTACCACCGGCCCGAGCTCGGCAAACGCCGCTTCATCGAGATCGGAGAAGGCACGCACTTCGGATTTGGCAATGAGGACAAGCGCACCCAAAGTGACCTGTGCGGGACGCAGAAGCACGCACCATTGCGCATAATCTCGAACGAGAGCGTCGGGATAGCCGAATTTCCTCATGGTCTCATTCATTGTACTCTACCTCCATCATGCGCCGCTGCTCCAGGCGCATCGTAGATCGAGTGATCATGCTTCCGGATTTGCCGTCGAGTGCCCGGATGACCACATCCGTCAGCCAGGATCGCTCCTGCCTGCGGATGCCATAAAGATTCCACGCTGCGGTAGTGCCGACAGCGGGCCAGAGCGAGGCCGAGGGAACACCGAACAGGTGAACGGGCCCGTTCGCCGAAGCCAGTTCGACATGATGATGCTCATGATTGTGGCCGAAAAGCACGAGCTCGGCCCCCTCCGATTCGAGAACGGGCAGCAGCACCGGAGCATCGATCAGCGACTTGCGCGGCGGGCAAAGACCCGCCAGCGGAGGATGATGAATCAGCAGAACCCGGTAAAATCCGCGACGGCGAGTCTCGGACAGCGCCACGCGCAAGGCTTCGATCTGCTGCTCGCCCAGTTTGCCCCAGGCCCTGCCTACACCGGTTGCTATTGCCGAGGACACGCCGATCAAGGCAACGTAGCGCCTCAGCCTGACGAAGGGAAACTGCAAATCCTCACCGCCTAACGAAACATCACCGAGGCGCATATCACCCGTGAAGTAGCTGCGCCATTTGCCGACACCCTGCCGCCACGTACCGGCGATATAAGCGTCGTGGTTGCCGGGCACGATGCTTATCCAGCTCGGCGGGCCGAATTGCTCCAGCCAGCGGCGGGCGTTTTCGTATTCGACTGAAAGGCCGATGTTCACGAGATCGCCGGTGAGCGCCACATGATCGGGCTTATGTGCCCGGATATCTTCGACTACGAGCTGCAATGCCAGCGGCGTATGAGTTTTCCTGCGATTGAGGTGCCAAGACAGATATCCGCTCAGACGCTTGTTGAAAAGCTCGGCAACTCGCGCCCGAGGCAGTGGTCCAAGATGAAGATCCGATAGATGCGCAAGCTGGAACATTCAGATGGCGGGCCACGGTTGACAGCTAGAGATTCGGATGCGATTGAAACCGTTCTTACGCGCAACCGTGCCAAAGGTTCAAGCCTCGTGAAAGCGATAATCCTTGGTGCCGGGCAGGGCAAACGGCTGCTGCCGCTGACGACGGACGTTCCCAAGGCCCTGCTGGACGTGGGCGGCAAGACGCTCATCCGGAGGCAGGTCGACGCGTTGTCGGCCGCGGGCATCAACGAATTCGTCGTAGTTACCGGCTATGGCGCGGAGAAGATGGAGCATGCGCTGGAACTCATCGCCCGCGACCGGCTGATCGAAATTCGCTGCATTTATAATCCGTTCTTCCAGGTCGCAGACAATCTGGCGAGCTGCTGGATGGTTCGGGACGAGATGGAAGGGGAATTCATTCAGATAAACGGCGACAATATCTTCCGAGGCGAACTCGTGGAGGGCCTGCTGAAGAGTGCCATGGGAATGGTGACGGTAGCCATTAATCGCAAGAGCCGGTATGACGCCGACGATATGAAAGTGATGCTGGACGGCGAGCGATTGACGGAGATCGGGAAAACTCTGCCCGTGGAGACTGTCGATGCCGAAGCCGTCGGTCTCTACGTCTTTCGAGGAGAGGGAACGGAGAAGTACCGAACAGTACTGGAGCAAGCAATGAGGGAACCACAGGGGCTGCGGCAGTGGTTCCCTGCCGCGGTCGGCGTGCTCGCGAAGAAAATCGATATCAGCGTGTGCGATGTCGGCCATCACCAATGGTGCGAAGTGGACTTTCCCGCAGACCTTCAGCAGGCACGGCATATGGTCGCCGGTTGGTAATTCACGCGCCGGCGAGGATGCGCTCAGCCAATTCGAGATCGGACGGCTTGTCGACATCGATGGCACCCTCGGCAAAAGGGATGAGAACCGGTTCGACTTTCAGCCCCAGGGTTCGCGAGGCGGCAGCGAAAGCGGCATCAAGCGTAAGAGTACCGAGCGCATAGCGCAGAAGCGGAACAAATCCGAATGACTGCACCATCCGCCATGGCCGTTTGCGGTCGTTTTCGACGCGATGCCAGTGATCCAGGATCTTGCGCGCGGCGGGCGTATTGAAGCCGTAAAGATTGCAGCCCGATACCCGGTCGCGCCCGAACGTCCAAAAGGTACGACGCGCAGCTGGATAAGCGGAGAGAACCACCTCCGCGGTGGCCAAGCCGACCGTCAGATCGGCACCGGTTGCAGCCGAGCGATCGAGGAACTCAATGATTATTTCCTTGCGCAGCAGAGGATGATCGGCGGTCGTTACCAGCACGGGCTCGCTCAAGGGGTATCGCGCGGATAGCCGCGGCGACGGACAGGGATGCGGAACGATCCGCCGCAACGGGCTTCACACGGTCGAGCAGAGGACCCAACGCTGGAGCAAGGATCGAGCGATCTTCAACCGACACCCCAATGCTGCGGAAGCGGCCGGAATCCAGGAGCGCGTCTATGACACGCTGCAGCATCGGCTTGCCGGCAACGGCGAGGAGACATTTGTGTGTCACGCCGAAGGCGCGGGCGATGGGATCAGCGGGACCGCGGCCTGCCGCCAATATCAAGGCATCCCAATCCGGCATGACTCTTTTGCTAGGCAATGGATTTCTCATAGACCCGGTAAGTCTTGTAATGTTGGCCGCCAACCGCTTCCAGAAGGCGGCGGGTGGGCAAGTTGTCCTCCAATATCCAAGACAGCTCGCCGGGATATGTGCCGCGGCCGCGGTGGAATGCCTGGATGGCGCCCATCACGGCCACCGCAAGCATTGAACCCACGGCCGAATTTCGGAATTTTTTCCGCACGCCCAGCAGCGGTACCCGAAAAGCTTCGTGGGTCGCGAAATTGAGCCGCCAGAGAAGTTTTACCCAACCCAGCGGCAGGAGCCGTCCGTCCAGATCCCGGCACATGCGATTGATGTCAGGCAAGGTGACGATCATCGCTGCCGGCTCATTTTCATAAGACGCGATCGCAATATGCTCGCCCTTGATCAGAAATCGCAGAACATTGCCCAGATTTTGAATTTCGGCGGGGGTCATCGGCACGAAATTCCAGTTCGTCGACCAGGCATCGTTAAATATGTCGATGATGATGGCGAGGTCGCGAGCAAAGTTTCGCTTGGAAAAGGGCCTGACGGAAAGCTTGCCGGATGCACGGTTCCTATCGATCCTGGATTGGATGGCGCGAGGCGGAGGCGTGTTCGCATAATAATGGTAGGCGATCAGATCCTTTGCCTTGACATATCCTTCCGCTACAACGCGGGCACCGTAGTAAGGGCGCGCATGGTTCATCATTATGGCGGGCGGATGTTCGAAGCCCTCGATCAAAAGGCCTGATTCATCGTTTATCGAGAAACTAAATGGGCCTTGGACGCGCTGCAGCCCCCGTTCTTTCAGCCAGCTTTCGGCACGAGCGAACAGGGCGGCAAACACCTCCTGACGGTCGATGGCCTCAAGGAAGCCGAACTGGCCGGTGGCGTCGCCATATCGTTCGAGATGAAGATGATCTATGTGGGCAGAGATGCGACCGACCGGCCGATTTCCCTCAAGCGCGAGGAAGAGCTGCCCTTCGGCGTGACGGAAGAACGGATTCCTGCGCTGATCGAGGTGAATTCGGCGTTCGATGTCCAGAGGAGCGATCCACTTCGGATCGGAAGCATAAATGCTCTTGGGCAGCTGCAAAAAGGCGGATTTGTGCGCCGGCGATGTCACGGCGACCACCTCGACAGCGGCCGTTCCCCTCATGTTGCAGCCTTGACGAGGACCGATGCCGTCTTATTAGCCCGAGGGGGCTTGCTGTGAACTTCGATGACCTTGCCGCCTGCGACCTTGTAGAGGTTCGAAGCTATCCGGCTCCAGGCCTGGCGATGGGTTATGGCGACGACGGTGAATTCGCCGGCGAGCGCATTTATACGATCGCAGATGTCGCGTTCGGTCTCGGGATCGAGAGCGCTCGTAACCTCATCGAGGATGAGAAGCTTCGGCCTCGCAACAATCGCCCGTGCAAGCGCCAGGCGCTGCCGTTGGCCACCAGAGAATTTCGCCCCCATTTCACCGACATCGCTCTCAAGCCCGTCCGGAAGCTCGCGGACGAAGTCGGCGGCACCGGCGAGAGCGAGAGCATGCCAGACCCGTTCCGTGCCGATCGTCACGTCACCAAGGGTGATATTTTCGATGACCGAGGTGTGCAAGAGAGTCAACTCCTGCGGGACGTAGCCGATCATGCGCCGCCATTCTTTTAGAGAGATATCGGTGAGATCGACACCGTCTACGAGAATGCGCCCCGAGGAGGGTCGGTAGAGGCCCGTTAGAAGATCGATGATCGTGGTTTTGCCCGCACCCGAGGCGCCCTGAAGAACCGTTATCCCTCCTTTTGGGATAATCAGGTCGACATCGGTCAGCACGGGCTTGGAGCCATGGGAAAAGCAGACCCTCTCGAAGACGCAGGAGTGATCGAGACTGGGCAGTTTTGTGCCGGGTGCGTCTTCGACAGCTGCCCTGGTTTCCTCGATCAGCGCGAGCGACCGCCAATAGCCCGCTTCGTTTTCGACTGCGCCCTGAAGCATCTGCTGGCTTCGGGAGAAGGTCACGACAATACGGAAGATGAACACGCCAACGCCGAGAAGTTCGGCAAGCGGCATCTTCAGAGCAACCACGGCAAAATAGAGGCCGGCGGCAAATATGATCGCGATCAGAGCCTGCTGCAGATTTTGCAGGCCGCTCTTCAGCAATTCCTGCTTCATCTTCGCCCGTTGCGCGCCTTCGCTCTGCTTTGCCAGAAGAGCCGCGATTGGCTCCTTCCTGTTCATCGTCTTCAGAGCTTTGAGATTATTCAAAGTGTCGGTGAGCAACGAAACGAGATTGGCAGTGCGGCGACGATGCTTACGGCCGGAACGATATGAGCTGCCGATGAAAGCTCGCAGGCTGACCATCAGGAGGAAAGCTATGGAAAGTGCAACCGCCGTCGCCTGAAAGGAAATCATCAGCGCCACGACAACGCAGGCGATGGTCTGGAACAGACCGGCAATATAGCGGGCGGTCTGCATATAGGCGTTGCCGGCCTGGATGATGTCATTGCCGGTGGTATTGGCAATGTTGCCGAAGCGTTGCTCGGCAAAGAAGCTCCAGCGAGCCGACAGCAGGGCCCCGATCAACTCCTGGCGGAGGGTGGTCAATAACCGGGTGCGTGACAGAGCAGCAATGCTCAACGCGCCGAAAGACAGGAGCGACTTCAAGGTCATTGCGCCCGCAATGAAAATTGCAAGCGTGCCTATGGTCATCTCCACACCGAGCTGCTCGAAGACACGGCGCACATTGTCGACGAGTGGAGCAGCGGAGCCGGCGGCGCCAGGATCCAGCAGGGCTATGGCCGGAACCATAGCGCCGATTCCCAAAGCGTCGGCGAGGCCGGCGATGATAAGACACAGGATCACGGTGACCGGACGTGATCCGGGCGCGGTGAAAAATAGACGGAAAGCCCGGGCGGCTGCGGAACGGCTGAGGGATCCCGAGGCGAGGGATTCAGGCGGGTTTTTCATGGCTCCATTGGCAAATGGCCGGGAATCAGGGACAGCAGCAAGGGAATAGCCGCCACGGCCAGGAAACACAACAATCGCGGGGGCGCGAGCTTCGAAACAGAGAATTTTCTGTCGTTTTCCGATGAATCATGTGATTTGCCATCATGGCCGGCGGGATTTCGAAATCGATAGTGCGGCGCGTGATGCAGCAGTGGTTCCGCTGGACCAGGAGCATGACGCTCGGCGTGCGCGCCCTGGTGATCGACCCGGATGGACGAATTCTCCTCGTACGGCACGGCTATACGCCGGGATGGCTGCTGCCCGGCGGCGGGATCGAGCGGGGAGAGACGGCTCATGAGGCTTTGGCCAGGGAGCTTCGCGAGGAAGCGGCGATTACCCTCACCCATGAGCCGGAACTCTTCGGTTTTTATTCCAATGAGACGATCTTCCGGGGCGATCATGTAGCATTCTACGTGGTAAAGCATTTCCTGCCGGGACGGTTTACGCCGACTGCGGAAATTGCCGATGCTCGCTTTTTCGATCGGGAGAATTTGCCGGGCGATACGAGCGAGGGCACGCGCCGGCGTATCGAGGAGGTATTCCGCGGCAAGGTTAAATCCGGCGTCTGGTAAGCTTCTCGACAGACCTCGGCGGTGCGTGCTAAGGAACTCTCGGATCAATGCAGGGTTCACCATGACGTCTTTCACGTCCTTTCGCCTCCGACGAAGCTGCCGCCGCGCAGGCCTTCCTGCGCCTTGCCATCGCTCCTGCCCGACGCGCTAGGTTTCAGCATGCGGAGGTGACATCAGGGGCGATCCTCCTGAGATCCTGCATGCGAGTAGTTCCCCGTGACGATCTGCAAATTCTCCCTGTTACCGGAAGCGCCTGAACATAAGACTGAAATCGAGTTACTGCTTGACGAAGCCTTCGGCCTCGACCGCATCACAAAGACATCCTATCGGCTGCGCGAGGGTGAAAGGCCGGTCGAGGGTCTCTCTCATGTTGCAATTGAACCCGGCCGAGGCATCGTCGGCTGTATCAGCTTCTGGCGCATCCATGTTGGGGACCATGGTCCCGCCACACTCCTGCTCGGGCCGCTAGCCGTGGCCGGCAATCGGCGCGGCGTCGGCATAGGGCGCGCGCTCATGAACAACGGCATCGATCGTGCGCGCGCCGCGGGATATGAACTTGTTATCCTGGTGGGCGATGAACCCTATTACGGGCGCGTCGGTTTTCGCAAGGTGCCACGGGGTCAGCTGATCTTGCCTGGACCGGTCGATCCGGACCGGCTGCTTTTTCTTGAGCTCAAGAAGGAAGCGATGCGAACAGCCAGAGGCCTCGTTCTGCCCCCGCATAGATTCAAGCAGCGGCGGCTCAGCGGCCTTCGCGAAACCAGGTGAGGCTTGCCAAGCCGAGCAGGAGCGCCAAGCCAAGCAATGTGCCGAACAAAGGGAGCTCGCTCACGGCACGCACGCGATAGGCGCCGTTTGCCTGAAGACCGAGCCAGGACGACCCAGCGAAGGCTCGCCCCCTGGCCACTTTCGTCACTCGGGGAACCGCGGCGGCCTCGCCTTGGCCAAGCCAGTAAGCGCCACCGCGGGTTTCAGCTATAAGCGGTGCAAGCTTTCAATCGGTGGCAGTGAGTTCCTCGAGCTCCTTGGTTCCCGCTTCACCCAGGGCGGCAATAACACTGAGCTTATCGTCGTTGAGGCGATGGATGCCGTTCTCGGTGCTCGCGATCGTGCCGCGCCAGATGCCGGGAGAAGCCTGGGCGAGGGGCACGACGGCCTTGCTGCCCGAGGGCATGGTGACCGTAACGGGCTGGGCCTCGTCAGCCATGGTGCGCCGTTCTATCACCAGGTTGCGGCCCTGCTGGGTGCCGGAAAGCGCCTCCTCTTCAAGTTCAGGTTCTTTCATGAGCCAATGAGCCAGGCGGCGCAGCAGCTCAGTCTGCGGACCACCGCCATCGAAACCGCGCGCCCAAAGCCATGCTTGGTCGGATAGCATAAGCGCCACCCTGTCCTTCGCCGTAGCGTGACAGAAGCATCAGCGGCTTGTTGTCGGGCCCCGCCATGACGATGTCGCCGGTGGCGCCTTGGGCTGCCTCGGCCAGCCTGAACCAGCGCCCCCATTTCGGCGGAGTGGTCTCGCTGCCCGGCAGCCCGCGGGTCACCGGATGACGTTTTCCGGCCTCGGTGATGGCAGGCACGAACGGCTGGACCGTGATAGCGCCGGTCGGTGCGGCAGGCAGAACGGCATTCAGTGGCGTTTCATAGAGGCTCAGGGGCGAGGCGTAATCGGGTCCCGAGGCGACCAGAACAGCACCGCCCGCCTGCACGTAATCGACAACATTGTTGAGATAGACGGTCGGGAGAATGCCACGGCGTTCGTACCGGTCGAAGATGACGAGATCGAACTCGCTCAGCTTCTCGACGAAGAGCTCACGGGTCGGAAAGGCGATCAGGGAAAGTTCCTTGACCGGCGTGCCGTCCTGCTTTTCAGGAGGCCGCAGAATGGTGAAATGGACGAGATCGACCGACGCATCGGCCTTGAGCAGATTGCGCCAGGTGCGCTCACCGGGATGAGGCTCGCCCGACACGAGCAGCACCTGCAAGCGGTCGCGGATGCCTTCGGTGGCGATGACGGTGCGGTTGTTTTGAAGCGCAATCTCGCCGGCGAGGGGTGCAACCGCCACTTCAGTGTAGTTGCGCCCGCCATGCTTGATATCGATGGAAACTTCGACGGACTCGCCCGGTCGCGCGGTGAGCGTCGCGGAACTGCCGTCGTCATAGGTTATCGTTACCTCGACCGGCGCGGTGGCTGCGCCCGATCCCTGATCGTCGATGCGGAACGCGAAGCTCTGCTGCTGGCCGACGATGCCGAACCGCGGCGACCGCTCGACCACCAGGCGGCGGTCGGTTTCGTTGCGGACACCGGTTATCAATGCGTGCAACGGGCCGTCGTAACCCAAGGCGCGCAGGCTTTTGGGCGCGTCGTGGACTTGGCCGTCGGTGATCATTATGGCGCCGGCGTAACGTTCGGGCGGGATGTCGGCCAAGACAGAATTCAAGGCTTCGAAGGCGCGCGTGCCGTCCTGCTCCTTGCCTTCGGCCGACTGAACGGTGACGGTACGAATCTCGGTTTGGCGCAATTTGGCGACGGCGTTTGAAATCTTCTTCACCGCATCATCGGTTCGCCCGGTGCGGTTGCCGATCGCCTGGCTCAGACTTTTGTCCACGACGAGCACAGCCACGTCGGAAAGAGGTTCGCGATCCTCCTGGCGAATGACGGGATTGAGCAGCGCCAGGGCGAGCGCGGCAAGAGCGAGAGCACGCAACAGCGCACCGCGGGCCCGGATCATGAGAGCCAAGAGCAAGGGGACGGCTGCCGCGGCGATCAGCAGATAAGCCAGAGGCGGGGGAATAAGAGGGCTGAGTTCAAATGAGAAGTCCATGGCTTTTCCTACTGCCCAAGACGCTCGAGTAGTGCCGGCACATGGACCTGGTCGGATTTGTAATTGCCCGTCAGCGCATACATCACGATGTTGATGCCAGTGCGATAGGCGAACTCACGCTGGTCCTCGCCGCCTGGAGCAACGGGAAGCAGCGGCGCGCCATTGGCGTCGATCGCCCATGCGGCCGCATAGTCATTGGAGCCGATGATGATGGAGGTCACGCCGTCGGTGGTCGTGTTGCGCTCGCCCTGGGCCTCGACCCATAATTGACCCTGGTTCCCGCGGCCGGGAAAACTCTGCATCAGGTAAAAGGACTTGGTGAGGACATGGTTCTCGGGCACAGGCTCAATCGGAGGAATATCGAGATCGGCAAGCAGCGTGCGCAGCGACTGGGTCTCCGGCGATACTCCCGACGGGCTGAAGACGGAACTGCTGGCATCGCGCGTGTCGAATAGAATAGTGCCGCCGTGCTTCATGTATTTATCGATTTTCGCCAGTGCCTCGCGCGACAATTGCGGCGCCGCGGCGCTCAGAGGCCAATAGAGCAGGGGGAAAAACACGATCTCATCGCGCTCGATATCCACCGCCATGGGCTCGCCCGGCTCGACTGCAGTGCGCTGTTTGAGAATGGAGGTGAGCCCGCGGAGGCCATCGAGGCTCAGATCGTCAATCGATTTGTCGCCGGTCGCAACATAGGCGAGCCTCGTCGTCGTGGTCGCTTCGATGGCGAACACGTCCTCAGGCGATGACGGGGGATGATCCTGGGCGAGGCCGGGCAGGCTGCCTGTAAGAGATCACGGCGAAAAAGACAAGCGTTGCCGTTGCGCCGCGGTTGGTGAGCCGGAGCCGCTGCCACACGCCTGCCAATGTCATGGCGATAAGCGTGTCGAGAATGAACAGCATGAGAGCGGCTGCGAGAAGCGGCCCGGCCAGTGATCTGGCGGCAGAAGCCTCGAAACTCAACCGGCGGATCTTCGAGGGCAGTGCGCCCAGGGCACGAAAGCCTGCTTCGTCGACGGCAACATTCAGGGCCCGCGTCGCCCCGCCGCGCAAATAGAGGCCCGCCGGGTGATGAGGCGACGGCACTATCTTGTCGATCTCCTGGGCGGGGATGGGTGCAGCGTCGGCCGGCATGTCGGACAAGTCGCCAAAACCATTGAGGGCCCGCGACGGCGTATAGGCGGCGGCAGTGCTGGCCTGCGCCTTGGCCGACTCGCCCGAACCAACGCCTGGCGCCAGGTCGAGGAGACGCCTCAGCATGTCGACGAAAATGCCGGAGAGCGGGAAATTGGACCAGTCGGAATTTGCCGTGACGTGAAACAAGACAAGCAGACCCTTGCCGCGAGGCGCAGCCGTTATGAGCGGCGTGCCATCGGCCAGATTGGCCCAGATGCGATCAGGCAAATCGGCGGATGGTTCGGCCAGAACCTGGCGGCGAACCCTGACATCAGGATCGATAATGAGGCCGGCAAAAGGTGAGCCCTCCTCAAAAGCGGCGATGGCCTGCGGCTCTTCCCAGCTCAAGGCGCTGCCAAGCTCGCGGCCGCCCGAGCGCAGCTCCACCGGCACGAGATCATCATTGCCGCCGGCAAGCCGCGGACCAGCGAAGCGAACCAGCACGCCGCCATTTTCGACCCACTCGACGATGGATTCGCGGCTCGAGGCAGGAATTATGCCGATGTCGGCCAGGACGAGCATGGACAGGCCGCCGGCAATCAGCTCGCCGAGGCCTCCGGCATCATCTGTGGGTTCGCGCAGTTCAGCAAAAGGCTCAAGGGCGCGGGTGACATAATAGAGGGGCGAAAGAAGGGGCTGCTCGAGCTCGAGCGAGGCGCCGGTGGCTATGCCGACCGCCTTGCGGCGCCAGCGGTCGTCGACGAGACTGAACGGCGCCCGGCGTCGTGCTCGGCGGCGATTTCGATGCGGGCGAGCTCGTTGCGCAGCTCGAGCGGCAAATTGAGGACCGCCTCGCCCTTGAGATCAGTCAATCCAAAATCGAGCGGCTGCTCGACGAGGCTTCGCCCATTGCCGGCGACTGCGCGCAAGGTGAACTTGCGGGCGGTTGCCGCGGAGGGCCGAAGAGCGGTGACCTTCATGCCGCCTTTGTCGAGGCTGCTGCCGATAAAGCGGCCCCCAAGGCCTCGGACTTGCGGGGCGACGACCGATACTGTCGCCCCGCCATCGGCGAGAGCAGCCAAGCCCTCGGCGAAGGTCTCTGCCGTGCCGGCGTCCAGCCCGTCGTGAAAGCCAGATGATTTCGAGTACCTGCGAGCATCAGCAAAATTTTTGCGCAGCCGCTCGAGCAGGGCAAGGCGATCGGTGTTGAGTGCCTGGGGCGCGAGTGTGCCAAGGATCGGTTTGAGCGCGGAGGCGCGGTCGAGACGGATGTCCGAGTTGCGCGATTTGGGCGTGGTCGTGGCAAGGGCCATGAGCCGGCGGCTTGCTGCTCGCCATTGGCCGACGATGCCGGAGAGATAAGTCAGCCGCTTCTGCCACTCGCGAGCGGCTCCCCACCCATCATCGAAAACAACCAGCAGGGGGCCGGCATTGCCGAGACCAATTCGTTTGCCCCGAGCATCGGGCGCGCGATAGCCAAGATGATCAGTGCGGCGAGTGCAAGCCGCAAGAGGATGAGCCACCAGGGCGTGCGGTCGGGCTGTTCTTCGGTCGACATAAGCTCGCGCAGCAGCCGGAAAGGCGGAAAGGCGATGCGTTGCGGCTCGGGGGGGTGAAGCGCAACAGCCACCAGATCACCGGCAATGCGACCAGCGCCCACAGAGCAGCGGGGAACGCGAAGCCGATCGAGGCCAGGGTCGCGATCATGCCGCACCGGCGCGGTAGGATTTGGAGCGCTGGAGATCATTGGCCACGAGCATATACAGCGACAGCAGCAGGTGGTGGGGCGGCTGGTCGGTATGGTGAATGCTGAAGGTCCAGCCGAGGCGGCGGGCCAGGTCCTTGACCGAAGCGCGCTGACGCCAATAAAGCGCCTGATAATTGTCCTTGAGCGATTCGGGGCGGCCGAATGTGAGGTTTTGCGTTCCGGCCATTTCGGTGAATTCCGTGCGGCCCCGATAGGGGAAATTTTCCTCGGCAGGATCGGCAATCTGCACGAGGTGACCTCTCTGCACTTGAGATGCAATCGGAGCGAGCCTCGCGGCAATGACCGGCAGGGGATCCAGAAAATCGCTGTACAAAACGCAGACGGAGAATCGCGAGAGCTTTGGATGGACGCGGGAAGCCGGATTCTGGAGAGGTAAGCAATTCGGCAAGACGCGACAGCGTGTTCTGGGTGTGCCCGGGGTCAGACCGCCGCCCAATAATCCAACGCGCTCCCCGCCATATACGGCAAGAACGGCAAGGGCCATGGCGAGCAGAGAGGCGCGGTCGCCCTTTGCAGCCGTGGCAAGCTTTGAGCGGAACCGCATTCCCGCTCCGCCATCCACCCAGAGCCACATGGTGTTGGCGGCCGCCCATTCGTTCTCGCGGATCAAAACCTTGTGCGAGCGGGCTGATTTGCGCCAGTCGATACGGTTGGCAGGATCGCCGCTGGTATAGAGCCGGTACTGCCAGAAATCCTCGCCCGGACCCGCAGTGCGCCGGCCATGGGTGCCCTGAATGATGGTCTGAGCGATGCGTTGGGCGGCGATCAGCAGCGATGGCGCGGTGGCGGACAAACGCTCCGCCTCGTCGCGCAAAGCAAGCGACGCCGATTTTCGAGTTTCGTTTGCCGACCGGCCGCCGGTCATGGGTCTCCTAGCGCAAAGGCTGTGTCAGCCGAGCTATAACATCATCAAGCGAAACGCCATCGGCGCGGGCGGCGAAGGTGATGGCCATCCGGTGCCGCATGACCGGCGTCGCCAAGGCCAGAACGTCCTCCACCGAGGGCGACAAGCGGCCTTCCAGCAGAGCACGCGCCTTCACACCCAGCATGAGCGCCTGGCTTGCACGCGGGCTTGGGCCCCAGGCGACATTCTCGTCGATAAAGGTATCGCCGGATTCGCCCGGCCTGCCGCTGCGGACGAGAGACAGAATGGCGTTGGAAACGCTTTCACCAACCGGGATCATACGGACCAGATGCTGTGCCGCAAGAAGTTCCTTGGCGGTGAAAACCGCCTGCGCCTGGTCTTCGGAGGTGCCTGTCGTGGCGAAAAGCATGCGGCGTTCGGCATCCAGGCTCGGATAGGGCACATCGATTTCAAGCAAAAAGCGGTCGAGCTGGGCCTCGGGCAGAGGATAGGTTCCTTCCTGCTCGATCGGATTCTGCGTGGCGAGAACGTGAAAGGGACTGGGCAGATCGTGCCGCACGCCAGCAACGGTGACGTGCTTTTCCTGCATAGCCTGGAGGAGTGCCGACTGGGTGCGCGGACTTGCCCGGTTGATCTCATCAGCCATCAGCAGCTGGCAGAACACCGGGCCCTGCACGAAGCGGAACTGCCGACGGCCCTTATCGGTCTCTTCGAGGATTTCGGCGCCGAGAATATCGGCAGGCATCAGGTCGGGGGTGAACTGGACGCGCCGCTCGGCAAGACCGAGAACACGACTGAGCGAAGTAGCGAGTTTGGTCTTGGCCAATCCGGGCGCGCCGACGAGCAGGCCATGGCCACCAGACAAAATGGCCGTGAGAGTGAGCTCGATCACCTTCTCCTGGCCGAAAATGATCTGGCCAATTGCTTCCCTGACCTTTATCAGCCGTTCGCCGGTCCGCTCCAGGCTGTCGAGGGTCTTGGTATCGGTCTCGTTCATCGTGGGCATGCGTGGCTCTCTAGATCGCTTGATGCTACAAATGGCGGCTGGCTTTCGAACGGCTTGCCTCAGGCAAACATCCACTGGCACTCTGGACTTCAAAGCATGGCCGCAGTGAGGCAAATTCCTCGGCCAGACTACTGCAAGCCGGACCATCGATACGCATCAGAATGACGGACAGACCCATCAAAATGAAGTTACCGGGCGATCCCGGCAATCCCCTGCGCGGGCTGAAGGAGGTGCAGGGCCATGGAAAAGGCATTCCGCCGGTTCATCTCTGGAACCCGCCCTTCTGCGGGGACATCGGCATGCGAATCGCTGCCGATGGTACATGGTTTTACATGAATTCGCCCATAGGGCGAAAGCCGTTGGTCAAGTTGTTCTCCTCGATCCTTCGGCATGATGAGGATGGGCAATATTACCTCGTCACCCCGGTTGAGAAGTGCAGCGTTGAAGTTGAGGATGCTCCTCTGGTCGCCGTTGCGATGTCGGTGCAGGGGGAAGGTCAAGACAAGGAGATCAGTTTCGTTACGAATGCCGAGGACGAGGTGACCGTGGACGCCCTCCACCCCTTAAGGTTTGCGGAAGAACAGGGCACTCAAGGCCTCAAGCCCTATGTGCTGGTGCGGGGCAGGCTGGAGGCGCTGGTGAGCCGGCCCATCTTCTATGATCTCGTGGCTCAAGGTGTTGTCGAGCGCGTCGAGGGAGATGACTGGTTCGGCGTGTGGTCCAAAGGTCAATTCTGGCCGATGCAGCGGGCCCGTGAGATCGGAATCAATACGTGAACGGCTTCCGGTTCACAGCGCAGGAGGTGCGGGAACGCGCCCGAGGGCTCCTCCTCAACAGGCCGCCCGCGGCTCACAGGCGCAGCGATGACGACCTCAATCCCGGCATGATGCCGATGAGGGAGCTGTCGCGGCCTGCCGCCGTGCTCATCCCCGTCATCGCGCATGAGCCTGAGGCAACGGTGCTATTGACCTTGCGCAGAGACGATCTGGCGAGCCATGGCGGGCAAGTGGCCTTTCCCGGCGGCAAGATCGACAGTACCGATAAGGACGAGATTGCGGCAGCGCTCAGGGAAACAGAAGAGGAAACCGGCCTTGCGCCATCCTTCGTCGAGCCGATCGGATTTCTCGACGCCTATCTGACGCGCACCAATTACCGGGTAGTGCCGGTCGTGGCGATCGTCACGCCAGGCTTTCACCTTGATCCGGCGCCTAAGGAAGTGGCTGCGGTGTTCGAGGTGCCGCTGCGGTTTCTGATGACGCCGGAGAACCACCTTATTCATTCGCGCGAATGGCAAGGAAAGGCACGGCATTTCTATGCCATGAGCTTCGGAGAGCGATATATCTGGGGCGCGACGGCCGGCATGCTCAAAAGCCTCTATGACCGACTGTATGGGAAAGATGCGGGCCGATGAAGAAACAGCAGGGGCAGCGGTCATTACGGGCAGCGCAGCGCGGATGGCTGAATGATCCCGCGCTGAGCAAGGTGCTCGGCATTTTGAATGCCGGAGGAACCACGAGGGTTGCCGGAGGGGCGGTGCGCAATGCGCTTCTCGGGGTGCCGGTGGCCGATGTCGACCTGGCGACGACATTGGCGCCGGAAGCCGTGATGGCGAAAGCCCAGGATGCAGGCCTCGGCGTGCATCCCACCGGCTTAGAGCACGGCACGGTCACAGTCGTTGCCGACGGCCGGCCGTTCGAGGTGACGACGCTGCGCATCGATGTGGAAACCTTCGGACGCCATGCGCGGGTTCATTTCACCGATGATTGGGAAGCCGACGCAAGGCGGCGGGATTTCACCATGAACGCGCTCTATTGCGATGCCGACGGCAGGGTGCACGATCCGCTCGGAGGCTATCGCGATCTCGAGCGGCGGATCGTTCGCTTCGTCGGCAAGCCACAGGCCCGGATCAAAGAAGATTATCTGCGCATCCTGCGTTTCTTCCGCTTCAACGCACAATATGGCCAAGGCGCGCCGCATTTCGATGGCTTGAAACACAGTGTCCGGCTGCGCCGAAATCTTCTTAAACTTTCGGGCGAGCGCATCCGGCAGGAATTGTGGAAGCTGCTTGCCGCGCCGCGTGCCGTTGCCATGCTGCGCACCATGAAAAAGCATGGCATCACACGCATTTTGCTCGGTACCGACGGTGAAACAAGGGCTTTGCAGCGGATGACAGAAATCGACCGGTGGCTGAAGCTCGATCCTGATCCGCTGCTGCGGCTGCATCTGCTGACAGGGGACGTTCCACGCTACCGCGAGCGACTCAAACTGACGAATGCCGAGATGGCGCGCGCCAGAGCCCTTTCATCGGCGGGGGAACCTTCGCCGAGCTTAAGGCCTGCAGAGCGAAAAGCGGTGCTCTACCAGCTTGGCCGGCAAGCCTATAAGGACAGCATCCGGATCGCCTGGGCGGCGTCGAGGGTCCCGATAAAAGATGCGGGGTGGAAAAAACTTCTCCTGTTCGAGAAGGATGCGGCGCTGCCGCAATTCCCGGTGAGCGGAGCCGATTTGATCGCGAGGGGCATGAAACCTGGTCCGGCAATGGGCCGCACGCTCAGAGCTCTCGAGGATTGGTGGATCGCGGCGGGATTTCCGGACGAGAAGGAGCAGCTGCTGGGGCAGCTCGCCAGCATCGGGACAGCCGTTTCGAAGGATGACACGCCAATTATCGAAGGAGTTCAGGGAGACCCATGAGCAGCATCATCGTGATGAAAACGGAAGGCGAGGGAGCACCTGAAGCCGAGCGCGGGCAGGCTGAGGCGGATGCTCTCATCAATGGGGAATATAAAACGACGGCCTATAATCACTGGACAGGCGAAGATGCAAGACTTTATTGCGGCATTTGGGAATGCACGCCCGGCACAGTGCGCGTGAACTACACGGAGTGGGAATTCTGTCACTTCATCGAAGGCGAGGCGGTGCTGACCAATGAGGCGGGCCAGAGCTGGAGGCTGAAAAAAGGCGACGGGTTCATCATCCCGCCGGGTTTCAAGGGCACTTGGGAAACGGTCAAACCCGTGCGGAAGCATTATGTGATCCTCACCGCCAAGGCCCAATGACCGGTTCCGCGCCTGAATTTTTCTTCGAAGATTTTCCCGTGGGACAGGTCCTGGACTACGGCAGCTATCTTGTGACGGCAGAGGAGATCGTCAGTTTCGCGCGCGAATTCGATCCCCAGCCTTTTCACGTCGACGAAAAGGCCGCAATGGCATCGATGCTCGGAGGCTTGAGCGCGAGCGGCTGGCATGTCTGTGCGATCGTGATGCGGATGATGGTGGACGGCTATTTCGGCCGGACCGCGTCCATGGGATCAACCGGCATCGATGAGATGAAATGGCTCAAACCGGTATTCGCCGGTGACAGACTTTCCTGCCGGCGGACAACGCTTGCGGCCCGAGTTTCGGCCAAACGGCCGGAGATGGGCATTCTCACGATGCAATGGGAGCTGTTCGATGCCAATTCCCAGAAAAAGGCCGAGATGACAGGCATCAACCTCATAAAAGTGAGAGGCGGCGCATGAAAGGGCTGTTCCTCGAGGATATCGAGATCGGCAGCGAGGAGGCGCTCGGCAGCTATGAGTTCACGCGCGATGCCATTGTGAGATTTGCGAAACAGTTCGACCCACAGCCCTTTCATGTGGACGAGGAGGCGGCACGGCAATCGCATTTCGGCGCGCTCTGCGCGAGCGGCTGGCATACGGCGGCGGGATGGATGAAGTGCTATGTGGCGTTCAACGAGCACCACCGCGGCGAACGAAGCGCGCGCGGGGAAGCCATACCCGATATCGGACCCTCGCCGGGGTTCGAGAACCTCCGTTGGCCGAAACCGGTCCATGCCGGCGACGTGATCGCTTATCGCTCCCGGGTAACCGACAAGCGCGCGCTCAAATCGCGGCCAGGCTGGGGACTGCTTGCAAGCCTCAATGAGGGTGTCAACGGGAAGGGCGAGACGGTGCTGAGCTTCGAAGGCAAGGTGCTGGTGCAGATGCGGGCCTAGTCATTGTGGGATCGCTTTTTCTGCGTCATGCGCGGACTTGATCCGCGCATCTCATCGCGAGTGGCAGATTCGCGCGTCAAGCCCGCGAATGACGCGTCCGTTTTTCCTTCTCCCCCTTGTGGGAGAAGGTGGCGAGATGCGTTTCAGCATCGAGCCGGATGAGGGGTACCCCCTCACCCTAACCCTCTCCCACGAGGGGAGAGGGAAAACTTTCCTCTTGACAACATTCCTAGTATAGAGTAGTCATTCTTCACCCTGCTCCGTGAAGGAGGCGCTGTCCGGATGTCGCCTTTTGAGTGTGGAGAAAGGGCCGGTGCCTGTAGGCAAGCCGTGGACTGGCTGCCGTTGACCAGGGGTTGAGTGCTAGGCCGGCGCGGCTTCGAAACATCCCGAAGCGAGTGACGTGAAAGTGACCTCCCAAAATCACCGGGGTGGAGCGCCCTCGCACCATCTCTACTAACACCAACGTTGGCGCCACCGCGAGGTGCCGCTCCACCCCTCCTTCATCCCGGAAGCGAAAGCTGGCGGAAGGATTTTCTATTTGCATTGCATATTTGCTCTTCTGCGTCATTCGCGGGCTCGACCCGCGAATCTCAATGGCCCTCGAAGGACACGAGGGTGTGCACTTTCACGCCCTTGTCGCGCAGTTTCCTTGCGCCGCCGATATCGGGCAGATCGATGACGAAGGCCGCGGCCACGACTTCGCCGCCGGATTTGCGGAGGAGGTCGATGGCGGCGGTGGCCGTGCCGCCGGTCGCGATCAGATCGTCGATCAGGAGGACCCTGTCACCCTGCCGAATGGCGTCGGCATGAATCTCGATGGTGTCGACGCCGTATTCGAGCGAATATTCCTGGCCGATGACACGGGCGGGCAGCTTGCCCTTTTTGCGAATCGGAATGAATCCCCGACCGAGCTGATGCGCAACGGCGCCCCCGAGAATGAAGCCGCGCGCCTCGATGCCGGCCACATAGCTGATGTCGGCGTTCAGAAACGGCCACATCAGCTCGTCGACGGAAGCACGGAAGGCGTAATTGTTGGCCAGGAGCGTGGTGATGTCGCGGAAGAGGATGCCCGGACGCGGGTAGTCCGGAATGGTGCGGATGTAGCGCTTGATGTCGAAGCCGTTTCGCAGGTCCATGTCAGTCGAACAGGCTCGAGACAGATTCCTCACGGGCGGTCCGGCCGATTGCCTCGCCCACGAGGGTCGCTACTCCGATGACGCGGATGTTGCGCGAAACCCTGACCGCCTCGGTAGGCTGAATGGAATCGGTGATCACAAGCTCCTTGAGTTTCGATGATGTTATACGGGCCACGGCGCCGCCGGAGAGCACGCCATGGGTGATATAGGCATAGACCTCGCGCGCCCCTTTCGCGATCAGCGCTTCGGCAGCATTGCACAAGGTTCCACCCGAATCGACGATGTCATCGACGAGAACACAGGACATGCCCTCGACATCACCGATGATGTTCATCACCTCGGAGTCGCCGGCGCGCTCGCGCCGCTTGTCGACGATGGCAAGAGGCGCGCCGATGCGCTTGGCGAATGCGCGGGCGCGGACGACACCGCCGACATCGGGCGAAACGACGGCGATGTGATTGTGAGTGAGCTTTTCCTTGATGTCGCGTACGAGGACGGGTGCGGAATAGAGATTGTCGGTCGGGATATCGAAGAAGCCCTGAATCTGCCCGGCGTGAAGATCGATCGTCAGCACGCGATCGGCACCTGCGCGGGTAATGAGGTTGGCGACGAGCTTCGCGGAGATCGGCGTCCGCGGTCCAGGCTTCCGGTCCTGGCGAGCATAGCCGTAATAGGGCAGGACGGCGGTAATGCGCCGGGCCGAGGCGCGCCGCAGCGCATCGACGATGATCAACAGCTCCATAAGATGATCATTGGCGGGAAAGGAGGTCGACTGGATGATGAAGATATCTTCGCCGCGTACGTTTTCCTGAATCTCGACGAAGATCTCCATGTCGGCGAAACGGCGGACGGAGCATTTGGCGAGCGGAAGGCTCAGATATGCGGCAATGGCTTCGGCCAGGGGCCGATTGCTGTTGCCTGCGACGAGCTTCATATCCACGCCCTCTTGCCGGGGGTCAGCCTGGACCACCGGCCGTTTCGGCTGGCTCTATAACAACCGGCGCCAAGGCTTGCCAACGGTCTTTGGCCGCGGTCCACAAAGAAAGCTAAAAGCCTGCAGAAGAGTTAACGAATAGGGCAGGGCGCGGGCGGTTAGGATCGCGGGGTGGGCCTTGTGGCGAAGCCAAGCTCCGACAGTCGCCGAGCGAGATCGTTTGTGGCGGATTCAGCCACCCGACGCAATAACTCTGCATCGGCGGCCACCCAGGGGTCGCCTGCGGCGACGCCGGCAGGCTCCTGTTCGGAGAAGACATGCAGCTGCTGACCCTTGCCGTCGGACAATGTCCAAAGGTGGGATAAAACGATGCCCTTGTCGTTCGTCTGAAGCTTGAACGCGCCGTCAAGCCGATAGCCCTCGCCGAAGGAGCCCTGGACGATGGCAATGTCGCGTTTTCCCGCGGCCTCAGCCATATAGACCGTCAACATCTGGGTCTTTGCAGGGGGAAGGCCTTTCATCTCGACCAGCGTAATCGGGGGAGGGGTAGCGGCCGAAACGGCAGTTTCGGTCGACTGCACCTTGGACCCGGCGGCGCAGGCGGCCAGAACGTTCGCCAAGCCCAAGGCCAGCAGAACATGAAAGACGCCAGTTGGCCATCGCCCGGCTAATAATGCGCGCTTCATTCGCATCACTCCCGCCGCATTCTAGCGCAGGATCATGGCCAGGGGATATTTCGAAATGGGCTCGGGCTTGGCCTTGGTAATGATATAGGTGCGGCCCAGGCAATAGGCATGGCCGCTGCCGGAATCCCTGAGAATCATGTGGGCGAAAAATACCTGGCTCGGCTCCAGGGCGACGGTATTGCCGTGATAGAACATGGGATAGTCCATCCATGTCGGGGTGAATTTCGCGCCGAGCGAATAGCCACAGGCATTCATCCGCTGCTCCTGCATGCCGTGCTCGTCCATGACACGCGCGTGCGCGTCGAATACGTCGCCCGCCGTATGGCCCGGCCGCATCACCGCTTCGACTTCGGACAAAGCGGCGCGCGCGGCTTTTTCCAGCTTGAGATGATGGGCGGTCGGCTTTCCGATGATCAAGGTGCGCATGAGAGCCGCATGATAGTGGCGATAGACGCCGGCGAATTCCAGGTTCAGCTGGTCGCGTTTCGACAGCTTGCGCCGGCCGGATTTGTAGCGAACCAGAAGTGCGTCGCGCCCTGAGCCGATGATGAATTCATTGGCCGGATAATCGCCGCCGCCGGCGAAGATCGCCGCCTGCTGCGCCGCGAGTATCTTTCCTTCATCGGCGCCTGCCCTGGTGGCCTTGACCCCTGCCTGGAGTGCGAGGTCGCCGAGCTTGCCGGCCTTTCTCACATAGGCGAGCTCAGCCTTCGACTTCACGAGGCGAATGCTGCTGACCAGGTTCGATGCGTCGGTGAGATTGCAGGCCCCCGACAAGGCTTCCTCGAGTATTCGGCCGTTGAAATGGGTGAGGCCATAGGCATTGTTTTCGATGCCGAGATTTTTGCCGCGCCCCGCCAAATCGAGGATCATCTCCTTGAGATCGGTTGCCGGGTTGGCCCCTGCCTGATCGGTCCAGACGCGAATATCCTCGATGATCGAGGTATGCCGTGCCTGCTGCAGATCGGGAAGCCGGGTGAGGAGGGCGAACCTGCCATCGGTTCCGAGATAAAGGCATTGAAAGAAGCAGAAGCCGAAGGTGTCATAGCCGGTCAGATAATACATGCTTTCCTGGTTGAACATGAGCAGGCCATCGAGCCCCTGCTGAGCGAGCGCGCTGGTGACCTTGCCGATCCGTTCCTTGTATTCACGACGTTCAAAATGCAGAGCCATGAGGAGTTTCCGTTCAGTGGGTAATGGCGACGGCCGAGATCAGCCTGCCATAGTTCGATTCATTACGGTGCGTGGCGCGACGGTAGCTGAAGAACCGCTGTTCATCGTCATAGGTGCAGAGCGCGAGATCATTGGCTCGTCCGATGCCGCTGCGGCGCAGCCGTGCCAACAGATATTCCGGGAGATCGAACAGCCAGTGCTGCTCCCTGACGGCGGGGCGGAAGAAAGCGTCATTAGCGGGGTCGGCCTCCAGAAAGCGGCTATGAAATTCCGGGCCCACCTCATAGACAGCCGCCGAGATGGCGGGACCGATCACGGCGATGATCGATGCGCGATGCGCGCCCAGCTCTTCCATCGCGCTGATCGTGGCGTCGGTAACGCCATTCAAGGCCCCTTTCCACCCCGCATGGGCTATTCCGATGATGCGGGCCCGGCCATCGGCAAAAATGACCGGAGCACAGTCGGCGGTCAGAGCACCGAGCGCAATGCCTGGTTCCTTGGTGACCATCGCATCGGCGAGGGGGGCGTTCTCCCGCCGCCAGGGCGTCGAGACGGTAATCACTCTCGGGCTATGCTCCTGGTAAAGGGTCAGCAATTTGTCCGGCTCGACGCCGATCGAGCCGGCCACAAGCGCGCGGTTGCGCGCAACGCTGTCCAGATCGTCGCCTGATCCGAAACCACAGTTGAGGGAACTGAACAGGCCGGCGGATGTGCCTCCCTCACGCGTGAAGAAGCCATGCGCGACACCGGCAATTTCGTTCAACAACCCTGCCTGGATCATGATCTCAACCGGAGAAAGGATGGGGACGGCCAAGGCGCGGTGACGTAGCGGCCAAGACCTTGAAGAGATGCCCCATCTCACGCGCTCCTGCAACTCTTTCCATGGCAGCGGCCAGCTCGCGCTTTTGAGCATCGGTGGCTTTGGCGGCAAGGATTCCGGCTCGGAGTTCAAGCCCCATTTCCTTCAGAAAGGCACCTTGGTTCATGAGAGGCAAGACCGTGGCGCCTCCCCGGGCAATGGCATCTCCAAGAGACTGGAAGTCGACGTGAGCGGTAAGATCGCTCTCGCCCGGCCGGTCGAGGATTGGAATTTTCCGGTGGCCGCGCACGGCCTGAAGGGTATCGCCCAAGGCAGATGCTGCGTGGCCATAGTCGATGATGATCGCCGCAGAGGGGTGAAGGGCAAAGCGCCGGCCAAGCGTTTCCCCCAGACGGTCGGCAGCAGGCCGGATCTCGGCGATATCGCCCGGCGCGGCGGCCGCGGTCCATCGCGGCAATGAGGGCGCAGCCGGTACCAGGCCCAAGGCGAGTTCGCCGTTACGGTGAATGATGACCCTTTCCGCCCAGCCGTTCTGCAATCTTTGAAACTGGCGGACGGGCAGGGCATCGATGAATTCATTGGCTAACAGCAAGGTGGGCCCTGAAGGAATGTCATCGAGGCTGCCATGCCAGGTCGCCTCGATGCCGGCGGCTTGCAGCGTGCTCTCCTGAAGAGCGCGCAAATGGGGGCTCATTTCCACGAGCCTGGGCCGAACGGAGCTGAGAAAATCCGGCATCGCCCGGCCGGCGCGCATAATATCGACCATCAGCGTGCCGCGCCCGGGGCCAAGCTCAATCAGGTCGACCGCGGCGGGCCTGCCCATGAGGTCGAAGCATTGCATGAGCCAGATGGCAATGATCTCACCGAACATCTGGGTTATCTCGGGAGCGGTGGTAAAATCGCCAGCCGCGCCCAGGGGATTGCGGGTCATGTAATAGCCGTGCCTCGGATGACCCAGGCAGAGGGCCATGAAGCGATCAAGAGGGAGAGGGCCTTCCATCTCAATGAGGCTGGCGAGTTCGCGCTCGAGCGGTGTCGTCGCTTCGGTCATGTCCGGCGGGAGCGAATCAACAGCCATGAGCCGAGGACGAGCATGGGGATGGAGAGCACCATTCCGCGCGTCATGAATCCTGCATAGAGGCCAATCTGCGGATCGGGTTCGCGGAAGAACTCCACGAAAATCCTAATCAAACCGTAGACCAGGACGAAAAGCCCGGCGACGCGACCGGGGTGGCGCAGGGCATGGAAGCGGTGGCTGGCAATACGGCAGAGCAGAAAGAGACAGAACCCTTCGAGAAACGCCTCGTAGAGCTGGCTCGGATGGCGGGCAAGCGGCCCGCCATGGGGAAATACCATGGCCCAGGGGACGTCGCTGACACGCCCATAAAGCTCGCCATTGATGAAATTCGCCAGGCGGCCGAGGCCCAGCCCCACTGGAACGGCAGCGGCGGCGAGATCGAGGAGCTGATCAAGGCGGATCCGCAGCGCGCGGGCGAAGGCCCAGCAGGCGACAATGACGCCGAGGAAACCGCCGTGAAAAGACATTCCGCCCTGCCAAAGCTTCACGATATCCAGCGGATGGGCAGCGAAATAGCCGGGATCATAGAAAAGGACATAGCCGAGGCGGCCGCCCAGAATAACGCCGAGCGTCGCCCACAGAAAAAAGTCATCGACTTGTTCGGGCGTCATCGTCGGGGGCTTACCGTTCCACAGGGCCGGGTTGCGGACGAGACGCTTCATATAGGCGAAGGCAAAAAGCAGGCCCGCGACATAGGCGAGGGCGTACCACCGGACCTCGAATGGTCCGAGAGAGATGGCAATCGGATCGATGTCGGGAAAGGCGAGAGCGGCGTGTCGAATCATCCGAGGCAAAGAGCGGGAAGGCCGATGGACTGTCAAGCGCTACGCGGCTCACTTGAAAGGTTGGGGCTGTCTGCCTAGTTTGGGTCCGACAGCCCGGAAGGAACGGACATGACCACGACCTCTTCGCGTTTTTTCGATGAACTCGCCAAACTTATGTCGAATGCGGCGGGAGCGGCGCAGGGCGCGCGCAGGGAGTTCGACTCACTCGTCCGCACACAGATCGAGCGAGCGATGTCTGGAATGGATGTCGTGCAACGCGAGGAATTCGAGGCTGTGAAGCAGATGGCGGCCAAGGCACGCGAGGAAAACGAGCGCCTGCAGCAGCGGATCGACGAGCTGGAATCCAAGCTCGGCCCCGCCAGCGGCCCCAAAGCTCCGTTGAGCTAAGCTTCCCCTGAGTCACTGCTATGCCTGCAAGAGATGTGGAGAATCCTTGCCGAGGAACTCGTGCGCCCTTGATGCGGCGAATCGGGTCCGGCAAGTTGGGTTGCTGATGTGATTCGGCTTGGGATTCGGCCCGGCCGAGCGGCATGAAAGTGAGGAATCGTCATGACCGCTGTGCGGGCGCTTGTTCAGGAGAATGCGAACCCAATTGATCGAATTGAGCAGATAGCCGCGGCTCACGACTGGTCGATCGACCGGCCGGGTGATGATGAAGTTCACATGATCGTGCAGGGTTCGTGGAGCGATCTGCACCTTTGCATCAACTGGCGCGACGACATCGAGGGGCTGCATCTTGCCTGCACCTTCGACCTGAAGGTGCCGGCGAACCGCCGTGAAGAGGTGGCGCGGCTGATTTCGCTCATCAACGAGCAGCTTTATTTCGGCCATTTCGACATCTGGCGCCATGACGGCGTGCTGCTGTTCCGCAATGGCCTGATTCTTACCGGCGGCGTTGAAATCGTCGATGCGCAGTGCGAAACGCTGCTGCGTCTGGCGCTCGAAGCGTGCGAGCGCTATTTTCCGGCTTTCCAGTTCGTCATCTGGGCCGGCAAGAGCGCGGAAGAAGCAATCCAGTCGAGCCTGATGGAGACGCAGGGTGAAGCATGACCATTCCGCTTGCGGGCAGGCTTGTGCTGGTGGGCGCCGGCAAGATGGGCGGCGCCATGCTGGAAGGCTGGCTGAAAGAGAACATTGATCCGGCGAAACTCGCCGTCATCGACCCAGCGCCATCGGCGGACGTCAAGTCCCTCATCACGCAGAGCGCCATTCCTTTAAACCCACCGATAAGCGGTATTGCGGATGCGGAGATCATCGTGGTGGCGGTGAAGCCGCAGACCGCCAGCGAAGCGATGCCGGCGATAGCGCCGCTTGGAAGCTCGCGACCGCTGATACTCTCGGTGGTCGCGGGGAAAACCATCGCATTCTTCGAGGAACATTTCGGCAGCGATGCCGCCATCATCCGCACGATTCCGAACACACCGGCGGCGGTCGGCCGCGCCATCACGGCCATGGCGGCAAACAAGAATGTGAGCAGCGCGCAGCACGCCCTGGCGCGCGCGCTCCTGTCGGCTATCGGAGAAGTGGTGACGGTTGATCATGAGCGGCAGATCGATGCGGTCACGGCTTTGTCTGGATCCGGCCCGGCCTATGTTTTCCTGCTCACCGAATGTCTCGCAGAAGCCGGCAAGAAGCTCGGCCTGCCCGAGGAGCTGGCCACGCGGCTGGCAAGGGCTACCGTATCGGGCTCAGGGGAACTCATGCGGGTCAGCGGATTGCCTGCCGCGACGCTCCGACAGAATGTGACATCGCCAAAAGGCACGACCCATGCCGCGCTTCAGGTCTTGATGGCGGAGAACGGCATGATGAAGCTTTTCGAAGACGCACTCGCGGCGGCGGAGAAACGCTCGCGCGAGCTTGCCAGCTGAAGTCACCGAACCGATTGGCTTGCGCCGCCCGTGTCGCTATGGCAGGCAGGGGCATGGATGATTTCGGCGCCAATAAGCTCAGAATACGCCAGGCGGCATTTGCGCTTGCAGAGCGCAGACCCTGGCATGAGATCACCATGGCGGCAATTGCGGAGCAATCGGGACTGAGCATTGCCGCGATGATGCGCGATGTTGAATCCAAGGCGGCAATATTGCGGGATTTCTCGCGGGATATCGACGGGGCCATGCTGCTGGTATTCGAGAAATACCCCGCCGAGGGCGAAGCACATGACCGGCTCTTCGACGTGATCATCAAACGGCTGGAAATCATGCAGCCGTATCGGCCGGTCATCGGCAGCGTCATGAAGCGGCGGATTGGCGATCCGGGCGAGGCTGCGGTCATGCTGCAGTCTGTTGCCGTCACGGTCGGCTGGATTGCCGCTGCGGCCAAGGTCGAAGAGGAACCGGCCTGGCAGTCCTTGGGAAAACTGGGCTTGGGCCGCGCTTATGTCAAAGCACTCGCGGCCTGGATTGGAGACGACGATCCGGGGCTTTCGCGGACGATGGCGGCGCTGGACAGGGCTCTGCGAGACTGGGCGGCATTCAGCGACCGGGCCGGCACGGTCACTGCGGTCATTGGTGGACTGGCAAAGGCAGCGGGGGCAGCAGGCCGGCAGTTTTTCGGCAGGGGGAAGACGTCATGAAAGACAGCGGCGTGATGCCGCAAATCAACTTCGAGGTTTTCAGCAAGGTCGATGTGCGGGTGGGCACGATCACTGCGGTTGAAATGTTCCCGGAGGCGCGAAAGCCGGCCTTCAAGCTCATGATCGATTTCGGCCCGGCGATCGGCCTGCGCAAATCCTCAGCCCAGCTCACCAAGCATTATTCTGCGGAAATGCTGGTCGGGCGGCAGGTGGCCTGCGTCGTAAATTTTCCTGCACGACAGATCGGCCCGTTCCGTTCGGAAGTGCTCACATTGGGTTTTCCCGATGAACAAGGCGAAGTAGTGCTGGTGACGATCGACCGCAAAGTGCCGAACGGGGGACGGCTTTATTAGCCCGGCCCAATAGGGCCGGGGCGATTTGAATGGCAAAATCTAATGTCCGAAACGCACAGCGCCCGCCAGACAGTGCGATTCGAATAGAGCGCAAGAGGCGAGCTGCATCGGCCGGGCGGCCTCTCTGTTGCCCGCGACCATCACTATCGCAAACGAGCCGACGACCACGAGAACGGTCATGATCATTGTCGCGAGCGGCGTGAGCTTGGGTGCCGACGACTGGCCTAATCCAGTTGTGCGCGGCGGGAAAAGCAATTCGCCGCGCGAGAGCCCGATGTCACGCAGCATCCGGTCGTCGAGATCGAGCAGCAGCCGGCGGGTGCGGGCTGCGCTTCGCCAGTGGCGAACAAGGCTCATCAGACGAGTGGGGAAGGGCGCTGTTTCGACCGGCTTCAAAGGCAGTGTTTCGTTGGAGATCATGATGCGGCTCCGCTAAAGGTGTTCCGTGACGATTGTTTGACAGTTTCCGGGCGGGGAAATGATTGGCTAAGGATTGATGTGAACTGGATCATGATTTCCTCCTTCGGATAGCGCCGACGAGAAAATCAAAACCCGCCGGCGGAGTTTGGCGGCGGGCTCGGGAGCTTAGCGTTTGTAAGAAGCGAACTAGCTGTCAACGCATGTGCAGACCCGGCCGCCGAGGTTTTGGCGGAGCCATTTGACGACATACATGGCGGGTTTCCTGCACATGGTGGGGTACATGCCGCATAACGGCGCATCGGTCAATGGCAGAGGCGGGCAATTCACAAAATTTTGCATGACTGCAGCAACAATGCCAGCCGCCTCACACCGGAATGCGGATCTCTGCCCGCAATCCTCCCGCCGGACTCTGATGAAGCATGACGTCGCCGCCATGCGCACGCGCAATGTCGCGGGCAATCGAAAGTCCAAGCCCTGTGCCGCTTTCGTCGAGATTGCGGGCATCATCAAGGCGATAAAACGGCTTGAACACATCTTCGCGGCGTTCCGGCGGAATCCCCGGCCCGTCATCGTCGATGGTAACGGTCAGCTGATGATCGGCCTGTGAGGCTCCAAGCGAAACCTGGCCGGCATAGCGAAGAGCATTGGTGACCAGATTGGCGATGCAGCGCTTGAATGCCTGCGGCTTGACCGCAACCATGAGAGCGGGAGGCACTTGCAGAGCGACGGGCAATCCACTGCGTCCAGCATCATTGGCGACTTCCCGCAGCAGGGCAGCAAGATCGGTGGTTGTACTTTTTTCTCCATCATCGCCGCGCACGAAGGCGATGTAGCCTTCAAGCATGCGCTGCATCTCGTCGACGTCTTGCTGCAGCGCGCCAAGCTTGGGATGCTTGTCGAGCATCGCCAATTCGAGCTTGAAGCGAGTCAAGATCGTGCGGATATCGTGAGACACGCCTGCGAGCATGGCGGTGCGTTGCTCGACGTGCTTCTCGATGCGCTCCTTCATTGCGATGAAGGCGCTGGCAGCTTCCTTTACCTCGCGCGCTCCCGAAGGACGAAAATTGCTTACCGATCGGCCCATGCCGAAGCTGCGGGCTGCCTTGGCCAGATCCTGAATGGGGCGTATTTGCTTGCGTAGAAACAAGATGGCCAGGGCGAGGAGCACCAGCGATGAACCGACAAGCCATGTCAGAAAGATCGACGTGTTGGAGGCATAGGCACGCTCCTTCCTGGTAAGCAAGCGGAGCGCGAGGTCGTCAGCGAGCTTAATGCGCACGTCGATCTGGCCGGCTTGCCCAACCGTATCGACGGCAACCGGGTTGCTTACGCGCTGCTCCAGATATTTGGTGAGCTTATTGTCGACGATGGAGAAAAGCGGCTCGGGCGGCGATGCCGGCAAGTCGGAAAGATGCTCGATGGAAAAGACGACATCGAGCGTCTCGTTCGCAGTGGCAATGAGCGCCGCGATCGCTTCCGGCGTTTTTGGAGACCTTTCGTAAAGGGCAGTGACGAAGGTGATTTCCCGCGCCAAGCTCTTGGCCAACGTCTTGGTGACATTATCCCAATGGCGCTCCATGATGATGAACGCCATGATCGCCTGGAGGATCACCATCGGGGCGACGACGATGATCAGCGAGCGGGGATAGAGGCGATCGGGCAGGTGGCGCTCGAGAAAGCGGTTCACGTGCCAGAGCATGCTGTTCCGCTTGCCACGGTCACGGCGGCTGTCGGCCACGCTGGTCATCCTGCGAACCTCCTAGTCGAGGTAGAGAGTATAACCTGCACCACGGATAGTTTGCAGATAAACGGGAGCTGCCGGGTCGGCCTCGATCTTACGCCGGAGCCGGTTGATTTGGACGTCGATGGTACGGGCATTTTCCTCGGTGCCCGGATGCATCAGTTCGGTGCGGCCGATCGTCGTACCGGCCTTTTCCACAAAAAGGCGCAGGAGCTCACGTTCGCGCGTCGTGAGCCGAACGGCGGCTCCGTTGCGGCGCAACTCGCCGCGGCCGAGGTGGAACGTACAGGTGCCGAAGCGGACTTCCTCGCCTAAACGGGTTGTTCCATCGCTGCGGCGGAGGATGCTGCGGATGCGCAGCAGCAGTTCCATGGGGTCGAAGGGTTTCGGCAAATAATCGTCGCTGCCGGAGGCAAGTCCATTAACGCGGTCCGGCGCATCGCTGAGAGCAGACAGGAGCAGAATTGGAACGCTGTTCCTTTCGGCGCGGATTGAGCGGGTGAGCTCGATACCGGTTTCTCCCTTCATCATAATGTCGAGAACGATCAGATCAAAGGCCAGGCCGCGCATTCTCTCACGGGCCTCGGCCGCGCTGGCTGCGGCAGTCACGCGCAAGCCGTGCCCGCTCAGGAATGACGCAATGAGCTCGCGAATACGGCGGTCGTCGTCGACTACGAGAATGTGCGGCGTGATGTCGCCAATTTCCGACATTCAGCGATCTCCTTTCGCGCGCTTGCGGGTGCGTGCCTGGATGCTGCGCAACTGCTCGCGTCCTTCACCATCGATCATATGCAGCAGCATGTCTCTAAACGCCTTTTCGCTGCCGGGAGATCTGGCCAGCGCACGATCGAAACGCGTGAGCTGCGGCGAGATGAGTTCCTGGTGCAGACCTTCGCCGCGGCCGGTCAGATAGAGCAGCCGCTGCCGGCGGTCCTGCAATCCCTCCTCCTGAACGACGTAACCTTTCTCTATCAGCTCGCGCAAAACCCTGCCAAGCGACTGTTTGGTGATCTTGAGTATGTCGAGCAGCTCTGCCACCGTCATGCCGGGATTGCGGCCGACGAAGTGAAGCACACGATGATGGGCGCGCCCGAAGCCGATCTTGGCAAGGATGTGATCGGGATCGGCGGTAAAGTCGCGATAAGCAAAAAAGAAAAGCTCCACGAGTTCGACAAGGGACTCGTCCGTCCGGGGCAGCAGCTTTATATTTATGTCAGCCATATTGACATATTTTTATCCAACCATTACAGAAAAACAAGTGCCGATGGAATAATATTCCAGACCATTCAATAACCGCGTGAGAGCCCGCAGAGGAGAAGCGCCATGGCTATCATTCCTTTCGACCAACGCGAAGGCGTGATCTGGATGAATGGCGCGTTCGTGCCGTGGAAGGATGCCAAGGTCCATGTGCTGACGCATGCAATGCATTATGCGAGCGCCGTGTTCGAGGGCGAGCGCGCCTATGGCGGCGAAATTTTCAAGCTCACGGAGCATACCGAGCGGCTGTTTCTTCGGCCGAGATGCTCGACATGGAAATTCCCTTCACCGTCGGTGAGATCGACGAGGCCTGCCGGGCCACGCTGCGGCGGCAGGGGTTCACCAATGCCTATGTGCGGCCGATCGCGTGGCGCGGCTCGGAGATGATGGGGGTTTCGGCGCAGGCGGCAAAGATCAATGTCGCAATAGCGGTCTGGCAATGGCCGGCATATTTCGATCCCGCCCAGGTGATGAAGGGCATCCAGCCTGGACATGGCGGAATATCGCCGGCCCGACCCGAGGACCGCGCCGGCCAAGGCAAAGGCGGTCGGCCTCTACATGATCTGCACGCTGTCGAAACATGCAGCCGAGCGCAAGGGCTACGCCGATGCGCTGATGCTGGACTGGCGCGGACAGGTGGCCGAATGCACAGGAGCGAACATCTTCTTCGTCAAGAATGGCGAGCTGCACACCCCGACGCCCGACTGCTTCCTGGACGGCATAACGCGGCGAACAGTGATGGGGCTTGCCGAGCGGCGGCAGATCAAAGTCATCGAGCGGGCGATCATGCCCGAGGAGATGGCAGGGTTCGAGCAATGTTTCATCGTGGGCACGGCCGCGGAGGTCACTCCGGTCTGGGAGATCGGTCCCTACCGGTTCGAGGTCGGTGACATCACTAAGGCCTTGCGCGAGGACTATCTCAGCGAGGTCATGCCCAAGAAGGCCGCTGCAGCATAGGGTGACAATCTGCCGGTAGCGCAATCACGTCATGGCCGGACTTGATCCGGCCATCTCGGGGTGTCTCTTTCCCTCCCCCTTGTGGGGAGGGATGTCTGAGCGAAGCGAAGACAGGGTGGGTTCTCTGCGAAGGTTGCACCCCACCCCTGCCCCTCCCCACAAGGGGGAGGGGAATATTTTCTTCTTGACAACATTCCTAAGTGTGTGTATATGGTCAGCATCTGCTCCAAGAAGGAGGCGGTCATCGCGAAGCCTCACCTCTTCAGTTGATACGTGGAGCAGCTGCCGTCTGTCCCAGGGTCCCCGAGGCACCTTGGCAGGTACGGACGGCGGTGGGAGCGCTGTCGAGCCTCCGCATTTTGCCCCTCAGCTGGGGGGCACCAGTCCCACTCAGTTAATTCTCGAAATTAATGGAAGTGGGCACCAGTCCTACTCTTTGAAGTAGGCACCTAGGAGGGCCAGCCTCCCACCTCTCCTTCACCCCGAGGCGGAAGCCAGCGGAAGAGAATTTTCTATTGGCGGAGACATCATCCGCCGGTGACGGGCGGAAAAAACGCAATTTCACGCGCGCCGGCGAGCGGGGCGTCGAGCGGCACGAGCTGCTGATTGACGGCAGCGCGAATGACACGCAAATCGGCGAAGGCATTGGCGTAGCTCTCATCGCGGGATCTGAGCCAGTCGATCAGACCAGCGACGGTCGTAACATCGTCGGGCGGGGCAAGGGTTTCTTCTGCTATGCCGACACGCTGCCTCACCCAGGCGAAATATAGAATCTTCATCGCGGTTTTTCGTCTACCACGTGGCTCAGACCGGCCCGGAAATAGTCGTAGCCGGTGTAGAGGGTGAGGGCCGCGGCAACCCAAAGGCCGGCTAGGCCTATCGGGGTCGTATAGGAAAAGAGCTTATCTCCGGCCGGGCCGGCGATCAGGAAGGCGACGGCGACGAGCTGAAGGCCCGTCTTCATCTTGGCAAGCTGGGTAACGGGCACGGAGACGCGAAGCTCGGCCAGGAATTCGCGCAAGCCCGAGACCAGAACTTCGCGGCAAATGATGATAACGCCGGCCCAGGTGTGCATGCCGTAGATGGTTTTATCGCCGGCGAGAGCCAATAGCGTGGCCGCCACCAGGAGCTTGTCGGCGATGGGGTCAAGCATGCGGCCCAAAGCAGATTGCTGCTTCCAGCGGCGGGCAAGATAGCCATCGAGAAAGTCGGTGACCGCAGCGACAATGAAGACGAAAAGCGCCAACCAGCGGGCATTGTCGCCGCGCCAAAGGATGCAGCCGGTCACCACCGGTACGGCGAGGATGCGTCCGTAGGTGAGAATGTTGGGCAGGCTCAGAACCATCGTCTGGCCAGCAAAGGTGGTCGTCTGTTCCCGCGTAGACACACCTATTTTCCTCCCTCGTGGAAGAAATCGTAAATGGCCGCAGCAAGCTGCCGGCTGATGCCGTCTATCTTTTCAAGGTCGCCGACACTTGCACGACTTACCGCTTTTGCCGATCCAAATGCCATAAGCAAGGCTTTTTTGCGCCCGGGTCCAATGCCCGGAATTTCATCGAGAGGATTGATGCCAATGGCCTTCGAGCGCTTCGCGCGGTGGGACCCGATGGCAAAACGGTGAGCTTCATCCCTGAGCCTCTGGACATAGTACAAAACCGGGTCGCGGGAATCGAGCATGAAGGACTCCTTGCCGGGAACGTAGAAATGCTCCCGGCCGGCATCGCGGTCCAATCCCTTGGCGATACCGGCGACGGGGAGCCCGTGGAGGCCCAGATCCTCCAGAACGGCCCTGACGGCCGAGACTTGACCCTGGCCGCCATCGATCAAGATCAGATCCGGGCGGTGCTGAACATCGGCTTCGGCTGGAGCTTGTCCTTCCGCCTCCTCCTTGAGCAGCCTGGTGAAACGGCGGGTAAGCATCTCGCGCATCATGCCAAAATCATCGCCGAGCGCGCCCGCTTCGCTGCGCATATTGAATTTTCGGTACTGGTTCTTGATAAAGCCCTCCGGCCCCGCGACGATCATGGCACCTACCGGCTCAGCACCCTGGATGTGGGAATTGTCGAAAACCTCGATCCGGCGGGGCGTGGCGTCCAGACCGAACACTCGTGCAACGCCGTCGAGCAGCCGCGACTGCGATTGCGATTCGGCAAGCCGGCGGCCCAGTGCCTCATGGGCATTGACAAGGGCATGATCGACGAGCGCGCGTTTTTCACCGCGCTGCGGCACGAGGATCTCGACTCTGTGTCCGGCACGGGTGCAGAAGGCCTCGGCGAGCAGGTCCTGCTCTTCTACGGGGTGCGAGAGAAGAATCACGGGAGGCAGGGGCTTGTCGTCGTAGAACTGGGCGAGGAAAGAGCCGAGGATTTCGGCCTCGCCAAGGCTTTTATCGGCGCGGGGAAAATAGGCGCGATTGCCCCAGTTCTGACCCGCGCGGAAGAAGAAAACCTGGACGCAAGTGTGGCCGGCCTGCTGTGCGATGGCAAAGAGGTCGGCTTCGTCCACCGTTTCAGGGTTGATGCCTTGGACCGAAGTGACGACGCTCATGGCGGAAATGCGATCGCGGTAGCGCGCCGCCAATTCGAAGTCGAGCTTGTCGGAAGCCTCCTGCATTTGCACGGCGAGCTTTTCCTTCATCACGGCGCTGCGGCCGCGCAGAAAGTCCTCGGCCTCATCGACAAGCGCCCTATAGGAGGTCTCGTCGATTTCCCCGGTACAGGGGGCGGAGCAGCGCTTGATTTGGTAGAGCAGGCAGGGGCGTGTGCGGTTTTCGAAAACCGAATCGCTGCAGGAGCGCAGGAGAAAGGCTTTCTGAAGAGAGTTGATCGTGCGGTTGACGGCCCAGGCGGAAGCGAAGGGTCCGAAGTAGCTGCCCTTGCGGCTACGGGCGCCGCGATGTTTGACAAGCTGCGGCACGCGATGGTCGCGGGCTATAAGGATATAAGGAAAGGATTTGTCATCGCGAAGAACGACATTATAGCGCGGCTTGTGCTTCTTGATGAGGTTGGCTTCGAGCAGGAGCGCCTCGGCTTCGGTCTCGGTCGTTACGAATTCCATATTGGCGGTGGCAGCGATCATGGCGGCGATGCGGCTGGTGTGGCCGCCGAGCCGGGTATAATTCATCACCCGATTGCGAAGGCTGCGCGCCTTGCCGACGTAGATCACCTCACCCTTGGCGTCGATCATGCGGTAGACGCCGGGCCTGTTGGGCAGCATCCTGCCAAGACGTCGAATGACGTCGGGCCCCGGCGCAGAAAGGTCGGCGGCGGGTTCCTCTTCAAAGCCCTCGTTATCGGTCGCGGCGGTCATGGCAGGCACATGGGCGTCAAGGGAGCGCCAGTCCAGTATCTTTCTCGGTACGTGACGTCATGGTCGCGTTACCGCTGCCCGGCCGGCTGGCGGAGGCGCTCGATTTCGACGCCGACGCTGCGGGCATTGGGTATGATGTCGGGCTTTTCGACACGCACCCGGGCGGCAGACACACGCTCATCGACCAGGCACGCCTCGGCGATGCGCTCGGCCAGAGTTTCGACCAGATGAACATGACCCTGCGCCACGATGGCTTCGATGCGCCTCACGACGGCCTCGTAGCTCACAACATTCTCAATATCGTCGGCCAAGTTCACCAGATCCTCGCGCACAGACAGATCGATGTTGAGGACGATGCGCTGGGGTTTGCGCTTCTCATGCTCATACACGCCCAGCAGCGCCATGATCTCGAGATCGCGCACGAACACATGCCGCAGGCGGTCCTTGCCGCTCGCTAGATAGCTGGTGACGCCGATGTCCGTACCCATCCTATGATGCTAATCCGCCAGAGCTGCTGCACAAGGCGCAGGGTGCGAACATAGCAAATTCTGCCCTGACTTCATAACTCGCCCGCAAGGCGCCTGTTCAGGTCGCGAAGCGAAAATGCAGCACGTCGCCATCGGCGACGACGTAGTCCTTGCCCTCGAGCCGCAGCCTGCCGTTATCGCGCGCGCCTGCCTCACCATTCAAGGCGACATAATCCTCATAGGCGATGGTCTCTGCGCGGATGAAGCCCTTTTCGAAATCAGTATGGATGACTCCAGCGGCCGCAGGGGCGCGTGTGCCGCTCGTCACCGTCCATGCCCGTGCTTCCTTGGGGCCGGCGGTGAAAAACGTAACGAGATGCAATAGTTTGTAACCGGCGCGGATCACACGGTTGAGGCCCGGCTCCGACAAGCCGACGGCGCGGAGATAGTCCTTCTGCTCTTCGGGTGAGAGAACGGCGATCTCACTCTCGATCTTGGCAGAGACCACGACGGCTTCGGCTTCTTCGGCACGCGCGCGGGCAAATACCTCAGCGGAGAATTCATTGCCACGATCGGCAGACGCCTCGTCAACATTGCACACGTATAAAACGGGCTTGGAGGTCAGGAGGCCGAGCGCATCGAAGAGTTTGCGTTCCTCGGGCTTGCGTTCGACCAGGCGGGCGGGCTTGCCCTCGCGCAACAAGGGAAGCGAGCGGGCGACGAGGCCCAGAGTTTCCTTAGCCTCCTTGTCGCCGCCGCGCACGCGCTTCTCCAGATTCACGATGCGCTTTTCGAGGCTGTCGAGGTCGGCAAGCATCAGTTCGGTTTCGATGGTCTCGATGTCGGCAACGGGGTCGATGCGCCCTTCGACATGGGTGACATCCTCGTCCCTAAAGCACCGCACGACATGGGCAATCGCATCCACCTCACGGATGTTGGCGAGGAACTGGTTGCCCAGCCCTTCGCCGCGCGAGGCGCCGCGGACTAGGCCGGCGATATCGACGAAGGTGAGCCGGGTCGGAATGACCTGCGCGCTGCCAGCAATGCGGGCGAGGGTGTCGAGCCGTTCGTCGGGCACGCCGACATCGCCCACATTCGGCTCGATGGTGCAGAAGGGATAATTGGCCGCCTGGGCGGCGGCGGTCCGGGTAAGGGCGTTGAACAGGGTGGACTTGCCCACATTCGGCAGCCCGACGATACCGCAGCGGAAACCCATCAGGGCAGGTCCTTCGCGCCGTTCGCCAAGGTTTTATCGACCGGATTGAGCGCGAGATGGACCTTGTTCTGAAAGCTCGCCTCGCCGGCCGTGGCAAGCAGGCCCGCATGTTCGGCTATGGCATCGAGCAGCGGCTCGAGCCATTCCCTATCCGACTTGGCGAAATCACCGAGAACATGGCCGTGAACCCGGTGGCGCTCGCCCGGATGGCCGATGCCGAGTCTGACCCGATGAAAGCCGCTGCCGATATGGGCGTCGATCGATCGGATGCCATTGTGGCCGGCGGTGCCGCCGCCGGTCTTCACCCTAACTTTGCCCGACATGAGATCAAGCTCGTCATGGAACACATAGATGTCGGAGCTCGCGCACTGGAAATAGCGCATCGCTTCGCCGACGCTGCGGCCGGATTCATTCATGTAGGTTCCAGGTTTCAGGGCAATGACTTTCACGCCGGCGAGAATGCCTTCAGCAATCGTTCCCTGAAACTTGCGCCGCCATGGCGAGAAGCGATGGTGGGTCGCGATCGCATCCACCGCCATGAAACCGATGTTGTGGCGGTTGAACGCATATTGCGTCCCGGGATTGCCGAGGCCGACGAAGAGCAACATGGAGCCGATCCTTGCCTAGCAAAACCAGGCGAGTCCGCGAGGGTTATTTCTTTTTGTCGCCACCGGCTTCCTTCTTGGCCGGGGCTGCCGATTTGCCGGCAGCTGCCGGGGCAGCTTCCTTGCCGGACGCGGCAGGGGCCGCGGCACCTTCGGCCGGTGCCTTTTGGGCAATGGCGGGAACCTCGGTAGCTGCCGGGGCTGCTTCAGCTTCTTCCTCGACGGGAGCGGCAGCAGCAGCAGCGATGGTGGCGATAGTGAAATCGCGCTCGGATATCGTCGGCTGCGCGCCTTCGGGCAATTTGACCTGCGAGACGTGAACCGATTGGCCGATATGAAGGCCGCTAAGATCGACGAGAACCTCCTCGGGAATACTGTCGGCAGGGCAGAAGAATTCGATCTGGTGGCGGACAATGTTGAGCACGCCACCCGCTTTCAGCCCAGGGGAGGCCTCGTGATTCCGGAAGTGCACCGGAACCTCGACGCGGATGCGAGCGTCCTTGCCAAGCCTTAGAAAATCGACATGGATGATGAAGTCGCGAACCGGCTCGAACTGGACATCACGCGGGATCACGCGAACCGTCTCGCCGCCGAGGTCGAGATCGACCAGGGTTGCGGTGAAGCGGCCGGTGTTCACATGGGGAAGAAGGTCGCGGTATTTCAGGGAAACCAGCGCGGGATCCTTCTTGTCGCCGTAGATGACGGCGGGTACCAGCCCTTCGCGGCGCACGGCCCGAGCGGCCCCCTTGCCTTGCCCGGCACGCGCCTCGGCCTTCAACAAAACTGCTTTAGCCATGGCGGAACTCCTCAGGTTGTCTCGATAAATCAAATGGAGCCCAGCGGCTCCATCTTGGCTTCAACGGGCCTTCCTCCAGGGGTGACCGGCGCCCGCGGCGGAGCTTATAAGGTGTCGGGCCAGCGATGGCAAGGCAGGCTCGATCACCCGATCAGTGATCGATTCCCGCCCAGATTTTCTGCTTGGCCAAATAGACCAAAGCGGAGAACACGATGAGAAAGATCATCACTTGGAAACCGAGCGCTTTTCGCTGCTCCAGCTTGGGCTCCGCCGACCAGGCAAGGAAGGCAGAAACGTCGCGGGCCATGTTCTCGGTGGTGTTCGACGCCCCGTCATCGAAGGTCACCTGCCCATCGGAGAGCGGCGGCGGCATGGATATCCAATGACCGTTGGCAAAATAGGGATTGTAGTATCTTCCCGGCGGCTTTTCCGCCGCCAGCTCGGGCGGCTCAGGCTCGTAGCCGGTGAGAACCGAATAGACATATTCCGGGCCGCCGATGCCGTTTGCCAACTGCCTGAATGTGCCGGTCCAGCCCTCCCGCGCCTTGGTCGTGAGCGAAAGGTCCGGCGGCAAGGCCCCGCCGTTGGCCGCGCGGGCCGCCTGCTCATTGGCAAAGGGCGAGGGGAAACGATCAGAGGGCAAGGCCGGGCGGTTGAACATCTCGCCCGATTCATCGGGACCATCCTGCACCTGGAAGGTGGCTGCGAGAGCCTTGACCTGTTCCTCTGTGAACTCCGGGCCTCCCGGGTCGGCAAGATTGCGGAAGGTTAGCAGCCGCATAGAGTGGCAGGAGGCGCAGACTTCCTTATAAACCTTGTAACCACGCTGCAGCTGGCCGCGGCTGAATGTGCCGAACGGCCCCTCAAAACTATAGGAAATATCCTTGGCGGGTCTTTGAGCCTCCGCTGCCGGAACCGGCGCTGCGGACGCCGCCATGATGAAGACGGCTGCAATGACGGTGAGGGAGTTTCTGATCATGTGATTTTCCCACTCACTCGGCTGGCTGGGGCTCGAGCTTGGCCGATCTCCTGGCCAAAACCGCTTCAGAAATCGACGGCGGCAATGGTCTGGGTTTCTCGAGCAACCCGACGAGCGGCAATATCACCAGGAAGTGAAGGAAGTAATAGGCGGTGAGAATTCGTGCCGCGAAGACATAGCCACCTTCCGGCGGCTTGGAGCCAAGATAGCCGAGACCGATGCAGACCAGCACGAACAGCCAGAAGAACTGCCTGAACATTGGACGATAGGAACCAGACCGCACCCGCGATGTATCAAGCCAGGGCAAGACGAACAAAATCAGGATCGAGCCAAACATGGCGAGCACGCCGAAGAGCTTGTGCGGAATGGCACGGAGAATGGCGTAGAAGGGAAGGTAGTACCATTCCGGCACGATGTGCGCAGGCGTGGAGAGTGGATCGGCGGGTTGGTAGTTGATGGCATGGCCGAGATAATTTGGCGCATAGAAAATAAAGAACGAAAAGAAGAGGAAGAACAGGACCAAAGCAAAACCGTCCTTCAGGGTGTAATAGGGATGAAACGGCACCACGTCCTGCTGCGACTTGACCGATACCCCCGTTGGATTACCGTTGCCCGGCACATGCAGGGCCCAGATGTGAAGAGCGACGAGGCCCACGAGCACGAAAGGCAGAAGATAGTGCAGCGAGAAGAAACGCTGCAGCGTGGGATTATCGACCGTGAAGCCGCCCCACAACCAAGTCACCAGCGGCTCGCCGATGAAGGGCAGGGCGCTGAACAGATTGGTGATGACCTTCGCTCCCCAGAAGCTCATCTGCCCCCACGGGAGGACGTAGCCCATGAAACCCGTCGCCATCATCACCAGATAAATGAGGACGCCGATCATCCACAGAACTTCGCGAGGGGCCTTATAGGACCCGTAATACATGCCACGGAACATGTGGATATAGACGGCGATGAAGAACATGGAAGCGCCGTTCGAGTGGATGTAGCGCAGCAGCCAGCCGTAATTCACGTCGCGCATGATGTGCTCAACTGAATCGAATGCCATGTCGGCATGCGGCGTAAAGTGCATCACCAGAGTGACGCCCGATACGATCTGCACGATCAGCATCGTGGTCAGGATGCCGCCGAAGGTCCACCAGTAATTCAGGTTCTTCGGTGTGGGATAATCCATTAAATGGGATCTGACGAAGCCCATGATCGGCAGCCGTTCCTCGAGCCAGCGGCCGGCTGCCGTTTTGGGCTGATATGTCTGATGTGCGCTCATGGTTGCCCTCTAGCCGATGCGGACCGTCGTATCGGAGACGAACTCGATCTTCGGTATCGGCAGATTCTCAGGCGCCGGGCCCTTCCGGATACGGCCCGCCGTATCATAGTGCGAGCCGTGACACGGGCAGAACCAGCCGTGGTAGTCGCCGGCCTCACCCAGGGGAACACAGCCGAGGTGAGTGCAAACGCCCATCATCAGAAGATATTGCGGCTTGTCTTTCGTTGAACGGTTCTCGTCGGTCGCAGGAGCATCGTCGGGAAGATTCTCGTTACGGGCAAGACGGTCCTTCAGTTCGTCAAGGGGCGCGCTCCTGGCTTCCTCGATTTCCTTCTTGGTGCGGTGGCGGAGGAAAACCGGATTGCCCCGCCATTTGACGGTTATTCCCTGCCCCTCGGCGATGGGATTGAGATCGACCTCGATCGTCGAAAGGGCCAGAACAGAGGCATCGGGATTCATCTGGGCGACGAAGGGCCAGAGGGTTGCCGCCGCGCCGACAGCGGCCATGGCACCTGTGGCAATGAAAATGAAGTCGCGCCGGGTGGGTTCTGAACTCTCGGTGGCAGACGACATGGGGTTGTTCTTTCTTCTCACACCGGAAAGCAGGGCCGATGCGCTTTTCCCGGTGCGTACAGCGGCGTGTTTTGGCATCGGCCTCAAGGAAAGTCTAGCCATCAAGTGTCGCAGTAAAGGCCGGCATTTCCATTGTGGCGGCGCTTGACACAATACCCGCTTTGGTCCCTCTGAGAGCAGAATTCGCTGGCTATCACCAATGACCGAAATCGCCCTCTATCAGCCCGACATTCCACCCAATGTAGGAACGATCCTGCGGCTCGGAGCCTGCCTCGGGGTGACCGTTCACATCATCGAGCCGGCAAGCTTCGCCTGGAACGACAGATCTCTGCGCCGGGCGGGCCTCGATTATCTCGATCATGCGAAGATCATTCGGCAGCCCTCTTATCAGGCATTCTGCGCGGCAACTGTTGGGCAAAGGCAGGTGTTGCTCACTACCAAGGGTGAAATGCCCTATACGTCCTTTGCATTTCATGGAGATGACATCCTGGTGCTCGGCCGTGAAATCGAGCGGCGTGAGCGAGGAGGTGCGGCGACGTGCCGGTGCACAGATCACCATCCCCATGCGAAACGGCATGCGCTCCCTGAATGTGGCGATTGCCTGCGCAATGGTTTTGGGAGAGGCCTTGCGCCAAACCAGCCAGATGCAGATGTGAACGATGGGATTACTTGAAGCACAAAAAGACGCTGCGCGGCGATGGTTCGAGGAACTGAGGGATGTGCTGTGCGCCAGCTTGGAGCGCCTCGAGGAGGAGATTGGCTCCGTGCCGCTTCCGCCCGGCCGGTTCGAACGCAAGTCATGGCAGCGAACAACTCCCGATGGTAGCGATGGGGGCGGGGGCGTGATGTCGGTCATGCATGGGCGCGTTTTCGAAAAGGCCGGGGTTCATGTCTCGACCGTCCACGGCACGTTCACGCCAGAGTTTCGCGCGCAGATTCCGGGTGCGGAGAAGGATGGACGTTTCTGGGCATCCGGCGTGTCGCTCATTGCCCACCCGCGTAATCCGCAGGTGCCGGCGGCCCATATGAACACGCGGTTCATCGTTACCGGAAAATCGTGGTTCGGGGGCGGGGCCGATCTGACGCCGGTGCTGGCGGCAAGGCGAACGCAGGACGACGAGGACAGCCGCGATTTCCATGCAGCCATGCGGCGGGCCTGCGAGGAGAGCACCGGAGCCGATTACGGCAAGTTCAAAAAATGGTGCGAGGACTATTTCTTCCTGCCGCATCGGGGCGAGATGCGCGGCATCGGCGGAATATTCTACGATTATCACAATAGCGGCGCGTTCGAAGCAGATTTCGAGTTCACCAGAAAGGTCGGCCAGGAATTTCTCGACATCTATTTCCAACTCGTCCGCCGCAACATGCATAATACGTGGAGCGCGGCTGAACGTGAAGAACAGCTGATCCAGAGAGGACGCTATGCCGAGTTCAACCTGCTGTATGATCGCGGAACACTGTTCGGGCTGAAGACCGGAGGGAATGTGGAGGCGATCCTCTCGTCGCTGCCGCCAGAGGTGAAATGGCCTTAGGCAGGCAATGCCAGAGCATCATGCGCGGGCTTAAGTCCCCACGTCTTTGCATGTGTCAGGAACGGCGAGGACGTGTTCTGCGGCCGGCCGGGTGAAGCGGCAAGACAGCCGGCGCGTTGAGCACTGAACCATCAGGCGCGAAATGCGATCCATGGCAGGGGCAGTCCCAGCACTGCTCAAAGGAATTCCAGTGAACGATGCAGCCGACATGGGTGCAGCTTGCGGAGCGAATGTGGAGCTTTCCTTTCCGATCGCGGCTTACGGCCAATTTGGCGAGGCCGCGACGCAAAATGCCACCTTGGCCGCGCTTGCAGGCGCGGGTGGATTTGAGCTCTCCGGGCAAGACGTATTCAGCGAGGTTCTTCACGGCCGTAACGTTTTCCTCGATAAAATGGCCAAGGGCGTTCATGGTCTTGCGGCTGGGGTCGTGAAGCTCCTCCCAGGGGGCCGATCCGTTGAGAATGAGATCGGCGATCAGCATTCCGGCGACTGCGCCATGGGTGAGGCCTTGGCCTGAATCCCCTGTTGCGACGTAGCTGTTCTTCTTGCCCGGAGCGCGCCCCACGAAAGCCGTGTAGTCGACCGGCTCGAGGATTTGACCCGACCAGCGGTGTGAGGTCCTGCCGATTTCCGGGAATCGTTCGCGCGTCCAATTCTCAAGCTTGCGATAACGCGTCAAGGCATCGTCGGCCTCGCCGGAGCGATGGTCTTCTCCGCCGGCAATCAGCAGGTCGTAGCTCTTTTCGGGCTGAAGCCGGACGTAATGATATGGATCGGCAGTATCCCAATAAAGCGCATCATCGATGCTGCCCTTGGGAACGGGAGCGGCAAAAACGTAGGTTCGATAGGGTGCCTGCTTGGTATGGATGGCGACCTTCGGATCGATCGGTGAATTCGTCGCAATCACCACTGCGCCCGCACGCACGATAAACCCCTGATCGGTCTTGAGCGCGACGGAACCGCCTCTCTCGGCTATCTCGACGACTGCGGTGTCGGCATGCAGGGCAGCGCCGCGCGCCTGCAGGATCCTGTGAAGTCCGGTAACGTATTTGAGCGGATGAAAGCGCGCCTGATGCGGAAACTTCAGCCCGTGAGCCGTGCTCAATCGCGCAAGCCTGCCGGCCTTAATATACTCGACTTCCTTGTAACCCAGCTTATGACATGCCTTCAGCTCCTCATCGAGGAGGGATGTTTTCGTGTCTGGAGCAAGTCCGAGCAGCCCGTCCAGTCTGGCGAAATCACAGGCTATTTCTTCGGACTCCTGGATTTGCGCGATACGGTCCACGGCGGCGCGCTGGCTGCGATAATGAAGCTTTGCAAGCTTCAGTCCGCGCCGGGAAATCACTTCCTGATAAAGATCATCGCTCTGAAAGGCGAGGTGGGCGCTTCTCGGGCCGTCATACCGCGGCCGAGCTTGCCGCGGTCAAGAAGAGCCAGTTTCACACCGCGGGCTGCGAGTTCATAGGCGACCGAGGTTCCCGCGATGCCGCTGCCAACCACGGCGACATCGACGGTGAGCGACCGATCCAGGGCGCGCGCTCTCAGAGGAGGAACAGATGTCCAGTAAGGCTTGGAATGTTCATCGAGGGCATTCATGGTACAATTCCCTAACGCGCTGCATCCACGAGATTTCACTCTATCGAACCCCGCCTCTTACTGCACACGCATGGGGCGCCTGCGCAGAATGCGGCTAGACAGTCAAAGTTGCGGCAGGTAGAGCCATTTGCCATGTCGCATGTGGCTGCAAAACCCATTCGTTCTCAACGAAGCAATCTTATTGCAGCCATTGCAACCATTGCAGTTTGCGACATCGCATTCGGGCTGACTTTTCCCCTTATGTCGTTCCTTCTCGACGAGCGCGGCGTGCCGGCCTGGATCATCGGTCTGAACGCGGCAATGTCGCCGCTCGGCATTATCGTCGCGGGCCCGTTCATCCCGGCCGTCACTCGCAAATTAGGCGCGCACAGGCTGGCGCAGATCACCATTCTCGGCACGGCCTTCACTCTGCTGGCGTTCAGGGCGTTCCCAAGCCTCGCTGCGTGGTTCGTGCTGCGGTTCGTCTTCGGAGCGATTTCCGGCACGCTCTACACGCTAAGCGAGGCATGGATCGTGCACTTCGCGGAAGGACCAAAGCGAGGGCGGATGATGGGCCTCTATACGAGCGCGGTCGCGATTACGTTTTCGGCCGGGCCCCTGATGATGCCCTATATGGATCTGCATGGGTGGATGCCATGGCTGGCGGGCGCTGCCATGGTATGCGCTGCCGGCGTGCCGCTGATGTTTGTCAAGCTCGGCGATGATTTCGCCGAAGATGCGAAGCAAGGGTTTTTCGAATTCGTCAAGCGCGCGCCACTCCTGTTGTTCGCGGTCTCGACGCTGACGATCTTCGATTCGGTCATGCTGGCATTCTTCATCATCTACGGGCTGCGCAGCGGCCTCGATTTGATGACAGCGAGCTGGGCATTGGGAATATCCATCGCCGGCAGTGCGCTCTTGCAATATCCGATCGGCATGCTAGCCGATCGCTGGCGGCGCACGAGCGTCATGACTCTGGCTGCGGGCATCGTCATCGCCATGGCAGCGGCGCTGCCGATGGCAACACAGAGCTATCTCTTCTGGCCGGTTGCGTTCCTCATGGGGGTAGGGGCCTATGCCATCTATACGGCGGCGCTTGCTATTCTGGGCGATGAATTCAAGGGCGCTGAGCTGATTTCGGGTGCGGCAGCATTCGCTGCCACATGGGGGATCGGCGGCATCATCGGGCCGCCGATTGCAGGTGCAGCGCTGGACAATTTCGGCGTCAACGCACTGCCGATGTTCTTCATCGCACTCTATGCATCGCTTGTCGTGCTGCTGTTGGCGTCCCGGGGACGGCTGGTGAAGGCGGCGGCGTGAGCATCGCAAACCTGCAGTGGCGCAACCTCATCGCCGCCTGTGTGACGGTTGCGGTATTCAGCTTCTCGCTTGGCGAGATGTTTCCGCTTCTGGCACTGAAAATGGAGAAATGGGGGGTCAGCAGCAGCGTCATCGGACTGAATTCCGCCATGGCGCCGGTAGGCATCCTGCTTGCCGGACTGGCGATCCCGAAGCTTGCCCATAAATTCGGCTCGCGCAGGGTCGTCCTGGTGATGGTGTTCCTCACCGCCCTGGTGATTCTGGCTTATCCGGCCGTCCCGGATCTGGGGGCGTGGTTCGTTCTGCGGCTCGCACAGGGGATGTTCGTTTCGACTTTGTTCGCGCTCAGCGAAGCATGGATCATCAGATTTGCCGAAGGCCAGTATCGCGCGCGGATCGTGGGCGCCTATGCGACGGTCGTTTCAGCGAGCTTCGGTCTCGGTCCGCTGGTCATTAAATATCTGGGCATCGAGGGATTTGCGCCATTCGCGGCCGGAGCCGCGGTCATGCTGCTTGCCATGCTGCCGATCTCGCTCGTCGACGATGCGGCTGCGCGCAAGGCCGACGAACAGGAAGAGCATGTATCGATCATCGCCTTTGGCCCAAAAGCACCGATGCTGCTTTTGGCCGTCGCGATCCATGCCGTGTTCGACGGCGCCATGCTGTCCTTTCTCTCCGTCTATGGCGTGCGATACGGCTATGACATCCAAACAGCCGCATTGCTCATCACCGCACTTGCCCTGGGAAATGTGTTCTTTCAAATACCCATCGGGATGATCGCCGACCGCAGCTCGAAGCCGGCGACGATCAAGGTATGTTTCGGCGTCACGATGCTGGCCTTGCTGCTTCTGCCTGCGGCCATCGCCACGCCTTTCGTCTGGCCCCTGGTTCTCGTGGCTGGAGCTGGGGGCTTCGGAATTTATACGGTCAGCCTGGCGATGCTCGGTGACCGCTTTGCCGGCACGGATTTGGTCGGGGGCACAGCCGCCTTTGGAGCGATGTGGGGCGCGGGGTCGCTGGTTGGAGCGGTCCTGTGCGGCTGGACCATGGACGGCTTCGGCCCGGATGCACTTCCCTTCACGCTGGCAGCGGTTTTCGCCGTCTATCTCGTTCTCCTCGCGCGGCGCCCGCTGATCGCGGCGCAACGCGCCTGATGGTCGCCCGCCCAGTGGAGAGACGAGGGCGTGAGACAATTGCTGCCGGACAGCGGCTTGCACGCTCCGGCTCGAGAAATTTCAACTTCGGTTTCATACTGACTCTGCTCGGCGCCTGCTGCTGGAGCTTCGGCGGGCTCTTCGTTCGGACTACGCGCGATATCGATGCATGGCAAATCATCTTCTATCGCTCATGGGTCGTGCTGGCGGTCACCGGCGGCTATATGATACTGCGCTATCGATCGCAACTCGGGCCGGTGTTTCGCATCGCCGGCATCAATGCACTCATTGCCGGCATCGCCCTCGGCCTGGCCGGCCTCCTGTTCATGCTGTCGCTGTTCTACACGAGTGTTGCCCAGGCCGTGTTCATGGGCGGCATTGCGCCCTTTACCTCGGCCCTACTGGCCTGGTGGATGCTCGGCGAGCGGGTGAAAAGACCAACGTGGATTGCCATGGTCGTGGCAATTTGCGGGCTCACGGCCATGCTGTGGGGAGCGGCGGGCGGCGGCTTGAACGGCAGCATGCTGGCGCTTTTATCGGCGTTCTGCTTCTCCTGCTACAGCGTGCTGCTGCGCTCGGGGCAAAAGACCGAGATGACGGCAAGCATCATATGGAATGCCGTCTTCCTCATCCTGTTCAGCGGCGTGGTGCTGGTGCTGCCCACGGGCCTGCGGGAGAATGGAGGTTTCGGTGATTTCGCGATCGGGTGGAGAAATCTCGCCGTCACCGTCGCGATGGGGCTTGTGCAATTATCGCTCGGACTGGCGCTGTTCACCAAAGGATCGAAGACGGTCCCCGCGGCCGACCTCGCACTGCTCGCCCTGGCCGAGCCGATGCTTGCCCCGATCTGGGTTTGGGTGGCGTTCGGGGAAGTTCCGGCCGCGTCAACGCTCGCCGGCGGTGCCATCATCCTTTCGGCGCTCGCCTATCGAAGCCTCGCGATGACACGGCGCTAAGCTTCGGTTCGCAATCCCGCCATGCTCATGAGATTGTCGTAAAGCGTACGGGCAAAACGGTGATAATCGGGCATGATTGCCGCAGCATCGGCCATCATCCGGGCGTGGGCATCGGGTCCGAGCACTTTTTCCATCGCGGCGACATAGGAAGGAAGACCGGCCCAGGATGCGATAAATTCATTTTTCCATTCCGCATGAAACTGCAAGCCAAGGGCGCAGTCGCCAACCAGCATGGCTTGAATTTTGGACACGGGAGAGGATGCAAACACAAAAGCGCCGGGCGGCGGCGAAGCCACCTCGGCGTGATGCCATTGCGTGACCCTGGCGGTCCTGGGCAGCCCGTGCGACATGGGATGTGCGGTGCCAGCGTTCAGGGAGATATCGAAGACGCCGATTTCCTGCTCGCCCGCCAGAGTCACGGCGCCGCCGAGCGCCTCGGCGAGAAGCTGATGGCCAAGGCAAATTCCAAGGAAGGGCCTGACGCGCACTTCCACCCATTCGCGAATTGCCGCTTTTTCCGCAATGAGCCAGGAGTGCTCATCCTCCTGCCAAACGTCCATGGCACCGCCCAGCACATACATGAAGTCGTAACGGGCAAGAGAGGGCAGGGCTTCGCCGCGATGGACCATGACCCGGTCGATGGCAAAATCATCGGCGCGCAGAAAATCGCCGAAGCGGCCGGGGCTGTCTTCATCCATATGCTGAAGCAGCAAAACGCGCCGTGTCATCTGGTCTCCTCATCCATGGCCTTCACGGGAGGTAGCACCAGTGTTTCGGCCTGACAATCGCTGCGGCTGCGGGAGCTGCAATGCGTGAATTGGCCGGCGGGCGAGAAGCAAATCCTGACCTCCGTCAGGGAAGAGGCTCGCGGCGAAGGACGGCAGACAAGGCCGATCATCGACGATTTGAGGCCGGGATTGGCGGCGATGAAATCCGAGATGATTGCAGCGGGAGAGGCTCTCACAATACGCCCGGGCGAGAGATAGCGCGCCGGTATTTTGACCTTGGCGAACAGCCGCTGGATAAGGCGAAAATAGGCGCTCATGGACAGTCCGGAGCAAGTACCGTGTTTTCGCCATTCATGGATGACCAGCCGCTTCGATGGCATGAGCGGCAGCATCGCCGATATTATCTTCTCAGGAATCCACCGTTCCTGCGCGGGACAATATGCGGGCCATCCCCTGCTATATTGCGGCCACAGACCATGAACGACAAAGGCATAGGACGCGCTGCCGCCACATTGCATCGACTCGCTTTCGGCACCAGACGCGGCACAGAAACTCGGCGACCAGGAAAGGGCGAGAACATAATGGTCGATAGGCTTGGCCCGTGCCTGCGACGGCGCAGGGAGCAGGAGTGCGAGCAGCATCGCAGCGCAGCCGATGAACCATCGCCGAGCCATCAGCGGCAGCGGTACCGATCAGCGCGCGGCAAGCTGCACCTTCGGAGAAGGGTCGGAGGGCGGGGACTTCCTGCTCAGGGGGCAGGTATCGCTCAGGAATTTCCAGGAGGCGACGTTCTGAAACATCGTGCATTGTGCAAGCTTGCCATTCACACAGGCGAAGGCGCCGATATCGAGGCGCCGTTCGTAAAGCCGGCACTTGCATTCTTTGGCGAAGGACGCCGGCGCCATTGCCGGGACCGCCAAGAAAAACATCAGCAGCAAGCTGCAGGGGCGGAACATCGGCGAATGATAGCACGTGGCCCGACCGCTGATAAGGCCTATGAAGACATCAGACGGAGAGCAGCTGGAGATTGACGGCCTGAAGGCCGCGGCCGCGCGGATCGGGCTGCAGCTCGAAACTCAGCTGCGTTCCATCGGCGAGTTCAGGAATGCCGGAACGCTGAACGGCAGTGATGTGAACGAAGACGTCCTTTCCACCATCATCAGGCGTGATGAAGCCGTAGCCTTTGGCGGTGTCGAAAAATTTGACCGTGCCGCGCTGGCGCATGGGCGTCACCCATTGATCCGCTCAAGATCTTCAAGGCGCGGCGGTTCGCTCATCCAGCCGCTGCCGGCACGGCCGAAATCACGACCAATCTCGAATTGCCGCTTCATGACCTCGGGTTCGAAGGTCAACCCGTCCTTTGCTGCGGCTATGTTGTCGGGTATCGAGATCAGGCGGAAGGATGCTTTCGCCTGGCGGGCGGTGACATAGGCCTGGTAGACCGTTCGGTAGAGAAGCCCGCGCAGGAGTTCGGCTATGGACTTCTTGGAAATGTCGATAACTTCCGGCTCGACCGCCTTGTCGGCATTCAGCAGCTTCAACTGGCTGTTGATGATGAGATAGACGTTGCGGCGAACGGCCGGCTGTCCGAACATGAAGGACCGCAGAAGCACAGGCGCCTTCACACCGCCGTCGACATGCATCTGGCGGCCTTTAGACGCGCCGGATGGACGAATGTACACGGGCTTGAACAGGCCGGGCACGGCGGCGGAGGCGCGCAAGACCTGCTGGTATATTTCGAGGCGGCGTGGATGGCCCGAGGCTGCGATGAAACCCATATCCCACACGACCAGGTCGCCGGAATCGAGATTGGTCGTGGCGACATAGAGCCGACGGCCGGCCCGGTGCTCGGCTGCCACGCGATCGAGCAGATCCTCGGTGATGATGCTGTCGATCTTGTTCTTGAGCGGCGTGTAATCATAGAGGCTGTCGGAAAAGACAGCCTTGATGCCTTTGCTCTTGTAAATATCCTTGGAATTGACCGAGGTGTAAGCCTCTTCGAGCACAGGATCGAGCTCGGGTCCGACAAACACCAAAGTCGCCATGAGAGCACCGGTCGACACGCCGGTGATAACGTCGAAGCGGGGACGCAGTCCGGCCGCCGACCAGCCGACCAGCACGCCGGCACCAAAAGCACCGTCGGCACCACCGCCGGAAAGGGCCAGTATGTTAAGCTCGGGCTTGACCATGCCCGGCGCAACTTGGAGCTGGGCGTTGATCGGATTTCCGGTGGCATCAAAAAGCTCGACCGCGCCGACGGGGGTTTCGGTACGAACATCCTCAAGCTCCAGCGGCCGAGTGGCGGCGCAAGCGATCAGCAGAAAGCCAAGAACGGCTAGCGCGGCATAGCGCACGTAAGCGACGGTCAGCTTCGCGTTCCTCGATATTTAATATTTGCCCAGTTGCATCGGGCTACCGATGCCATTAGGCTTTTTTGCGACGATTCCAGAGCGGGGACTCGTATATGTCCAGACATGTCAGGTTGGCAGGGTCGTTTTGTGCCCTGATTACAATGCTGTTGGCACCGGCGGCCCTGGCGAAGCCAGTGACGAATTACACGCATTACCTCATCGCCGGCGAATCAGCAGAGGGCATTTATCGGGCGATGCTGCGCCGGGGACCTCATGTCGGGGGTGCCAAAGCCTATGCGTCCACGCGCATGGAACCGACCATCTCCGCCCAGACGGTGGAAGGCACCAACAGCTGCCGGATCGGTCAGTTCAAGATCAACATGACTTTTACCATCCAGCTGCCGCAGCTCAGGAAGTCGGCGAACGTCAATCCGACCCTGCGCAAGAGTTTCAATCGCTTTTACGAGTTTGCGAAGAAGCACGAGGAAACCCATCGGGCCATCTGGCTCAAATGCGCCGCCGAAGCGGAAGGCAAGGTCACGCGCGTCGTTGCGAAGACCTGTTCGGACGCGGAGGCGCAGGGCCTCAAGATCGTCGAATACATCGCCAGCAAATGCGATGCGCGGCATTTGGCCTTCGATGCCTCGGAGCAGAAGCGGCTGGTCAATCATCCCTTCATCAAGCAGGTATTGAAAAAGGGCAGAGTGATCGCATCACTACCGGCCGTCGGATCGAGGAAGACGAGAGCCTTCGAAACCAATCGATGGATTGCCTTGACCGTCGTCCTGGCGGGTTGCTTGAACATGCCAAGGCCGCAGGCCACGATCATTCAAGTGACGCCATTCCAGCAGAATTGCTGCCTCCTATGGGACAGCGCAAACCGCGAGGCGGCGATCGTCGATCCGGGCGGTGACGTCGACCGCGTCCTCGCAGCGGTCAAAACGGCCGGCGTCACGCCGCGGCAAATATTGCTCACTCACGGGCATATCGATCATGCGGGAGGAGCGGACGAATTGGCCGAGCGGCTGGGGGTTCCGATCATCGGTCCGGGCGAGGAAGACAAATTTCTGCTCGACAGCCTGGCCGAGGTGGGCCGCGGCTATGGAATGGAGGGCGTGCGCAACTGCCGTCCTTCCCGCTTTCTCAAACATAGTGATGAGGTGACGGTCGGCGGACTTCAGCTTCGAGGTGCGCGCCTGTCCCGGCCATACGCCCGGCCATGTGGTGTTCTTCAATCCAGAGCATCGCTTTGCGCTTGTTGGCGATGTGATCTTTCATGGGTCCGTCGGGCGGACGGATTTGCCGCGCGGCGATCATGCCACGTTGTTGCGCTCCATCCATGAGCAGATCATTCCGATGGGCGATGACGTAGCGTTCCTGTGCGGACACGGACCACCATCGACGGTCGGCACGGAACGGCAGAGCAATCCATTTCTGAATTGACCGCAAAAGCTCCGGCAGAGGCACAGCGCCACACCCTAGGCGTGGCGCCGCTTCGAATTCAGACTTGAAACTGGCTGATCAGGCGAGTTGAACGTTGACGGCCTGGAGGCCGCGGCCGCGCTTGTCCTGCTCGGCTTCGAAGGTAACCTTCTGACCCTCGTTCAGCGACCGGATGCCGGCGCGCTCCAGGGCAGTGATGTGGACGAAAACGTCCTTCGCGCCGCCCTCCGGCGTGATGAAACCAAAACCCTTTGCGGTATTGAAAAACTTCACAGTGCCAGTCTGGCGCATGTGCCTTCCTTTTTCCGTTGGCGCTACAAACCGGTTTTGGAACCCGCGCCCAGGTTCGCGTAAGCCAGACAATCGGGAAAAGGCAACTGCCCAGAAGGTCAGATGTGCTTTGCCACAAGTCGGCGGGAACGCTCCACCATGGAGCGAACCGGCGTTTTTCTATGGGCGAAAAACCTAAAAAAGGCAAGGCAGAGTGTAATTAAACGATCTGCGTTTTCAGTATACTCCATCGCTGCGTGTTAACGCCAGCGAAATATTTACCTGCGATTGTGCGGCCTGAATGGAAGAACGCAAGGAAAAGAGATGAATCGCAGAGAGATGATGAGCGGCTTGGCAATGGCCGCCGCATTCCTGGCGGGCGCATACAGCGCTGCCGCTGGCGACAGCGCGGATGACTCGCAAGTTCTCGTTGCCAAAGCCGTGGACTATTTCGCGGCAAACGGAGCGGAGGCGACCATCGCGGCGGTGAACGCCGGAGGCGGGTTCCATCAGGGTGAACTCATGTTTTCGTAATCGGCCCCGATGGAATTAATGTTGCGAATGCAGCCGATCAGACCAATGTCGGCAAGGACGCCCGCCTGCTGCAGGATTCCGACGGCAAGTTCTACGGCGTGGAGTTGCTCGAGCGAGCCACTGCAGAGGGCGCGTGGGTGGATTACAAAAGGGTCAATCCGGCGAATGGCAAAATCGAACCCAAAATGAGTTGGGTCAGGAAGATCAATGGCTATGTGATCGGCTGCGGCTACTATCGGAACGAATAGAGGATCCGGGCTCCATCAAAGTTTGCCTTCGGTCGGCGCTCCCGCCAGGCGCGTCAGCCGTCAGGGCTTGGCCATAACCAGTGTCATCGGGCCCGCATAATAGGTCCCAGCGGATTTGCGGAGGACCTGGCAGGGTTCGCTCTATTCCGGAAAAACTCTGGCAAAGCCTGCCGTCAAGAATTTCCCATTTGCCGGTGCCGCTTCTTACGCCGGGCTCGTCGTAGGCCAAGGTACCATCGGGATGATAGAGGATGGTGCCGCGGGATTCCCCATACGGTAGCAATGGCTTGCCGGCAAGTTCGGCATGCGCACCGGAGGAAGATGGAGAAAGCGAAGCGGTACGGACGGCGTCTGCCGATGGTTTCGCCGGAATGGCCTTTGCCGTTTTGCTGCCGGACGAGTGGGTGAGCTTCGCGGCCTTCGCGCCCGAGGTCGACTGTGCCTGCTTGTCGTGCGCGGCACAGCCCGAAAGAGCGGTCCCAGTCATGGTGAGACTAATAACGAAACATACGCGCACGACAGTTTGCGGGTGTATCACGGTGCCCCCCTATCGATCAACGCCGGCTCTCAATCGGAAGCCGCAGATCGCTTGATGTTTCAATCACCGGATGAATATGGCAGGTCTTGGTTAATCAAGTGCTAACTCGGAAAGTTCGCGCGACTGCGCCGCTCGAGGTGTGAGCAGGGTCAGCTTTGCGCCGCCAAGATAATAATGCTGTCCGGCGCGGCGAAATCCCGAGCAATCGTCGAGCTGTCTTTGGCAGGAAAGGGCGTGGCATAGTGGAATTCGCCATAGTGTAAAGTCGCCGGCCCACCATTTGCCCGTGCCCTTCGCTTTATCTTTCTTCCTCATAGGTTATTGTTCCATCGGGGTCTTACTAGGTCAATGGTGCCGCGAATCTGATGAAATTGATAGCGCCAAGCCCCCGGCCAGATACGATCGCCGTGATCTGGCTGGCGGTGAAGGGCCCTTGCCGGTCTGCTCAGCGATGAAGTATCGCCTAGGTTGCGCGGGGTCGAGCGCGGGATTAAGCCGGGGACGGCCGGTTGCCAAGCAGCGAAGTTTTGCCCGCGCCGCCACAAGCGGCGAGCATAGCCCACAGGAGAACGGCAGATACGCGGTGACGTGTTTCGATGCCTGCTTCTCTACTGTTTTCGAGGCGGGGTGCCCGGCCTGCCGCCGGTCGAGCTGAGGCTGAAAATGGTTTTGGATTGGGCCAGTATGCGGTGGCGGGCTTCAGCTTCGATGCGCCATCCGGCGATGCATCCGATGCCTCGGGAGAGGGCAGGGTACGCGCCAAGGGGCGACCCCACTTACTGGAAGCTCTCACCTGGCGCAGCCGCCTCTTGATCCCAGTTGCGCAGCCGCGTGGCTTCCTCGAATTCGAGATCTGCTGCGGCATCGCGCATGCGGCTTTCCATATCAGCCAACACCGCTTCCAGATTGTGGCCGGCCAGCGGAATGCCGTTCGATCGATCCGGCGTTGACTGAACGTCCATCGTGCGTCATAGACGGAGGATAGAATGTCGCTGATCTGCTTCTTGATGCTCTCCTGGTGTGATGCCATTGGCAATGTTGTATTCCTGCTGCTTCTCGCGGCGCCGGTTGGTCTGGGAAATGGCGCGTTCCATTGAGCCGGTGATTTGATCGGCATACAGAATGACCCTGCCGTCGATGTTGCGGGCGGCGCGGCCTATCGTCTGGATCAGCGAGTTCTCTGAGGGCAGGAAATCCTCCTTGTCGGCATCGAGGATGGCGACGAGAGCGCATTGGGGCAGATTGAGGCCTTCGCGCAGGAGGTTGATGCCGATCAGCACGTCGAAGGCGCCGAGACGCAGGTCCCGGATAATTTCGATACGCTCCAGCGTTTCGATGTTGGAATGCATGTAGCGAACACGAATGCCTTGCTCGTTCATGTACTCCGTGAGGTCTTCGGCGATGTGTTTTCGTCTCGTAGGGCGGTGACGATTACGTTGCAACCCTTCAAGGCGACCTCTGTGGTACTTGGGTCATTTGATGGTCCTCATGGGGCTTCACCTGACGGATGATCACGGGGGGATTGATGAGGCTGGTGGGACGATATGAACTGCTGATGAAGATGCTGTGGGTGCGCTCCATCTCCCAGCGTCCCGGGGTGGCCGAGACCATGGTCTGCGGCCGCATGGCGTCCCATTCCTCGAAACGCAGGGGCCGGTTTGTCGATGGCCGAGGGCAAGCGGAAACCAAATTGGGCAAGCGTCGCCTTGCGGTTGAAGTCACCGCGGCACATGCCGCCGATCTGCGGGATGGTGACGTGACTTTCATCGACGAAGACGAGCGCATTATCGGGCAGATATTCGAAAAAGCGTCGGCGGCGGCTCGCCTGGGTGCTGGGCGGTTAGATAGCGGAAGAGTTCTCAATGCCGGCGCAGGAACCTGTTGCCATCATCATTTCGATGTCGAAGAAGCTTGCGCGGCTGGAGCTGCTTGGGCTTCGAGAATGTTCGTTTGGTGCTCGTCAAAACTCGTCGAGCCTGTACTTGGATTTATATTGCGAATGGCGCGCGCACCGCCTGCTGGAGTGTCGGCTTGGGAGTGACATAGTGGGAATTGGCGTAGACCTTGACGCCGGGGATGTTGGCGGTCTTGTGCCTCGGTGAGCGGGAATCCAATTCGCAGATGGTTTCGATCTCTATCGCCGAAGAAGCTGAAGCGCCAGGCGCGATCCTCGAGATGCGAGGAAGAGAGTCGACCGATGTTGCCGCGCACACCGAAACGTGCCGCGTGCGAATTTTTGATCGTTGCGCGGGTAATGTACAGCCACGAAATCCGCGAGGAACCGGCGCTGATCGATGCCGGGCCGCTGCGGCACGCGAAGGTCATGGCGGTAAAGGCCTCCACATTGCCGATGCCATAGATGCAGGAGACGGATGCGACGACGATCACATCATCGCGCTCCAGCAGCGCCCGGGTCGCCGAGTGCCGCATCTGGTCGATCGCTCGTTGATCGAAGCATCCTTCGCGATATAGGTGTCGGTTGCGGGAGTAGGCTTCGGGCTGGTAGTAATCGTAATAGCTAACGAAATACTCGACCGCATTGTCGGGAAAAGCCCTTGAATTCGCTGTAGAGCTGAGCGGCGAGCGTCTTGTTGTGTGCGAGAACCAGGGAGGGGCTGCGTACGCTCGATGAGATTGGCCATCGTAAAGGTCTTGCCGGATCCAGTCACACCAAGCAGCACCTGATCGGCTGGAGGTCCGCCACACCCCGGACGAGCTTGTCGATGGCCTGGGGGTCTATCGCCCCTTGGGTTTGAAATCCGGCAACCATGCGGAGGATGTGGCCGCCTCTGGGATTTTTCCGGACGCGGCGGGCGATAGGGCGTGAACACGATTAGTTTTCCAGCTCGGGCCGCAGATGGCGCAAGCCATCGCGC
>CAVYOS010000004.1:0-8101 GCA_963770205.1 uncultured Alphaproteobacteria bacterium
ACATAACCGGCATCGAAGTGAACCTGCGACACATGCGCATAGTCTCGCCTGATGAAACCGAACAGGATCTCGGCCAGGAACCGCCGGTCCTTGGGCGAAAGCCGGCCCATGATGCCGAAGTCGACCGCGACCAGCCACCCTTGCTTGTCGACGAACAGGTTTCCCTGATGCATGTCGGCATGGAAGAATCCGTCGCGGATCGCATGCCGAAGAAACGACTGGATCAATGTCTCGGCGATTTTTTCCGGTTCATGTCCGGCCCGTTTCAAACCTTCGACATCGCCGAGCGGCAACCCGTCGATCCAGTCGGTTGTGAGGATGCGCTGCGCCGTTCTTGCCCAATCGACCTCCGGCACCCTGAACCCTGTGTCGTTTTTGACATTCTGCCCCATCTCGGCAATCGCTGCCGCCTCCATGCGCAGGTCCATCTCGAGCTGCACCGATTGCGCAAGTGTGAGAACCGCATCGAGCGGGCGCAGCCGGCGCGACGGCTTGTGCCAGCGCTCGATGAGCTTGGCGGCGAACAGAAAGCTTTCGACATCGTTGCTGAACTGTTTTTCGATGCCGGGCCTCAAAATCTTTACGGCAACGTCGCGCCCCTCGGCGGTGCGGGCGCGATGCACCTGTGCGATCGATGCCGCGGCCACCGGTTCACCGAAATGGCTGAACAGCGCCGCAGGCTCGGCGCCGAAGGCCCTGCGAATCTCGCTTAGCGCCTGCTCTTGCGGGAAGGGGGTGAGCCTGTCCTGCAGCATGGTCAGGTCGCGTGCCCGCACCGGTCCGACAAGATCGGAACGCGTGGCCAGGAACTGGCCGAGCTTGATATAGCTGGGGCCGAGCACCACCAGGGCATCGGCGAGCGGATTGGCGGTTAAGGAACGCTCTGCGCGCCGTCCGAACCGCGCCGTGCTTAACATGAGCCGTGCCGAGGCGGGAAGCTCGGCAAGATGCTGCGCCGGCAGGAGCGCATCATAGGCGGCAAGCGTTCGCCCCGCCCGCAGCAGACGCCACACATTGCCGGCGGTGCTGGCCATTCACAGCCGCCACGCCGAATGAATGGCAACGATCCCCGCCGCCACGTTCCGGCACTGCACCCGCTCCAGGCCGGCGTCTGTCATCTTCGCTGCCAGCTGGGTTTGGTTGGGAAAGGTGCGAATGCTCTCCACGAGATAGCGGTAGGGCTCGCCGCTTCCGGTAACCGCTTTTCCCATTGCCGGGATCACCGTGAACGAATAGGCATCATAGAGCCGGTCCAGCCCCGGAAATTCCATATGGGAAAATTCCATGCACAAAAACCGGCCGCCGGGTTTGAGGACGCGATAGGCTTCGCTCAGCGCCTTCTCCAAATGCGTGACGTTTCGCAAGCCGAAGGCGATCATATAGGCGTCGAAGCTTTTGTCGGGAACGGCAAGCGCCTCCGCATTGCCCACCATGAAACTGCAGCGCTCCCCACAGCCCTCCGCCTCGGCCTTTTTCCGGCCCTCCGCTACCATCTCGGGCGAGGCATCGACGACAATCGCCCTTGTTCCCATGCCGCTGCGGGCAAGGATGCGGAAGGCGACATCGCCCGTGCCCCCGGCAACATCGATCACTTGGAATTCGGTGTCGCCTCGTGGCGGGTTGAGCATCGCGGCCAGATCGTCTTTCCACAGCCGGTGCAAGCCCCCCGACATCAGATCATTCATCTGGTCGTAGCGGCTCGCCACCTGGGAGAACACTTTGTTGACGAGCTCCTGCTTCTCCTCCGCGGCAATCTGTCGAAAGCCGAAGGCAGCGCTCCCCAAGGTCTCCATCTTTTCTGTCATGGCGGCGGACCATACAATATGCATGCCAGCGAAGCTATTGGCTTGCCGGCCGGCCGAGCGTCATTGTTAACCAAGCTATCCAGGAGCCGTTAATGCCGGAATTGCCGGAAGTCGAAATTGTTAGCCGCGGCTTGGCGCGCGCCATGCTGGGGCGCCGCATCGCCGGGGTGAAACTCAACCGCCTCGATCTGCGCTTCCCGCTCCCCCAGGGCTTCGCGGCGAGGCTCGAGGGCAGGACGGTCGAGGCCATCGGCCGCCGCGGTAAATACATCATCGCTTCCCTATCTGAGGGCGAGAGCCTGCTCATGCATCTCGGAATGTCGGGGCGCTTCACGATTTTTCCGGGTCATGGCAAAACAAGCCATCTCGGCGAATTCCATTTTGAGGAATCAGGCGGCGGCATTCACGACCATGTCGTCTTCGCGCTCGATGATGGAACGAGGATCGTCTACACCGACCCGCGCCGCTTCGGCATGATGGATCTGGTGCCGGCCGCTGAACTGGCTTCGCATCGGCTCATGCAAGGGCTGGGTGTCGAGCCGCTCGGGCGGGGGCTCACCCCTCGTTACCTCGCCGGCGCCTTCGAAGGCCGCATCGCACCGCTGAAGGCGGCACTCCTCGATCAGAGCCTCGTTGCCGGCTTGGGCAATATATATGTCTGCGAGGCGCTGTTCCGCTCCGGCCTGTCCCCCACCCGCCGCGCGGGCACTTTGGTCAAAGATCGAAAGCCCGATCCGAGGCTTCGAACCCTGATCAAGGAAATCCGCAGCGTTCTGAAGAGAGCAATTACAGCCGGCGGCTCCACTCTTCGCGATTACGCCGGCACCGATGGCACTTCGGGCGCCTATCAGCACCGCTTCTCCGTTTATGACCGCCCCGGGAAGCCGTGCGTGCGGCGTGGTTGCACGGGAAGGGTCAAACGCTTGATTCAATCCGGTCGCTCGACCTTTTACTGCCCTGTCTGCCAGCGTTAGCGATTGAGTTGACGCGCCGGGGGTCCCTCGCTATAAGCGGCGATCCTAAATGGCCCCGGTCACCGGCCCTTGCACTTGCAAGCGGGCGGGCCTTTGTTTAGGGGCTCACGCTTAGTTTCGAAGGACAGCAAATGGCCAATACCAGTTCGGCAAAAAAGGCGATCCGCGCCGCCGCTCGTCGTACCATCGTCAACCAGTCGCGCAGCAGTCGCGTCAAAACCTCCGTTCGTCTTGTCGAGGAAGCGATTGCCAAGGGCGACAGATCGGCGGCCGAGGCTGCATTGAAGGCGGCTCAGCCGCAGCTCGTGCGTGCCGCCAACAAGAACGTCATGCATAAGAACGCCGCATCGCGAAAAATTTCCCGTCTTGCCCGCCGCGTTAAGGCCGTCGGTGCCTGATCGCTCGGGCCACGGCGCTCCGGTCTTTTCAACAGGCGCTGCGGCGCCTGTTTTTGTCAGCCCACTGATCTATTTGACTCAAATTTTACATTAAAGAATCAACGGCTTGCGGACGTAAGCGCCAATACGCGCCTCTCCCGCCCGATCAGCGCCTCCGAACAACGTTCGCTCCTCGTGCCCTTCTCTCCACTGTTGCACAAAAGCCGCATTCCCGATTCGATGGATTCATTAAACCGAATCAAAGGCTTGTGTTTTACCGAACTTATTGCCTGCAAAATTGTCCCAACCCCTCTCGTCCGTGTACGGATGGACAACGCCGAAACGCTTTTCACACTCCCAACCTCTTTGTAACGTCGAGTCATAACCGAGCCGGCAGTGCGCGCCGAAAAGCTGGCCGGAATGAGGACAGCGCGCAGGGCGGGTAGCGAGGGGTGGACCAGGAATAGCGGTGCGGCGGGGCTGATCACATAGACGTGCATTGAAGGCCGGGCTCCGTTCATTCGGAGCGCGTTCTTCATCTCCGCAAATTTGAAGTGGCAATTTCCGGCACCTATCGGTCCGGATAATGCCGGCGCGCGCGTGGAATTTGGAAGGAGAAGCCGAGAAGCGAAAACCAGTGAGTAGAGCAGGGGGAAGGCCAAGGAAAATGCGGAAAGCCAGGCCCTCGGTGGTGGCAACGAGCAAAAGAGGCGTAATTAATGATGTCTGATGCGGCGAAGGACGGACTCAAGCAAAGCTGGGACAATATTGCCAGGCGCTTGCGCGCTGAATTGGGAGAGGATCTTTATTCGAGCTGGTTCGTGCGCATGGAGCCGGAGGACTATCGCGACGGACAATTGGCGGTATCTGTGCCGACGCGCTTTCTGCGCAATTGGATTCAGTCGCACTACTCCGACCGGCTGCTCAAGGTAGCTCAAACCGAGCTTGGGCCGGTCGATGCTGTCGCCGTCAGGGTGCGCACCCGCGGCCTGCCTACGCGATCTTCCGAACTCGTTGATCGTTCAGAGAACGAGGCCCCCCAGGAAGTCGGCGCCGCAGTTCAAACGCAGCCGCCGGCTGAGAAAATGCAAGGGGATCGCGGCTCGCCCCTGGACCACGCCTGCACCTTCGAGAAGTTCATCGTAGGCAAGTCCAATGCGCTTGCCCATTCCGCCGCGATGCGGGTTGCGAGCGCGTCACCGGGCGCAATCGTCAGCTTCAACCCGCTTTTCATCCACTCCGCGGCGGGCCTGGGAAAAACCCATCTGCTCAATGCCATCGCTTGGCATGTCCGCAAACTGCATCCCGAGCGCCGCGTGCTGTTCATTTCTGCCGAGCGCTTTATGTACCATTTCATCAACGCGCTGCGCTCCCGCGACATGATGAATTTCAAGGATTACTTCCAAACCATCGATGTTCTGCTCATCGATGATTTTCAGTTCCTCCAGGGCAAGTCGATGCAGCAGGAGTTTTGCCACACGTTCAATTCCCTCGTCGATAACAAGCGCCAGGTGATCGTGGCCGCCGATGTGCCCCCGGTTCAGCTCGAAAGCATCGATCAGCGCATGCGCTCGCGGCTGACTGGCGGGTTGGTGGTGGACATCGAAATTCCCGACCTCGATCTGCGCTATCATATCCTGGAATCCCGGCTTGAGGCCGCCCGGCAACGCGATCCCAATCTCATGATCGGCAGCGATGTTCTCGAATTCATCGCCAATAAGATCACCGGCGGCGGCCGCGAGCTCGAAGGGGCGCTGAACCGCGTCATTGCCGATCAGCAGCTGACCCGTGCCCGTATAACGGTCGATCTCGCAGCGATGACCCTTCGCGATCTTGCACAGCCGAACGATGTCACCCGGATTCGGATCGACGACATCCTCAAGGTGGTCGGGCGCCATTATAATGTAGCTCGGGCCGATCTCCTGTCCCCCCGCCGCGCGCGTTCCATCGTTCGCCCCCGCCAGATCGGCATGTATCTGGCGAAGAAGCTAACCCCGCGCTCGCTCCCCGAGATCGGCCGGCGTTTCGGCGGGCGCGATCACTCGACCGTGCTGCATGCCGTGCGCAAGATCGAAGAGCTGCTTTTGACCGACGAGCATCTCGCACGGGAGGTGGCATTGCTGGTGCGCCTGATCGAGCAGCAATAATCTCCAGGCGATCTCTGGCCGACTCTTGCCTTGTCTCCTGATCCGCGCGAAAGTCGTTCCCCCCTGCAACGGGGGGAACGCCTGACGGCGTTGTTGGTCTGCACCCAAGGGGCAAGAAGAATGCGCGTCACGATCGAACGCTCCACTTTCCTGCGTGCTCTGAGCCATGTTCAGAGCGTGGTGGAGCGTCGCAATACGATTCCCATATTGTCGAACGTTCTGATCCAGGTTGCCAAGGGCACGCTGCGGCTTACCGCAACCGATCTCGACGTCGAGGTGGTGGAAACCGTGTCAGCCGAGATCGCGCGAGACGGCGGCACAACCGCCCCGGCGCATATCCTGCACGATATCGTCCGCAAGCTGCCCGATGGCGCGCAGCTTGAAATCGAGCAGGGCCCCGACGAAGGCCGGCTCTCGGTAACCGCCGGCCGGTCCCGCTTCTCGCTGCAGGCTCTGCCGCCTCAGGATTTCCCCGATTTGGCCGCGGGCGAGCTCGGCCATGGCTTTGCCATGCCGGCAAGCGAATTGAAGACGCTGATCGAAAAAACCCGTTTCGCCATCTCCACTGAGGAAACCCGCTACTATCTCAATGGCATCTACCTGCACGAGGTGACGGCAGGCGCCACCCCCCTCATCCGCGCGGTGGCAACCGACGGTCACCGGCTGGCGCAAGTCCAGTTCCCGCGGCCTCCCGAGGCAAAGGGAATGCCAGGCGTGATTGTGCCGCGCAAAACCGTGCTCGAGCTGAGCAAGCTGATCGAGGATGCGGCCGGCCCAATTGAGATCGCCCTGTCACCTTCGAAAATTCGTTTCACCATCGACGGCCTCATCCTGACCTCCAAGCTGATCGATGGCACCTTCCCGGATTATGAGCGGGTCATTCCGCGCGGCAACGACAAATCGTTGCAGGTGGAAACGAGGACCTTTACCCAGGCTGTCGATCGGGTTTCCACTGTATCGAGCGAGAAGGGCAGGGCGGTGAAACTCAATGTCACCGCCGAGAAGGTGGTATTGACGGTGAACAATCCTGATTCCGGCTCGGCCGAGGAGGAGATCGTGGCCAGCTACAATGCCGATCCCCTCGATATCGGCTTCAATTCCCGCTATCTCCTCGACATCGTCGGTCAGTTTAAGGGTGATACGGCGACCTTCGATTTCGCCGATGCCGGGTCTCCTACGATCATTCGCGATCCAGCCGATGAATCCGCACTCTACGTTCTCATGCCAATGCGTGTCTGAACCCTCCCCGCCGGCTGAAATCCGGCTCCGCAATCACTATATACCGTCTGTGCATCGACCAACCGACGTGCTCGCCATCCGGCGGCTGACTCTGAAAAATTTTCGTAATTATGCCGACCTTCGGGTGGATATCGATGCTCCGGCAATCGTCCTGACCGGGGCCAATGGTGCTGGCAAGACAAACCTCCTCGAGGCCGTTTCCATGCTGGTTCCAGGCCGTGGTCTTCGCGGCGCAGCCCTCGATGAACTGATCCGTCACGGCTATGGCGACTGGGCCGTTGCGGCCGACATCCTCTCCTTTGGAGGCAGCGTCACCCTGGGCACCGCCTTCGGGAGCAAGGCCTCGGGGGAAAAGAACGCGACCGGCACTCGCCAAGTCGTGATCGACGGCGCCGTTCAGAAAAGTCCAGGTCCCCTGGCGCGCTACATGCGCTTGCTGTGGGTGACCCCCCCGATGGACCGCCTGTTCTCCGGTCCGCGAGGCGATCGCCGGCGCTTTTTCGACCGGCTCGCGGTCGCCGTCGATGCCGATCATGCCTCGCGGCTGGCGCGCTTCGACAAGCTGCTACGCGAGCGCAACAGGCTGCTGGCGGGCGCGAACAGTGATCTGGGCTGGCTGGCAAGCCTTGAGCATCGGATGGCTGAGGAGGCCATAGCCCTGGCCGCAGGCCGGCTCTTTGCCCTCGATTCCCTCGAAGGCTTCGCCGGGCGGTCAGCCGGATCGGCCTTCCCTTGGGTAACGTTGACGCTGGAGGGTGAGATCGAGGGTGATCTGAAATGTCTGCCGGCCGTGCAGGTTGAGGACCGTTATCGTAGAATGCTGCATGATTCGCGGCAACGTGATCGCGCAGCGGGGCGCACCCTTTTAGGCCCGCACCGCAGCGACCTGAAGGTGGTCCATGGACCCAAGGGAATCGAGGCAGGAATATGCTCGACAGGCGAGCAAAAGGCGATGTTGATCGGTATTGTTTTGGCGCTCGCGCGAGCCATGAAAAACACCCTTGGCGGCATGCTTCCCATCCTGCTACTCGATGAGGCGGTAGCCCATCTCGATGCCGAACGCCGCATCGGCTTGTTTCAGGAATTGCGTGATATCGGTGCTCAATATTGGCTGACGGGGACCGACAAGGCGCTGTTCGACGGCATGGATCCGCAAGCCGCCTTTTATGCTGTTGGTGATGGCGCTCTCGCGCCGATAGGATGAATGATGACTCCCGATAAGAAAATAGGCGAAAGCGCCAGTTATGGTGCCGATTCCATCAAGGTCCTGAAAGGTCTCGATGCCGTCCGCAAGCGTCCGGGCATGTATATCGGCGACACCGACGATGGTTCCGGCCTTCATCACATGGTTTACGAGGTCGTCGACAATGCCATCGACGAAGCGCTCGCCGGCTACTGCGACCGCGTCGTGGTCACGCTCAATGCCGATGGTTCATGCACGGTCAGCGATAACGGCCGCGGCATACCGACCGATATCCATCCAACCGAAGGCATATCCGCAGCCGAGGTCATCATGACCCAGCTTCATGCCGGCGGCAAATTCGACCAGAATTCCTATA
>CAVYOS010000005.1:0-23115 GCA_963770205.1 uncultured Alphaproteobacteria bacterium
CGGTCTACAATACCCTTCAGCGTTGCCTCTTTCCGTGCCCGTGACCGGTCGGTGGAGATGCCGCCATTCGGCAATTCCGTCCAGATTAGCAAGCCGATACGGTCGGCGGCGTCGTAATAACGGGGATCGGGCGCCTTGATGTGGCACCTCAGGCAGTTCAGCCCCAGTTCCTTGGCCTTGCGGAACTGATCTTCCAGGAATTCATCGGACGGCGTCGTGCAGATCATCTCCGGGTAATAATCCTGGTCGAGCGCGCCGCGAAGATAGAGCGGCTCGCCGTTTAGATAGAAACGGCCCTCCCGCCGCTCGATGGTCCGGTACCCGAAAGCCTGTTGAAAACTTTCGACCACCACGCCTCCACGCTTGATCACGGCCTCCAGGCGGTAGAGCGCCGGATGGTCGGGCGACCATGGCTCCACATCCTGCAGCAGAAACACCGCCTCGAACTCGGCCTGGCCCGCCTCGACCGGGTGGCAGGCTTCCGCCGCAACGGCGCCCTGCGGCGCCAACACGCGCAATTCGAGGGTGGAGAGAGTTCTGGAGCGGCGCGTTGAAAACCAACCGTGCTTGCACTCGCCCGCCGTTCAACTCGCTGGTGATCCGCATCCGGGTTATGTGGTCCGCGACACGCTGCTCGATGAAAACCGACTGCCATATGCCCGACAGCGGGCCATACCAGCTCTGTTTCCCGAAGGGAATTTCAGTGAGCGGCGCATCTGGAAACTCATCGGTGTCATCGGTCGGGCTCTCGACCTTCACCTTGATCTCGTTCTTGCCTTCAGCGAGCTGTTCCGTGACGTCAAAGGAGAAAGGCAAAAACCCGCCTTCATGCTTTCCAGCAAGGTGCCCGTTCACATAAACATAGGCGGTGTGGAACACGGCCCCGAAGCGCAGATACGCCCGTTCGGTGAGCCAGCCCGGTGGCACGTCGAATTCCTGGCGATAGATTCCGGTGCCGCCGCGGGTCCGCAAATCGGGAAACTGCGCCTGCCATGGTCCCGGAACCCGGATTTCGCGGACGCTCACGGGCTGAGATACCCGGTCGCTCGAAGAATGAAGGAACTGCCACGTACCGTCGAGGCTGATGCGTTTCTGATGCATTGTGAACCCGAATCTCTATCGAATCTGACGGACTAGGCGGTGATCGGGGCAGAAATGTGTGTCGCGACGTTTCAATTCAACAGAATTTCACCAGACCGGCGAAAGAGCGCCAGCCCAGGCTGGCGGAACCTGCAGGAACCATCGGTGTTAGATTCGGGGGTTTGAGAAAAGGAAGATGAAACAATGCCAAACAACCAATCACGCGAAGGTGGTCGCGGCGGGCGGAAAGATACCCAAGAGTCCCGCGGCAGCCAGGGATCGCGCGGTGGCAAGGGCGGCGGACAGAAACAGTCCGACCGGTCTCGCTAGGAATGCCCGGCTGCCCAGCCGGGCAGCCGGGACCCTCGTCAGGAACTGAAATATGAATCGGCATAACCGCACAAATCCTCGCACAACTCCCGAAGATCGCCGCGACCCCGGGCGCGCCCCGCTCCCGCCCGAGCACCCGGAACTCCGTGAGGATCGCGATGCCGAGCCGGCTGAAGGGGACCACGCTACAGAAACAAACTCGCCTTTTGAGGCGAGGGGCCCCTCCCGCGGAACAGCCCCGCGGGAGGGCCCAACCAACCAGCGATAGGAAGTCCATCAATGTCGCAAACCGCGACCTCGGTCCTGGCCACGGGTTTGCGCAATGCCCATGCCATGGAAAGCCAGGCCCTTGAGCTTCTCGAGCGACAGGCGAGCCGGCTCGAGGAATATCCCGAGGTCCAGGAGCAGGTGCAGCATCATCTTGCCCAGACCGGAAGGCAGCTGGATCGGCTCGAACAATGCTTGGATGCGCTCGGCGAGGACGCCGCGGTCGTGAAGGACGGCGCGGTCGCCCCGCTCGGCAATCTGATGGCGGTCTCCAATGCCATGGCCGAGGATGAAATTCTGAAGAACACATTCGCCAATTACTCTTTCGAGCATTACGAGATCGCAGCCTACAAATCCCTGCTCACTCTTTGCGAGATCGCCACCCAGCGCAGCATTGTGCCGCTGCTGCAGCAATCCCTCGAGGAAGAGGAGGCGATGGCGAAATGGCTCAAGGACAATCTTTCCCGGGTTACCAAGGACTTTGTCATGAAATTGGAACGAAAGGCGGCAGCCTGAGAGGAGCAAATGATGAAACGGCCTGTGAGACCTGACTCAGGTGGCCAGCGCGGCCAGGGTGGTCCGCGTGACCAGGAGCACCGCGCTCCCGACGAACGCGACAGCAGCACGGAGAAAGGACGCCATGATGAACCCCCAAAAAAATAACCCCAAGAATCGCACCAATCCCGATGAACCTAGTAACGAGGATTCGCCCGGCCTAGATCCCGACAAGCCCAAGCGCAGCGAGCAGGGCACCGATCATATCGAGGACCCCGAGCACGTGGCCGAGCATGTGAGCGAGATCGACCGCGAGGACGCGGGCGAAGAAGAATAGGCGATCACTTAAGTCCTGGTCAGCCTTTTGATCCGGTCTGCATGCTGCGGATATTCGGCAGAAAGCTGTGCCGCATCTCCGGCGACATAATCGGCGAAGTCGAAATCCCGGAGCCATGGTGGTTCCCATGAGCGCGAAGGAGCCGCCGGCAGCAAGCCGCGATCCTTGCCACACCCCGCCCGCCACCACCGTCTGCAGCCGCATGCCGCGGCGAAGGTCCGGCCCGAGGGCAAAACCTCCCCCGTCCCGTCCGGCCGCAATTGCAGCATCTCGACCGGATCGCCGAGATAGAAATGGAAGATCTCATCGCCAGGAAGCCGGTGCATCGCCGAATAGCTGTCCTCGGTGAGGAGATAATAGATGGCCGTCCCGAACGCAGAACGGTAGGTCTCGGCGTAATACCCGCCTTCCAAGGGCAGGGGTGCAAGCGCGAGCGTCTTGATAATGTCTTGGGCGGTAGTCATGGGACCCTGGGAATCAGAAAGGCCGCCTTATAGCGGTTGAATGGAAGCTCGTCATGCGCCCTCCTTTGCGTGACGTTTGCTCACATATAGCCGGCCAATAACTCGTTTGTCCCGATCGCCGTCATCATCCATCTTAACCTTACAAGATGGGAAAACGGATGATGAATTGGGGAATGGAGATGACAATGGCAAGCGTGAATACTTCTCATAGCAATCTGGCGCAGCTGGCCCAGCGTGCCATGGCGGTTCCCGCGGAATGGCTCAACCGCATCAGAGAGCGCCGCAGGCTGATGGGGCTGCTGCAATTGCCCGATTACCTTCTCAAGGACATCGGCCTTCAGCGCCACGAGATTGCTCGTGAAGGGCTGAAGCATTTCTGGGAATGACACCGCCTGCTCGGGCATCCTGCGCGACAGCTATGGTTTCGCCGGGATGCCGAGCACCTCCCGCATATGGCCCATGATCATGTCGCGGCCCTCTGCGCCAAGCGCGGCAGTCGCCTCCCGTCCGCTGCGCAAATACCACTTCTCCTCCGAGAAACGGCTCATATCTACTCCTTCCGGACATAACGCCATGAGCAGCGAGGTCTCGCCCTTGCCGGCATGGTCGAAGGGATAGCGCTTGATAATTTCAGCCGTCATCAGCGGATGGCCCTTGATCCAGTTGAACGGATCTTCCCCGCTGGCCTGCTGGGCGTAGTAATCGGCCATTTTGCTGTCACCCCAAAAGCCCTCACCGCGCTCTCGCTCGAGAAACGCGAAGATCGCCTGCCGGGCAGCGAATTTGAACGCCAGGTCGGTCGGCATGCCGGCGGCGAAATTCTCCGTCTGGTGATGAATGAAAAAATGGATGTTGCGGAAGCCGATGCGCAGCAAACTGCCGAACAAATCTTGTGCGAAGGGGAAAAGCCGCTCGGCATTCACTTGGACCGTTCCTGTTCCCTCCGGCGGCTCGACCGCATAGCTCGCCGCGCCATAGTAGAACGGCGGCAGAATGACGAGATCGGTTTCCCTCTCGAGCATTTCGAGGAGCTTTACCACCGCCAGCGTGTCCATTCCGACCGCCATGTGCTCGCCGTGATACTCGAGAACACCCAGCGGCAGCACGACCGGCCAGCGGGCGCTGATCGCCGCGCGTATCTGATGCGGCAACATCAATTCGTAGCGCATGCGTCGTCTCCTTGATCTCCACTATCCCGCATGCTGGATTGTGTTGTCGAGCGCCTGTGCATGCAATAACCTCGCAAGCGGATTTTCACTAATGAAGGAATGAGCCGCATGGCTTCGGTAGACGTAGTCGACGTGCGCAAATCCTATGGGGCCCAGGAGGTGATCCATGGCGTGTCCATGGCTATCGCCGACGGCGAGTTCGTGATCCTTGTCGGTCCTTCCGGCTGCGGCAAATCCACTCTCTTGCGCATGATCGCGGGTTTGGAAGCCATCACCTCCGGCGATATTCGCATCGGCAAGCGCGTGGTGAACGATCTGCCGCCGAAGGATCGCGACATCGCCATGGTGTTCCAAACCTATGCGCTCTATCCCCACAAGACCGTGGCCGAGAACATGGGATTTTCGCTGAAGCTCCGCCGCGCGCCCAGGGCCGAGATTGAAAAGCGCGTCCGCCGGGTTGCCGCCATATTGGATCTTCTCCCTTATCTCTCGCGCTATCCGCGCGAGCTGTCCGGCGGTCAGCGCCAGCGCGTCGCCATGGGCCGTGCCATCGTTCGCGATCCAAAGGTTTTTCTGTTCGATGAGCCGCTTTCCAACCTCGACGCCAAACTCCGGGTGCAGATGCGCGCCGAGATAAAGGAGCTGCACCAGCGCCTCAAGACGACGACCGTCTATGTCACCCACGACCAGGTCGAGGCGATGACCATGGCCGACCGGATCGTGGTTTTGCACGACGGGCTGATCGAGCAGGCAGGCGCGCCCCTCGAACTCTACGACCGGCCCGCCAATATTTTTGTCGCCGGCTTCATCGGCTCGCCCGCCATGAATCTGTTCAGCGGCACCATCCGCCTCAACGGTAAGCCGAGCTTCGTGACCGAAAGCGGCATCGCCCTGCCGCTTGCCGAGGCCCCAGCGGGTGCCGACGGTATGTCCGCCATCTATGGCATAAGGCCCGAGCATTTCGCTCTCGGCGGCCGCGACCTCAAGGCGGAAGTCTCGGTAATCGAGCCCACCGGATCGGAGACCCAGCTCTTCGCTAAGCTCGCCGGGCAGAAGATTGTCGGCGTGTTTCGCGAGCGGCTGAAAGCCAAGCCTGGGGAAATGCTGCCCGTGACCCCCGATCCCGTCAACGTGCATCTCTTCGACACCACCACTGGAAAACGGCTGAATTGAACAAAAAAGGCGAGGCTCCATGCTCAAATCGCTTGATCCCATCCTCACCGCCGATCTGCTCTACGCGCTTCGCGCCATGGGCCATGGCGATGATCTTGTCATCTGCGACACGAATTTCCCCGCCGACTCGGTTGCGCGCCATTCCGTGCTGCGCCGCCTCATCCGGCTGGATGGTGTTACCGCTCCCCGCGCGGCACGCGCCATATTGTCGGTCATGCCGCTCGACCCGTTCGTCGACAAGCCGGCGATACGCATGGAAGTCGTGGACAAGCCCAACGAGCTGCCGGTCGTGCAGTCCGAGGTCCAGCGTGAGATCGATGCGGCGGAAGGCCGTTCCTGGCCGATGGGCTCGCTCGAGCGTCATGCCTTTTATGCTCTCGCCAAGAAGGCTTACTGCGTGGTGCAAACCGGCGAGCGGCGGTTCTACAGCTGCTTTATCTTCAAGAAGGGCGTGATACCTCCCGACCCGGTGTAGAGAGCATTCCCTGCATGGGGGCGTGCTGCACAACAGAAATTCCCTCCGCCAGCTTTCGCTTCCGGGATGAAGGAGGGGTGGAGCGGCACCTCGCGGTGGCGCCAACGTTGGTGTTAGTAGAGATGGTGCGAGGGCGCTCCACCCCGGTGATTTTGGGAGGTCACTTTCACGTCACTCGCTTCGGGATGTTTCGAAGCCGCGCCGGCCTAGCACTCAACCCCTGGTCAACGGCAGCCAGTCCACGGCTTGCCTACAGGCACCGGCCCTTTCTCCACACTCAAAAGGCGACATCCGGACAGCGCCTCCTTCACGGAGCAGGGTGAAGAATGACTACTCTATACTAGGAATGTTGTCAAGAGGAAAGTATTTCCCTCTCCCCTCGTGGGAGAGGGTAGGGTGAGGGGGCACCCCTCATCCGGCTCGATGCCAAAACGCATCTCGCCACCTTCTCCCTCAAAAGGGGAGAAGGAAAAGGGTGCCGTCATGCGCGGGCTTGACCCGCGATCTGCCACCATGCGTCACCCCGACGAAAGTCGGGGTCCAGCTTGAAGCGTCTAAGCGTATGAAGCTGGATCCAGCTCTCGCCGGAATGACGAGAGTTGATTTTTGGGAGCTCACCCGTCGAGTCGTTTCATCAGATCGCGCGTCTGTGGGTAGAGCGCGCGGAAAATGTCGTACTGCCGGCGATACGCTTCCGTCTTGGCGGGGTCGGGCATGATTTCCGAGGCGACCGGGTTCCATCGCCGAATATCATCAGGCACAACGTCTCCGACCGCGAGGGCGGCAAGGAACGCATCGCCATAGGAAGCGCCGACCGTCTTTGCCCTGACGATTTGGCGGCAGCCCGAGATATCCGACGTCGCCTGCGCCCACACGCGGTTCCTTGTGCCGCCGCCGACGGCATAGATGCCGCGCGGTTCCTGCCCGGCGTCGCGATAAGTGTCGAGGATATGCGCTGTGCCGCAGGCTATGCCCTCGAGAAGGGCGCGGAACATGTCGCCGCGATCATGGGTGAGGTTGAGCCCGAAAAACACGCCCTTGGCTTGGGGATCGTGTATCGGGGTTCGTTCGCCTGAAAAATAGGGGAGCACGATGAGCCCCTTCGCACCGGGCGGCGAATCTTCTGCCTCTGCTACGAGCGTGGCGGCCGCCGTCTCAGGCTCAAGCTCGCGCGCGAACTGATCGCGGAACCAGTGGGTGAGCGTGCCGCTGGTCGCTAGTCCCGACATCGAGGCATGCTGGCTGGGAAAGAGCCAGGGGGCATACCACAATCGAGGGTCCCGCACCCTGGTCTCGGTGATCATGATGATGAAGATGGTCGATCCGTACATCAGCATCATGTCGCCCGTTTCCAAGACCCCGACGCTGAGCGCTTCCGCCGCCGCATCGACCGTCCCGACGATGACCGGCGTGCCTACCGCGAGCCCCGTCTCCGCCGCGGCGCGTTCCGTCACTTGCCCGGCGATATCCGTTGTCCAGGCGAGATCGGGCAGCTGCTCGAGAGAGACGATGTCCGGGGCGAGTGCATCGCTCCATCGTCTTTCATCTGCCAGATAGAAAGGGCTCGAATTTGCCGCCGTGTAGTGATCGATGACGAACCTCCCCGTCAGGCGATGGACCAAATAGGACGTCGAGGTCAGAATTTTGTGGGTTCTGGCGAAAATATCGGGGGCATTGCGTTTGAGCCAAAGGATCTTCGGGCCGACCGACTGCGAGGTCAACGCGTTGCCGCACCTGTCGAGCAGCACTTGCTCGCCGATTCTCTCGGTGAGCTCGGCGATTTCCTTCACTGCCCGCGTGTCGACGCCATAGAGCACCGCGTTCATGAGCGGTGCCCCGTCGCGGTCCACGGGCAGCATGCATGGCCCGATAGCGCTGCTGCCGACCGCTCGAATCGAGGGCGGTGGAACGCCGCTGTCGGCGATAAGCTTTTTTGCGATAAAAGTGAAATCCTCCCACCAGTCTTCGCGCGGGCGATGTTCGGCCCATCCCGGGTGCGGCACGATCATCTTGTGCGGCTTCGCAGCCGAGGCGATGATTTCGCCTCTCTCGTCGACGAGAACGCCTTTCGACTCGAAAGTACCGATGTCGATTCCGAGATAATGCCTCATTGGCCGTAATCATCGCGATCGAGGCTGAACGCCTCATCGATCCCGGCGATGGAAGCGACGGTGAGCCGAACCAGTTCCTCGAGATCGCCGAGATCGCACACCTCCAGCGAGGAATGCGTATAGCGGGTGGGAAAGCCGAGATCGATTGCCGCCACCCCTTCACCCACGAGCTGAACATAGGACGAATCGGTAAGCGCGCCGACATGGGCGCTGCGCTGCAGCGCGAGATTCTCCGCTCTCGCGGTCGCTGTTATGAGTTGGACGAGTGCGGGATGCGGAATGGTGCCATTCAACGTGCCGCGCCCGTGAAAGCTGTAGAGGCTCATGGCCGGTCCGCCGCCGAGCCGCACGTCGCCCCGCGCCGTCATGTCCGGCGTGTCGGTCGCCAGTATGATGTCGAGCTGAATGGCAATATCGGGCTTGAGCGCTTGCGCCGCCGTGACCGCACCCCTGAGGTTGAACTCCTCCTGCACCGAAAAAACCAGGTGAACATTGGGCCGCCTGCTGATGGTCTTGAGCTTGCGCGCCGCTTCGATCATCACTGCGCAGCCTGCGCGGTCGTCGACCGAGGTTCCGGCAATCCGATTACCCGCCATGGTGATCGTCTTAGGCGCGTAAACGACGGGCGTGCCGATCTCGATGCCGGCAGATACCACCTCCTCGGCACTGCGCAAGCCAGCATCGATATAAAGTTCGGGATAGGGCAGCACGCGATATTTTTCATCAGGAGCGGTGGCATGATGGCTCTTGTTGGCGATGATGCCCGGGACGTCTTTGCCTTCCGCGATGCACAGCAGCACGGCCTGCGACGGCAGCGCCCTTTCAGGCACGCCCCCGAGGCGCTCCACCCTAATCAAGCCATCCGCTTCGATCTTGCGAACGATGAAACCGAGCTGGTCCATATGGGCAAAGAGCATCACGCTGGGCGATGCATTGTTTCCCGCAAGCGTGCCGATGAGATTACCGAGCCGGTCGGTGCGCGAGGCGATGCCGAGACCATCGAGTTCGCGGGCGAGGCGCCGCCGCACCCGGCCTTCATAGCCGCTCAGGCCCGGAATCATCATGAGATCCGTCACGAGCCGGCGCAGGCGGTCGAGGTCCGGCGCGGCTGCCATGTCAGTGGCCCCGGGCCATTCGCGCCAGCCGCATGAACTCCTGAGCGCGCTTCGCATCGACGGCATTCCATGTATGGCCGTCGACCTTCAGCGACGATCCGACGATACAGCCGTCGGCCACCTGCAAGACATCCGCCACCGTCTCGTGCTTCACGCCGGTGTTGGCCAGCACCGGAGTTGACGGCAGGGCCTGCTTGACCGCGGCGAGATCGCTGAGTGCTGCGGCTTCGCCCGTGATTGCGCCTGAGACGAGAACGGCGTCGGGTATGGAGGAAAAAACCGCACTGCGCGCCCGCTCCGCCAGGCTGCGCCTGTCCAGCGACCAGGCGAATTCCGCCGAAACATTGAAAAGCAGCGCCAAGTCGCGCCGGCCGAGCCGATCCCGATATCGCATGGCCGCGCCCGCATCGGGCGTCCACGGCCCCATATCTGAAGCATAGCTGCCCGTCATGATCTCCCGCACGAAGGAAGCACCTGTCGCGGCGGCCAGGGCAATCGAGCTTTTGGCATCCCACAGCACGTTCACGCCGAACGGAACTTTGATCATTGAGCGCAGCTGGCCGATCACGAAGGCCATGGTCGCCGTCGACGCGGTATCGACCTTCAGCTCATAGGGCCGGTCGTTTTCATTACCGAACATAACGGCGTCGAACCCGGCTTGCTGCAGCGCCTCCAGGTCTTGCGCCGCGCTCTCGGCCAGTGCCCCCAGTCCCCCCTGCGGATCATAAAGAGGAGAGCCGGGCAGGGCGCCGAGATGCACCATGCCGATGATCGGTTTGCGCGGACCGAAAACACTGCGGAAGTTCTCGCTCATGGCCGTGCTCGACATTTGCGCGTTGTGCGCCCCGATTGTTGACATCTACCAAGGCTGCTCCATACTAACAATTGCCTTCGTCAGCTGTCGAATTGCGTTGCTGAAAGTCAGAGTTGCACAATTGGTTAGGCGTAGCTCACGAGCCTCATACGACGCTTCGTGAATTTCGCTGACGGCACCTCCCGAGCTTGGTTAACGCAACGCCGATGCCGCAAGGCTGGGAGAGATAGAGCGCCATAATTGGGAGGACTTCGCAATGAAGCTTGAAGTGTATGACCGGATTCTCCGGTTGAACCGACGCGCCGTTCTGAAGGGAGCCGCCGCAGCCTCCGCGCTGGGTGCCGCCGGCGTGTTCAACACGATGGCCGGTCCGGCACGGGCGCAGGACAATCTGCGCACGCAGATTCTAAAAATCCCCGGCGTCGGCAAGGGCTCGCCGACCGATGCCGACTGGCAGCAGGTGGGCGAGCTGTGCCTGGGGCCACCAAGGCCGATGTCAAGGAAGGCGAATTCAGCGGCGTCGAACTGACCTTCATGGGTCTCAACAACCAGAACCTGCACAACCTTCTGTTCCGCGGCTTTCTTAAGCCATGGGAGGCCTATACCGGCGCCAAGATCACTTGGATCGACCTGGCCCAGGCCGACTACAATCCGCGCCTGCAGCAGGCGATCGCCACCGGCACGGTCGATTTCGATATCATCGAAATGGGCGCACCCTTCGAGGGCGATGTCTGCGGCAAGGGCCTCGCATCGGAAATGCCGGACTGGGTCAAGACCCAGATCGAGATGGACGACTATGTCGGTTATCTGAAACCGCCGGTCGGCACCTGGGACGGCAAGACCTACCGCATCTCGATCGACGGCGACTGCCATACCTTCAACTACCGTACCGATGTGTTCTCCGATGCCGAGCTGGCCAAGGCGTGGAAGGATGAGGGCCAGCAGGGCGAATGGGCCGTGCCGAAAACCTGGCAGAAGGTTCAGGAGGTCACCAAGTTCCTCAAAGGCAAGAAGCTCAGCGGCCAGGATCTTTACGGCTATCTCGATCCGGCCAAGGGCTGGGGCGGCTTCGGTTTCTATTTCCTCGGCAGCCGAGCCACCGCCTATGCCAAGCATCCCGACGACAAGGCTTGGCTGTTCGACATCGATACGATGAAGCCGCGGGTCAACAATCCGGCCTGGGTGCGCGCCATCCAGGATGTCATCGACGCGCTGCCGTCGGAGCCGGCCGACCAGCTCAATGCCGATCCAGGCACGACGGCCTTCCAGCAGTTCCTCGCCGGCACCGGCTCGATGCTTGCCTGGTGGGGTGACATCGGGTCGAACGCCAAGACCAGCGACGGTTCGGTCATCGGCGACGTCTGCGGCTTCGACATTCTTCCCGGTTCCGACGATGTCTACAACGCCAAGACCGGCCAATGGGACAAGCTGCCGAGCGGGCCGAACTACGCACCCAACATGGCCTATATCGGCTGGGGCGTTTACGTGATGGCCCGCGTCGACAGCGATCCGAAGAAGCAAAAGGCAGCCTGGAGTGCCGCGGCCCATCTCGGCGGCAAGGACATCTCGCTGTGGATGGCGGCCTATCCTCCGGCTTCCAGCCCTATCGCAACAGCCATTTCAACATCGCGGAATGGGTGGCGGCGGGTTATGACGAAGCCTTCATCACCTCCTATCTCAATTCGGAATCCAATTCCTACAATCATCCGAATGCGGCGATCGAACCGCGCATCCCGGGCATCTTCCAGTATTACAGCGTGGCCGAGGACGAACTGGCGAAGATCTTCGCCGGCGGCTCGACGCGCAAAAGGGAGCCGACAACATCGCCGCCGCCTGGGAGAAAATCACCGACCAGATCGGCCGCGAAAATCAGATCGCGCTCTACAAGGCATCGCTCGGCCTGTAGCTGCATCGGATTGAACCAGTCTTAACCGGGCCGGCGGCGGCCAACGCCGCCGGCATTTCCGATGAGGCCGAGCCGGTTGCGGTGCAGAGATCGAGAAGCTGCGATTCCAATGCTGAAAGCGTCACCGCTGAGCGATGATCGGCTCAAAGCGTCGCCGGCCGAAATATCGGCAAGCCGGAAGCATGCCGGCCGCGCTCTGATCGGCCTTTCTTCGCTGCTGCTCATTCATTGTTCTGCTCGGTCAAATCGCTATACCGGCCGGCAGCGTCTCGGCGGGTTTCGAGAACTGGCGCCCGGTTCTCTATGCCTATCTTGATCTGGGCCATGGCCTTGGTGCCGGCCAGGTGTTGATCCGCGGCGAAGCGGGCCACCGCGCGCTATTTCGTGCTGCCCGGCCCTGCTGTTCACCATCCCATGGTGGTCTTTCCGACCTTTTTCGGTCTTTACATCGCTTTCACCGACTGGAACTTGAGTTCGCTGAGCGGCCGGCCATTCAACGGCCTCGATAATCTCGAGCGCATTGCTGCAGCGATCCCTATTACTGGAACGCGCTCGGCAACATGGTTTTCTATGTGCTGGCGTGTCTCGTGCAATATGCGATCGCCTTCGGCCTGGCGCTTCTGCTCAATGCCGAAATCAGGGCGCGCAAATTTTTCCGCGTCGCCTTTCTCCTGCCCTTCATGCTGAGCCCCGTGGCGGTGAGCTGGATGATCGGCAAGTCGCTGATGGAATACCGCTTCGGTCCGGTCGCCACGCTGGCGCGCCATCTCGGCTGGGACAGCCCCGCCTTCTTCACCACGCCTGGATCGCCAGGTTCAGCATCATGGCGCATGGATGCCTGGGTGTGGATACCGTTCATCATGATCCTGTTGCTGGCGGGTCTGCAGGCGCTGCCCAAGGAAATATCGGAAGCGGCCAAAGTCGACGGCGCCACGCCCTGGCAATCTTTCTGGCAGATCACCTTTCCGCTGATGCTGCCGGTGAGCGTCACCGCCATCGTGCTCAAGATCATCTTCCAGCTGAAACTCGCCGACATCGTCATCAACGTCACCTCCGGCGGGCCCGGGGGGCGCCACCGACACGGTGTCGAGCTTCATTTTCCGCGAATATCGCGACCGCTCCAATGTCGGCTACGGCACCATGCTGGCGGAGTTCTATCTGGTGATGATCATCATATTCATCATGCTGCTGCTGCATCTCGTCAGCCGCTGGATGAGGAAAGTGACCTGAGGAGCAAACCGGTTGGACACATCCGTGGCCATACGTGATTCTGCAGCCGAACGCCCCGGCTTGAGGCGAGGAAGGTATGTGTCCTCGCGACTTCTGATCTATGCCGCGCTGCTGCTCTGGGCGTTCATCTCGCTCTTTCCGATCTATTGGACGATCACCACCTCGTTCAAGACGGCGGTCAACGTCACCCAGGGCCATCTCATTCCCTGGATCGATTTCCAGCCCGACTGGAAGGGCTGGCGCTCGCTTGGCCTGTCGCCCGACACCATCGGCCGGACCTCGACGGTGCAGCGACGGAATTTCTCCTGCGCTTCGAGAACAGCGTCTTCGCCTCGGTCGGCGCCTCGCTTCTGGCCGTGGTCATCGGCTCGCTCGCTGCCTATGGCCTGAGCCGCTTCGACTATAAATTCGGCCTCTGGCGCAACAAGGACATCTCGTTCTTCTTCCTCTCGCAGCTCATCCTGCCGCCGGTCGTTCTCGCCATGCCGTTCCTCGTTCTTTACAAGGAGCTTGCGCTGCTCGACACCCGCATCGGCCTGATCCTCGTCTACACGCTGATGGTGCTGCCCATCGTCATCTGGATCATGCGCGACCAGTTCGACACCATCCCGATCGAGCTGGAACAGGCGGCTCTGGTCGATGGCTGCACGGTCTGGGGCGCGTTTCTCCGCATCGTCTTGCCGATCGCACTGCCCGGCATGGTCGCCGCCTTCATCCTGTCGGTCATCCTGTGCTGGAACGAATATTTCTTCGCCGCACTTCTCACCAGCACCAATGCCAAGACCCTGCCGGTCATGGTGGCGAGCCAGACGGGCTCGCAGGGCATCAACTGGTGGTCGATGGCGGCATTGTCGACGGCGGCCATCGCGCCGCTGCTCCTCATCGGCATCTTCCTCGAGCGCTATATCGTCAAGGGCTTGACCGCGGGCGCGGTCAAGTAACCCACCGTTGCTTTCGCTGTTGCTCCGTTGCCACAAAGCCCGGCTTTTGAGCCCGTCGAGCCGCTTCGCTATTGCTGAACCCCTTAACTGGTTCCAGATTCGAGAAAATTACAATCAAACGAATCGATAGGGTTGCAATGACCAGAACGACATTGCTCGGTGGATTGACCTTCGCCTTATTGGCCACCGTGCCCGCCTGGGCTGCGGATTATGCCGCTCCCGTCGAGGAACCGGTCGACGATCTCTGCGCGGTATCGTCGCTGAACGGCAAAATCCATGGTCAAGGCGGCGTGTTCGATGCCGACGAGATCGACAGCGAAGGGCAGTTCCAGGGGGTCGGCTCTTTAAGTCTCCCGCTCGGCTGCATGTTCGGCGCCCAGATTCGACGCCGGCGCCGGTGCATTCGGCGACTTCAATGCAATTGGCGTCGGCGGCCATTTTTTCATGCGGGATCCCTCGAGCCATTTGATCGGCATTCATGCCACTTTCGAGAATTGGGATTTGGATGATTTGGGCGATGATGTCGGCATCTGGCGGGTGGGGCCGGAAGTCGAGCTCTATCTCGCCAATATCAGCCTGGAGGCCTGGGTCGGGATCGAGGATGGCGATGATATCGATTCTTCCTTCTTCGCCAGGCTTTCGGCCGGCTATTATGTTTATGAGGATCTTCGTCTCGGCGCCGGCTGGCGGCATTCGAACGACATTGATTCCGCTGTGATCAATGCCGAATGGCAGCTGTCGGCCATGCCCCTGTCGCTGACCGCGGAAGCGGAGTTCGGCGAAAATGACTTCACTTCCATCATGGGCGGCGTCAAATTCTATTTCGGCGGAAGCAGCAAGGCGCTGATCGACCGCCATCGCCAGGACGATCCAGCCGACGGCCTCTTCGATTTCCTCGGCGGCGCCGCGGATCTCGGCGACGACGATGGCCCCAAATGCGGCTCATGCGACGATGGCAATGTTCGCGACGAATGTTGTATTGATCTGCTCGTCACAGACGGGACGGCTGGCTAGAACTCCCGAAGCACGGGATAAAATTTTCCGCCTTGGCTATGGGAAAATGCCTCAACCATGTTCACGGTGACGTCTAGCTGTTGGCCAAGAACATCGCAGACATAATCGCGCAATGCCGCGCGTTCGCTCTCCCGCAGCGCGCGCTGGGCCTTAAGCCGAACCTCCACACTCGTCTGCGACACTTGGGCAACCTGCCAATGAGGCAGTGCCCGCGAGAGAAACGAAACGGTCGGTGCAGAACTCCGGCAGCAATGTCCTTCCATCGGCGAACCGGAACAGGCCGCGCTCTCGCCCAAGAATTCTCGTGATCACCGGCAGGCTTCGGCCGCAGGCGCAATTCGTACCCAGGATGATGAGGTCGTTAAAACGGTAGCGTATGATGGGCATCGCGAAATTGTAGAGTGATGTTGCAACGAGCTGGCCTGTCATGCCTGGCTCGCATGCCGATGCCGTCCGGCGTCACAGCCTCCACTTTGCTGATCTCCGACTGGACGTGGTAATTGCCGGTTTCGGGACATTCGATAGCGATGAGCCCGCATTCCGCCGTCGCATAGACATCGCTTATCCGGCAGCCGAGATGCCGTTTCACCTCCGTCCTCACGTCTTCGGTCAGCCTTTCCCCGACAGTGAGAATGGCTGCAAGCCGGGGTTTTCTGCCGCTGCTTGCCGCGAGCTGCGCCAGCGCCATGGCATTTGACGGCAGAGTATTGAGATAGACCCGGCCGAGCCCGCAGAGCCAGTCGAGCTGCTCTTCGACCGGAGTTTTGATGTCGAGGCGGTGGCGTGCGCCGCGCGCCTGCGCCGAAATCCAAGGCGGACCCCACAGGGCATCTTCCGGATCATTCGGATCGATCGACCGGATGAAACCGGACCGGATCATGGCAAGCGGAATGCTGTACTCGTAGCCGAACCACTTCGCATAGCGGTAGGACGCACAAGCCACTCCCGTGTGTTCGAGCCGCGTCTTGCGCATCCGCAGCGGCGCTCCTTCGGAACCGGAAGTGCTCGCGTCGATGACGCTGCGGTGTCCTGGCGGCAGGAAGAAGCTTTGAAACGCCAGCCAATTGCTGCGCACCACGTCGCGCGACACGATCGGCAGTTCGTTCCAGCGGGCAAGATCAAATCGCCCATCTGCGAGTCTGATGCGTTCCAGCGCCTCGCGATAGAAGGGCACATTCGCCGCCGTATGGGCGAGCATTTGCTGCAGCTGGCCTTCCTGGTAAGCCGCTATCTGCTCGCGTGGCAGCCGCTCGGAAACGGTGAGGGTCTCGTAGAATTTCCGCGCCACGCGGTAACGCTTCTGTTGGGCGGAATTTGTGTCCTCTGAATGCACCGGCCGGGGTCCTTCGCATATATTCCCTCCTTAGCCCATTGCGTTTCATCGGCAAAGGTAGGCCGCCGCCGAGCTCAAGAACCTCGTTCCCCGCCACCTTGTTGACAGCGGCGCGGATGCTAATATGAGGGCGGGAGAGTGAAATGGCATTTGAATCAAGCGACGACCGCCGCCTTACCACGATTATGGCGGTCGATGTGGTGGGCTACAGCCGTCTCATGAGCGAGGATGAGGCGGGCACGCTTGCCGCGCTCAAGGAGATCCGCGGCAATGTTCTCGTGCCGTTGGTCAAACAGTTCGGCGGCCGCGTTTTCAAATTCCTGGGCGATGGGGCGCTCGTTGAGTTTCCAAGCGTCATAAAGGCCGTTCAATGTGCCGTTGAGCTGCAGGCCTCCATAGGCGCAAAATATTCCGAACTGTCTTCGCGGGCCATCCAGTTGCGGATCGGGATCAATCTCGGCGATGTCGTCGCCATGGGCGGTGATCTTTACGGGGCGGGCGTCAACCTCGCTTCCCGCCTCGAGGGCCTCGCCGAGCCGGGTGGAATATGCATCGCCTCCTCCGTTCACGACCATGTGACCGCCAATCCCGCCTGGGCCTGGCGCGATCTCGGCGAACAGAGCGTCAAGAATTTCGCCAAGCCGGTACGCGTCTATAGTTTTATGTCTCCATCCGCTGCACCCATCCCCGACTCCTCCGAGTCGATGAGCCGTGCCAAGCCCGCCATCGCCGTGCTGCCCCTTGCCAATATGAGCGGCGATCCCGAGCAGGAGTTCTTCGCCGATGGCCTGACGGAGGAAATCCTCACCGAGCTCTCCCGTTTTCGCGGTCTTCTCGTCATCTCCCGCAACTCCACCTTCAAATACAAGGGCCAGCGCATCGACCTCCGCCGCGTCGCCCGCGAGCTCGGCGCCGACTATCTGCTCGAGGGAAGTGTCAGGAAAACCTCCGACCGGGTTCGGGTGATCGTCCAGCTGATCGATGGTCGAACCGACCAGCACATCTGGGCCGATCGCTACGACCGCAAGCTCGCCGATATTTTTGACATTCAGGATGAGATTACTGCCGCCATTGTCGCCGTTCTTCCCGGCCGGATCGAAGCGGCGAGCCGCGATGTGGCAGCGCGCAAGAAGACCGACAACATGCTGGCGTATGAATGCGTGCTCACCGGCAAGACCCTCCATCACCGTTCGACGCGCGAGGCCAACGAGGCGGCAATCGCCATGCTCGACCGTGCGATTGAGATCGATCCCAACTACGCCCATGCCCACGCCTGGAAGGCCTGCACGATCGGCCAGGCCTGGACCAACGGCTGGTGCAGCGACCGCGAAGCCGCCTGGAACATCGTGTCCAGCGAACTGCAGACGGCACTCGGGCTCGACAATCATGACAGCGACGTGCATCGCGTCTGCGCCGCCGTATGCCTGGCGAAGAACGAGCATGAGCAGGCCATGCAGCACCAGGAGCGCGCCCTTGCGCTTAATCCCAATGATGATCTCATCGTCGTTCAGCAAGGCGAGATGCTGACCTGGATGGGGCAGGCGGAGGAGGGCATTCAGTGGATACTGAAGGCCATGCGCCTCAATCCCTATCACGCTGAGCGCTTCTGGAACCACCTGGGCCGCGCTTATTTTGTGGCCCGCCGCTATGCCGATGCTCTGTCCGCTTTCAAGCGGATCACGGCGCCCGATCAATTCCATTGCGCCTTCATGGCGGCGCTGGAATGGAAGCTAGGCAACCGTGAGGCCGCCGCGAACTATGTCCGCGAGGTTCTTGCCCGGAATAGCGACTTTTCGACCGCCGCCTACATGGCAACCCAGCATTACAAGCGCGCCGAAGACGCCGAACATCACCACGAGGCGCTGCGTGAGGCGGGCCTGCCGGCGTGATCAGAATTGGAATAATTCTGATCGCCTCTCCTTCGCGCGCTTGACAGCTCTCAAGGCTGCCAGTACCCGAGCGCATTGCTCGGGAACGCTGAAGGTAGAACATGACCAAAACTTCCACTGACCGCACCTTGAAACTTTGGACCCGTCTCGGCACGGCTAGTGTCGCGGGGCTCACCGCCGCCTCGGTGACATTGGCGGCCGGAGCGGGCGCTGCAAGTGAGCTGAGCCTCAAGACCGGCAAGACCGCAGCCGGATTTCAACTCGCTCAGGGCGGTGAAGGCGGCGAAGGCGGTGAAGGCGGCGAGGGTGGTGAACGAGGGTGGTGAAGGCGGTGAAGGCGGTGAAGGTGGCGAACAAGGCAATGCCTCGCAGAGCAGTAGCGGCGATGCCGATTTTCTCACGCTCTTGGGGCTGGTCGAGGGCCATCTGCGCGCAGGCATGGAGCTTTATCGCCACGGCGCTGCCGACATGGCCAAGACTCACATGAAACATCCAAGCGACGAGCTTTATGTCGATCTGGAACCGGCGCTCGTCTCCCGCAAGCGCGAGGGGTTCGCGCCCTCTCTTGAGCGCTTGGCCCATGCGATTGAAACCGGCAGGCCGGTGGACGAAGCGCAGAAAGCCTTCGACGCGGCCCTTGCCGATATCGACCGTGCCCGCGCGGCAAGCACCGGCCTTGCCGATCACCTCAAATCGATAATCAATTTGGTGCGCAAGGCGGCGGACGAATATGGCGAAGGCGTGAAGGAAGGGAAGATCGTCGAGCTCCACGAATATCAGGATGCCTGGGGCTTTACCCAGGCAGCCAAGGCGCAGCTGGCGAGCCTTTCCTCCGAAGACCGCACGCGCATGGGCAAGAGCTTCGACGAGATTGCGCGCGAGCTCGACAGTCTCGACAGCGCTTGGCCCACGCTCCTTGAGCCGAAATCCATAACGGCGGATGCAAGCGTGCTCTATGGAACCGCGGCGCGAATCGAGATTGCGGCGCTCGCGGTGAAATAGCCTCATGCTACTGCGCATCGGCGGTATTCTATCGGTGCATGAAGTCGGCGCGATTGTTCATGCTCTGGAGCGGGCGGGCTTCGAGGATGGCCGGCGCACCGCTGGCTGGCACGCCGGGGAAGTGAAGCGCAATGAGCAGGCAGCACCGAGTCCGGCCCTGGATGCGGTGCTTGCCAAAGTGCGGGAGGCGCTGCTCGCTCATGAAGTATTCATGGCAGCCGCCCGCCCGAAGAGCTTCGTCAAGCTTCTGGCCTCGCGCTACGCTCCTGGCATGACCTATGGCACCCATGTCGACGATGCCCTGATGAATGGGCGCCGCACCGATCTGTCCTTCACGCTCTTTCTGAATGATCCCGCGAGCTATGACGGCGGCGCGCTGGTGATTGAGGATACGCTCGAGAACCGGAGCATTCGCTTGAACGCCGGCGAGCTGATTCTATATCCTTCGGGAGCGTTGCACGCCGTCGAGCCGGTGACTCGCGGCACGCGCCTGGCCATCGTCGGCTGGCTGCGGAGCTATCTGCGCGATCCCGCGCAGCGCGAGATCCTGTTCGACATCGAGCTTGCTCTTCGCGAAGTGTTCGAGCGCGACGGCAAGAGCGGTTTGTTCGACCGCCTTGTGAAGACCCGCACCAATCTCCTTAGGCTTTGGGCCGATGATTGATATGAATCAATGTGAGTAGGAGAGAGGACACTCTCACCGATCGGTCGATGAAGGGCCAGACGATGAGGATGGAAGTGCGCCTACCGCACCCGGGAATCGGAACCCGCCCGGGCGCGCCACCCGCGGTTTAACCTTGGACATGGGGATCAGTCCCTCGCGCTGCGCCTTTTTACGGGCCAGTTTTCTGGCGCGCCGGATCGCTTCGGCTTTCTCGCGGTTACGACGCTCCGAGGGCTTTTCATAGGAACCGTGCTGCCGCATTTCGCGAAAAATGCCTTCGCGCTGCATTTTCTTTTTTAGGACCTTGAGGGCCTGCTCGACATTATTGTCTCTTACGAAAACCTGCATGTGATGCTTGTCCGCTTGTTCTAAGGAGAGTTAGCCGTGCTGGGTATCTTTTTACGCCAAAGCTGATAGCCGTTTTCCGCAATGCCCGCTTCGATGGCCGCACGGCCAAGGCCGGGAGGCGGGGTCTGGTCCGGCCGGATGACGCCGACACTGATCCAGGGTGCAAATTTTTTCGGAAGCCGCTCACCTGCCGAATCAGGGGCGAACGCATTCAGCGAGTCATTCTTCCTCGACCGAAACATGAAGAGATGAAGGTTGGTCGTCATTGAACGCTCCTTCGTGAAGTGGAGAAAAGCAAGACCGGCGCCTCGGTGAGAAGTGAACCTCCCCCCAGGCGCCGATCCATTGTCCCATTCGATCCGCCGTCGGTACATCCGCGATCGGTTCGGCTAGAATGGGCTTGTTCGAACTAGCTGGCGATTGCCAGGCGATCTGCCGATGATTTGCCCGTGCGGCGGTCGGCGACGATCTCATAAGAAATCTTCTGGCCTTCATTGAGGCCGGCCAACCCCGCGCGTTCAACCGCGCTGATGTGAACAAAGACGTCCGGGCCGCCAGCCTGCGGCTGAATAAAACCGAACCCCTTCTGGGAATTGAACCATTTAACGATACCTGTTTGCATATTTCCTCTTAAGGCGAAACGCCTGCTTGGCGCGCGCGCACCATGCGCGAACGCCATATCGATGTTCTGGATGTAGGGTGTGGCTGGTGCACTCGAAGTGCAGAGAGCCGAGCCATTCGGCCGAAACTCGATGCGCTTTACATAGTACTTTGAGCTCCAAATTGCAAGGAGAGTTCCACGGGCGTGGTGAAATTCCCTATAATCGCCGCCGTTTCCGGGGCACAGGAGACGAGAATGCAAAACGTTCTGACAGGCAGGCGACAAGGGCCGCGCCCGCGGACCACCAGCACCAATCCGCACACCCAGCTTGACCAAAATGCACCTGTGAGCTTTCAAGAGCAGCTGTTCGATCTCGGCAAATCCTTGGCCGGGGTAGAGACCGGCCCGAGTCTCGTGTCGGTGCCGGGAGCCAGGGCTTTTCATCTGCCGGGCTGTGCCCACGCGCGCCGCAATTCATTCATGGTGGAATGCGAATTCGCTCACCTTCACCCGCCGCACGACGGCAGTCTTCACATGACCTTGCCTCCTCAGCTTCTGAACAGCGCGATTGCCAATGGCTGGGCGGAACTTCATCCTTTGGCGGGAAAATATGGCCTGCCGGCAAACATCGTCATGGTGTATGGCCCGCGCGATGAAGAAGAATTCGCAGTCGTCGCCGAGTTGCTGCGCGCTTCCCATGGCTTAGGGCGGAGCGGGAGCGGGTGATAAGCTTCAGGCAGGCGGGCCCCTGTCTTGATCTTCAACGCCTCGTCAGTTAAGACGCTGGCCTGCGGCACCCGACGCTCAGGCTTGCCCTTCGCGCATTGGGGGATCGTCTAACGGTAGGACAGCGGACTCTGACTCCGCCAGTCTAGGTTCAAATCCTAGTCCCCCAGCCAGCGAAAGTCGTCATTGCGTTTTTTGACGAATTAATCAACATCCCCAGACGTTTAGTTCGATCGGCATGAGGACCTGAATTCTGGTTTCCGTCCAGATTGCCGTCCAATGTTAGCTGTTGCCTGATGCGAGAGGTTCCAATGGGAAGGCACTCTACGGGTTGTCTAGATTTGCATGGAGCACACTATCGGCTCCGCGTTCAGGTTCCTCGACATTTGAGGGAGTTCTTTAATGGCCAGCACAGCCTCGTTCATTTGCTGCCAACGGATTCTAAGGTTGAAGCGAACCGGTTAAAGGCTCGCGTCGTGGAGTTGATGCTGGAGCAGATACAGCTAGCTGCACGACAGCATACGAATGACGAAAGATCTGCCCCAATCGATAAGCAAATGCTTTGGGCCGAATGGATATCAACCGTCAAAAAGGCACAGAAGAATGGGGGAGAACATCCCGGCCCGAAGTTCCCTATGTGGCTGAGAATTCCGTGGCCCAGCAATTCGCGGGAGATGCACGATGTGTACTGGATGCTCCACAGGAAGGAAGCAGATGAGAACGTACCTCGCTTCGAGGCATTCAGAGCCACCATTGAGGCACAGGCAACGCTCCTGGAGACCCTACTCCCCGTTTACATCAAGGAATCTGCGCGAAGGCCGAGGCAAGAAGCGGATTGTGAACGTGCAGTGAAGAAACTCATTAAATCTTTGGTTGAGAATGAGAAGCCAACCACAATCGAGCATCTCACTAGACGGATGGTTGGCGAATGGGTGAGCAGTCGAGTGAAGCTCGGGGATCACTGGAAAACCATCAACAAAGATATCTCATTTTGTTCGGGGCTGTTTAAATACGCCATGAGACGAGGGCTGATCGAGGTGAATCCGTTCAGCTTACAATCCCTGCCAAAGATCAGAAAGAAAACAAAGAGGGCCTACACAAAACAAGAAATACAAATGCTTCTCTGCAGTGGTGGAGAGACATGGCTTGTCGAATCCATACTAACTCTTGCTCTATCGGGCATGCGCGCAAATGAGCTGGCAAATCTGCGAGTTCGGCATTGCGAAAAAGACATATTTCAATTGCTCGACACAAAACGTGGAGATCGAAACGTGCCGATCCATAGTAACCTGAAAAAACTCATCGAACAGCGTTGCAAAAACAAAACAAGCGAACAGTTCCTGTTCCACGAGTATCCCACTCCGAAGAACCCCAAAATCGAACGATCTCAGTTCTTATCGAAGCACTTTTCCCGATATCGCAGGAAATTGGGCTTAGACGAACATAATGGCGGCCGACAATCAGCGATCGATCTTCACTCATTGCGAAGATATTTCATCACACAAGCTGATGCAGCTGGCCACCGTAAGGAGGACATCGAGAGAGTTGTCGGTCATCATCCGCAGAGTTTAAGTCTTGGACTATATGCTGATGCTCTTAGTATCCGTCAGATGCGGAAGGTGATTGAGTCA
>CAVYOS010000006.1:0-156008 GCA_963770205.1 uncultured Alphaproteobacteria bacterium
GAGCGTTGGGCACGCTCGTCGGGCCGGACCACGTCCACGACCCCGCTGACTGGCTGGAGGACCTCACCGAGAACCCGCCGGGTGACGCTGACCTCGCCGTAGCGCCGGGCACACGTGACGAAGTCGTCGCCGTTGTGCGCCTTGCCGCGGACGGGGCGTATCGGTTACTCCGGTCGTCGCCGGTACAACGTCGCCGGCATCGCCATCCCCGCAAGGTGGACTCGTCGTCGACCTGCGCCGGCTCGATGGCATCGAGGTCGACGCGGACACGATGACGTCGGTCGTCGAGCCCGGCGTGACGTTCGAACAGCTGAAGGCTCACCTCGACGCGTGACCACCCGGACCTCACCTACACGTATCCATTCGCGCCGCCGTTCACGTCCGTGCTGATGAACGTGCTGCTCGACGGGCTCAACAACCTCTCGCTGCCCGGCGGCGCGATGGGTAGGTGGATCACCGGTGTCGAGGCCGTACTCGCCGACGGCACCGTGGTGCGGGCCGGCACCGGCGGCGTCGTCGACGGGTGGTTCGCCCGGCGCCGCTGCCCGACCTCACCGGGCTGTTCGTGTCGACGCAGGGGACGACGGGCATGGTGCTGCGCGGTGGCGTCGAGCTCGGTGCCGAAGCCGGCGCACCGCACGCGGTGGTTCGCGTTCTGCTGGCGCTCGGCACGGCCTACACGCTATGCGGGCGCGGCCCGCACCGGGTCGGTCGACGATGTCGGCCTGCATGACGTGGCCGTCGGCCAAGCTGCTGTTCGGCGCGACGCGTGACCTCGGTGCGCGCCGACGACGAGCCGCTCGCGTTCCTCTTCATCGACCTCACCGGGGCGATCGGCCGCCGAGCTCGACGCGCGTGGCAAGCGCTCGGGCGGCAGATCCTCGAGGAAGCAGGCGTCGACCCGCCCTTCGAGGTCGGACACCTCGTGACCTGATGCCCGGGCATGGCGAAGCTCGCCGAGCTGCCCACCACGCTCGACTTCCTGCTCGACTTCCCGGGCGGCGGCCTGGCCTGGGTCGGGTCGTACGGCCCGCCGGCGAGCGTGGGTCGCCGGCGCCATGCGGGCTGCCGTCGCTCGAAGCCCACGGCTTCCCGCCGTTCCTCGTCGCCCGGCCGATGGAGGGCGGCCGTTACCACGTGCTGCGCTTCGTCGCCTGCTTCGACCAGGCGGACGCCGAGGAGGTCGAGCGTGTGCGCGGCGTGCATGGGCGAGCTCGCCGACGTCGTGCTCGACCACGGGTACGTGCCGTACAAGGCCTCGGCCGACGCGGCGCGCACGCATCATCGAGCGAGCCGATCCCGGGTGGGTCGCGCTCTCGGCCGGGTGCGCACGCCGCTCGACCCCGAGCGGCGTATGAACCCCGGTCGCTGGCCGGGCACGTGACACGCGGCGCGACCGAGCGGGCGCTGTTCGACCGGCTGCCGCGGCTCGCCGATCTCGTCCCGTTCGTGCCGCTGGCCGACGGCCTGCCGACGCCGGTCGACCAGGTCGAGGAGCGGCTCTGGGTGCAGCGCGACGACCTCAGCGACTCGCGCTACGGCGGCAACAAGGTCCGCAAGCTCGAGCACCTGCTGGCCATCGCGGCCCGGCGCGGCGGCCCGGTGCTCACCGCTGGCGCCCGGGCAGCCACCACGTCGTCGCGACGGCGGTGCACGCCGCCCGCCTGGGTCTCGACGGTGGAGGCGGTGCGCTTCCCGCAGCCCGACACCGCCCACGTCGAGGGCATGGCGGCGCCGCGCCGAGGCGCTCGGCGTCGTCACGCTCGCGCCGCTCCTCGACTGCCATGCCGTTCGTGCTGGCCCGCCGCTGGGCCGTCCTGGCGCCGCGCGGCGCCACGCTCGTGACCCCCGGTGGCTCGACGCCCGCTCGGGGTGCTCGGGTACGTCGGGGCCGGCCTCGAGCTGGCTGACGCTTCGCCGCGGCGGGATGGGACGAGCCCGACGACGTCGTGGTGGCCCTCGGCAGCGGCGGCTCGTCGGTCGGCCTCGCCCTCGGGCTCGCGCTGGGCGGCTGGCGCCGCGCCGCGTGGTCGCGGTGCGGGTCGCCGACCGGATCGTCACCAACGCGCCGGTGCTCCGCGGGCATCGAGGCGGGGGTCCGCTCCCTGCTCGCGCTCGGCGGCGCGTGCCGCCGCCCGGCCCGGTGGACGATCGACGGGCACTGGTTCGGCCCGGGCTACGGCCACCCGACCCCGGCGGGGACCGCGGCCGCGGCCCGGGCGGCCGGGCTGGGCCTCGCCAGCGAGCCCACCTACACCGCGAAGGCCCTGGCCGCGGCCTTCGAGCGCCTCGACGCGCGGCCGCCGGGTCGTGTTCCTGCAGACGCTCTCGGCCGTGAGACCCGGAGGAGGGTTCTCGGCGCCTCTCGGGTGCTTCTGAACACCGTTCGGGGTTGATCGGAAGGGGCCGAACTTCGCGGGCGCGGGTGTAGCCTTGCGGCATGGCGTCGTTACCCTCTGATCCTGGGTCGTCGCCGGATGCCGTGTGGCTGTCAACGCAGGAAGCCGCTCGTCGTCTCGGGGTAACCGCCCGTACGCTCTACCGGTTCATCGATCAGGGTGACCTCACCGTGTACCGCCTCGGGCCGGGTCATCCGGCTCAAGCTGACCGACGTGGACGCCTTCATCGAGGCCTCGAAGATCGAGCCGGGAAGCCTCGAGCACCTCTACCCCGACACCAGCGTCAAGAGCTGACACCACCTTTTGTCCAGCACCCAGGTCAAGATCTCCGTCCCGGCCAACCACCTCATGCCCGCGCTGCTCGGGCCGCGCGACGAGGTCCTCCGTGCGGTCGAGGCCGCCTTCCCGGACGTCACGATGCTCGTGCGGGGCAACGAGATCGCCGTCGACGGGGCCCGACGCCGAGCGGGTCGCCGCCCTCTTCGAGGACCTGATCGTCCTGGTCGAGCAGGGCCACGCACTCGACGCCGTCGATCGTGCGCCGCAGCGTCGAGATGGTCCGCCAGGACGAGCGGCCGTCCGAGGTCCTGACCTCCGAGGTGCTGCGCCCGGCCCGGGGCGGCCGGTCCGGCCCAAGTCCAGCGGACAGAAGCGCTACGTCGATGCCGTCCGCGACAACGTGATCACGTTCGCGCCTCGGCCCCGCCGGCACCGGCAAGAGCTGGCTGGCCGTCGCGATGGGCGTGCAGGCGCTGCAGGCCAAGCAGGTCGACCGCATCATCCTCACCCGGCCCCGCCGTCGAGGCGGGGGAGCGGCTCGGGTTCCTCCCCGGGGACCTCATGGCCAAGGTCGACCCGTACCTGCGCCCGCTCTGGGACGCGCTCCACGACATGGTCGGCACCGAGGCCGGCGCCAAGCTCCTCGAGCGGGGCGCCGTCGAGGTCGCGCCCCTCGCGTTCATGCGCGGGCGCGACAGCCGGTCGACCGGCGAGTCCTCACGCCCGGCGGGTGGCGCCGCATCGGGGACCTCGCAGTGGGCGACCTGGTGGTCGGCTCCGATGGTCGGCCGACCACCGTGCTGGGTGTCTACCCGCAGGGTCGGCGGCCGGTGTTCGACCTGCGTACCCAGGACGGCGTCGACGACGTGAGTGCTGCGCCGAGCACCTCTGGAGCGTGCATGACGATCGACGATCGCCGCCGGAAGGTGGGACCCGTCGTGCCGGACCGACGAGATGATCGGGCAACCTGCGACGGCACCACCAGCGTCGCTACGAGCTGCCGTTGGTCAGTGCCCCGGTCGAGTTCGAGCCCCGGCCCGTGCCGATGGACCCGTACGCGCTCGGGCTCCTGCTCGGCGACGGCTGCATCACGACGTCCACGACCCCGAGCTTCACCACCAAGGACCCGGAGCTCGTCGACGGCGCTGGGCACGGCCCTCCGACGACTTCGAGGTCACGCGCGAAGAGCGAGGTACGACTACGTGCTCCGCCGCGCAGGGCGGCGGTCGAGGGTCGGTCGTGAACCCGGTCACGGCCGTGCTGCGCGAAGACTCGGCGTTGCCGGCACCCGGTCGGGCACCAAGTTCGTTCCCGCTCGAGTACCTCCTCAACAGCGCAGACGGTCCGTCTCGGCGTGCTCCAGGGTCTGCTGGACACGGATGGGGGCCCCGTGATCCAGCGGGGCCGGAGCTGTCGCGTCGAGTACAACACCACGTCGCGCGCAGCTGGCCGACGACGTCGTCTTCCTCGTGCGGTCCCTCGGCGGTGTCGTGTACCGGCGGGTACGGCTCGCAGCTGGACCCCAGTCTGGCGGGCGTCGCCGGAGACGTCCGGTCCTCCACCGAGCGGACAGCCATCGCCTCGACATCCGCTTGCCCGCCGGGATCGCGCCGTTTCGTCTCGCTCGCAAGGCAGCGCGTCACCGCCTCTTCGAGGGTGGGAGGCCCATGCGGATGGTCGAGTCCATCGAGCCCGCGGGCGAGGCCGACACCGTGTGCATCAGGTCGCCGCCGCGGATTCGCTCTACGTGACCGACGACTTCCTGGTCACCCACAACACGCTCAACTCGTCGTTCATCATCCTCGACGAGGCGCAGAACACGACGCCCGAGCAGATGAAGATGTTCCTCACCCGGATCGGGTTCGGGTCCAAGGCCATCGTCACCGGCGACACCACGCAGGTCGACGTCGCCGGGCGGCCGCAGCGGGCTCGCCGGCCTCGAGCGCATCCTCACCGGCATCGACGGGCTCTCCTGGGTCCACCTCACGAGCGCCGACGTCGTCCGCCACCGCATCGTGCAGGACATCGTCGACGCGTACGAGCGCGCCACGCCCACCTCCTGATGCCGGACCCCGAGGGCCCGGACCGGCCCGATCCGCGCGACCTCCCCGACGGGATCGACCCGGGCGGCCTGCCCAGCTGCCGGGCCAGAAGCGCCGCCGGCGCCAGCCACCGGAGGGCGATCTCGAGGTGTTCGGCGTCGACGAGCAGCACGACCACGAGGTCGAGCTGTCGCGCTGGGTGGCGCTGGCCCACGCGGTCCTCGTCGACAGCGGCGTGCGGGGCGACGCCGAGCTGTCGCTGGTGTTCGTCGAGGAGTCGGTCATGGCCGACCTGAACAAGCGGTTCATGGACAAGGACGGCCCCACCGACGTGCTCGGCGTTCCCCATCGACGACGCGCTCGACGGGGGCCGCTGGCCGGACTCGGGCAGCACCGGTCCCGACCGCGAGCCGCCCGAGCTCGCGGAGCTGCCGATGCTGTTGGGCGACGTGGTCGTGTGCCCGGCGATCGCCGCCCGCCAGGCCCCGGCTCACGCCGGCAGCTACGACGACGAGATCGCGCTGCTGGTCGTGCACGGTGTCCTGCACGTGCTGGGCATGGACCACGCCGAGCCCGCGGACGAGGCCGCGATGCAGGCCCGCGAGCGCGAGCTCCTCGACCGGCACCACCACCACCGCGCACCATGACGCGAGCGCCGACTGGGCGATCCTCACCGCGGTCGTCGTCCTGTTCCTCGCGTCGATCGTGCTGGCCGTCGCGGAGACCGCGCTCACCCGCGTGTCCAAGGCCAAGGCCCAGGCCCTCGCGGAGACCGCGGGCAAGCGGGGTGAGATCCTGCTGTCGCTCGTCGAGCGGCAGGACTGGCTCAACCCGGTCCTGCTCGTGGTGCTGTCGACGCAGCTCGTGCAGTCGACGCTGCTCGGCGTGTTCGCCAGCCGGCTCCTCGGGGGCTGGGGGGTGGTCGGCGCCACGGTGCTCAACGTCACGCTCTTCTTCGTCGTGGCGGAGGTGGCCCCGAAGACCTGGGCGATCCAGCACACCGACCAGGCCGCGCTCGCCGCGGCGCGTCCCGTGCGGATGCTGGCTCGCTGCCCCCGCTCCGGCTCCTCTCACGCGGGCTCATCGGCCTCACCAACGCGCTGCTGCCCGGCAAGGGGCTCAAGCGCGGTCCGTACACGTCGGAGGAGGAGCTCCTCGCCGTCGCGGACCTCGCCGTCGAGGAGGACATCATCGAGGCCGAGGAGCGCGAGCTCATCGAGTCGGTGATCGAGCTGGGCGACACGGTCGTGCGCGAGGTGATGGTGCCGCGGCCGGACATGGTCACGGTGACCGCGGAGTTCCGCGTGGCCGACGCCATGGAGGTCGTGCTCCTCAACGGCTTCAGCCGGCTGCCCGTGACCCGAGGTGGCATCGACGACATCGTCGGCGTCGTCCACGCCAAGGACCTGATGCGAGCCGAGCGCGACGGCCACGAGGAGCGACCGGTGACCGAGCTGGCCCGTCCGGCGCACTTCGTGCCCGAGACCAAGCGGGTCGCCGCGCTCTTGCGGGAGATGCAACGCGACCGCTTCCACCTCGCGGTCGTCGTCGACGAGTACGGCGGCACCGCCGGCCTCGTGACCCTCGAGGACGTCATCGAGGAGCTCCTCGGAGAGATCGTCGACGAGTTCGACGTGGAGGATCCGATGATCGAGCGCCTGCCCGACGGTGACGTCCGGGTGAACGCGCGGCATGCCGCTCGACGAGGTCAACGAGCTCCTGCGGGCCAACCTGCCCGAGGGCGACTGGGACACCGTCGGCGGCCTGCTGCTCTCCGAGCTCGGGCACGTGCCCGCGGACGGCGAGTCGGTCGTCGTCGACGGCGTGGGAGCTGACCGCGCAGCGCGTGCAGGGCCGCCGGATCGGCCGGGTCCGCCTGCACCGGCTCGCCGAGCGAACGGGAGCCGGCCTGATGCGCTCGGGCTTCGTCACCTTCGTGGGCCGACCGAACGTCGGGAAGTCCACGCTGCTCAACCGCATCCTGGGCACCAAGGTCGCTATCACCTCCGACAAGCCGCAGACCACCCGCACGCGCATCATGGGGGTGCTCAACCAGCCCGACGTCCAGATCGTCTTCGTCGACACGCCGGGCATCCACAAGCCCCGCACCGCGCTCGGGCACGCGTCTGAACCAGACGGCGCAGGGGACCATCGGCGACGTCGACGTCGTGTGCTTCGTGCTCGATGCGTCGCAGCCGTTCGGTCGCGGCGACCAGTGGGTGGCGAACCTCGTCCCGAAGGACGCCGTGTGCGTGGTCAACAAGGTCGACAAGGCCTCGCGCGAAGCCGTGCTCGCCCAGCTCGACGCGCCGCCGGCGAGCTCGGGCTGGCGGAGTACTTCCCGGTGTCGGCGCAGACGGGCGACGGCGTGGACGCGCTGGTCGGCCCACCTGGTCACCCGGCTGCCCGAGGGCCCGCAGTACTTCCCGGACGACATGGTCACCGACGTCCCCGAGGCGTTCTGGGTGTCCGAGCTGGTGCGCGAGCAGCTGCTCCGCCGCACCCGCGACGAGCTGCCGCACTCCATCGCGGCCCGCGTCACGGAGTGGGACTGGCCCTACGTCCGCTGCGAGATCCTGGTCGAGCGCGACTCGCAGAAGGGGATCGTGATCGGCAAGAAGGGCCAGGTCCTCAAGGAGGTCGGCATCGCGGTGCGCGAGCAGCTCCCCGAGGGCACCTACCTCGACCTGCAGGTGAAGGTCGACAAGGACTGGCAGTCGCGCCCCGCGGCGCTGGAGCGCCTCGGGCTACTGCAGCCGACCTTCGGGTGGGCGATGACGGTGACGGGGCCCGACCAGTGGCCGGACACGACGTCCACCGGCACCTGCTCCAACGACAGCGCGACGGTCGGGCAGGGGCCGGTGCCACCGCCGGAGGCGCCGATGTCGTGGCGGCCAGGGGTCGAGCGGGTCGGTGGCGAAGCGCCCGTCGGCGTCGGAGGCGGCGCCCCCGCCGATGCAGATCCCGGCGAGCGGGTTCCCGGCCGGGTCCACGACCCGCCCGTACACGCCGCCGCGCTCGGTCAGGACGATGTCCGCCGACGGTGCCGCTGGTGCCCGGCTCGAGGGAGGGGGCCTGGCCGCCGCCGGGCATCCAGCCGAACTCGGGCCGGGTGTCGTAGCAGGCCTCGGCCGAGAGCAGGAGCCCGCCCTGTGGCGCCTCCATCCGGTAGCGACCCTGCGCGTCGGTGCGAGCGGTGGGCGATCCCGGGGAGCATGAACGACTGCACGCAGATGCCCGGGCAGGGGCTTGCCGGCGGTGTCGGTCACCCGGCCCGTGATCGTGACCGGCTTCCACCGGCAGCTGTGGCCCTGCTCGACGTAGGTGCCGGGGATGCACCCGACGGGCTCGCCCGCCGCGGGCCGCGCCTCGGTCGTGGGGGTCGTCCGGGGCGCGCCGCGGCCGTGGTCGTCGGCGCCGTGCCCGGGACGGTCGTCGTCGGGTCTTCGAGGGCGGCGTGGTCCCCGGCGCGCAGGTAGAGCTCCTGCGCCTCGGTGGATCCGCCCGTGCGCAGGCCGACGGAGGGGTCGGCCTCGTACATCGCGCCGACGACCGCGACGGACGCGACCGAGAGGCTGAGCGCGGCGAGCAGGAGGGCTCGGCGGTGGGGCACCGGCATGTCCCGATCGTGACGGGTTCGACCCAATCGCGAAATGGGCCGTTCGACTCACTCGAGCCGCATCGGGCTGCGTTCAGCCGAGGGCTTGGGCGATGGTGTGGAGGACCAGGCCGGCGAGGCCGCCGACGACGGTGCCGTTGATGCGGATGAACTGCAGGTCGGGGCCGAGGAGGATCTCGAGGCGGTCGGCGGTCTCCTCGCCGTCCCACCGGCCGATCGTGTCGCTGACGATGCGGGTGATCTCGCCGCCGAACTGCTCGACGACGTAGCGGACGGCCTGCTCGGCGCCGTCCTCCACGCGGGCGGTGAGCGCCGGCTCCTCGAGCAGGCGCTGGCCGCCGGCGGCGATGGCGTTGGCGAGCTGCCGGCGCAGCTCGGAGTCGGGGTCGCTGGCCTGGGCCCGCAGCCCCGCCTTGGCCTCGGTCCAGAGGCCGGCGAGCCAGGTGCGCAGCGCGGGCTGGTCGAGGAGGTCGCGGGCGAGCTGGTCGCCCCGCGCCCGGAGCGCGGGTGAGGTCTGCAGGTCCTGCGCCGAGCTGTGCGATGCGCTCGTCGAGCAGGCGCCGCAGGTCGTGGTCGCGGTTGCCGACCATCTCGGCCAGCACGGCGCGGGCACCGTCGAGGAGCCGCTCGAAGATGCGGTCCTCGACCGCGCCGGGCAGCCACCAGGGCGAACGGTCCTCGAACCGGCGGTGCAGCTCGTCGCGGTGCTCGTCGAGGTAGCGGGCCAGGCCGCGTGAGCGCGGCGTCGACGAGCTCGTCGTGGCGGCCGTCCCGGGTGACCGCGTGCGAGCGCCCGGCCGGCGAGGGGCGCCACGGGGTCGACTCGAGCCGGCGGCGGACCGCGCCGTCGATCGCGGCCTGCACGTCCTCGTCCCGCAGCAGGTCGGCCACCTGCACCGCGCCGTCGGCGATGTGGCCGGCGAGCCGCTCGGCGTTGGCGGGCGACGGCGAGCCAGCGGGCCAGCCGGCCGCCGACGTCGGCGCCGCGCACCCGCTCGGCGACGGCGTCGGGCGTGAGGAAGCTCGACTGGATGAACTCGCCGAGCGTCTCGCCGAACTGGGCCTTGCGCTCCGGGATGATCGCGGTGTGGGGGATCGGTATGCCGAGGGGATGGCGGAACAGCGCGACCACCGCGAACCAGTCGGCCAGCCCGCCGACCATCGACGCCTCGGCGGTGGCCTGCACGTAGCCGAGCCACGTGTCGCCCTCGGCTCCGCCGACGACGGTGGCGACGAACACGAGGCTGACGGCGGCGAGCATCCAGCGTGGCCCGGCGGCGGTTGACGATCAGCTGGGCCCGCTTGAGCTCCGCGGAGGGGGAGGGCGGGAGGGTGGTGGCGACCATCCCGAGGGTCTACCCGCCGCACGGTGCCGTCAGCGTCGCGGATGGCCCGGAGGGCGCGCCTGGCCTCCTCGGGGTCCTTGGTGCGGCGCATCGGCGGGAGGGCGCGGACGATGTCCCAGCGGTAGCCGGCGCTGGCGAGGCGGGGGTCGAGGACGGCGACCACGCCCCGGTCGGTGGCGGCCCGGATCAGGCGGCCGGCGCCCTGGGCGAGGAGCGTGGCGGCGCGGGGCAGGTCGATGCGGCCGAAGGCGTCGGCGCCGGCTCGCTCCCGGCGGGCCTGCAGCAGCGGCTCGTCGGGGCGGGGGAACGGGATGCGGTCGATGACCACGAGGCTGAGCGACTGCCGGGCACGTCCACGCCCTGCCAGAACCCCATCGTGGCGAAGAGGCAGGTCGCCGGGTCGGCGGCGAAGGCCTCGAGCAGCCTCGCCTTCGGCATCGAGCGCTGGGTCAGGATCGGGAACTCCACGCGGCCGTGCAGGCGTGTCGCCACTGCTTTCAGCACCGGAGTTCTCGGTGTTTCAGGAGCTTCCGTTCCAGGTCACCGTTCCCGACGAATACCCTCGCAAGGGATTGAAGTGGCAGCGCCAATTCGCGATCTCCGCGGAAGCCATGCTCGGCAAGGGCGACGCATTCAAGGAGCTGGATATTTGCGAGATCGAGAAGGCCGACGACGACCGCATGACGATCCAATCGACGACGAAACTGGAGAAGCCCGCATCGGACGTGACGGCCAAAATTGTGCTTGCTCAATTCATGCCGAACGGCCAAGTGACGCTCGACCTGCGGCGCGGCGTGATGGTGGAATCCGACATGAGCGTGCGGGCCGACGCCCCCGAGTTCGACGGTCCCGGCACCCGTTATCTCTACACCAGCCGTTCGGTCGAGAAGCTGCTCGACAAACGCGTCGAAGCGGCACGGCGGGAATGAGTGGTCAGAGGCGAGGAATCAGAGGTCAGAGATCAGAGGTCACAACGAAGTCTTGAGTTAATAGTTCAAGCACCAAAAAACTCCATTTCTTCAAACGAACGGGGACGACTGACCTCTGACGCCTGATTTCTGACCTCTGACTTCCATCCTCTTGCTTGACAGCGGCTTTCCCCTATTTCACACTCTCGCATGACCGCACTCGGTCGAGAAGGCATGGAGCCGCCGCGGATGTTTCGCCTTTCCACTGTTCTTGCTATTCTGGCTGCCGCTGTGCCTGCGTACGCTCAAAGCGGCACCAAAGGCGGGTCGATCGTCAACCGCCCGAAAATCGCCGGAAACGACCCCAACGCGGAAATCCCGGGCGATGCCCGCTCTACGCCGTCGGCGGTCACGACGTGCTCAGCATTCGCGCGGGGTCGCCGAACTCGGAACCAACGAACACCAGGCGACATTCGACGGCCAAATCCATCTTTTCGCAGACGACGCCAGCAAAAAGAAATTCGCCGAGAAGCCTGGGGCCTGGGCGCCGGTCATGTCGGGATGGAGCGTCGTCGCATGGGTGAATGAGAAAACGATGAAGCCCGGCCTGGCGACGCAATCGACCGTTCACAGGGATCGACTCTATTTGTTCGCCGACGCCGCGGAGAAAGAGGCCTTCATCAAAGAACCAGCCAAGTTCGAAGAGGCCGACTTGTTGTTGAAGGGCGTTTCGCCGGTCGCGCTCGTCGATCAAGAACAAACGGTGACGGGCTCCGAGGAACACGAAGCGATCGGCGAAGGTTGGCGAGTCAGACTCGCCGAGCGCGAGAGAAGGCGGCGTTCCTCGCGGACCTCGGCAAATACTATCCGACGTTCGCGGCGCCGACCCGGGTCTCATTGCATCTGACTGGCCAGGTGTCGATGGGCGATCCCAAGAACGCGTTCCACTACAAGAACCGCCTTTACTTGTTTGCGAACGTCGAGAACGCCGACCGCTTCCGTGCGGAATACCGAACGTTCTCCGATCTGGACGTCGCCGAAGGCGGCCATTGCCCCGTATGCCGGGTCGATGAAAAACAGGCAGCAGCTCGGCAAGTACGGCATCTCGACGATCCACCTCGGACGTCGTCTGCTTTTCGCAAGCGAGGAGCATCGCAAGAAGTTTCTTGCCGATCCTGCCAAATATCTGCCGGACGCGAAGAAGAAATCGCCGATTCCCTGACTCCGCCCTTTGCCGACTCCCATCCTGCTCGCTACTTTCCCCTTCACGCTTGTCATTCGCATCAAATAGGCGCCGCGGCCTAGCGGTGCGCATTTGTCCGGTTCGCCGGACCGTACTCTTTTGCCAGGCAGGCCGGTTCGTGGAGCGACTCTTGAAAACGCCCGTGCTTTGGTGCTGCCTTATGGGCGGCGGAATCGCCGGTTCGGCATTCGGCAGAGACATCCACGTCGACAATTCGACCGGCGACGACCGCTTCCTGGGCCAATCGCTGATGATCACCGCCGGGCAGCAAGGTCCGCTTCGCACGTTGCAGAAGGCCGTCCGCATCGCCAAGCCCGGCGACCGCATCATCGTGAATCCCACCGGCGTTCCTTTTCATGAAGATCATCATCACCGGCGTGACGCGGCCGAGTCCGACAAAGGACTTTCCGATCGTCCTCGAAGGCAATGGCGCCATGCTCGACGGCCTCGTCGGCGTCGATCCGTTGCTCGGGCGCGACGTGGGGGGCCGGTTGTTCCGTTTCGAAACGTCGCTCGGGCCCACGCACACTTCGGACATCCTTTTCGTCGATGGCAAACCGGCGCCGCTCGGCGCCAAGCGTTGGGCGACGGGCATGCCGCAACTCGATGGCGGGCAGTTCTTGCGCCATGGAACGGCTGGCTCACCTATCAGGTCGGTCGCAACGACTACTTGGATCGCCATGCGTTCGCGGTGAGCCGATTGAACGTCGGGTTGACGATCTACCGCTCGAACCATTGGATCGTCCGCAACGTGGACTTCCGCGGCTATCGGCTGGACGGCGTGCGCATCCACGGCCCCGTCGAAGGCTTGGAGTTCCAGAACTGCAAGTTTCTTTACAACGGCCGAGCGGGCATCGCCGCCAAAGGGCTGACCCAAGCCGCCGTCCTCGACTGCGGAATCCATCGGCAACGCGAAAGCCGCCGCCGTCAGTCGCAACCTTACGCTCTCGGTTCGACTCGCGTGCATTCCTGAAGGCAGTCCGACCGATTGCGGTGGATGCCGACGCCTCGAGTTCCGTCCGCGTCATCGCGGGCGAACCGCAGAAGCCGGAAATCAAGCCGAGGCCTACGCCGGAAAAGAAGGCTGAGGAAGAGGTGAAGCCGAAGACCAAGTCGTTGGGAAAGAAGGACGACGAGCTGTAGTAGGTTGTGGCCGGTCTCCTGACCGTGCCACGGCGACGACCGTAAGGTCCCCATCATCGGCGTGACATGTAGAATACGCCAAGTCCGAATGGGAAGTGAACGATTACGCCGACAACGGTTCGAGGGCGTCCGTTCATGACAAGTCGTTGACCAATCGCCGAGGCGTCGGCGCCAACTGATCGGTCCAGAGCCGATGGCTCAAGACCACTACATCGCGATCGGGTTCATCGGTGGTGAAGGTGCGCCCGTGAAGGGCGGGCGCGCGCAACACATCGAAGAAACTCGACGACACTGGCGCCAAACCACCGCTCGGCCGGTCCGCTGCCGGTCACGGTCATGGACATGTGACCGATGAGGGCGGCGCGTTCAGTGCTGTGATTCTCGTTCGCAGGTCGAGCGCGCGCGCTGGCGCCATCGGTTCGCGTTCCACACGCGGTGACGTGTTCCAGACAAAGACGAGCGAGTCCACGTCCGCAAACGGCAACGGCCTGACCAGCACGGCGTCCACCATGCTGTAGACCGCGGTGTTCAGGCCAATGGCCATCGCCAGGATGAGTGCGATGGCCAGCGCGGCCATCGGATGAGCGCGGTGCATCCGGAACGCGCCTCGCAGGTCCGCGCCGAGTCCGGACCAAGCGCGGGCCAGGACTCCGGCGCTGGCGAACTGCCGTCGCGCGTCACGTCCACTGCGCAGAATCGCCAGCGTCAGCGGCAGCACACGCGCGTGCTGATCCCGAAGGTCAGCACGACTTCGTCACGATACGACATCGGAATCGCGCGGCTCGCGATCCCCACCAACCATTCGCGCACACTCATCGTGATCGACCCTTTCCGAGTGCCGATTCCAGACCCGCCGCGAGCTGGGCGTATTGACGCCAGGCACGGCGCACCTCAACAAGTCCCGGCTTCAGGAGCACGAAGTGGCGCTTCGCGCGCCCGCCCCGCTCGGCCACCGGGTCTCCGATGTACGAGCGCACGAGGCCGCGTTGCTCCAGGCGATCGAGCGTGGGATAAATGGCGCCGGGCGTAACCTGGCGGCCCGTGGTGGCGGCGATTTCTTCCCGAATGGCCGCGCCATGGGCGCCCTCGTCTGCGCGCATGAGGGCCATCAGGACGACCAGTTCCAGTTCACCGAGGCTGTTTCGTGGGGGCATATGTACTATTAAACCGTACATATAGACGGCAGCGACACAATTCGGTTAGTGCGCCTACGCAGGATTACAGGGAGGCGGGGAGAACGCAGGATCAGCACGGAGGCGCAGAGGCACGGAGACTTAATCGTTTGGGAAGAACTTTCTTCCGCGTACTCTTGCGTCTCCCCGTTGATCCGTCGTTTCTCTGTGTCTCCTCTGATCCGTCGTAATCGTGATCGGCTGTCGATAGCGTGCAGCGGATCGACGCGGCTGGCCCGCAACGCTGGAAGCAGCATCGCCACGGCCGCCGTGGCCGTCAGCACCACGATCACAAGGCCAAACACATGAGTTGATGACGGCGTCACGCCAAAGAGCAATGACGAGATCAATCGCGCGGATGCCCACGCAGCCGGAACGCCGAGGAAGAGGCCTGCGCCAACTAATGCGAGTCCTTGAGTGAAGACCAACCGCAAAACGTTCTGCCGCGTCGCGCCAAGGGCCACGCGAATACCGATTTCCTGCTGTCGCTCCGCCACAAGCCGTGACACCACTCCGTACAGTCCGATGGCGGCAAGAAGCAGCGCCACGCCGCCAAATGCCGTCGAAATCTGAGCACGGTATCGCTCATCCGCGATCGTCCGCTCCAGCAAGTCGGGCATCGGCATCGCCTCCTGAATGGCAGTGCCAGGCGCGGCGCTCGAAATCGCTGCGCGAATACTCGAGATAAATGGAGCAGGATCCTCGCCTGTGCGCACCACGAACATGCCGATACCGCTTCCGGCCTGTGCAGTCAGCAGGTAGAAGGTGGGTGCAAGCGTGTCCGTGTATTCGCGCTGCCGAGCGCCGTCAACTACGCCGATGATCCGGTACTGGCGGCGATTGAACGTGAACCGGCCGCCAATCGCGGCGTCATCCCGTGGTTCGTGCTCGACGAGGGCGGCGCGATCGCGCACCAGGCCTTCCCCGGTGTCGAGCCGCCCCTCGGCGTCATCGCGGTCACCGAGAAGGGCACCACCAGCGTCGAGCTGGTCGTCGAGGGCCGCGGCGGGCACGCCTCGACACCGGCGAGGAACGGCCCCACCGCGCGCATCGCGAAGGCGATCCTGCGCATCGAGAGGAACCCCTTCCCCGCGTCGGCGCCGGCCCCGACCCTCGAGCTCCTGCGACGGCTCGCCCCGCACCTGCCGACGCCCGCCCGACCGCTCGCCCGCAACGCCCACCGGATCACGCCGGTCGTCACGAAGGCGCTCCTGGCGGCCGGTCCCGAAGCGGCGGCCATGACCCGGACCACCGTGGCCGTCACCACCCTCAGCGGCAGCCCCGCGCTCAACGTCATCGCGAGCAGCGCCCGCGCCGGGCTGAACATCCGGATCATGGTCGGCGACACCGTCGCCGGCGTCCTGGCGCACCTGCGCAAGGTGATCAAGGACGACGACATCCGCATCGAGCTCCTCGGGCAGGGCGAGCCGTCACCGGTCTCGCCGATGGACGAGGCCTATCTGCTGATCGAGGAGACGATCGGAGCGGTGTTCCCCGACGCGGTGCCCACCCCCTACGTCATGATGGCCGCCACCGACTCTCGGCACTTCACCCAGATCTGCGAGCGGGTCTACCGCTTCGCGCCGTTCCGGATGACCAAGGCCCAGCGCGAGGCCATCCACTCCTACGACGAACACCTCGGGATCGACGACCTCATCGACGGGGTCGCCTGGTATCGCACGCTGATCGAGAGGCTCCCGAGATGACGACCACCACGCCCGAGCGTCCAGCGGTCAGCACGCACCTGCTGCGCATCGTCGGCTTCCTGGTCTGCGTCGAGATCGCCAGCGGGATCCTCCAGGGCTACTACACGCCGATCTTCACCGACATCGCCGACCACCTCGGGATCTCGGACGCCGACGTGAACTGGTTCGAGGCGGCGCAGCTCATCGTCAGCGCGCTCTGCGTGCCGCTGCTGGCGCGGCTCGGCGACCTCATCGGGCACCGCAACGTGCTGCTCATCTCGACGGCCGTCACGGCCCTCGGGTCGTGGATCCTGGCGTTCGCGCCGTCCTTCACGACGTTCCTGATCGGCTGGGCGATCCAGGGTGCGTACGTCGTGTGGCTGCCGCTCGAGGTCGCGATCATCCATCGCCGTACGGCCGACACGGGACGTCAGGCGCTCCTGACCCGCCGCTCCGCGGCCATCCTGGTCGGCGCCCTCGAGCTCGCCGTCATCATCGGCGCCCTGACCTCGGGGGCGCTGGTCGAGTCGACCTCGATGAGCGTGCTGCTGATGCTGCCGGCGATCGCGGTGACGATCTGCTTCGTGGTGATCTGGTTCGGCATCGAGGACGTGCCCGGCCGGGCCACCGGTGGCATCGACTGGGTCGGCTTCGGGCTCATCACCGCGGCGCTCGGGGTGCTGATGGCCGGACTGATCGTGATCCGCCTCGAGGGGCCCTCCTCTATCCCGGCCTGGCTGCTGGTCGCCGCGGGCCTGGCGCTGGTGGTGCCGTTCGTCCGGGCCGAGCGCCGGATCGCTGAGCCGCTGGTCGACATCGCGCTGCTGTCGACGCGCGCACAGTGGCCGGTGCAGCTGACCGCGTTCCTGTTCGGCATGTCCGTGCTGGGCGCGCAGATCCCGCTGTCCACGTTTGCGCGGACCGACCCGGATGTCGTGGGCTACGGCCTCGGTGCCGACGCGGGCTTCGTCTCGACGCTGATCGGGGTGTACGTCGTCAGCCTCGCGGTCGGTGCCTTCAGCCTGCCGCTGACCAGTCGCCTGCTGACCGCCCGGGGCGCGCTGATCGCGAGCTCACTGCTGGTCGCGGTCGGCTACGCGATGTGGATCCCGTTCCACGACACGACGACGCAGGCGCTGATCAACATGGGCGTCGCGGGCATCGGCTCGGGCGCGCTCGTCGCGGCCCTGCCAGCGGCCGCGGCCGCCGCCGCACCGCCCGAGCGGACCGGCTTCGCGACCGGCATGACCAACGCGACCAAGACGATCGGGGGCGCGATCGCGTCGTCCATCTTCGCGATCGCCCTGGCCTCGACGGGGTCGCTGGGCGATCCGACCGAGGGGCACGCGCCGCTGAGCGGCTACCTCACGGTCTGGGCGGTCTGCTCGGTGGCCGCGCTGCTCGCTGCGGCGGCACTCGTCGCCGTACCGAGATCTGCGTTCGCGGACTGACGACAGGACTTCGCCCGACTGCTTTGATGGCCGTCATGACCATTGCCAACCGAGCCTCCGACCTCCTCGCCCTGCACCGAGCCCCCGAGCTGTTGACCGTCGTCAACGTCTGGGACGCCATCAGCGCCAAGGTCGTCGCCACCACCCCGGGCACCAGGGCCATCGCCACCGCCAGCCACTCGATCGCCGCCACGCTCGGCTATCCCGACGGGGAGAAGATCCCGGTCGCGGAGATGATCGAGATGTGCGGCCGGATCGTGGAGACCACCGAGCTGCCCGTCACGGCTGACCTCGAGGGCGGGTACGGCGACGCGCCCGACACCATCCGTCGCGCGATCGGGGTCGGGGTGGTCGGCGCCAACCTCGAGGATCAGATGAAGCCGCTGGCCGAGGCCGCCGCCCAGGTGGAGGCCGTGATGGCCGCCGCGGCAGCCGAGGGCGTGCCGGACTTCGTGCTGAACGCCCGCACCGACGCCTACTCGTTGGGCGCGACCGGGATCGGGGCGAGGTGCTGGCCGACGCCGTCGAGCGGGGCAGGGCCTACCTCGATGCCGGCGCACCCGTCGTGTTCGTGCCGGCCGTCCTGAGCGAGGCGGAGATCGTCACGCTGGTCGACGCCTTCGGCCCCCAGCGGCTGACGACCATCGCGATCCCCGGCTCGCCCTCGCTGGCGCGCCAGCAGGAGCTCGGTGTCGCCCGCACCTCGCACGGCCCGATGTCGCAGAACGTCGCACTGACCGCGCTGCAGAAGCTCGTCGAGGACGTCCAGCGGGGCCTCGGCGTTCCCCGCTCGATGCGGATGCTGAACTGAGGTCCGGCGCAGACCCCCCGCAGCCCCGCAACTCGGGGATGCGCCGGGTCAGCGCGGGACGACGTTGGCGGATCGGGCTGAGGGCGGGCCGGTGCCGATGGCGTTGATGGCGACGACTTCGAAGCGGTAGTTGCCCGCCGCGAGGGTGAAGGAGCGTTGCCGTACGGACGGACCCAGGATCGGTGAGTCGGTGCGGGACAGGACCGTGGCATTGGCTCCGCTGGAGCTCATCCGCAGGGCCGTCACCCGATAGCCGGTGATGGCGCGAGCCGCCGTTGCTGGCGGGCGGCGTCCAGCGGGCGATGGCGGTGAGTGCTCCGCCCTGGGCACCCTGGGACGGTGCTCCGATGACGGGCGGACCCGGGACGGTCGCCGCGGCCGGGGTGACTGCGTTGGACAAGGCGGAGTAGGCACCCGTGCCGGCACCGTTGGTGGCAGCGACCTGGAATCGGTAGGCGGTGCCGTTGGTGAGTCCGGTGACGACCAGGCTGGTGGCGGCAGCGCCGGCGGGGCGAAGCGCCCCCACCTGATCTCCTGCGCCATTCACCACGCGAACCTGGTAGCCGGTGACGCCGGAGCCACCGTCATCCGTGGGTGCCGTCCACCGCGACTGTCGCCGAGGCGTTGCCTGCGGTGGCGTTGCCGATGGTCGGGGCGCCGGGAACGGTGATGACGGGCCCGCCGGTGGGGACGCCGGGGGTGCCGGACCCGGTGGAGAGACTCCAGCTGGCGCCGTCGTTGTTGTCGGCGGCGGGGTCGTTGAGCTCGAGCGACTCGCCGCTGGCGGGGACGGGCCAGCCGGCGCCGCCGTAGGTGACCTGGTCGGCGACCGAGCTGTCGGGCCGGGTCAGGGTCAGGGTGGCGCTGGGGGCGAGGGCGCCGGTGTAGCGGTCGCCGACGAACACGGTGGGGCCGTAGGCGGCGCGGAAGGCGGGGTCGTTGCTGACGAAGGTCATCGCCGAGCTGGGCAGGATGACCGTGCCGGGCTGGATGGCGAGGTTGATGCCGCCGGCGATCGTCCAGCCGGAGAGGTCGATCGCCTGCCGAGTTGGGGTTGTAGAGCTCGACGAACTCGGCGGTGTCGCCGCTGGTGGGCGAGTGCTGGATCTCGTTGATGACGATGTTGGGGACGGCGGGCTGGTTGCCCGGGACCCGCGCGTCGGAGGCGAAAGCGGTTCGCCGAGCCTGGATGTCGCTGAACAGCCGCTGACGGAAGTTCGCGTAGTTCGGCGATCCGGGGTATGGCCACGCCGAGTAGTCGAGGACGATCACCGGCTGGGCGGGACCGACGCGGGCGTCGTAGACCGCCTCCATCCGCCCGGTGGCCAGGATGTCGTTGACGAGCGTGCGCAGCCGACGGAAGTACATGTCACGCCACTGGGGGACCGCGAGCAGGCCGGTCATCAGCTCGCTCTGCTTGTCACCGGGCTCGGCCGGGGTCACGAAGTTGCTCGTCGACCTGGCAGCAGTTGTTGCCGAGGGTGTGGTCGAGGTCCCAGGGGAGGATCGTCCAGCGACCGGTCGTGGGGTTCTGGGCGAGGTCGAAGTTCTTCGAGGACGAGTCGTGGTGCTCGATGATGGCGGTGACCGCCGCGTAGTTGATCAGCTTCGGGATGTCGGCGTTCGCGGCCAGGAAGTCGCGTCGCGCGTTGCCGGTCAGAGCGACGCCGTTCAGGAAGGCCGCGAGCGCGGAGTAGTCGGTCTCGTCGGGGGCCTTCTTGGTGAAGCGCACGTTGACGGGTCTGACTGCCGTCGAACGCACTGGTCTCGGCCTCGAAGTACTGGTGGTCGTCGTAGCCCTCAGCGCTCGCGCCAGGTCCCGTCGGGGTCTCCTGGAGGCTGTACTCCCCCATGGAAGGCGCCGTTGCGCTGCGTGCGGATGGGGAACATCTGGTGGTTGACGACGCCGGCACGCTGGTAGGCGTCCCACGACAGGATGGCCCGGCCGTGCGACCGGTCGCTCCAGTCGGCCTGCATGTGGATCTTGTCGACGGGCTCGAGGAGCAGTCCGGGCATGTCCAGGTCGTGGCCCTGCGGGGTCTCGAAGTTCCAGCTCGACCTTGGGCGTCGTCTGGGAGGCGTGACCCTTGATGTTGACGAGCACGTTGTCGATGACCGTGCCGTCGTAGGCGAGCGCGGCCGTCCGGATGATGTCGGCGGTCGGGTTGTTCACCATCGCGGTGTAGTCGGCGTTCGCGATGAACCACTCCAGGACCGGGATCGGGCTGGTGATCCCGTGCGGGACGACGACGCCGCGGTAGACGATGGTGTCGTCGATCCGCGGGGACGCGGGTGGTGGTGTTGGCGTTGGTGGCCTCGATGCGGTAGCGGATGAGGTGTCCGGCGGCGGCGCCGGGGATGGTGGCGGTGTAGGTGTCGGCGCCGCTGGCCGTCATGGTGAGGGTCTGCTCGGCGTTGAAGTCGATGCGGTAGCGCAGGGTGGCGCTGGTCTGGTCCGGTGATGGTGGCGATGACCGTGACGGGCTGGTTGGCAGCGGCGTGGTCGGGGTCGCGGTGACGTTGGTGACGCGGGGGCCGAGGCCGACGCGGCGTACGGAGTTGGCGGCGCCGGCGGTGTGGCCGGCCGCGTTGGTGGCGGCGGCCCAGTTGAGGTAGTCGTTGTTGTCCAGGGTGGCGTCGATCAGCTCCAGGGAGGGGCCGGTGCCGTCGGCCTTGACGGGCCAGGGGTCGACGTCGAGGAAGGAGACGGTGTCGATGGTGGCGGCGGTGGCGTCCCTGAGGGCGACGGTCTCGCCGGAGTTGGACAGGTTGCCGCCGTAGACGGCGGCAGGGGCGAAGCCGTAGGTGGCCTGGAACTGGGCGGCGTCCTTGGCGACGACGAGGAAGCCGCCGGCGGCGATGGTGGTGCCGGCGGGCAGGGTCAGGGTGATGCCGCTGAACGTCCAGCCGGAGAGGTCGACGGGGGTGGTGCCGCGGTTGGTGAGCTCGAGGTAGTCGTCGCCGTCGAGGTCGGAGAGGGCGTGGAACATCATCTCGTTGATGACGACGTCGGTGGGTGCTGCGGCGGCCGGTGGTGCGGTGGTCACCGCGACCAGTCGGCGCTGAGGGTGGCCGTGGTCGCCAGCAGTCCTACGAGCTTCGATCGGTGTGAACTCATGGCGTTCCCGCGTGTCTTGTGGGACCACCTGGTCACGCGCCGCTGAAGGAGGGAGCGGAACGCCGAGATTGATCGGGCGCTCGAGTGGCTTCGACGCTAGGCGGCTTCCCGCTGGCCTTCATCCTCGAAATCGGTGAAAGGCATCCGTCGGAGATCAGACAGGCGGCTGACCTCTCATGTGACAGGTGTGTCGATCCGACAGCGCCAACCCCCGTTGACGATGACACAGGTGTACCGAACCTCAACACGCCTGTGTCATGACCGCATCCGGACGGGGCGAGATCTCCGCACACCTGTGTCACGGCGAAGCTGGTCAGCCGCGCTTCGTCAGCGCCCGGGTGAACTGGCCGCGGCTCTCGGCATCGAGGTCCGGGTTCGTCAGGGCGGTCCGCATCTCGTCGAGGTCGCCCATCCAGGCCCGCAGCAGGCTCGTGATCCGCAGCCCGGAGCCCGATCGCCGCACAGTGATCGCGTCACCCGGCCGGATCGTCCCCGGCTGCACCACCGCGAGGTAGGTGCCGCCTCGGCCCCGCTCGGCGAACCGGCGAACCCAGGCACGCTCACCCATCCGCATCGCGAACGTCGCGCACGGGACGCGCGGTGCGCTGACGCGCATCACCGCACCTCCGACGGTCCACACGTCGCCGTACTCCGACGCGTCCACGTCGAGGCCGAGCGTGGTGATGTTCTCGCCGAACATGCCGTGGGACAGGTCCCGTCCGAGCTCGAGCCCCCAGTGGTCCAGCTCCTCCCGGGCGACCGCGTAGACGGCCTGTTCGGCGCCGCCGTGGTGTCGGCCGCTGCCGATGAAGTCGCCGGCGACGCCCGAGAAGCCCTCGCCGTCCGGACCGCGTCGCCGGGGTCCCGGGTCGGCCACCTCGATCCGCTCGACCGGCACCTTGCCGATGCCGGTCGGTGTCACCTTCCCGCTCCTGGGCGAGGACTGCGCCGACGTTGACGGAGAGCACGGAGGACATGCGCCGACCCATAGGGCGGCACGCACGGGTTGTGCCGCCGATTTATCGTGGGGCACAGCCACGAACGGAGTCAGCCATGAGCCAGGACGAGGACCGGGACACCAGCCGCCACGAGCCCGCACGCGATGAGCGCACCGGCGGATCGGCTTCGGCTGCGCGGATCCGGTTCCAGTCGCAGTGGGTCGAGCAGCAGCTCCGGATCGCGCAGGAGCGCGGCGAGTTCGACAACCTGCCGGGCGCGGGCAAGCCGATCGAGGGTCTCGGCGGCGAGCACGACCCCGACTGGTGGTTGAAGAAGCTGGTCGAGCGTGAGCACATCAGCGTCCTGCCGCCGGCCCTCGCGCTTCGCAAGGAGGACGCCGAGCTCGACGCTCGCCTCGACGCGATCACGGCGGAGTCGGAGGTGCGTCGCGAGATCGAGGACTTCAACACGAGAGTCCTCAAGGCGCGCTACACCCCCGTCGACGGCCCGCCGCTCATCACCATGCCGCGAGACGTCGAGGAGACCCTCGCGGCGTGGCGCGATCGGCGTACGGCGCGGCTCGAGGCGCAGCGGGCTGCCCGTCCGGCCGAGCCCGGCCCGAGGCAGCGAAGGGGTTTGTTTCGCCGCCGGCCTTAGCCCCGGCCCTGAGCACGAATCCTCCCGGTGGGCGATGACCCGGCTGGCCGAGCGGATCTAGCGTGGATCGCGAGTGGGAGACGAGACGGGAAACGAGGTTCAGACATGTCCGAGTCAGCACTCTTCGTCGGTTGGGGCCAGCCTGTGCGCGGGCGCGAGATGCGCTCGCTCGACGTCTTCAGCGACGCCATGACCTACTACGGTGAACGCCAGCAGGACGGCTCGATCGAGAGCTTCGAGCCCGTCCTGCTCAATCCCCACGGCGGGGACCTGCAGGGGTTCTTCCTGATCAAGGGCTCGGCCGAGGGGCTGGCCACGATGATGGCCACCGAGGACTTCCAGCGCCTCCACGTGCGCGCCGCGATGATCGTCGAGAACCTCGGCATCATCGACGCGTTCGTGGACGACGGAGTCCTCACCCAGCTCGGCTACTTCACCGACGCTGCCGGGGAGCTCGCCTGATCGCCACCTCGGGCCCCTGAGATCGCCCCTTCCGATGTCAGATCCGTCATACGGACGTGGGGCGATCCTTGGGTAGGTTCGCGCCCATGCGTTCAAGCAAGGACTTCTTCCGCCCGCTCGCCGTGGGCGCTCCGCAACCCGTCACCGAGATCCCCGCCCGGCCGAGCCGCGCCATCCACTTCTTCGATCCGTCGAACGAGAAGATGGCGGCCAAGGTCCCGCAGATGGTCGGCACCGTCGATGTGCTCCTCGGAAATCTCGAGGATGCGGTCAAGGCCGACAACAAGGAGGCCGCCCGCGCGGGCCTCGTCAGGATCGCGAAGGAGACCGACTTCGGTCCCACGCAGCTCTGGACCCGGATCAACGCGCTCGACAGCCCGTGGGTGCTCGACGACCTCACCACCCTGGTCACCGAGATCGGCCACAAGCTCGACGTGATCATGGTGCCGAAGGTGCAGGGCGCCGAGGACATCCACTACATCGACCGGATCCTCGCGCAGCTCGAGGCCAAGGCCGGCCTCGACCGCCCGATCCTCGTGCACGCGATCCTCGAGACCGCCCGCGGCGTGGTCAACATCGAGGAGATCTGCGGCGCCTCGCCGCGCATGCAGGGCCTCTCGCTCGGCCCCGCCGACCTGGCGGCCGACCGCCGGATGAAGACGCACCCGCGTCGGCGGCGGACACCCCGGCTACCTCGTCCGCGCGGATCCCGATCCCGACCAGCCGGACGCCCGCCGGACGACGTACCAGCAGGACCTCTGGCACTACACGATCGCGCGCATGGTCGACGCCTGCGCGATGCACGGCATCTACCCCTACTACGATGCTCCACCCAGCCGGGCTTTGGAAAATATTGGCGGAACTCCTGCTGCGCCGCCGCGATGATCTTGCAGCGCTTGTCGAAAATAATGGCGCGGGTCGAAGTCGTGCCCTGGTCGATGGCGAGAATAAACGGCGGCATGAATCCTCCTGGAGCGCAGGAGGATTTCATGCGCAGGTCATGAGCGTCAATGTTCGGCTGAGGGATTTGCTGTATCCGGGCCTGCTTCCCGCAGCAGCCCTTCGACGTCGAGCCGCCGTGTATGCATGGAAAGCTTGCCGTCGGCCGAAACCGGCCATTCCGCCCGAGGACGATCCCAGTAGAGTTCGATGCCGTTCCCGTCGGGATCGCGGAGATAAAGTGCCTCGCTCACCCCGTGATCGCTGGCACCATCAAGCTGTACCTCGTTCGCGACGAGCCGTTTCAAGGCATCGGCCAAATCGGCGCGGGTCGGATAGAGGATGGCAAGGTGATAGAGTCCCGTAGTTCCCGGTGGCGGAGGCTTCCCGCCCTGGCTTTCCCACGTATTCAGTCCGATATGATGATGATAGCCCCCGGCCGAGACGAAAGCGGCCTGCGCTCCAAATTTCTGCATGAGCTCGAAACCCAATATGCCGCAATAGAAATCGAGTGCGCGATCGAGATCCGCCACTTTCAGATGGACATGGCCGATCTTGGTTCCGGGCGGAATGGGTTTGGCCGACTTCGTCATTTGCACCTGCTTTTGTAACGCTCAACGTTACATATGATGGAAGGCCATTGGCTTCAAGACTGCTTCGCGTCCGGCAAATTGCCCCCTGATAGGGCCAAACAAATCATTCACCCTCCGCAGCGGCTGGGCTAGGCTTGAAAGCCGGGCATCGTTTTCGCTGCCCGCTTTGGGTTGCGTTCAAGTCTGACACGGGAGAACTCCAAATGAAAATTAGCCCATCCGGCCGGCCGGATTTCGGCATCTCACGCCGGGACATTCTGCGCTTTGCCGGAATCGCTGGTGCCGCCTTCATTGCCCCGCTTCCATACCGCGCCTGGGCCGCGACGGCCATCAAGACCGCTGCAATCTATACTGTGCCGGTCGAGCAGCAATGGGTCAGCCGCATCCACAAGGCCGCAAACACGGCCAAGGACAGAGGCGATATCGAATATGTTTTCTCCGAAAAAGTCTCCAACACCGACTATGAGCGGGTCATGCGGGAATATTGCGAGGCGGGTCATCAGCTCATCATCGGCGAGGCCTTCGCCGTGGAGGAGGCGGCCCGTGCCGTCGCCCGCGACTACCCCGACCGCTCGTTCCTCATCGGCTCCAGTTTCAAGCCCGACCCTGCCGTTGCGAATTTCGCGGTGTTCGACAACTACATTCAAGACGCCTCCTATCTGAGCGGAATGATCGCCGGGGCCATGACCAAGAAAAAGAACATCGGCATGGTCGGCGGCTACCCGATCCCGGAAGTCAATCGGCTCATGCATGCCTTCATGGCCGGCGTGAAGGAAACGGCCCCCGACGTGAAGTTCCAGATAGCCTTCATCGGCAGCTGGTTCGATCCTCCCAAGGCCAAGGAAACCGCGCTTGCCCAGATCGACGCCGGCGCCGACCTCATGTATGCCGAGCGTTTCGGCGTGTCCGATGCCGCCAAGGAGCGCGGTGTTCTGTCGGTCGGCAATGTCATCGACACCCAGCCCGATTATCCCGACACGGTCGTGGTTTCAGCGCTGTGGCACTTCGAGCCGACGCTTGACCAGGCAATCGCCAAGATTAAGTCCGGCGCCTTCAAGGCTGAAGACTATGGTATCTATTCTTTCATGAAGCATGGCGGCTGCAGCCTGTCGCCGCTCGGCACGTTTGAGGATAAGGTTCCAGCCGACGTGAAAGCCAAAGTCCAGGCGCGCCAGGAAGAGATCAAGAGCGGGGCCTTTGTTGTCGAGATCAACGACGAGAGAACCGAAGTCGAGCTGATATCACGCCTGCTCCGTCAAGCGCGGAGCCGGAGGTCGTCCTCCGGCTTCGCGGCATCACCAAAAGATTTGCAACGCTGCTTGCTAACGATGCCGTCAGCTTCGACTTGGCGCGCGGGGAGATCATCGCGCTCTTGGGCGAGAACGGTGCCGGCAAGACCACGCTGATGAACATTCTCTTCGGTCACTATGTCGCCGATGAGGGAACGATCGAGGCCTTCGGCCAGCCGCTCCCTCCTGGCGAGCCGAAAGCAGCGCTCGCCGCCGGCATCGGCATGGTTCATCAGCATTTTACTCTCGCCGACAATCTCAGCGTAGCCGACAATATCCTGCTCGGCACCGAAAGCCTCTGGCGCTTGAGGTCAAGCCGCGCCGAGGCGCTCGCGCGCATTCGGCAATTGTCGGAAAGCTTCGGACTAGCCGTCGACCCGCAGGCCAATGTCAGTGCGCTCTCCGTCGGCGAGCGCCAGCGCGTCGAAATTCTCAAAGCCCTTTATCGCCATGCTCGCGTCTTGATTCTCGACGAACCGACCGCCGTCCTGACGCCCCAGGAAGCCAAGGCCCTTTTCGCCACCTTGCAGAGCCTCGTGGCACAAGGCCTGTCGGTGATCTTCATTTCCCACAAGCTTTATGAGGTCATGGAGGTCTCTCGTCGAATTCTTGTCCTGCGTTCCGGCAAATTGGTGGCCGAACGCGATGCCGCGAAAACCAACCAAGCCGAGCTTGCCGACTTGATGGTCGGCCGCCCCGTCGCGGAGCCGACGCGCCAGCCGCAGGACCCGGGCCGCGTGATCGCAGAGCTCTCCGGCGTTTCCGTGATGAGGGAAGGAAAGCTGCTGCTCGACGGGACGGATATGCAGCTTCGTTCCGGCGAGATTCTCGGCCTTGCCGGTGTCTCGGGGAACGGACAGAGCACGCTGGCTGGCGTCTTTGCCGGCCTCTATCCGCCGAGCGCGGGCACGATGATCCTCGACGGCCGACCGGTAGCGCGCTTGACTCCGCGTGACGCGGTTCGCCGGGGTATCGCCCGAATACCCGAAGATCGCCACAGCCAGGGTCTGATCGCCGACATGTCGGTGACCGAAAATGTGATCGCCGAATGCTATAGCGAACCGCCGTTTTCGCACCATGGCCTGCTCGACTGGAACGCCGCGCGCGGATTGGCGAACACCATCATCCGCGACTATGAAGTCAGGTGCCCCTCCCCGCAAACCCCCGTTCGCTTGCTGTCCGGCGGCAATATGCAGAAGCTTCTTCTCGGCCGCGTGCTGTTCGGCAACCCGCGGCTGATCATCGCCAACCAGCCCACGCGCGGTCTTGATATCGGAGCTGTTGCCTATGTTCACGGGCAATTGCTTGCCGCACGTTCGGCCGGCGCGGCGATCCTGCTCATCTCGGAGGATCTGGACGAGATCATGTTGCTCGCCGATCGCATTGCCGTGGCCTATCGGGGTCGCGTCTCCGAGCCGCTCACGCGGAAGGCCGCGGATATCCGCGCGATCGGCCTGATGATGTCGGGCCATGGTTTCGGGCTGGCCGAACCGGAGCCGGGCCATGCGGCTTGAACCGAGAAGCGGCACCTCCGTGGCACTTCTGTTCTTCTTTCCGGCACTCGCCGTTTTCCTGTCCTTCCTCATCGTAGCTTTTCTCGTGCTGCTCAGCGGTGCCTCGCCGTTTTCCGTCTTCTATCTGGTGGCGCGGGGTGCCGCCGGGTCGAGCTTCGCCTTGCTGGAGACCTTGACGCGCGCCACGCCGCTCATTTTCACCGGGCTTGCTGCTGCGGTGGCATTTCGCGCCAAGCTCTGGAACATCGGCGGCGAGGCCCAGCTCTATATGGGTGCCGTCGCCACCGTGGCTTTGGGAACCGGCCTCCTGCCTCTGCCGGGGCCGCTCCTTCTCCCCGTGCTGATGGCAGCGGCCGTCTTCGCCGGTGCCGCGATGCTGCTCGGACCTACCTTCCTGAAAATCCGTTTCGGTGTCGACGAGGTCGTGACGACACTGCTGTTGAATTTCATCGTAATCCTCTTCGTTAGCCTCCTTCTCGAGGGGCCGCTCAAGGATCCCATGGGACTAGGCTGGCCGCAGTCGCAAAAACTGATCCCCGAGGCCAGGCTCCCGCGCATCATCCAGGGCAAGCGCCTGCACTTCGGCTTCGTCATTGCGCTCGCGGCCGCGCTGTTCGTTTGGTTCGTCAATGTCAGGACCACCGCCGGATACGAGATGCGAGCGGTCGGCCACAATGCCGCGGCCGCACGCTTTCTCGGCATCCCGGTCGATAGCGTCATACTTAAGACGGCCCTGCTCTCCGGCGGACTTGCCGGCCTCGCCGGCATGTCGGAGGTCGCCGGGCTCAAGGGCAATCTCACGCTCGATCTGTCCCCTGGCTTCGGTTACGCCGGCATCGTCGTCGCCATGCTGGCACTGCTCCACCCCTTGGGTGTCGTCGCCGCTGCCATCTTTGTCGCCGGGATCTTTGTCGGTGCCGACGCCATGAGCCGGTCTGCCGGCGTGCCGAGCTATATCGCGCAGGTGATGGTTGCAACGGCGCTGCTGACCATGGTGACGGCGGTGATGTTCACCCGCTATCGGCTTCGCTGGGGTTAAGAGTGGAAGCATTTGAAATCCTGTTCACCGCGAGCCTCTGGGCCGCTGCCGTGCGCATCGCATCGCCGTTGATTTTCGCCACCCTTGGCGAGCTTCTTTGCGAGCGCGCCGGAGTTCTGAACCTCGGCATAGAAGGCATCATGACCGCCGGTGCCTTTGCTGGATGGCTGACCGTCTATATGGGCGGCGATCTTTGGCTTGGCGTCCTCGTCGCGGCGGCGACGGGAGCCGCCTTTGGCCTTCTTCATGCTTTTCTCGTGGTGCCGCTCGGCCTGTCTCAGCATGTCACCGGTATCGGCATCACCTTGCTGGCGACCAGCCTGACCTATTACTGTTACCGCCTCGTTCTGCCTGAAGTCACGACGCCTCCTAAAATTCAGCCCTTCTCGCGATTGCCGATCCCGTTTCTTTCCGATATTCCCGTCCTGGGTGAAGCGCTTTTCCGCCAGACTCCCCTCACCTATCTGGCCTTCCTCCTCACCGCGCTCGTCGCCTGGTTTCTCTACAAGACACCGGCGGGTCTCGCCGTCCGCACTGTGGGCGAAAACCCCGCAGCCGCCGAGGCTCAGGGTTTGAGCGTGACCGCGGTCCGCATCTCCGCCGTTACCGTCGGCAGCGCATTGATGGGCATCGGCGGCGGCTTTCTCACCATGTCCGCGTTCAACTCGTTCTTCTTCGACATGATCAACGGGCGTGGCTGGATCTGCATCGCGCTCGTCGTTTTCGGCTCCTGGCGCCCCGGCAAGGCGCTGCTCGGAGCTTTGCTGTTCGCCGGCTTCGATGCGTATCAGCTGCGCCTGCAGCAGCTTGCCGGTGCCTTCGTGCCTTATCAGATCTTCCTGATGCTGCCCTATGTGCTGTCCATTATTGCATTGATCGTGATGTCGCGCCGTGCCACTTATCCCCGCGCCCTGATGGTTGCCTATCGCAAGGGCGAGCGTTAGCGCCGGCTCCGGATACTCCATGAGCTTCGACATCATCGTCAGGAACGCAACCCTTCCCGATGGGAAGAAAGCCGATATCGGAATTTCGCGAGGGCTGATCGAAGCTGTGGAAGCGCGTCTCGACGCCGATGCTGCCGAAATATTCGATGCTGGGGGCTGTCTCGTCTCACCGCCTTTTGTCGATGCTCATTTTCATATGGACGCGACCTTGTCCTATGGCATCCCGCGCATCAACAAATCGGGCACGCTGCTGGAAGGAATAGCGCTCTGGGGCGAGCTCAAGCCGCTGCTGACACCCGAGGCGGTGATCGATCGCGCTCTTGCCTATTGCGACTGGGCCGCATCGATGGGCCTGCTTGCCATTCGCAGCCATGTCGACACCTGCGACGACCGCCTGCTCGCCGTCGATGCACTCCTCGAAGTCCGGCGAAAAGTTGCGCCCTACATCGACCTGCAGCTCGTCGCCTTTCCTCAGGACGGTTTCTACCGCAGCCCCTCGGCCCGCGATAACACGCTGCGCGCGCTCGACCGGGGCGTCGATGTGGTGGGCGGCATCCCCCACTTCGAGCGCACGATGGACGATGGCCGTGCCTCCATCCGCGAATTATGCACCATCGCTTCTGAACGCGGTCTCCTTGTCGACATGCACTGCGATGAAACCGACGATCCGATGTCGCGCCACATCGAAACGCTGACTGCCGAAACCAGGCGTCTCGGACTGTCGGGAAGGGTTGCCGGCTCGCATCTCACCTCCATGCATTCCATGGATAATTATTATGTTTCCAAGCTGCTGCCTCTGATGGCGGAGGCCGGCGTCGCCGCCATTCCCAATCCTCTCATAAACATCGTTATCCAGGGCCGCCATGATACCTACCCCAAGCGGCGCGGCATGACGCGCGTCCCGGAATTGGCACGCCACGGCATTGCCCTCGCCTTCGGCCAGGACTGCGTCCTTGATCCCTGGTATCCCCTTGGAGCCGCCGACATGCTGGACGTTGCATTCATGGGTCTGCATGTGGCGCAGATGACGAGCCCCGAAGACATGCGGCGCTGTTATGATTTCGTAACCGTCGAGCCCGCCCGGATCATGGGCCTGAAGGGTTACGGGCTTGCCAAGGGATCGCTCGCAAGCCTTGTCGTCCTTCAGGCAGCCGATCCGGTTGAGGCGATCAGATTGCGCGCAACCAGGCTCCTCGTCATTTCCAAGGGCAAGATCGTGTCGCGCATGCCCGAACATTCGGCACAGTTGAATCTTCCCGGCCGGCCGAAAACCACAGACCGCCGGCATCGCACGCCCATCGAGAACCATTAGCATGACCCTGCGTCCCCCAAACCTCACCGTCGTCGATCATCCGCTGGTGCAGCACAAGCTGACCTTGATGCGCGACAAGAACACCCCTTCGGCGGTTTTTCGCCAGCTGCTGCGCGAGATCAGCCTCTTGCTCGGTTACGAGGTGCCGCGCGATTTGCCGACGGCGACGACAAAGATCGAGACACCGCTGGCGCGAGATGGAGGCGCCGATTCTCAACGGCAAGAAGGTCGTCTTCGTCTCGATCCTGCGCGCCGGCAACGGGCTTCTCGACGGCATGCTCGATCTTGTGCCCTCCGCGCGCGTCGGCCACATCGGACTCTATCGCGACCCCGAAACGCTCAGCCGGTCGAATATTACTTCAAGGTGCCCGACCGATATCGCCGAGCGCCGCGTCATCGTCGTCGATCCGATGCTGGCCACCGGCAATTCCGTCGCTCGCTGCGATCACGCGCCTGAAGGACCGCGGCGTGAAGGACATCAAGCTCGTCTGCCTGCTTGCCGCGCCGGAAGGCATCGAGCATTTCGCCCGCATCATCCCGATGTGCATGATCTTCACCGCTGCCATCGACAGCCATCTCAATGCTCATGGCTATATCGTTCCGGGTCTAGGTGACGCCGGCGACCGCATGTTCGGCACGAAATAGGATGCCCCCTGTTGAGGTCTGATTAACCAGCCTTAAGAGTTCCTTGCGGAAATGCCGCTGATCTGAACGAAAACGCCTCTCCGCGCCCTGAAATAAACCCCTTCTTCATCGCCGCGGCATAGTTTCTGAAATAACAACGCGGGGATCGGACTACGTCTCGCGTATCGGGGATAGTGTGGGAGTTCAGCGTGGGTGTTTCAACGGAGCAGCAGCCGGCTTCTCTAAACCGGAATCGTCTTCTATGTAGCGACGGTTCCTCTCCGCGAGTGCTTTTGGCGGAGGATTCCGGCGCGGCCCGCATCTTGACCGCAGCGCTTCTCAGCCGAATGGGCTGCACGGTCGACGCTGTGGAACATGGCGAGGACGCCGTGCTCTGCGCCCGCACCAAGGACTACGATATAATTGTGCTCGACATCGAGATGCCGGTAATGGATGGCGTTTCGGCCGCAAAGGAAATTCGCGCTCTTGGCGGCGATGTAGCCAAGACCCCGATCGTCGCTTTTTCGGCCTTTCTGGCCGACACCCCGAAATCGGGTTCAGTCCAGTCGGTATTTGACCAGACGCTCGCCAAGCCCGCCGGCCGCCAGGCCATCCGAACGACATTGGAGCGGGCATTGCGCGAGCGCGGGTGCCGAACGGCGCTGCCGCTGATCCTGAGCCAAGCCCCTGCCGCTGGCCATGATTATCTGGTCGATCCCGAAGGCGTTCGGCAGGTGGAGATCCAATCTTCCCGATCCGGTCTGGACGGGTCTTGTCGACACCGCCATAGGCGAAATCCGCGAGAGTTCTGATCGGCGCCGAAACCGCTCTGGAAGCCGCCGATTGGGACTGTCTGCGCTATCATTCGCACCGCATCAAGGGAATAGCCCGTACTTTCGCCGCCCCCCAAATGGCTCATTTGGCCGGAGCGATCGAGGAGCGGGCCGACCGCGACTCCGTTTCCGACGTCACGCTCGCTTTGGCCGATCTGAAAAGCTGCACCAACGATACTTTAGCGGCGATCTCGCTTCTGAGGGATGTCTGATCGAACAATGACGACCCGCACGCCCACGCCGATTCTCCTCATATCCGACAGCCCGCCCCTGCTGCGCAGCTGCACCGAAAAACTGGCCAAGGCGGGCTTGGCCGCTGAAGTCCTGTCGAGTTCAGATGGCCCGCGGTTGCTTGAGGCTGCCAGGGCGCGTCCTGCCGTAATATTTGATGGCTCCTGCTGCAATCCCATTGGTTTCATCAGCGAATTGCAAACCGAGAGCTCAAGGCCTCCAGTCGTAGTTCTCAGCAGCAATACGTCCTTGTATTTCGCAGTCGAGGTCATGCGGTCGGGCGCTTCGGACTTCCTGCCGCTGCCCTTGGACGGCGACAGGCTCATCGCCTCCATCAACAGATGTCTTGGATCACCGCCTGGGGCCGGCGCTGTTCCCACCATGCCTCGCTCCGCCGCAGCGCCGGAGTTCATCGGCGAAAGCCGCGTCATGACCGACGTTTTCAAGCGCATCCAGGCCATGGCGAAATCCAAGGCGCCGGTTTTCATTACTGGTGAAACCGGTACCGGCAAGGAGCTCGCCGCTGAAGCGATCCACCGGCTCGGAAGCCGTGCCAACAAGCCCTTCATTGCTCTGAATTGCGGCGCGATTCCGAGAGATCTGATGGAATCGGAGATCTTTGGTCATTTGCGGGGATCATTCACCGGAGCCATCGCCGATCGCAGCGGAGCCGCAGGCATGGCCGATGGCGGCACCTTGTTTCTCGATGAAATCTGCGAGATGCATCCCGACCTCCAGATCAAGCTTCTGCGCTTCCTGCAGAGTGGCAAGATTCTAGCGAGTTGGCTCCCCAATCGCCGAGACTGTTAACGTCCGTATCATCTGCGCCACCAACCGCAACCCCGCGGCAGAAGTCGAGGCAGGCCGGTTCCGCAGTGATTTGTTTTATCGTCTCCACGTTCTTGCACTCTCCATGCCTGCCCTCCGTGAGCGCGATGGGGACGTGTTGATCCTGGCCCGGCGGCTGCTGGCCGCCTATGCTGCGGAGGAAATGAAAACTTTTCGCCGTCTCTCCAGCGCGTGCGAGGCGGCTCTGCTCGGCCATCCTTGGCCGGGCAACATTCGCGAACTGCAAAACGTAATCCGTCGTGCAGTCGTCTTGAACGATGCCGAAGAGCTGGAGGCGGACATGTTGGGGCTTCCGGCCGCCGCCGGGATACCCGCTGCCCTCGCGCATCTGCCGCCGGCTGAGGCCAATGGCGTGACCGACCTCAGGCGTATTCACGCCGCCATGGCGCTGCCTGCTTCATTCTTCACCCGCCATCTCTGGCAGATCGAACGTGATGTGATCGAAAATGCTCTGTCGGCCTGCAATGGCAGTATTCCGCAGGCGGCCCGTGTTCTCGGCGTGAGCCCCTCAACGCTCTACCGCAAGCGCGAGACGTGGGCTGCACCCAGCAGGCATTAGGGAAGGCTAAAGGGTGCCCGTTTTTATCTCGAGGCGTGCTTCGAAAGCATCGAGCATGCGCAGCACTTCCAAAAGATCGGGGCTAAGACGCTTGCGCAGCCGCGCCGCATCCATGTCGGTTTCGCGCTCGCCTTCAGCCGACCGCTGCGGATTTGCCATCTTGTTCTCCAGCATCCAGCCGATGCTCGCATCGATTGCCTAAGAAAACCTAAATCGCAGCCGGTTCCCGTCCTCCCCCTCAACAAAACTTGATCTTCGCGACCCTGGAATAAGGGCCGATATTCTGTCGTAATGGTAACGCTGGACCTTACAGTTAGCTTCGGGAGGAAAAATGAGAAAGTCGCTTCTCGCTTTTGTTGCAATCGCGGCGGCACTAAACTTCTGCGCTTCGGCAGCGTTTGCCGGTCCCATCGAGGATCGCCAGGCCGCCATGAAGGCCAATGGCCAGACCATGAAAATATTGGGCGGCATGGCGCAAGGTGAGTCACCTTTCGACGCTGCCGTGGTCAAGGAGCAGGGTGAAGCAATGGCTGCCCGCTTCGATGCGCTAAGAAACCTTTTCCCGCCGGGATCCGATAAAGGGCCGCCCGAGACCTACGCTAAACCTGAAATCTGGAGTGATCCCGAGGGCTTTACTGCCGCGCTTGATCAGGCCATGAACGCATCATTGGCGCTTGCCGCGGCGACCGACGAGGCTCAGCTCAAGGAAGCTGTCGGTAAAGTGGGAGGCTCGTGCAAGGGTTGTCACGACAAATACCGTCGCCCCAAGGACTGATCACCGACATTGCAACGTGGGATCAAGGAACTCATTGCCGCCGCGGTTCTCCTGGGCCTCGGCGGCATAGCTTTTATCCTCCTGACGAAAACCGAGCCGCTGACCGCCGCTCAACTGCCGCAGCACGCGCCCGATATCGAGCGCGGAAAAACTCTGTACATCATTGGTGGCTGTATCTCCTGCCATAAGCCTGCCGATACGGCCGGCAGGGATATGGCGCTCCCATCCGGCGGCAAGCCCCTGAAAACTCCGATCGGCACCATCTATCCCCCGAATATCACGCCCGACAAGGCAACCGGCATCGGCCAGTGGAGCACGCTCGATTTTGTGAACGCGGTCCACCGCGGCGTCTCTCCCAGAGGAAGCCATTACATTCCGGCCTTCCCTTATTCCTCCTACCACCGCATGCCGCTGAGTGATGTGCTTGATCTCCAGGCCTACGCTTTCTCCTTGCCGGGAGTGACCGCCGCGAACCGCCCCGCCGACATTCCTCTGCCTTGGTTACTGCGCCGTGGTGTCGGTTTGTGGAAAGGCCTCGCTCTGGACACTCGGCCCTATAGGCCTGATCCATCGAAGAGCGCGCAATGGAATCGCGGTGCCTATCTGGTCAACGCGCCTGGTCACTGCGGCGAATGCCACACACCGCGGAACATCTTTCTGATCTCTGACAAAAGCCGTCATCTCGCCGGCGGCCCTCATCCCGAGGGCAAGGGCCGTGTTCCCTCGCTGCGCAACCTCATCGGTCGCAAACGTTACGCCGACGCTGAAGAGCTGACCTCCGCGATGCGGTTCGGAGAAACCATGGGGTTCGACCGGCTCTCGAGCGGCGGCATGGGCGACGTGCAGGCCAACCTTGCCATGCTTCCGGAAGAAGACGTCCGCGCGATAGCTGAATATCTGATCAGTCTGAAATAGACCCGCCGAGAAAGCGTCGGGCAAGGATCGCCGAGGCCAAGGCTTCGAAGCTGAAACCGGCTGCCGCCGCCATCGCCGCTCCCACGAGGCCCATGCCCGGAATAAGCAGCCAGCAGAGCGCCAGATTGATCAGAACCGCGCAGGCCAGGACCAATGCCGCCTGTTTCTGGCGGCCTGCGATCATAAGCAGGTTCTGTGAGGGACCAGCTGCCGCGCGCGCGAGCAAGCCGAAAGCCACGATCACCATCACCGGATAGCCCTGAACGAACCCTTCTCCGAAGAGGGCCAGAAATCCATTTTCCGAAGATCACCAGGGGAACTGCGCAAATGAGCGAAGGCACCAGGCTCATGATCTGGGCCTCCTTCATGAGGATTCGAAGCTCCCCTCTTCGTCCCGATGCATGCAGTGCCGATATTCGCGCCGATGCGCCGGCGGAGATCGCAAACTGCACGAAAGCGATCAGCGAAACCGTTCTGATGGCGGCATAGTAGATGCCTATTTTTTCAGGCTTCGCCCAAAACTCCAGCATCAGCACATCGAGGTTCGTCAGCAGCAATGCAAATCCGTCGACCAGGAGCAGGGGCATGCTGACGGACAGCCATAGTTTGGGAGCGTAGCTGCGCCCGGCCTCGGCGGGAAAGGTCCTCCGAAGCTGCGGTGTCTGCCAGACAAGCTGAACGGCGACCGTGAACCACGTGGCCATGGCCAATGCCGCCGCAGCCGCGACGGCTCCTTCCGCCAGGCCGCCGGCGATCAGCAGCACGGTTGCTCCGAGCGCGAGCACCGGCCGCAGAATATACGGCGGCACCAGAGCCGATGCGATCCGCCCCTGTGACCGGCCGATCCCGTCCTGAAAATCGGTGAGTGCATAGGCCGGCAGGCTGACCGCGGCGAGGAGCAATGCGAAGGCAGCGTTCGAGCCTGGATCGGGCAGCAGGACATATCCGGTCATAGCGATGCCCCCCGCCGCTCCTGCCAGCAGGCAGGCCGCGCGGCCGGTAACCAGATAACCTCTGGCTTTGGCAGTTTCTCCACTGGCCTGATAGGCAGGCAGGAACCGCAGGGCCGAGGCACCGAAACCCGCAGCGCACAGCGATCCAGCGACGTTCAGCCAGACCGCGGCATAGGTAAAGACGCCAAATTCGAAACTGCCGAGCCAGCGTGCGAGCACCATTTGCGCGCCAAAGGCCAGCGCGGCGGCAGCGACCCGGATCGATAGCGCAACGAGCGCCTGCCGCCCGATAGCCGGACGGTCCTCTGTGTGGCCCCCAAACCAGATATATCCGCGCAGCCACCCCGGCCTTTGGCGGAGAAGATATTCCATGGCCGCCAGCCTAAGCCGAACCCGCTAAGATTAAGTTGCTGGTCGAGCTCGCCCAATGACGGCCCCCTGATCGTCATGTATGGACGGCCCCCTGATCGTCATTCCGGCGAACGCCGAAATCCAGCTTCACGTTACAGATGCCCAAAGCTGGACCCCGACTTTCGTCGGGGTGACGAGTGAAAAACTGTGGTCTGTTTCACGTCCCTTCATCGCCGGCGAACGCCGAAATCCAGCTTGGCTTTGCCCACTTCGCCATGGCCGGACTTGATCCGGCCATCTCCTCGATAGCGCTGGGAGAGATCACCGGGTCGGAGCCCGGTGATGACGTGAATCTAAAAGAGGCGGCGAATAGAGACGGAAAGTGAATCGGAGCTAGTAGTCGGTCTTCGCGGGCAGTATCTGCTTTCCGCGATAAAGGCCAGTCTTGAGGTCCACATGGTGAGGCCGGTGCAGCTCGCCCGTCTGCTTGTTTTCCACATAGGTCACCCTTTCCTTGCGGTGGCCCGAGCGGCGCTGGCCACGTTTCATCGGCGAGGTCTTTTTCCTTGGGACGGCCATGACAATGCTCCAGAAAACCTGTTGCGTGTGACGCCGCCTGTCCAGGATCTGGCAGCGGCCAATTTGGCCGGCTTATACCCTCCTCCGGCGGAGAACGAAAGGGCCCTGCGGCAATTACCGCACGCAATCGAGGAGCGCCCCCATCTGGCCTATTCGCTTGTCGATCACGCCGGCCTTTCGCTTGACTGCGGGGGAAGGCCGGCCGGCCCGGCGTTTCAGCGGATTGGGCAGCACCGAAGCCAGGAGAGCCGCCTCACGGCGCGAGAGGGCTTTCGCGGGCTTGCCGAAATGCTTCTGGGCAGCAGCTTCAGCGCCGTAGATTCCAGGCGCCCACTCCACGATATTCAGGTAGATCTCGATAACCCGTTTCTTCGGCCAGATCGCGTCGATCCACAGCGCCAGCGGGATTTCTACCGCTTTTCGGATCACCGAGCGCCCTTCCCACAGAAACAGGTTCTTGACGGTCTGCATCGCAATCGTGCTCGCCCCCCTGATGGGCTGCTCGTCGCCGTCGAACGCCTCCTCGACGACGTCTTGAACAGCACGCCAGTCGACCCCCTGGTGTCGGCAGAACCGCGCGTCTTCCGCTGTGACCACCGCCCTTGCCAACTCGGGTGAGATCTGAGCCAGGGGTACCCATCGGTAATCGACCGAACGTGCCATGGGCAATCTCTCGATCATCAATGCACTGATGGGTGGCGGCAGCACCGCGTAATTCAGCGACAAGAAAATCGGCAGCGTGAACAATGTGAGCAGCGCGGTGACGAAAATGCTGGCCCAGAAATGAGCGCGGTGTCGGTGTTCTCCGCGCTCCGTGACGGGTCGTGTGATGTCGGCCCTTGCCATGTCCAATCGTCGATGCCCCGTCGTGCAAGCGAAGGATGGCCTTATCTCACTCATGGCACGGTTGAAGCAAGCAGGCCATAAATCTTTGAATTTGCTTATGATTTACTAGAGAAGAGACGCTTTGGTCCAGCGCCGCCTCGCGAAAGGGCCATCACTAGGGACGAGCAGGGCTGAAGGTTTGGCACTGTTGCTGATGCTGTCGGCCGGCTTGCGCACAACAGCGGTATCGACGGTGCCATGGACGGGTTGCGATCTCGCGAGGGCGCGCTTCTGTGCATTCTGATGTCATGCATGCAAGTTTGCACTTGCCTTTCACATTGCCGATGACATTCTCGGTTGATCGGCAATCCCGATGTTGGTTTCGCTAATATGGGGATACCGATCGAAACAAGGGCAATGCTTGTTGACACTCTGGGGCTTGAAGGTGCAAAGGCGCATGCCTACGCTCTCGCCGCTGAAGCAGCCGCAACACTGGCGGTCTTTGGCGATTAAGCCGCGAAGCTGCGCGGATTGGCGCAGCACATCGTTAGACGGCAACAGTAGAACAGGAGATTCCGCCAATGGCGTTTGAACAACTAAAGGCAGAAATTGCCATGCTCGTGCAGCAGATGGAGGACGAGCCGGAGGATGTGCATGAGCTGCATGCGCGCATTCGTCAGAAGCTCGCCGAACTGAAGGCCACGGGCCAGCCGCTTCCCGATGATCTGGTAGCGCTTGAACGGCGCCTCGACGGGGAAGAGCGCTCTTCCGCACGCTCACGCGCTTCCTCAGCCGACCAACAGCCGGACTCTGCGCCGTCGCGGCGGCAAACTGCCGGCCGTAACCGCCGTCCTGCAGCCCGGAAAAAAGCTTCACCCGCGAAAAAAGCAAAACGGCCCGCTGCCAAGAAAGGCGCCAGAAAATCTGCAGCAGCCGGCAGGGGCTCAGCTGCAAAGAAAGCCCGCAGGGGCTCGGCTGCAAAGAAAGGCGGGCGCGGCGCGGCAAGGGCCACAAGATCGCCCGCCAGGAAAGCCAAGCGGTCGTCCGGGCGCGGCCGGCGCTAGCTTCGCTTCCTTTTGGAGGGTTCTTCCGGCGTCTTTTCAGCCGAGCGCGCAATCCAGGATTCCACCGGAGTTAGCACGGCCAGAATCAGGATCGCCATGAGCGCGCTGAACACCGCGAGCGCATAGCGCTCGAGTCCGCATGCCAAACCCACCGCGCCGGCAAGCCACATGCCGGCGCCGGTGGTTAGCCCGCGCACATCGCGTCCCGAATGGATGATGGTTCCTGCTGCGAGAAACGATACGCCCACCGTGATCGCCTCGATGATGCGTATGGCATCGGCGCCGCTGGCACCGTCACGCACCAGCTGACTTTGCAGTTCGAGCGTGAGCACGGTAAATAGCGCCGCAGCAAGCGCCAGCACCATGTGCGTCCTGAGCCCGGCGGGCCTTTTCTTGAACTCCCGGTCAAGCCCGATCAACGCGCCAAGAAAGGTGGCAGCTGCAAGGCGCAACGCATAGTCACCAAGCAAAGCGATATGTTCCGACATTTCTCAGATGCGCTCATTCCTGTGACGGCATGGATGGGAACCGTCGCGGGAGGGAGTTGGTTCCCGCCTAGTCCTCGAGGCTCTCGCTCGCCCTGGCCGACGGCTTGTCGGAAACACCGCCCCACCTTTGCACGACATAATCCTCGACGATCCGCTGAAACTGTTCAGCGATATTATCCCCTCTCAAGGTCGCGGTCTTTCGCCCGTCGATATAAACCGGCGCTGCGGAGATTTCGCCCGTGCCCGGAAGCGATATGCCGATATCGGCATGTTTCGATTCCCCGGGACCATTCACGATGCAGCCCATCACAGCAAGCTGCAGGGTTTCGAATCCCGCATATTGTTTTCTCCATTCCGGCTGCCGCATCCGCACATAGTGCTGAATCCCCTGAGCAAGTTCCTGGAAGACAGTGGAAGTGGTTCGCCCGCAGCCGGGACAAGCAATAACCATCGGCGCAAAGGCGCGAAGTCCCATGCTCTGCAGGATCTCCTGCGCGACGATCACCTCCGTCCTGCGGTCGCCGCCAGGATCCGGTGTCAGCGAAATACGGATTGTATCGCCGATACCCTCCTGCAGGAGCACGCCCAAACCGGCCGCCGACGCGGCAATGCCTTTGGATCCCATCCCCGCTTCGGTGAGGCCGAGGTGAAGCGCATGATCGCAGCGCGCCGCGAGCATCCGGTAGACGGCGATGAGGTCCTGAACTTCCGAGCATTTGGCCGATATGATGATCTTGTCCGCTCCAAGCCCAAGCTCCTGCGCTCGCCGCGCCGACGAGAGGCCCGACTCGACCACCGTCTCATGCATGACCGAGCGCGCGTCCATGGGTTCGGCCGCCTTGGCGTTCCGCTCCATCAATTGAGTTAGCAAGGCCTGGTCGAGCGATCCCCAGTTGACGCCGATCCGCACCGGCTTTCCTTGTGCCGCTGCCAGCGCGATCATTGTGGAAAAATTCCGGTCCTTCTTCTCCCCGAAGCCGACATTGCCCGGGTTTATGCGATATTTGTCGAGTGCCTCCGCACAGGCCGGATGCTGTTTGAGCAGGATATGGCCGTTATAGTGGAAATCGCCGATCAGCGGCACCTCGTGACCCATGGCCATCAGCCTGTCCCTTATATGGGGCACCGCCGCGGCCGCTTCCGGCCGGTCGACCGTGATGCGCACGAGTTCCGACCCCGCCTGATGAAGCTCCCCAATCTGGTTGGCGGTACCTTCGACATCGGCTGTGTCGGTGTTCGTCATCGACTGGACGGCGACCGGTGCGCCGCCACCGACGGTGACGTTGCCCACTCTTACGCCGATCGATTTCCGACGTTGTTTGGCAGCCGAAAACGCCATGCTACCCTCACAGGTTGCTGAATTGGTTGTTCTCTAGTCCGTTGCGACCCTTGGCGCAATGCCAATCCCTCCATATGCTTAGACCGGTAAACGCCAAGGAGGCAACCAATGGCAAAGACAACGAAAAAGGCCGTGAAGAAACCGGCCGCAAAGCGCTCGGCAGGGAGGAAGGACCTTACCCGGATCGATCCCGGCCCGCGCATGAGCGATGCGATTATTCATGAGGGGCGCATATTCCTGGCGGGTCAGGTGGCCGAGCGCAGCCGCGGACGGTCGGTTCGCGAGCAGACCGCGGAAATTTTGGCAGAGATCGATCAGGTGCTGAAAAAGGCCGGCACCGACAAGACCCGTATCATCACCGCCAATATATGGCTTTCCGACATATCCACCTTCGGCGAGATGAATGCTGTTTGGGATGCCTGGGTGGTGCCCGGACGCACGCCCGCCCGCGCGACTGTTGAATCCAAGCTTGCCGCGCCCGAATACAAGGTGGAAATCATGGTTACGGCTGCGCTCTAGCATCCGTCTCGAATTGAGGAAACTCTAGCTCAAGGAGTACGACGACATGGCCGCTCCGAATGTTCTTCGCAAGACCGCCGACGACATGATTATGGTCGAGCATCTGCCGTTCGACGCCGACGGCGGCATTGCCTCGAGGGCGCGGATAGGCCTGATCGTTCTCGCCACCGACTATACGATCGAGCATGAGTGGCGCCGGATCATGTCGGATCTCAAGGGCGTCGCGCTTTACGAAAGCCGGATTTTCAATGACAGCCGCATCACGCCGGAAACCTTGCGCGCGATGGAGCCGCGCATCGCCGATGCAGCAGGCGTCATACTGCCCGGCGATGATCTCGATGTGGTCGCCTATGGCTGCACCTCGGCATCCATGGCGATCGGGGAGGAGAAGGTCTTCGAGAATATCCGCTCGGTGCGGCCTGGTGTCCGCTGCACCACGCCGATCACCGCGGCCTTCGCCGCTTTCCGTGCCTTTGGTGCCAGACGTATCGGCGTGCTGACCCCCTATCGTGCCGATGTGAACCGGATCGTTGCAGACTATATTCGGGCCCGCGGATTTGACGTGCCTGTGTTCGGTTCCTTCAACGAGGAGAACGATGCGAAAGTGGCACGCATTTCGCCTGCCGCCATCAAGGCCGGCATCGACGCAATCAGGCAGCGCGCCCCGGTTGATGCCGTGTTCGTGTCCTGCACCAGCGTGCGCCTCGCCGAGGCCGCTGCCGAAATCGAAAACGACATCGGCCTGCCGGTAACCTCGTCGAACCACGCCATGGCGTGGCATGCATTGCGTCTTGCCGGAGTGGAAGACCGCCTGCCGCAGTTCGGCAGTCTGTTCACCCTGCCGGCGACGGCTTGATCAGCGCCGCCGCTGCGCCACCGCTTCTGCCATGATGCAGAGTATTTCCCACATCACATTGGCGCCGTTATAAGCCGTGTAACCGGACGGATCGAACGGCGGTGACACTTCGACCATGTCGGCCCCGACGATGTTGAGCCCGCGCATGAGCCGCAGCATGAAGATTGCTTCGCGATTGGTAAAGCCTCCGACTTCCGGCGTGCCCGTCCCAGGCGCATAGGAAGGATCCAGGGCATCGATGTCGAAGCTCACATAGGTCGGCCGATCGCCGACGATCCCGCGGGCAATCTCCATCGTCTTCTCGATCCCGAGCTTGGCGAACTCTTCGATCTCGATGATCCTGACGCCCGCTGCCGCCGCGAAATCGCGGTCTTCATAATCATACATCGAGCCGCGAATGCCGATTTGCACCGTTCGCTTCGGATCGAGCACCCCATCTTCAATAGCGCGCCGGAAGGGCGTGCCGTGGGTGATCTTGAAGCCGCCGAAATAGCTGTCGAACAAATCCGTATGCGCATCGAAATGAATCATGCCCACCGCGGCCTCGCGCCCGACCGCCTTCAGAATGGGATAGGATATGAGGTGATCGCCGCCGGCTGAAAGCGGCCTGATCCCGGCGGAAACGACCTTTCCGTAGAAACGCTCGATCCGTTTGACGGAATCCTTGACATCGGCCGGATTGACATCCGCATCGCCCAGATCCGCGACATTGGCAAAATCATACGGGCAGATTTTCAGCGCCGGATTCACCCGCCGGATCATCTGCGACATTTCCCTGATCTGCCGCGGTCCATGGCGCGGCCCCGGCCGGTTTGTCGTGCCTCCGTCAAAGGGAACGCCGATGAGCCCGATCTCGACGCCCTTCGCTTTGTTCAAGGCCACATGCGGCAGGCGCATGAATGTTGCGATCCCGGCGAAACGCGGCGTAACGAGCCCCGAGAGCGGCTGGTTGAACGTCCGCTCGCTGTTCTCCTTGTCCATCTGAGCTCCCTCGTTTTCCGTACTATTTCGCGTCCGCCATTTCTCCGCAACAGGACAATGCCGGGCGCCCGTTCCCTTCCCTGTCAAAAGCTGCTTAGATGCCCTCACCTGCCCCGGCACAGCCGGGGCTTGAATCCAAATAGCCTTTGTAACCAGGGAGGTTAGTTCATGAAACGCTACAAAGTTTTCGTAGCGGCGCTGATCGGCGCTTCGATGCTTGCCATGGGTGCAGCCCAGGCCAAGACCCTTGTTTATTGCTCGGAAGGTTCTCCGGAAGGTTTCGATCCGGCTTTGTATACGGCCGGCACCACGTTCAACGCGTCCTCCCGTCCCGTCTATAACCGCCTCACCGAGTTCGATCGCGGCACCACCAATGTGATACCGGGTCTCGCCGAGAGCTGGGATGTCTCCCCAGATGCGCTCGAATACACGTTCCATCTGCGCAAGGGCGTGAAGTTCCAGGCCACCGACTATTTCAAACCGACGCGCGACTTTAACGCCGACGACGTCGTCTTCACCTTCGAGCGCCAATGGAAGAAGGATCATCCGTGGAACCAGTACACGGCCGGAACGGCTTATGAATATTTCGACGGCATGTCCATGCCCGACCTCCTCAAGGAGATCGTCAAGGTCGACGACAATACCGTGAAATTTGTTTTGAACCGCCCCGAAGCCCCGATGCTCGCCAATCTGGCCATGGACTTCGCCTCGATCATGTCCAAGGAATATGCCGACAAGCTCGATGCCGATGGCAAGAAGGAAATGCTGAACCAGCAGCCGGTCGGCACCGGCCCCTTCCAATATGTCGATTACCAGAAGGATGCCGTCATTCGTTTCAAGGCCAATCCGGATTACTGGAACGGCAAGCAGGCGATCGACGACCTGGTCTTCGCAATCACCATCGATGCCGCGGTTCGTCAGCAGAAGCTCAAGGCTGGCGAGTGCCATGTGGCGCCCTATCCCAACCCCGCCGACCTTGCGGATCTCAAAGCTGATCCAAATCTGCAGGTCATGGAGCAGGAGGGCTTGAATGTCGGCTATCTCGCCTACAACACCACCCAGCCGCCCTTCGACAAGGTCGAGGTGCGCAAGGCCCTGAACATGGCGATCAATAAGCAGGCGATCATGGACGCGGTGTTCCAGGGCGCCGGGCAGATTGCCAAGAATCCGATACCCCCGACGATGTGGTCTTACAACGACGAGGTAAAGGACGACCCCTATGATCCCGACGCTGCAAAGAAGGCCCTCGAGGCAGCCGGCGTCAAGGATCTGAAGATGAAGATCTGGGCGATGCCGGTGCAGCGTCCCTACAACCCCAATGCCCGCCGCATGGCCGAGCTGATCCAGGCGGATTTCGCCAAGATTGGCGTGACCGCGGAGATCCTCTCCTATGAATGGGCGGAATATCTCAAGCTGTCCAAGGAGAAGGACCGCGACGGTGCCGTGCTTCTCGGCTGGACCGGCGACAATGGCGACCCCGACAACTTCCTGGCGGTGCTTCTTGGCTGCGATGCCGTTGGCAACAACAATCGCGCCATGTGGTGCAACAAGGAGTTCGACGATCTGATCCAGAAGGCCAAGACGTTGCCGAACAATGACCAGCGTGAGCCGCTCTACAAGGATGCGCAAGTCGTCTTCAAGCGCGAGGCGCCCTGGGCCACGATCGCACATTCGGTCGTCTTCATGCCGATGTCCAAGAAGGTGACGGGCTATAAGATGGATCCCTTGGGGTCCCATCGGTTCGACGGCGTGGATATCGCCGAGTAATCGCTGTGAAAGCCCGGCCTTCCGATACGGCAGGCCGGGCTTTCGACGCCTCGCGAGGCCACCCCTCCTTGATCGACAGGAGGACCGACGATTAGATGCTGCGTTTTCTTCTGACCCGCCTGCTGCTGCTCGTCCCGACCTTTATCGGCATCACCATTGCGGCCTTCAGCTTCATAAGACTGCTGCCCGGCGATCCGATCCTGGTCATGGCCGGCGAGCGCTCCGTCGCGCCCGAACGTCACGCCGAGCTGATGCGGCAGTTCGGCTTCGACCGCCCGCTGTGGCAGCAATATCTCGAATATTTCGGCAATGCCTTGTCCGGCGACCTCGGCCGCTCGCTGGTCACCAAACGGCCGGTGTTCGACGAATTCATGACTCTGTTCCCTGCCACGCTCGAACTGTCGATCTGCGCAATGCTTTTTGCAATTTTTCTCGGCATACCTGCCGGCAGCATCGCGGCGGTGAAGCGCGGCTCGCCCTGGGATCATTTCGTGATGGGCTCCGCGCTGGTCGGCTTCTCGATGCCGATCTTCTGGTGGGGACTGCTGCTGATCATCTTCTTCTCGGGCATGCTTCACTGGACGCCGGTCTCGGGCCGCATTTCCCTCATGTATTTTTTTCAGCCGGTCACCGGCCTGATGCTGATCGACAGTCTTCTTTCGGGTCAGAAGGGTGCGTTCACTTCTGCGCTCTCACATCTGATCCTGCCGACGATCGTGCTTGGAACCATTCCTCTCGCCGTCATAGCGCGCCAGACGCGCTCGGCGATGCTCGAGGTCTTGAGCGAGGATTACGTCCGCACCGCTCGCGCCAAGGGACTGCCCGCTTCCCGCGTGATCGGCGTGCACGCTCTGCGCAATGCCATGATCCCGGTCATCACCACCATCGGCCTGCAGGTGGGAACATTGCTCGCCGGCGCCATTCTCACCGAAAGCATTTTCTCCTGGCCCGGCATCGGTAAATGGATGGTCGATTCCATCTTCAGACGCGACTATCCGTCCGTTCAGGGTGGTCTTCTGCTCATTGCGATCATGGTCATGCTTGTCAACCTGATCGTCGACCTGCTTTATGGCATCGTCAATCCTCGCATCAGGCATGCGCGATGACGGTTGAAACGCTCGAAACAATTGTCATCGATCGCCGCCGGGGCGGCAGGCTTGCGCTCCTTCTGGAGTTTTGGAGCTATTTCCGCGAGAACCATGGTGCGGTCGCCGGGCTCGCGGTCTTTGTTGTTATATGCCTGCTTGCGATTTTCGCCGGAGCCATCGCTCCCTACGGGCCGAGCGAGCAGTTCCGCGATGCTCTTCTCCAGCCTCCTGTGTGGCAGGGCGGCAGTACGCGCTTTCTGCTCGGCACGGATGCGGTCGGGCGCGATCTCCTCACCCGGCTGCTTTTCGGGGCTCGCTACTCGCTGTTCATCGGCTGCATCGTGGTATCGATCTCGCTCGTCGTGGGCATTCTAGTCGGCCTCTTTGCCGGCTACCTTGGCGGTGCTGTCGACACCTTGATCATGCGGCTTATGGACATCATCCTGGCATTCCCCAGCCTGCTTCTTGCGCTGGCTCTCGTCGCCATCCTTGGTCCGAGCCTGAGCAACGCGATGATCGCTATCGCCCTGGTCCAGCAGCCTCATTATGTGCGTCTTGCGCGCGCTTCGGTCATGAGCGAAAAGACCAAGGATTATGTCACCGCTGCGCGCGTTGCCGGTGTCGGGCCGCTCCGGCTCATGTTCCGCACCATTTTGCCGAATTGCATGGCACCCCTGATCGTCCAGGCAGCCTTGTCATTCTCGAATGCCATTCTCGATGCCGCAGCACTGGGCTTTCTCGGGATGGGTGCCCAGCCGCCAACGCCCGAATGGGGAACGATGCTGGCCGAGGCACGCGAATTCATCCTCAGGGCTTGGTGGGTCGTCACCTTTCCGGGCCTCGCGATCTTGGTCACCGTGCTTGCGATCAATCTGATGGGCGATGGGTTGCGCGACGCGCTCGATCCTCGTCTTAAGCGCAGTTGAGCGCGGGATCCGATGGCTCTCCTCGAAATCAGCAATCTCACGGTGGAATTCGCCACGGCCCACGGACCGTTTCGCGCCGTCGATGGCGTGTCCTTCACTCTCGACAAGGGCGAAGTGCTGGCCATCGTCGGTGAATCGGGATCGGGCAAATCCGTGGCCATGCTGGCCGTCATGGGCCTTTTGCCTTGGACCGCCAAGGTAACGGCCGACCGCTTGGTTTTCGACGGCAAGGATCTCCTGGGTCTCGACGATCGCGCCCGGCGCGCCATCATCGGCAAGGACATCACCATGATCTTCCAGGAGCCGATGTCCAGCCTCAACCCATGCTTTACGGTCGGCTTTCAGCTCATCGAATTGCTGCAGTTTCACCTCGGAATGTCGCGCAAGCAGGCCCGCAACCGCGCCATCGAAATTCTTGGCGACGTCGGCATCTCCGCCGCCGAGCGCCGGATGAGCGCCTTCCCCCATCAGCTTTCGGGCGGCATGAACCAGCGCGTGATGATAGCGATCGCGATCGCTTGCAAGCCCAAGCTCCTGATCGCCGATGAACCGACAACGGCCTTGGACGTGACGATCCAGGCGCAGATTCTTGATCTGCTGCTGAAGCTTCAGCAGGAAACCGGCATGGCGCTCGTCCTGATCACCCATTCCATGGGTGTCGTTGCCGAAACGGCCGAGCGGGTCAGCGTTCAATATGCCGGACAGAAGGTCGAGGAGCAGGACGTCGTCGGGCTTTTTAGTGACCCGCATCATCCCTATACCGCAGCTCTTCTCGCCGCTCTGCCCGAGCGGGCCCTCGCCCGAAAGCTTCCTTCGATACCGGGCGTGGTGCCGGGACAATTCAATCGCCCGACCGGTTGCCTCTTCTCGCCGCGCTGTCCGTTCGCCACGGAACTATGCCGCAGGCTGGCGCCGCCGCCTCAGCCGCCGGCACTTGGATTTGCCCTCTGCCATTATCCACTCATCGCCGGCCGCCCGCAGGGCCACCCCGGAAATAGCGAGGCAGCGGCATGACGGGTGATACCGTCCTTATCGCGGACAATCTCAAGCGCTATTACGAGATGTCGCGCGGCGCCTTCAAGGGTCACGCGCTGCTCAAAGCCGTCGACGGCGTCAGCTTCCGCTTGCAGAAGGGCAAGACCCTGGCCGTCGTCGGCGAATTGGGTTGCGGCAAGTCCACCCTGGCGCGTCTTGTCACCATGATCGAGGAACCTACCGGCGGCACGCTGACGATTACCGGGCTCCCGGCCGTGGGCGCATCCGCGGAAGTCCGCAAGAAGCTGCGGCCCAAGGTCCAGATCGTTTTTCAGAACCCCTACAGTTCGCTCAATCCCCGTCAGAAAATCGGCGAGACGCTCGAAGAGCCTCTTCTCGTCAACACCGGTCTTGCGAAGAAGCAGAGGCGCGAAAAAGCTCAAGCGATGCTTGCCAATGTCGGCCTAAGGCCCGAACATTACGACCGCTATCCCCATATGTTTTCCGGCGGCCAGCGTCAGCGCATCGCCATCGCGCGCGCCCTGATGCTCGAGCCGCAGATCCTCGTGCTCGATGAACCGGTCTCGGCCCTCGATGTATCCATTCAGGCGCAGGTTCTCAATCTTTTGACCGACATCATCGACAGGCTGGATCTCGCCTACCTCTTTATCAGCCACGATCTCTCCGTGGTTCGCCACATCGCCGATGAGGTCATGGTCATGTATCTCGGCAAGGCGGTCGAACATGGCCCGCGCGATGAAATCTTCTCCGCCCCCCGTCATCCCTATACGCGGGCTCTCCTCTCGGCCACGCCCATTCCCGATCCGGCGCGGAAGAAGGAACGCATTGTGTTGAAAGGCGAACTGCCCTCCCCGCTCGATCCGCCCTCGGGCTGCCCCTTTCATCCGCGCTGTCCGCTGGCGTTCGAACGTTGCCCGCGTGAAATGCCCCTGCTGCTGCCCGCCGGCAAGTCGCTTGTTGCCTGCCATGCGGTCGAAGAGCAGGAAAAATCGGCGAACCCCCTCCGCGGCGACAAGGCCGCCTGAGCGTCGAAACCAACGGAGCCCCTCATGCACGGCCGCGCAGACCTGTCCACCGGCGAAGCCCTTGTCGAACTCCTGGAATCCTATGGGGTCAAACTGATTTTCGGAATTCCCGGCGTTCACAATGTCGAAATGTACCGTGCTCTCCCGCGCTCGGGCATTACTCATATTCTCACCAGGCACGAGCAGGGCGCGGGCTTCATGGCCGATGGCTATGCGCGTGCGACAGGCCGGCCGGGCGTCTGCTTCACCATAACCGGGCCCGGCCTGTTGAATATCCTGACCCCTCTCGGCCAGGCCTGGTCGGATTTCGAGCCCGGTTTATGTCATTTCATCGACCCTCGATATAACCGACAGCGCACAAGGTCGCGGCCGCCTGCACGAGATGCAGAACCAGCGGCAGGCGGCAGCAAGCATCACCAGCCGCAGCATCACCGCCTATACGCCCAAGGACGTTCAGGACGCCGTGGCTGCAGCCTTTGCCGGCTTCGCCGCTGCACGCCCGCGCCCGGCCTATCTTGAGCTGCCGCTCGATCTCCTGAAATCGCCTGCAGGCGATGGCTGGACGTCGCGCACCCTGCCGTCGCGCGCCTTGCCGCGGCCCGATGATATTGCGAGAGCGGCGAAGCTGCTTTCCGGCGCGACCCGGCCGGTTCTCATTCTGGGCGGCGGTGCCGCTGACGCCGGTCCGCCGGCGCGAAACATCGCCGAAGCCTTGGGCGCTATCGTTCTCACCACCATCGCAGGCAAAGGCATTATTCCCGCCAGCCACCCCCTCTGCTTGGGTGCCAGAATGGCTCAAGCACCCGCAAAGAAGCTGCTTCGCGAGGCCGATGTCGTCCTTGCTGCCGGCACCGAGATTTCCGAAACCGATCTGTGGGAAGCGGCAATCGAAATCCCAGGCAAGGTCATTCGCATCGACCTTGATCCAGAAAACTTGCTGCGTCCTTACCCGAGCCATATTCCCATTCTGGCAGATGCCGCCGCGGCGCTGGCAGCTCTGGCCGCTGGCCTGCCGAAGGTCGATAAAAGGCAGCGCCGCAGCGAAGCCGAGGCATTTGTTTCCGACTATCTTCGCCGCGAGCCGGATGCCGAGGATGAATTGCGTAAGCTTCTGCGCAAGGTTCTCGCTGCTATTCGCGCCGCGCTGCCGAGCGATACCGTTATTGCCTCCGACATGACGCAGATCGCCTATGCGGCCAATGAGATTTTCGACGTCGACCTGCCGCGCAGCTGGATTTATCCCGTGGGTTTCGGCACGCTTGGCTTCGCCCTGCCGGCCGCGATTGGCGCCAAGGCTGCGCTTCCCGACCGTCCCGTGGCCGCCATGATGGGCGACTACGGCTTTCAATACACGCTCAATGAACTCGGCACCGCCGTTGAGCTCAAACAAGGATTGCCCATTTTGCTGTGGAACAACGACGCTCTCGGCCAGATCCGCGATGACATGGTCATGAAAGGCATCCAGCCGAATGCCGTCACCCTTCGCAATCCGGATTTCCAGGCGCTTGCCCGAGCCTATGGCTGTGGCGCCGAAATGCCGCGCTCGCTTGATGGTCTGCGCGCCGCGATTGCCAAGGCCCTCGCCGCCAGCACCCCGACCCTGATCGAGATGCGCCCGGCGATGGTGCGAGGCTGAGGTCATGGCCAAAGCGGTAATTTTCGATGTTGATGGCGTTTTGCTGCACCTCTCGCCGGCCGAGGAAGATGGGTTCTTCGAACCCTTCCGCGAAGCCTACGCGCTGACCAGCCTTTCTCGCGATTGGAACGCCTACAAAATCCGCAACGATCTCCATATCGTTCAAGAGATAATCGAAACCCGTTTGGGCCGCGCGGCAACCGCTGAGGAGGTTGAAGCCTGGCGCCGGCGTTATCTCGAAATCATTCAGGATTGGATGGGGCGCGGCATATTTGCCGTCGAACCCGTCACCGGCGCTCTCGATCTCCTCCGCGATCTCGGCAGTTGCGGCACGCTTGTCGGCATCGCCACCGCCAACATCATCGATGCGGCGCGAATGCGTCTCGAAGCCGCAAGCATTTGGCCCCATATTCGCCATTGGGCGGGTGCCGAGACCGGCGGCCCGAAAAAGGAAATCCTCGGCAGGCTGATATCCGAGCTCGGCCTGTCTCGCCGCGATGTCATTTACATTGGCGACAATTTGAACGATTTCGAAGCAGGCCGTGAGCACGCCGGCCATTTTATCGGATTTTCCTCCTCTGCCCGGCAGCGGCAGTTGCTAAAGGAGGAGGGCGTCGCTCTGCTGGCCGGCGATCACCGCGAAACACGGCTGCTCCTGGAGCGCCTGCTGTCGGTGCCGCTTAGGCCGGCATCGGTCATGGACGCCCGCTCCTGAATCGCATTGCAACCTGATCCGGCCATCTCGCGCCAGCGGCAGATGCGCGGGTCCGAGCCCGCGCATGACGTGTCCGTTTTCCTTCTCCCCCTTGTGGGAGAAGGTGGCGAGATGCGATTTCAGCATCGAGCCGGATGAGGGGTACCCCCTTACCATGCCCCTCGCACACTTACCCCCATCGTCATTCCGGCGAACGCCGGAATCCAGCTGCAACGTCGAAAGCTGGACCCCGACTTTCGTCGGGGTGACGAGTGGAAAACTCGTTGCCGACTTCCCCTCCTTGGTCATTCCGGCGAACGCCTCTGATCCAGCTGCAACGTCGAAGCTGGACCTCACCAGCGGGTATTTCCTTCCCTCCCCCTTGTGGGGAGGGATGTCTGAGCAAAGCGAAGACAGGGTGGGGTCTTTGCGAAGGTTGCATCCCACCCCTGCCCCTCCCCACAAGGGGGAGGGGAATATTTTCTTGTTGACAACATTCCTAGATGTGTGTATATGGTCAGCATCTGCTCCAAGAAGGAGGCGGTCATCGCGAAGCCTCACCTCTTCTTGTTGAAACGTGGAGCAGCTGCCGTCTGTCCCAGGGTCCCCGAGGCACCTTGGCAGGTACGGATGGCGGTGGGAGCGCTGTCGAGCCTCCGCTTTTGCCCCTCAGCTGGGGGGCACCAGTCCCACTCAGTTAATTCTCGAAATTAATGGAAGTGGGCACCAGTCCTACTCTTCGAAGTAGGCACCTAGGAGGGCCAGCCTCCCACCTCTCCTTCACCCGGAGGCGATAAGCCTGTCCGGAGAATCAGCTATTCTTCAATTCCCGATTCGTTATGAGCTAGACGCCGGGAGCCGCGGCCATTGCGAAACGGCAAATTCTCTGCCCCTATAGGAACACCGCAAATTGGAACGACAAAGGGCCTCAGTGCAATCGACGCAGTTCTCCCTTCTTAAGACCAGGCGCTTTCTTCCGCTCTTTGTTGCCCAGGCGCTTGGCGCCTTCAATGACAACGGCTTGCGCTACGGCATCAGCATTCTGCTGGTGTATGTTCTTGCTGAGAGGCTGGCGATCGACGGCGGCATGTTTGTTGCTTTAGGCACCGCTCTTTTCATTGCTCCCTATTTCATTTTTTCTGCGACAGCCGGACAGCTGGCGGACAAATACGACAAGGCCGTTCTCGCCGCCAATATCAAGGGCCTGGAAATAGGCATCATGCTGTTGGGCTGGATCAGCCTCCACATGGACCTGATCTGGCTTCACATGCTGGTGCTGTTCCTGGCCGGAACCCAGGCAGCCTTTTTCAGCCCGGTAAAATACGGCCTCCTGCCGCAGCATTTGACCCGGACCGAACTGGTGGGGGGCAATGGCCTGATCGAGATGACGACGTTCATCGCCATTCTTCTCGGCATTCTGTTCGGGGGAAGTTTCGTGCTGATTGGCCCGCTGTTTGGTGAGCTTGGGCCTTCGGGTAAAGACATCGTCGGCGCGACCGTTACCGCCCTCGCCATTCTGGGCTATCTTTCAACGCGCCTTATTCCACCGGCTGCCCCGCCTTCACCCGACATCCGCCTGAATTGGAATATTGCTGCTGAAACACGGCGCATCCTCGGCTTCGCCACCGAACGCAGCGACGTTTTTCAGGCGATCATCGGCATCTCCTGGTTCTGGTTTGTCGGCGTGCTCATGCTCACGGTCTTCCCGCCCTTTACCCGTGATGTGCTGCATGCCGATGCCGCCGTCGCCAACCTGTTCGTTGCGATGTTCACGGTCGGAATTGGAGCAGGTTCCCTGGTGGCAAATACCATGCTGCGCGGCGAGGTCTCGGCTCGCTTCGCCAGCCTGGCGGCGATCGTCATGACGCTCTTCATCATTGATCTCTACTTTGCCTCGAAGCTCGCGGCCGCGCGCATGACCGGCAGCGATCTGGCATCACTGCGCGTATTCATGTCGGGTTTCGCCGGATGGAGAATAGCGGCTGATCTGTTTTTCCTAGCCTTTTTCGGCGGCATCTATGTCGTGCCGCTCAACGCGCTGATGCAGGATCGGGCTCCGCCCACCAGACGCGCCAGGGTGATCGCCGCGAACAATGTCATGAACGCCTTGTTCATGACGGTATCGTCCCTGGCCGCCTCCCTCGCATTTAAATTCGACATTCCGATCACGGCCGTCTTTTTGCTCCTTGCCTTTTTCAATGCTCTTGCTGCCGCCCTGTGCGTATTCCTTCTTCCACAGGAACTCATCAAGAACATCGGCCGGCAGATATTGCGGCTTTTCTATCGCGTCGAGGTCCGCGGGCTGGAGAACTACCGCGCCGCCGGCAGCCGTGCGGTGATTGTGGCAAACCATCAGTCGTTTCTCGATGGCCCGCTGCTGTCGATGTTCATCCCCGACCGCTGTCATTTTGCCGTCAACAGTCATGTCGTCGCCAAATGGTGGATGAAACCCACAAGCCTGCTCTTCGATATCATTTCCATCGATCCGACAAATCCTTTGGCGCTGAAAACGCTGGTCAGGGCATTGAAGCGGGGCAGAAAGGTGGTGATTTTCCCGGAAGGCCGAATAACGGTCACCGGTTCGCTCATGAAAATCTATGAGGGTCCCGGCATCATCGCCCATCTGGCGAATGCCAAGATTCTCCCCATCCGCATCGACGGCGCACAATACTCGCTGCTCTCCAGGATGCACGGCAAGCTCAAGCTCAGGCCATTCCCGAAAATTACTTTGACCTTCCTGGAGCCTGTGAGGGTGCTTCCGCCACCCCATTTGAAAGGCAGCGAGCTGCGCACGCATCTGTCGCAGAAACTCTACGACATCATGACCGACATGGTGTTCCGAACCAGCAATATCGATCAGCACCTGTTCCATGCGCTTATTGATGCACGATCCGTCCATGGCCGCCGGCGAAAAATCCTGGAGGACATACAGCGCAACCCTCTCTCTTTCAGCCGCATCATTGCCGGCAGCTTTATTTTAGGCCGCAGATTTGCCCGGCTGACGCGCGGGGAAAGAACTGTTGCGGTCCTTCTCCCCAATGCCAATGCCTTCATCATTACGCTGTTTGGGCTTCTCGCCGTGGGCCGGGTTCCCGCCTTGCTGAACTTTTCGGCGGGCGCCGTGAACATGGCTGCCGCCTGCGCGGCAAGTCAATGCCGCACCGTAATCACCTCGCGGCGGTTCATCGAGCAGGGCGAGCTCGACAGCGATATCGCGGTTCTCGCCGAAACCGCCAAGATCATTTATCTCGAAGATCTACGCGCTCGGCTGAATCTGTTCGACAAGCTCTATGGTCTTTGCGCCTCCGCCTTTCCTCGCCGCTTTTTGCAGCTTGGCGCTTATGTTCCAGGCTCCGCTGCCCCCGCCGTCATTCTATTCACCTCGGGCTCGGAGGGAATTCCCAAGGGTGTCGTGCTGAGCCACCGCAACGTCAACGCCAATCGTCAACAACTCGCCGCACGCATAAGCTTCAATGCTCAGGACGTTGCATTCAACCCTCTTCCCATGTTTCACGCCTTTGGCTTGACCGGCGGCACGCTGCTGCCCCTGCTGGCTGGCGTGAAGACTGTCCTCTACCCTTCTCCTCTTCACTACAAAATCGTGCCGGAGATGGCTTATGACACCGATGCCACTGTCATATTCGGCACCGATACGTTTCTCGCGGGCTACGTCAGGAACGCCCACCCATATGATTTCTACGCCGTGCGTTATGTGGTGGCAGGCGCCGAACGGGTGAAAGCCGAAACCCGCCAGCAATGGATGGAGAAATTCGGTCTTCGCATCCTGGAGGGATATGGCGCCACTGAATGCTCGCCCGTGCTTTCGGTCAACACGCCTTTGCAGTTCCGTTCCGGTACGACCGGCAGGCTTCTCGACGGCATCAGCTACAGGCTCGTGCCGGTGGAGGGAATCGAAAAGGGCGGCCGCCTCATTGTGAAGGGTCCCAATGTGATGCTCGGTTATCTGCGTGCCGATAATCCGGGCGTTCTCGAACCTCCACCCGATGGCTGGTACGACACCGGCGATATCGTCGATATCGACGATCTCGGCTTCGTCACCATTGTCGGCCGCGCTAAGCGATTTTCAAAAATAGCAGGTGAGATGATTTCACTTTCCTCTGTCGAGGCCATCTTGACCAAAGCCTTTCCGGGTTTCGACCATGCCCTTCTCGCGGTTCCTGATCACAAGCGCGGCGAACAGCTGGTTTTGATCACCACCGCCCCCGATCTCGACCGCCGCATGGTCGCGGAAGGCCTGAAGCAGCACGGTGCCTCGGACATGATGATCCCGCGAAAGATCCTTCAAGCCGACAAGCTTCCCCTCCTGGGCTCGGGCAAGACCGACTATGTTGCGCTCGCGCGCTTGATACATCAGGCGGCTGAGACATGACGAGCCGGATCCCTCTCGATGCGCGCGAAGACTCTCTGCTTGCGGGCGCCGAAGGACCTGCAATGCAGCTTGCGATGCGCACTCTGCTTCGCGCCGCCGACATCATGGGCGCGAAAAATCTCGTGCCCATAGGCTTTGCTCATCTCGATGCCTGCTTCTATACCGGCCAATCCCATGTCGATTTCGCTCAATATCTCCTGACCCATGGTGCGCGCTTCCGCGTGCCGGCGTGGACGAATGTCGGCATGATCAGCCTTGCCGATGCCGGCCTGCGGCCCGAGAACGAGGCCCCCGAAATGGTAAAGGGCGCGCGGCGTCTCATGGAAATCTACGTGGCGCTCGGCGCAAAGCCGGTTTGGACCTGTGCGCCCTACCAGCTCCCCGGCCGGCCACAATTGGGCGAGCATATCGTGGTCGGAGAATCCAATGCGGTAACCTTCTATAATTCCGTTATCGGCGCCCGCACCAACAAATATGGTGACTACCTCGATGTCGCCTGCGCTTTGATCGGCAAGGCGCCTCTCGCCGGCTTGCATGAAGACACGGCCCGCGCCGGTGAAATTCATTTCGACATAGGAGCCATTGACGATAAATTCCGCCGCTGCGATCTATTCTACCATTTGCTCGGCCATCATGTCGGCCGCATTTCCGGGCAGCGGATTCCGGTCATCACCGGGATCCCGGCAGACGCCTCGGAGGATCAGCTGAAGGCCGTCAGCGCTGCTGTCGCCGCCTCGGGAGGTGTGGAGCTCTGGCACGCGGTGGGTCGCACGCCCGAGGCACCCGATTTCGACCGGGCCTTCCAGGGCCGCACGCCCGAGGCCTCGTTTCAAGTCTCGGCCGCCGATCTCTTATCCGCCCAAAGAGAGCTCTCATCCGCCTCCGACGGAACCCTTGCCATGATTGCACTCGGCACGCCGCATTTTTCTTACACGGAATTTGCCGAGGTCGTCTCACTGCTCGATCGGCGGACGATAAATCCCCGTCTCAGCTTCTATATTTCCACGAGCCGGTTCATCCGGGATTTGGCACACGCCCGGGGCTGGATCGATGTGCTTGAGCGCGCGGGCGTGAAGATCGTCGTCGACACCTGCACCTATTATTCGCCTGCCGTGCGCGGTGCCAGCGGCCGGGTCATGACCAACGCCGCCAAATGGGCTTATTACGCCCCGGGCATGCTCGGCGTCGAAGTTGTCTTCGGCAGCACCAGAGAGTGCATTGAGTCGGCTGTGCGGGGCGAGGTGTGGCGCGATCCTGATCTGTGGAGATGGGTCGCATGATGATTGCTGCCCGCGTGCTCAATCCCGGAACGGCCGAAGGGCCGGTCCTCGTTGTCGAGGAGCCCTTGAGCTTCTGGGGAGCCTTCGACCCTCTGACCGGCCTTATCGTCGATACGCATCATCCGCAGCGGGGTGCGTGCCTTGCCCAAAAAATTGTCATCATGCCGGAAACGCGTGGCTCGGGAAGCGCATCGGGAAGTATCGCGGAGGCAATCCGCCGCGGTACTGCGCCCCTCGCGCTGATATTGATGAAGCCGGACGTGAATCTCGCGGTCGGTAGTTTCATTGCCGCCACGCTCTACGGCAAATCCTGCGCTGTTCTATCGGTTGATGCCTCTGATTACCGGCGCCTTGCCGCCGCCGCCCACCTTGTCATCGCCGAAGACGGCTCGATCGAAACTCTCATGCTGCCATCGATTTGAGCTCGAGCTTGCGCTTTTCCATATGGGCTTTCAGCGCCTCCTCGACGGCGGGATCCATGGCCGGCGGCTCATACTCGGCCAGGAGGCGCTTGTACGTTTCATGCGCGCGCTGCGTCGCCGTCTTGGCTCCGTCGATTTCCCATGCCTGGTAGTTTCGCCAGTCTGAAATCATCGGTGCATAGAAAGCTTTTTCATAGCGCGCCAGCGTATGGGGCGAGCCGAAGAAATGGCCGCCGGGTGCCACCGCCTTGATAGCCTCGACCGCAAGGGAGTCTTCATCGACGGCGATCGGTTTCAGCGTTTCGGCCCAGGCACGGATCATTTCCGCATCGACGACCGTTTTCTCGAAGGAAGCGGTCAGTCCCCCTTCCAGCCACCCGAGCCCATGATGGACCATGTGCACATGGCCGAGCACGCAGGCCATGAGCGACATGCCGCTTTCATAAGTCGACTGCGCATCAACTGCATTCGATGCATTGACGTTCGATGCGCGATAGGGGAGCTTCAAATGCCGGGCGATCTGTCCTCCCGCCAGGGTCGCCTTCACATACTCCGGTGTGCCGAAAGCAGGGGCGCCGGATTTCATGTCCACATTCGAGGTAAACCCCCCAAACATCACCGGAGCGCCGTTCTTCACCATCTGCGTGAAGGCGATCACGCCAAGCGCTTCCGCAGTTTGCTCGACCAGCGCTCCAGCGATCGTCACCGGAGCCATCGCTCCCGCCAGCGTGAAAGGAGTGATCATATTCACCTGGCCGTATTCGGCAAAGCACATGAGCCCGTCCAGCAGCTCTTCGTCGACGCGCCGCGGGGAATTCGTGTTGAAGGATGTCAGAACCGAGGGTTCTTCAACGAGCTTCTCCCGCGTGATGCCTCGCGCGATAGCCACCATGTCTATCGCGTCCTCCGCTCTGAACCGGCTGACCGTCCGCGCGATGATCGGCCGGTCGGTATAGCGCAGCAAAGCGTAGATGTTTTCGAGATGCCTTGTGGGTACCGGAAGATCGAGCGGCTCGACGACCGCGCCTCCGGCCAGGTGGATCACTCCAAGCGCGTGGTTGAGTTTGACGAGATCGCAGAGATCCTGATAGGTGCCGGATCGCCGTCCGCGTTCGAGATCCGACACATTCGGCGGGCTGCCGACCGTGTTGAAATTGATGCGATTGGTCCCCATCACGGTGTCGTGCTCGGGGTTCCTTGCCCGCACGGGGAATTTGCTCGGTGCAAGTCCGACATAATGCTGCACGAGAGATCGATCGAGCCGCACCATCTGCGTGCCGGTATCGACCGACGCGCCGTGAGACTTCAGAATGGCCAATGCCCGCTCGGATCTGAACTCTAGTCCTGCTTCTTCGAGCAGCCGGTACGCCGAATTGATGATGCGGTGCAATCCCTCTTCGCTGAGCACGTCGAAGGGCGGATAGGGGTTCTCAACCGGTCCGAGCGCCCCATAGCGCAGCTGAACGCCGCGTGCGGTTCGCTCCGGGCGCCGGCGTCGGCCGGCAGGATCGCGGGCGTCGGCCATTGGCCTATGGCTTGTGCATGATAGTGAGACTCTGTTCCCGCATATAGCGCGGGATCGTATAGGGCCCCAGTCCGCCCTTACCGTCCACGCCCGACCCTTTCCACCCGCAGAACGTCTGATAGCCGGGCCATGCGCCAGTGGTCGCACCTGAGCGGCGGTTTGCATAGAGCACGCCCGCCTGCGCCGTGCGGAAGAACTGCTCGAGCTCCTTCTCGCTTTCGCTGTAGATGCCGGCAGTCAGCCCGTAAACCACGGCATTGCCGCGGGCCATGCCGTCCGCCAGTGAATCCATTGGCTGCACGGACAGAAACGGCAGAAAAAGCTCTTCCTTGTTCAGGCGATGATCCGGCGGCAGATCGGCCACGATCGTGGGCTGGACGAACCGGCCCTTGGCGCAGGCTCCCGTGCGGATGCGCTCGCCCCCTGCAATGATCCGACCCTTCTGCTTTGCATCCCGAGCAGCCTTTTCGAACCTTTCGATGGCGGCGTCATCGATGAGCGGGCCGACGAAAACCATCCTCTCCTCGGGATTTCCAATCCTCAACTCGGCGGTCTTGGACTTCATTCGAGCCAGCAAATCTTCATAGACCGGCCGCTCGACATAGGCGACCGAACAGGCCGAACATTTTTCCCCCTGCAGCCCGAAGGCCGAGCGGATCAGCCCTTCCGCAGCCTGTTCGAGATCTGCCTTGCGCGTTACATAAGCCGGATTCTTGCCTCCCATTTCGCAGATCACCGGCCGCGCGAATGGTCCCGCTGCAAGCTTTCGGTAAATCTTCATGCCGACTTCATGGCTGCCGGTAAATGCCACCCCGTCGATCTCTTCCTCCTCGACGAGGAGCTTTCCCGCATCTTCACCGCACAAGAGGTTGAGAACGCCGTTGGGCAGGCCTGCTTCATCGGCAGCCTCGAGCAACAGGGCTCCGGTAAGGCCGGAGCCCGGCGACGGCTTGAAGACCGCGCAATTACCGGCGACGAGACACGCGCCCAGCATGTTGCATGGCAGAGCGACCGGAAAGTTGAATGGCGCGATGACTGCAAACACCCCGATCGGCCGCAGAACGCAAATGGTTTCCTCATTCGGCACCGCCCGGCGCATCTCTTTGCGAAAGCCGTCATTCCGCTCCATCTCGTCGCAGTACCATGAGAGAAGGTCAACCGCTTCCTCCGCTTCCCCGATGGCCTCCAGCCGAGACTTGCCCACTTCATAGAGCGCCGCCAAGGCGAGGTCGTACTTCCGCTTGTCGACAGCCGCGGCCCACCGGCGAATGAGTTTGACCCGCTCCTTCCAATCGAGGCCTGCCCAGGCCCCAAACGCTGCCTTGGCCGAAGCAATGGCATTCCTCACCGCTTTCCTGTCGGCTTCCACGAGCCGCGCCACCAAAAGCTCGCGATCGAAGGGACTATAGACTTCATAGGCACGCCCCGACACGTCCTGGCGTCCCGCCACCACATTCGGCCACGCGCGTCCCAGCATGTCCCGGCGAAACTGCTCAAGCCGCACATCGATGAATTCATGCAGCGGACCGAAATCCGCACCGACATTGGAGTAAGTTACACGCGGCAACTGCTTTGTCATGAAAACTCCCGGGGAACCATTCCCCCAAAACTCGAGCCTACAGTCTCAGCCCAGCACGGAAAAGCTGCTTGAGCTGTTGATCGTTCTAAGACGTGAGAAAAAGCCCGCATTGAAGACATGCCCCGTATACCGGCCCCTCAAACTCATCGGCTTTCGGTCATGGTCAAGCCCGTTTTCGCAGGCCACGATGAGCTCTGCCATCAATGCCCCTGAAATTGCGCAATTCTTGAACTGATTTCCGCTGGTCCCGACTGCCATATAAAATCCGGGAACGCAGGACCTGTCATAGATGGGCGTCCAGTCAGTCGAAACATCATAGCAATCCACCACCCCCCTGATCGACCCGGGGATAGCTAAATTGGGTATGCGCTGCGCCATGCGCATGACTTGGTTGCGCACCTGTTCGCTGAAGTTTCTGGAATATTCATCGGGGTCGACCCACTGCCTCGTATCGCAAGCAGGGTCCTCCGAGCCGATGAGAATTTGGTTCCCGGTTTCCGGTCGCGTGTAGCACCCGATGTCGCTGTCGGAAGTCACGAAATAGCATGCTTCATAATCAGGCGTCGGCGCCGGAACATGCGCAACCTCTCGCTTCAGTGCTCTCGTGGTGATCCTCATATCGTCCAGCGCTCCGGCCAGCGCATTGATTTTGGCCGAATGCGGACCCGCGGCATTCACCACGACGGGTGATTGGACGCTCTCGCCCGTTTTTAGAACAATTCCACCGACCTTGCCCCGCTCATCCTTGAGAATGGCTTCGACTTCGCTGTTGAAGCGGAACTTCGCCCCGGCGGCCTCCGCTGCGCGTTGCAGATTATGCGTTGCAAGTTGCGGGTCGGTGACATAGCCCGCCTGCGGGAAAAATACCCCGCCCTCGATGTCGGCGCCATTCGGTTCTCCAAAGCCCGCCTCCTCGGGAAGGCGCGGAGGCGCATAGAGTCGCAAATCCCAGAACGGCAGCTTCTCGCCGATGGCGCTGCGGCTCCATTCTTCATAGGCCACGCCCGCCTCTTGCATCCGCTCCAGCAGCTCTTTCAGTTTCCCGTTCGCCTCGGTTTTCAAAACAAGGCAGCCGGTCTCGCGAAAGCGGGCCAGCCCTCGTTCGTCTTCAACGCCGAGATATTCCTTCCAGTTCTTCCAGTAATGATAGCCCTCGAGCGCAAAGGCTGATGCCGCAACGGTCGAATAGAAGCAACGAATAATCGCGCAGGAGGATGAGGTCGAGCCGTAACCCGCAGCCGGATGCCGCTCGACATTCACCGTCTTGAAGCCACGGCGGGCAAGCTCAAGTCCGATCGCCGTACCGATGACCCCTGCCCCGATGATGATCGCGTCGTAAGAGCTTCGCATCGCTGGAATCTAGCGCATGTGCTGGCTCGCCGTCACCCTCGGCCAATCCGTTCCTTTCCCACTCGACCCGGACAGGCGAATTGGGTAAACAAACGGCCCGGCAAACGTGAATTTCATGCATTACGCCTCTATCACGGAGCGGCTCAAGGGCTTGGGCTCCGACAAATGGTTCATTCACATCGAGGGTGCGCGGCGCCGTGCGCTTGGTCATGATGTCATCATGCTGACAATAGGTGAGCCGGATTTTTCGCCCCCTCGCGCCATACTCGATTTGGCAGCCCGCCAGATGCATGCCGGCCGGACCCGTTATTCCACTGGGCAGGGCGAGCCGGAAGTTCTGGCCGCCATTGCCGCCCATTATGCTGCCCGCACCGGCCGGCATATTTCAACGAGCCAGATTGCCTTTCTCCCCGGCACGCAGACTGCGCTCTTCGCCGCTTTCATGACAATCGCCGAAAAAGGCGACGACATACTCGTGCCGGATCCCTACTACGCCACTTATGAAGCCGTGATTGCCGCAACAGGAGCGAGACTCATTCCCGTTCCGCTCGATCCGGACAAATCCTTTCACCTCGATGCTCGCGACTTGGACCGTGCTGCGACGCCGAATGCGCGTGCCCTGCTTCTCAACACGCCGAGCAATCCCACCGGCGCGGTGCTGTCGGCCAAGGGAATTGCCGAAATCGGCAATGTGTGCGCGAGCCGCGACTTGTGGATTATCAGCGACGAGGTTTATGCCGATCTTGTGTACGACGGGCAGTTCGCCTCGCCGTTCGACGATCCCGATCTTTGCAAGCGTACCGTGGTCGTTTCTTCCATTTCCAAATCTCATGCGCTCCCCGGTTTCCGCTGCGGCTGGGCCATTGGACCTGAAGAATTCATCCAGTCTCTTCTTCCGCTGTCAGAGTCGATGCTGTTCGGTTCGCAGCCGTTTCTCGAGGACGCCACCGCCTTTGCCTTGAGCCGGGACTTCCCGGAATGTCAGGAGATGCACAATGCCTACATCCGCCGCGCTCATCTCATTGTTGATTCACTCGCCAATGCGCCGGGAGTCTCCGTGCACATGCCGGAAGGGGGGATGTTCGTCATGGCCGATGTGCGTCGAAGCGGGCTCTCGGGCGATGATTTCGCTTTGGGTCTTTTGAACGAGGAAAACGTGGCGATCATGCCGGGTGAATCCTTTGGCAAAGCGGCAAGTGGCCACCTCCGCATAAGCCTAACTGCCAAGGACGAGGAGATAGCCGAAGCCTGCACGCGGATCCTGCGCTATGCTCGCAAACACAGCCTGGGCTAGGCCATATAGCCGAATTCGTCGGCTTGTTCGGTCAGCCATTCCCAGAAATGTTCAGAAAATCCGCGGAACATGGATATTTCGAACCTGTCTTCTCCCCAGCGAGACACATGCACGCCGATATGAGCCATTTGCGTTGCCGCGACCGCATGCAGAGGAAATTCTCGTGAATGGAAATCGACCGGCGATCCTTTCGACAGCAAGGCTCGCGCCTTTGGGCCGGATATTCCGATAATCGCCCGTCCGTGACTTTGGTCGCTGACCGAAGCGGCGCCTTTGAGAGCATCTCTAAGTTCGGCATAGAGACTTCCCTCGAGCCGGTTTTCTGCCAGCGCGTAATATTGCTCTGCTCCGCACCATTGCAGAACTATGCTTTTGCCGATCTTCATTTCCCCTGGAGCCGGAGCAGGAATTCCATATCCGCTTTCCAGCAGCGCCGAAAGCGCCGTTCCCTGATCCCTTCGCGTGATGATTGTCGCGATTGACAATGGATGGCGGATGGACAGCCGCACACCAGGCCCGCCCGGCGGTGTTGCGCCACGCGGGCCCTGCTGGAGCCGCTGTTTCACGGGCAGAGTTCGGTCTGCCGGTATTTGCGCGACAGGATCAGGCATGGAGTTTCCTGTTCTCCTTGTCGTAATGAACGGGATCACAGATCTCCCCGAGCATGTGAACGCCGTTCACGCCATTGAACACCTGCATCACCTCGCCATGGCGTTCGCGCCCCCGCTTGCACAGGGCGAGCCCAATCCACATGTCCAGCATGGGTGAGAAGGCGACCGAGGTGATATATCCTTGATCGTTTTCCAGCGACGGCGCATCGCCCTTGGTCAGGAGATGTGCCCCTGCCTTCAGCCGGTCGGATTCTGGTTACAGGCCTTATGCCCACGACAACTTCGCGATCGGGGCGCACCAGACCTTCGCGTTGTGCCATCATTCGGCCGATATAATCCTTCTTGCTCGACATCATCCGGCCAAGGCCGAGATCGGCAGCAGTCGTGGTGCCATTGAGCTCTCCTCCCGCCACATGGCCCTTTTCGATGCGCATCACCGAGAGCGCCTCCACGCCATAGGGTGTGATTCCGAACTCCTGGCCTGCATGCATGAGCGATTTTGCAGCGAGATTGCCATAATCGGCAGGAACAGAAAGCTCATAGGCATGCTCACCGGAAAAAGAAATGCGGAAAAGCCGCGCCGAAAGCCCGCCGAGAATGCTCACCTCCTTGGCTGCAAGATAGGGAAAGCTGTCGTCGTTCAGTTCGACGCGATCGCATATTTTCTGGAGCGTTGCCCGGGCCTTCGGGCCTGCGATTGCCATCTGCGCCCATTGTTCTGTCACCGACACATACTGCACGTCGAGTTCTGGCCACAGCGCCTGATGGCAGAACTCGATATGTGCCATCACCCGCGCTGCATTGGCGGTGGTCGTGGTCATGAAAAAGTGATCTTCCGCAAGTCGTGATGTGGTGCCGTCATCGAAGACAATCCCGTCTTCGCGCAGCATGAGCCCGTAGCGTGCTTTACCGATTTCCAGCGTATTCCAGCCATTGCAATACAGGCGGTTCAACAGCTCCCCTGCATCCCGCCCCTGGATATCGATCTTGCCGAGCGTCGACACATCGCAAATGCCCACGCGCTCGCGCACCGCTTTCACTTCGCGGATGACGCTTGTCAGCCAGTCGGTCTCATGCGCCAAGGGAAACCAGCTCGATCGCATCCACAGCCCCGTCTCCACGAATACCGCACCAAGTTCCTGCGCCCACTCATGCAGGGGCGTCTTCCGAACCGGCTGGAAATGATGGCCGCGGAAAGGACCCGCAATTGCGCCGAACGATACCGGTACGTAATAGGGCCGGTAGGTCGTCGTTCCCACTTCGGCCATGGTTTTGCCTGTCGCCTCGGCGAGGATGCCGATGCCGTTCACGTTTGAGAGCTTGCCTCCGTCCGTCGCCATGCCGAGCGTCGTATAGCGCTTGGCTAGTTCGATCGAGCGGTAACCTTCCCGTGCGGTGAGCGGAATGTCTTTCGCCGTCACATCGTTTTGGAAATCGACGAAAGCCTTTGTCGTGCTTTCCCTCACCCACCACAACGGTGTGATCTGGTAGCTCTCGTCCCGGGCCTGCGGCAACTGCGCCGGCTTTGCCTGAAACCCGGTCTCCTCGGCGGCTACGGCGCCTGCTTTTGCGCCCTCCCGCAGGCATTGCGAAATTGTCATGCTGCCGTTGGCCGATCCTGCTGCGATCAGCGCAGATCCCACATTCGGCGGCAGAAATGCCGCAAGCGCATCATCCCACCTCGGTTTGGCTCCGCGATGGCAGGCAAGATGCACGACCGGGTTGAAGCCCCCCGCCATCGCAACGAAGTCACAGTCAAGATGCTCAGTTTGCCCTCCCCTGCTGAAGGCAATTCGTTCCACCCCACGTGCGCCCTCGACGTCGGTGACAACCGCCCCTTTCACGACCGGCGCTCCACCGGATTCGAGCACTGCGGCATCGCTTCGCGCATCGATGACAGCCGCAACGCGCACGCCTTTCGCCTTTAGGTCCCGGGCCGTTCGATAGCCGGAGTTATTATTCGTAAAGATAACGCCGGTTTCACCCGGAGCCGCCGCGAAGCGATTGAGATAGCTTCGTGCCGCCGTCGACAGCATCACGCCGGGCCTGTCATTCCCGCCAAAAACCAAGGGACGTTCTTCGGCGCCGGTGGCGAGAATCGCCCGCTTTGCCATTATGCGCCAATAGCGCTGTCGCGGCTCGTGGCGGTCGGGAACGAGCTTGTGATCCGCCACCCGTTCCACTGCGCCGAAGATATTATCGTCATACCATCCGAAGACGGCGGTTCGCGCCATCAGCGTGACCTCGGGCAATGCGGCAAGTTCCGCCACCGTTTCGATGGCCCAAGACGTGCCGCTCCTGCCATCGATTTCATCGTTTTCGCTGAGCAGCGTCCCCCCGAACATGGGCCCCTCGTCGGCAAGGACCACGCGCGCTCCGGCTCGGCCCGCGGTAAGCGCGGCCATGAGTCCTGCCGGCCCTGCGCCGATCACCAGCACATCGCAATGCGCATAGGATTTCTCGTACCGGTCCGGATCTTGCTCATGGGTCGCCCGGCCCAGCCCTGCGGCGCGGCGGATGAGAGGCTCGTAGAGCTTCTCCCATAATATTCCCGGCCACATGAACGTCTTATAGTAGAAGCCGGCGACGAATATCGGCGAGGCGAGCTGATTAACCGCACCGATGTCGAAGCTAAGCGAGGGCCAGCGATTCTGGCTTGAGGCGATGAGACCGTCATAGAGCTCGACCACCGTCATTCTGGTGTTGGGCTCTTTACGTCCCCCAGTCCGCAATTCGACCAGCGCATTTGGTTCAGCTGAGCTTGCCGTGACAATGCCGCGTGGCCGATGATATTTGAAACTGCGGCCGACCAGCCGCACGCCGCTTGCCATGAGAGCCGAGGCAAGCGTGTCGCCCTGATAGCCGCGATAGCCCTTCCCGTCGAAAGTGAAGTCGAGCGGTCGGTCCCGGTCGATCAAGCCGCCCTGCTCGAGGCGGAACCCGCTCATCCCTTTTGTCCCTTCGCAAAGTCGCGCGCCGAAACCGTCGATAATACTTCATGCGTTTCGGTATTGCGTTCGGCGACGAGCCATGACCGGCACCCGCCGGAATGATGCCAATACTCGAGCATCCTCCCCTTCGGATTGTCCCGCAGATAAACATAGTCGAACCACCGATCCATGGTGGAAGGATCGCTGGTTTCCGGGCGCTTCGGCCGCGCATCGCCGAGATAAGTATATTCTTCCGATGGCCTTTCGCCGCAGTACGGACAGTTGATGCGCATGGCCTAGCAGTCCTTCATCGGCATCGCTTCATCCTCAATGAAGATTGGGGGTCGCGCCCTGGCCCTTTTCATCGATCATATACCCGCGTCTGAACCGATCGAGGCGATAGGCCGAATTGAATTTGTGAAGCTCATCCCTGGCGATCGTATGGGCGAAACACCATCCTGAGGCTGGCGTTGCCTTGAAGCCTCCATAGCACCAGCCGCAGTTCAGATAGAGACCTTCGATCGGCGTCTTATCGATGATGGGACTTCCATCCATCGACATGTCCATGATGCCGCCCCAGGATCTCAGCAGCCTCAGCCGAGAGATGCCCGGTATCATTGCAACCCCGGCCTCGACCACATGCTCGACCATCGGCAGATTGCCGCGGCGCGCGTAAGAATTATAGCCGTCGAGATCGCCGCCGAAGACGAGGCCTCCCTTATCGGACTGCGACACGTAGAAATGCCCCGCGCCGAATGTCACCACCTGATCGATGAACGGCTTGATTCCTTCCGACACAAAAGCCTGCAGCACATGGCTCTCGAGCGGCAGCTTCATGCCCGCCATCCGTGCCACCTCCGAGGAATTGCCCGCGGCCGCCAGTCCGAGCTTCCGGCACTTGATGAAGCCCCTGCTCGTCTCCACGCCTTTCACTCTGCCTCCCTCGATTCTGATGCCCTTGACCTCGCAATTCTGGATGATGTCGACGCCGCGGCTGTCCGCTCCGCGCGCATAGCCCCACGCAACCGCATCATGACGCACGGTGCCGCCGCGCCGCTGCAATATGGCGCCGCGGATCGGAAATCGTGCATTGTCGAAATCGAGGAACGGAACCATGTTCCGCACCTCTTCGCGGTCGAGAAGTTCACCATCGACGCCGTGAATGCACATCGCATTGCCGCGCCTTGCGAATGCATCTCGCTGCGGGTCGGTGTGGTACAGGTTCAGCACGCCGCGCTGGCTGACCATGGCGTTGAAATTGAAGTCCTTCTCCAAACCCTCCCACAATTTCATCGACCATTCGTAGAACGGCTCATTGCCGGGCAGCATGTAGTTCGACCGGATGATGGTGGTGTTGCGCCCGACATTCCCCGAACCGAGCCAGCTCTTTTCCAAGACGGCGACATTGGTGATGCCGTGCTCCTTGGCGAGATAATATGCCGTGGAAAGCCCGTGTCCGCCGCCTCCGACGATCACTACGTCGTACTCGGGCCTTGGGTCCGGCTCACGCCACGCCGCCTGCCATTTTTCATGGTGCGAAAGAGCGTTGGATATCAGCGAGAGAAGGGAGTAGCGCATGAACGAGGTTTGTCTCTGAATCGCTCTAGAGGGGTTTTGCGGCTGTTATAGACCAATTGACCATTCCAACAATGCGACCGATTCAGCAATCGAGCGTCGTCTCCCGCTCCCACTGGGTCAGGTGCCGGCAATAGGTGTTCCATTCATTTGTCTTGAGCTTCACGAATGCCTCGGAGAATTCACTGCCCAACGCATTCTGCAGATAATCGTCCTGCTCGAAATTACGAACCGCGTCGATTAAATTGAGCGGCAGTTTCCTTACATTCTTCAGCTTGTGCCCTTCCGCATACATGTCGATGTCCAGCCGCTCTCCGGGACTCATCTTCTCGTCGATGCCATGGACGCCCGCCGCCAGGATGACCGCCATCAGCAGATAGGGGTTTGCTGCGCCGTCGGCCAGGCGGAATTCGATCCGCCCCTCGTCTGGCACGCGGACCATATGCGTGCGGTTGTTGCCGCCGAAGGTCACGCTGCTGGGCGACCATGTTGCTCCTGAGAGGGTTTGTGGCGCATTGATCCGCTTGTAGCTGTTCACCGTTGGATTAGTGATCGCTGTGAGCGATTGGGCGTGCTGCATGAGGCCGCCGAGAAAATGATAGGCCAGCTTCGACAGGCCCAGTTCCCCGCCCTTGTCATGGAAGAGATTGTTTTTGCCCCCGCCATCCCACACCGAAATATGAACGTGGCAGCCGTTGCCCGTCAGGTTGGAAAACGGCTTCGGCATGAATGTGGCGCGCAGTCCGTGCTTTTCTGCAATCGACTTCACCATGAATTTGAAAAACGACAGCTGGTCAGCCGTCGTCAGCGCATCGTTGAAGTTCCAATTGATTTCGAATTGCCCGTTGGCGTCTTCATGATCGTTCTGATAAGGGGCCCAGCCCAGCTTGATCATAGTCGAGCAGATTTCAGCGATCACATCGAAGCGCCGCATGATGGCCGATTGATCGTAACAGGGTTTTTCCTGCGTATCCCGATGATCGGAGATACTCGATCCATCGGAATTGATAAGGTGAAATTCCGGTTCCACGCCCGTTTTCAGCTTGAGGCCCAGCTTGGCTGCCTTTTCAATCAGCCGTTTCAACACCAGCCGAGGTGCCTGCTCCACCGGTTTTCCATCCATCCACGGGTCCCCGGCCACCCAGGCGACCTCCGGCTTCCATGGCAGTTGCAGCACGCTTTCTGCATCAGGCATTACGAACAGATCGGGATGGGCGGGGGTCATATTGAGCCAGGTGGCGAAACCGGCAAAACCGGCGCCCGATTTCTGCATGCCTGCCACTGCTTCGCTCGGTACCAGCTTGGCACGCTGCGTTCCGAACAGATCGGTGAAATTGAACAGAAAAAACCTAACGTTATTGTCCTTCGCAAATTTCGCGAGATCGCTCGCCATGATCAGCTCCTTTGTCGATTATGCTTTTTCAGCGCGTGGCGATCGCAACGGCTGCTCCTCCCATCGCCGCCGCGCCAAAGCGGTTGACGACCTTGACTCCCCTTCGGCTCCGGATGAGCCGTCTTGCACCATGCGCCAGCAGAACCCAGGCGAGATCAACACCGGCCAGCACGACCATCATCATGAGCAATAAAGTCCCGAAGCCGGCAACGGTTAGCGTCTCAAGATTGACGATTGAAGGCAGCAGGGCCAGATAGAAAACCATGAGCTTCGGATTGCCGAACGTGATCGCAAGTCCCGTGAGAAACATCTGCAGCGGCGACCCCCGCGGCGTCAGCCCCTCGCCCTCCTGTGGGTCGGCCGCACGCCACATCTTCCAGGCAAGATAAAGGAGATAGGCGACGCCGCAATATTTCAGGAAGAGGAAGCCGGTTTGGAAGCTATGCGCCAGGACCGATAATCCGAACGCTGCTGCGCTGAGCCACAGCCCTTCGCCGATCCACATGGCCACAAGAAACGGTATGACATCGCGCGGCCCGCTGGCCAGCACTCGTGAAACGAGCGCCGCAATGCTGGGTCCGGGCATCCCCGCATTGATCACCAAGGCACCCCCGAAAATCAGCAAGGCCGCGATGTCCATCAGCGATGTCTCCCGCGTCTCATGAAACGGGCTCGCATCTGACATCGGTCGTAACCGAATTGGCGATAAAGCATTCTTCATGCGCCCGATGATGGAGTTCCTGCAGGGCTTCAGGGCTTGGTTGCTGCTCCCCGGAAAAGACGATCTTCGGTCTCAGCACCACCTCAACAATGGCAAGCTTGCCCTTGGGATTTTTGCCCAGCGTTCCCTTGGCCTCGTCGATGTAGCTATCGACCCGGTATTTCTTACCGGCCGCGAGCGACAGGAAGGTCAGCATGTGGCAGCTTGCCAGGCTCGCAACAAAGGCCTCTTCGGGGTCTACGCCAGCCGGATCGGAGAACCGCGGCACAACCTGCGGTGACGACGACGCCCTGAACCTCACACCCCCGTCGAAGCTCCACTCATGACCTCGGCTGTACCGATTGTCGGTGAAGACTTCACCGTTACGGCGCCAGCTGACCGTGGCACTGCAATGGCTCATCCGCCGCCTCCCTTCCCGGGAACCCAGTTGGTTCCCGCCAGCGGCACCTGTGCCATCGCTGCCGCCTCTACTGTCAGCGCAACCAGATCCTCGGGTTCGAGATTGTGCACATGTGACTTGCCGCAGGCCCGGGCGATGGTCTGCGTTTCGAGCGTCATGACCTTCAGGTAATTTGCCAGGCGCCTGCCCGCGAGAACTGGATCCAGCCGTTTCGCCAGCTGGGGATCTTGTGTCGTGATGCCAGCGGGGTCGCGGCCCTCATGCCAGTCGTCATAAGCCCCTGCGGTCGTGCCAAGCGCCTGATATTCCTGTTCGAGCGCCGGATCATTGTCGCCGAGTGCCACCAGCGCCGCCGTGCCGATCGACACCGCATCAGCGCCCAGCGCCAGCGCCTTTGCCACATCCGCCCCGCTGCGGATGCCGCCGGAAACAATGAGTTGCACTTTCCGGTGCATGCCGAGTTCCTGCAGTGCCTGCACGGCCGGCCTGACGCACGCCAGCGTCGGCTGCCCCACATGCTCGATGAAAACATCTTGCGTCGCGGCAGTGCCGCCCTGCATCCCGTCGACCACCACGACATCGGCACCGGACTTCACTGCGAGCGCGGTGTCGTAATAGGGCCTGGCACCCCCCACTTTTACATAGATTGGCTTCTGCCAGTCGGTGATCTCTCTCAGCTCCCGAATTTTGATTTCCAAATCATCCGGGCCGGTCCAGTCGGGGTGCCGGCAAGCGGAGCGTTGATCGATACCCTTCGGCAGGCAGCGCATCTGCGCCACGCGGTCGGAAATCTTCTGCCCGAGCAGCATGCCGCCTCCGCCGGGCTTCGCGCCCTGGCCCACCACGACTTCGATCGCATCCGCCTTCCGCAGATCGTCGGGATTCATGCCATATCGCGAGGGCAGATATTGGTAGACGAGGATTTGCGAATGGCCGCGCTCTTCCGCCGTCATGCCGCCATCACCCGTCGTCGTCGAAGTGCCGGCGATCGTTGCGCCGCGTCCCAGCGCCTCTTTAGCCTGCGCCGACAATGAGCCAAAACTCATTCCCGCAATGGTGATGGGAATTTTTAGTTCAATGGGCTTTTCTGCGTGACGCGCCCCGAGAACGACGTTTGTCCCGCATTTTTCCCTGTAACCCTCGAGGGGATAGCGCGAGATCGAGGCGCCAAGGAATAGCAGGTCGTCGAAGTTCGGCAGCTTGCGCTTCGCGCCCGCGCCGCGAATGTCGTAAATGCCAGTCGTCGCCGCACGCCTGATCTCCGACAGCGTTTGATCGTCGAAAGTATAGGATTTCCGCGGTATGGTTCGTGGGGTGTTGGCGTCCATGGATTGCTTTGCTCAATACTGGTCGGCGTGATCGACATTGAAATTGTAGAGCTTGCGGGCGGAGCCATAGCGGCGGAACTTCTTTGGTACTGCATTGATCTGCGCTCTCTCGAGCAACGCCGCCAGCTCCTGGTAATGGTCTTCCTTCATTTCTTTCTCTGTGCAGTCGGCACCCAGGCTTTCGACCTTTCCTTGAATGTAAAGTCGCGCTTCGTATATGGAATCGCCAAGCGCTTCCCCGGCGTCGCCGCAAACGACCAGATTGCCGCGCTGCGCCATGAACGCCGACATATGTCCCACCGACCCGCCCACCACGATATCGATGCCTTTCATCGATATCCCGCAGCGGGAGGAGGCATCACCGTGGATGATCAGCAAGCCGCCGTTGCCTGTAGCGCCAGCCGATTGGCTGGCGTTGCCTCTCACTCTCACCACTCCCGACATCATGTTTTCCGCTACACCGGGGCCGGCGTGACCGTTGATCTGGATTTCGGCATGCTTGTTCATGCCGCCGCAGTAGAAGCCGACATGCCCGTCGATTTCAACGGTCAATGCCAAATCCAGGCCGCACGCGATCGCATGTTCGCCCATGGGGTTTCTTACGATCCAGCGGCGCTCGTTCGTGTCTTTGGGCAAGGAATGCAGCCTCGCGTTGAGAGCGCGAACGCAATCCTTCTGCAGATCGAACTCGATCACGCATGCCCCCAAGTATAAATGGTCTGCGGCGCGGGTTCCCAAATCCTGGCTTCATTGGCCCCGGGCAGATGCGCGATGGCCCGATATTCGGTTGCCATCGCCACCCAGTCTTCCGTTTCCGCGAGAACGGCGTGCTTGCAGGCGATCGGGTCGCGAACGACAGCAAATCCGTCTGCTGTTCCGATGCAGAAAGTGTAGAACCCGTCGAGATCCTTCACCCCCTCGATGAGGGCCTCTTTCAATCCCTTTCCGTTCCGGAGCTGCCAAGTGAAATAGGCCGCCGCTACCTCGGTGTCGTTCTCCGTCTTGAACTTCAGGCCGTGTCTCTGCAGCTCTTGCCGAAGCCGGTTGTGATTGGAAAGTGATCCATTGTGAACGAGACAGAGATCCGCACCGGTCGCGAAAGGATGCGACCCCGCCGTCGTCACGGCACTCTCCGTCGCCATGCGTGTATGTCCGACGGCATGTGAACCATGCGACTCCTCGAGCTTGAACTTTTTAGCAACGTCGACTGGCAGCCCGACTTCCTTGAAAATCTCGATCATCTTGCCCGAGCCCACCACCCGCACCTCGGGATGATGGTCATCGAGCCATTTGATGACATCCTGCTCGCGGGCATCCGTTACCAGGACCGCATGGTTCCCGATCACTTTCACCCTGGCGTCGCATTTGAGCGCGCGCTCGATACCCGCATCCACGATCTTCCATGAAAATTTCGGATCATCATGAGCGAGCGTAAGCTTGATCAGCCCCTTTCCCACCTTGTCCCGGTAAATGGCGACCCCGGCCGAGTCGGGTCCCCGGCTCGTCATTTCGATGAGCATCGGAGTGAACATTTTCCCGAGCTTGCTATTGAGTTTTGCGTTTTTCAGGTAGAGGCCGACGATACCGCACATGGGCTGACCCTTGATGCTGGGTGATGTCCGAATGGGTATGTAGCAGGCCCTGGCAGTGTTCTCAACTAGCAGGAAAAAAAAGTTCCCCCTATGAAGGAATCACCCCCGGTCTCTCAAATGGGAGATCACGCTGAGGAAGCGTATCGGCAGCTTGCACAGCTCCTCCGGTCCATGGGGCACATCGGCGTCGAAAAACAAGGAATCCCCAGGCATTAGCCAATAGACCATGTCGCCATGGCGATAGCCCACCTCCCCTTCGAGCATATATAGAAACTCGATCCCCTCATGCTGGAACACCGGAAAAACGTCGGAAGTCTCAGTCAAGGTAACGAGGTACGGCTCGACAATGAGAGGGCCGTCGCGGGTGTGCCCAAGAAGCTGATATTGATGCCCCGCCCGTGTTCCCCGGCGCTCGATCTTGAGACCTTCCCCTGCCCTGACGAACGTCGCGTCCCGCACTTCCTCGAAGCTTCTGAAAAGCGATGTAACCGGCACCTGCAGGGCGCGCGACAGAGACTGCAGCGAGGATAAGGACGGGGAGGTAGCGCCGTTTTCAATCTTCGAAAGCATACCGGCCGACATTTGCGCCGCCTTTGCCAATTCGCTGATCGTTATGTTGAGCTTTTCGCGAAAACGCCTCACCTCGCGCCCGATCGACTCTTCCAGCCGTCCGTTTCTCGGCCCCTCATGGGGATCCTGATAGGGAAAGTCGCCCGCGGCGGTTCCCGGTTTTTTCCGGTTTGGCTCCATGCGTTCTATCTCTGATTGAACCTCTTAACGCGGTGAATGACGGGCGGCGGTAACTTGACTTTTGCCCAGTCGGATAGTCTTCTTTCCTTGTAGCAAAAAATGTTGCCTGTCACGCAATCAGTGATTCGGCAAAGGGTGCCAGCCGCGGCTCGGTCTGGGGCTTATCGAATACCCCTGGACTAACAGCTTCGCTGGACCCCGCTCAAACGGAGGGGAACTCCATGGGGACTAATATAGATGCAACGATCACGATCTTCACCGAATTTTACTATTGGGTGACGATTGTCATCATGTTCTTGATCCATATTGGATTCTGTCTGTACGAAGTCGGCGCCTCGAGGCGCCGAAATCATCTCTCGACCCTGATGAAGAACACCATGGCCATTCCCTTGGTGACCATCACCTTCTTCTTCTTTGGCTGGTGGATATACTTCGCCTTCATAAACGGGCCGGGAATGACAGGCGGCATGGCGGCTGCGCCGCAAGCCACGCCCTGGAGTCCCTTGATGGCCACACATCTGTCTGGAGCCTCGGCAGGGGAGGATCCCGCGGCTACGGCCTATTGGCATCGCTTGAACGGTGTGTTCTGGGGCGCATTCCTGCTCTTCTCCATTACCACAGCATCGATTGTCTCAGGCGCAATCATTGAGAGGGTGCGGATGGGCGCCTTCTGGCTTATTGGCGTATTTCTGGGTTCCGTATTGTGGATCCTCGATGCCTCTTGGGGCTGGCATCCCTATGGCTGGATGGTCAAGCTGCTCGGCTATCACGACGCCTATGCTTCAGGTGTCGTGCACGCCATTGCCGGTGGAGCTGCCTTGGCAACCTTGATGGTGCTCGGGCCGCGTATCGGAAAGTTCAGGCCTGACGGAACGCCGCGTGATATTCCGCCCCACAATACTTGGCTGGTATGTATCGGGCTGCTTTGCATATACACCGGGTTCTGGGGGTTCTATGCCGCGTGCAACATCCCGATCATAAGTCCGGCAGGTATCGTTGATGTGACCGGTGCTGCCGGGCAAATTACCGGTGAGACCTGGACGGCAACGACGATCTATCTGACGCCGACAACCCTGTCGGCGATCACCTTCAACTTCCTGATGTCGCTCTCGGGAGGGATGCTGGCGGGATATTTGATTTCCCGCGGCGACCCGTTCTGGACGTTCTCGGGCGGACTGTGCGGTGTCATTGCCACTTCGGCTGGAAACGACCTTTACCATCCGATCCAGGCCATGCTGATCGGCGCGGGCATAGTAGCGATCGTCTACAAGCTGCATTTCTGGGTCGAACGGCGCTTCAAGATCGATGACGCCGTTGGTGCGGTCGCCGTGCATGGCTATGGCGGTTTCCTTGGCGTGGTTGTTGCTGGGTTCATGCTATGGGGCACGCCGTCATCACCTTTCGAGGGCTACGCCCATGTCACCCCATGGGGCAACTTCATCGGGGCCGTGATCATGTTCGCGCTGGGTTTCATTCCCGTATACATCCTCGCAAAGATCCTCGATGGCGCCGGATTGCTGCGTGTTCCCCATCGCGTGGAGCTTGAGGGCCTCGATTTCGCCAACAATGAAACGATGATGGCAGCGGTCGCCGAGGTGAGCGCTGCCGAAAAGGCCATGATCAAGTAACGCCCCAAAGGAGAGCACCATGACAACGAATGGACTGACAAGCTGGGCGGGTGATCTGAAGGACATCGGTGCCATCTACCCCTTCCAGGGCACGGAATGGCTCCTCGTTCTTCTCGGCCTTGCCTTCTGGATCGGCTGGCACATTATTCAGACCCGCCAGGAAACCGAACAGATAGAGAAGGAGCTGCGGGCCGATCCGCGCGGCGACAAGACTCGGGCGGCTATCGACCGCTACTTTTAAACCCGATTTGCCAGCTTGGGCGCCGGCCGACAAGCCGGCGCCCTTGCCGTTTTAGGGCTGCGTTTCCTGCTCGATTGACAAGCGGTAGCTCCTGCAGCAAAAGGCCCGTGGCACATTTGCGGACCCCCTTCATGGCTCAGCGAAAACTTACTCATCTCGAGGCGCTCGAGGCAGAAAGTATTCACATCATGCGCGAGGTGGTGGCCGAGTGTAACCGCCCGGTGATGCTCTATTCCATCGGAAAGGACTCGGCCGTGATGCTGCATCTCGCATTGAAGGCCTTCTATCCCGCCAAGCTGCCTTTTCCGCTGCTACATGTCGACACGCGGTGGAAATTCCGACAGATGATCGAGTTTCGCGACCAAATGGCCAGAACCCACGGATTCGATCTCTTGGTCCATGTCAATCCGGAGGGCGCCGAAAAGAACATCGGTCCTTTCACCCACGGTTCTGCTCTCCACACGCAGATCATGAAGACCGAAGCTCTGAAACAGGCACTCGATAAATACGGTTTCGATGCCGCCTTCGGCGGCGCCCGCCGCGACGAGGAAAAATCCCGCGCTAAGGAGCGGATCTTCTCCTTTCGCGATTCCCGCCATCGCTGGGACCCGAAGACCCAGCGCCCCGAGCTTTGGTCGCTATACAACACCCGCATCAACAAGGGGGAATCGATGCGGGTCTTTCCTTTGTCGAACTGGACCGAACTCGATGTGTGGCAATACATCCTTCAGGAGCAAATCGATATCGTTCCGCTTTATTTCGCGGCCGAGCGCCCGATCGTCACGCGCGATGGCCAGATGATCATGGTCGACGATGATCGTATGCCTTTGCAGCCGGGCGAACGCCCGCAGATGCAGCGAGTGCGGTTTCGAACCCTCGGCTGTTATCCTCTAACCGGTGCAATCCGTTCCGACGCAGCGACCCTTCTCGAGATCATCGAAGAGATGCTGATTACCACGACTTCCGAGCGTCAGGGACGCGTCATCGACCAGGATCAAGGTGCTTCCATGGAGAAGAAAAAGCAGGAAGGTTACTTCTAATGTTGCGTCGCCCGGATAAGTCCTCGACGGTTGAAACCTATTTGCGCGCGCAGGAGAGTAAGGATCTTTTGCGCTTCATCACCTGCGGCAGCGTCGATGATGGCAAGTCCACCCTGATCGGGCGCTTGCTCTATGAAGCCAAGATGCTGTTCGAAGACCAGCTCGCGGCACTCGAAAGAGATTCGAAGCGCCTGGGAACGCAGGGCGGCAAGCTCGATTTTGCTCTTCTGGTTGATGGCCTGGCTGCCGAGCGCGAGCAGGGCATTACCATTGATGTGGCCTATCGTACGTTCACCACCGACCGGCGCAAGTTCATCGTTGCCGATACGCCGGGTCATGAGCAATATACCCGTAACATGGCAACCGGGGCGTCCACCGCCGAACTCGCCATTATACTTATCGATGCACGCAAGGGCGTGCTTACTCAAACGCGCCGGCATAGCTTCATCGTCTCGCTCCTTGGAATTCGCCGGATCGTGCTGGCCGTCAACAAAATGGATCTTGTCGACTACGCCGAGGAGGTATTTTGCTCAATCGAGGCTGACTATCGGGCTTTTGCCGGCTCGCTTGGCCTTAGCGACATCTGCTGCATTCCGGTCTCAGCCTTGAATGGCGACAATGTGACGACAGTCAGCGCCCGCATGCCTTGGTACCGAGGAAACACGCTGCTCAATTATCTCGAAACTGTGCCGGTCAGTGTCAACGAAAGTAATTGTCCCCTGCGGATGGTCGTCCAATGGGTGAACCGCCCGAATCAGGCCTTCCGCGGTTATGCCGGAACCATCGCTTCAGGGATTGCCGCAGCCGGCGATGAAATTCGCGTGCTTCCCTCAGGACGCACCTCGCGCATCGCTCGTATCGTCACGCGCGACGGCGATCTCGCCGAAGCGGTCGCGGGCCAGTCGATCACCATCACCCTCGACGATGAGCTGGATATTTCGCGTGGCGATCTGATCTGCACCGCCGATCAGCCGGCAACCGTTGCAGATCAGTTCGAGACGCATGTGCTCTGGATGGACAATGAGCCGATGCTTCCGCATCGTCCCTATGTGGTCAAAATTGGCAGCTGCAGCGTGCAGGGCACCTTGTCCCAGCCCAAGTACAAGATCAACGTCAACACTCTCGAACATGTGGCCGCAAAGACCCTGGAGCTCAACGAGATCGGGGTGTGCAATCTTGAGCTCGACCACCACATCCCCTTTGCACCCTATGCCGGGTCTCGGGAGCTGGGAGGTTTCATCATTATCGACCGTTTCACCAATAATACGGTCGGCATGGGCTTCATTCATTTCGCGCTTCGCCGCTCGACCAATGTCCACTGGCAGGCGCTTGACGTCAACAAGCGGGCGCGCGCCGCCAAAGCTGGCCAGAAACCCTGTGTTTTGTGGTTTACCGGCTTGTCCGGCTCCGGGAAATCAACGATCGCGAATCTAGTCGAACGAAGACTGCACTCACGCGGCCACATGACTTATTTGTTGGACGGCGACAACATTCGTCACGGGCTCAACCGTGACCTCGGCTTTACTGCTGCCGACCGCGTGGAGAATATCCGCCGTGTCGCCGAGGTAGCAAAGCTCATGGCCGATGCGGGTCTCATCGTGCTCGTCTCATTCATATCGCCTTTCCGCTCCGAGCGTTTGCTGGCACGGGAACTCATGGACAGTGGGGAATTTGTCGAAATTTTCATCGATACCCCCCTTGCGGTATGCGAAGAGCGTGATCCCAAGGGCCTTTACAAGAAGGCCCGTGCCGGCGAAATCAAGAATTTCACAGGTATCGATTCCGACTATGAAGCGCCTGTCGAATCCGAGTTGCGAATAGACACCACACTCCACGAACCTGCCGTGGCCGCCAGCATCGTCACGGAATATCTGGAACGTCACGGCGCACTTTCACCGCCACCTCCCGTTTGAGAAATGGCCGCTGTGACCATCACTTATCTCAGCGGGCCCGATGTTGCCCGACTGAATATGAGCGATGGCGAGATACTCGATGCTGTTGCAGGAGCTTTGCAGGCCCAAGGCACCGGCGGGGCCGTTATTGAACCGAGGGTGCATCTCGTCCCGGATCCGGCGTTTAACGGTCACTTCAACGTTCTGCGGGGCTATGTAGCGCCCCTTAATCTTGCCGGTGTGAAGATTGTCGGCGACTATTTGGAGAATTTCAAGCAGGGCCTGCCTTCGGAAATGGCCCTTCTCAATCTTTTCGATCCTCGAACCGGAATGCCTGTGGCAATTCTGGATGCTACCGTCATGACCGATATGCGCACCGGTGCGCTCACTGCCCTTGGAGCGAAATACCTCGCGCGCAAGCATTCGAAAGTGCTCGGCCATGTCGGTGCTCGCGGCACGTCCTATTGGAATATTCGCTTGCTCGACCGCCTCTTCGATTTCACCGAAATCCGCATCCATTCGCGGCGCAGGGAAAGCCGTGAAGCGTTCGCGGCACGGCTTGAACATGACCTGCAGAAAAAAATCATCGTGACCGACAATTGGCGGGACTGCCTCTCGGGCGCCGACATAATGGTCGAAGCCTCACGCCTGGATACCCGGGCCGAACACTTCAAGCGTGATTTCGTGAAAGACGGCGCGCTTGTTATTCCTTACGGTACCGTCAGTGCTCTGGAACTCTCGCTTCCTGCCGTTATGAACAAGATTGTCGTGGACGATCTCGGACAGTTCCGTGCCGGGAAATTCGGCGCTCTTCGACCTCACATCGACCAGGGCTTGTTGAGCGAGGCCGGCGTTCATGCCGAATTGGCGGAGATCGTCGTCGGCAGAAAGCCGGGACGTGAAAGCGAGGAAGAAAAAATCCTGTTCTGGCATCGGGGCCTGTCGCTCTGCGACATAGCATTGGGATCGGCCATGTTGAACAAGGCACTTTCCATCGGCGTCGGCCAAACCCTGCCTTACAGCTGAAGCAGCATCCCGCTTCGCACTATATCCTTCGCCACCGATTCGATTTCCCTGCCGATGGGACGGTCCTCATCCAGGAAGGGATGCAGGCGCCGCACGGCATCATGAGCCTTGGCCAGCTTCGGTGCGATACGTCGCGGTTTCGCGAGATCCACGGCCTGGGCCGCGGCGGCCAGCTCCATTGCGATAACGAGCTCGTACCGCTCCAAAAGTGCCTCCAGCTTCTGCACGGCTAGCGGCGCATGGCTGAGTGAGTCTTCCTGCCCGTCGGCGTTATGGCTCGCCATCACCGGTACGGGATTGCTCAGATGAACGATTTCTGCTCGCAAGGCCTCCGCTGGCTTCATCAGCGGCCCAAAGCCGCCGCGCTCGGTCGCGCTTGACGACAACAAAGGCGGGAGGCCGGAAAAGCTTGGGCTCATAAGCCGTGTCACGCGCGAAACGCTATCGGTCGTGCACCAGGCCAGTACCCTGGCCAAGCTGTCCGCTGCCAGGCCCAATTGCAGCAGATGAAAATTGCCGGTGGTGACGATGTGATCATCAGCTTCGATCACCGCAGGGTTATCCGGCGATCCATTGATTTCGATCGTAACCGCCGTTCGAAATCGCTCCGCCTCGGTGAGCGCTGCGCCAAAGACTTGTGCCATGCAGCGAAACGACAAGGGATCCTGCAGTCGTCGCGCTTCACCCTTGTTCAGCAAAAGCCCGCCCTTCAATAGTCGGCGAATCTGTCGTCCGGCCCCACCTTCACCTGCCTGCGGCCGAAGAGCCAAAACATCTTCTTGAAGCGGTGAGCTGTTGCCGCGGAAGCCTTCGAAAGACAATGCCGCCGCAACGATATGGCTCGAGATGGCCCGCCCGGCACGGACCGCTGCGAGTGCCGCGAGTCCACCCGTAAACGCCGTATTGTTGCAAAGTACCTGGCCGTCCTTGGGCTTGAGCGCGATGGGTGCAAGCCCCGCGGCTTCTAGTGCGTCCACGCCCGGCATGCGCTTTCCCCGAAATAGCATTTCACCCTCTCCGATCAATCCATGACCGAGCGCCGCCATGGCCACCAGGTCGGCTGCACCGATGGATGCCGTGCCGGGCATCACAGCCGCAAGTCGCCGGTTCAACGCCTCGGCAAGATGATCGGCAAGCCCGATGCTTTGTCCCGCGGCTCCAGTAAGCATGGTGTTGAGCCGCACAGCCATCACTGCTCGTGCCGCTTCTTCACTCAGTGCTTGCCCCAGCCCCTGCGCTCGCCCCCGAACCATTCGGTAGGAAAAATCCGCGATGGTCTCGTCCGGCAGCGTTTCGCCGACTCTCATTCCAAGCCCCGTCGTCAGGCCGTAGGCGGGCAGCTTATCCTTGACATACCGTTCGACGATCCGCCGTCCCGCTGCCATTGCTCTGCGTGTTGATCGGGCGATCTCAACACGGGCCGCATTCATTGCAATTCGCTCGACCGCTGCTGGCTCGAGCGACCGTCCGTCGAGAATGATTGGCTTGCTCATTCTTGCCGCGAGATCGCTATCGGAGGGGCCTGTCTCACTGGAGGACCTCCATGCGATTCTCCTTCGCCCACTCCTTCAGCTCCATTTTTCGAACTTTTCCTGACGCAGTCAGCGGAAAAACATCGGTGACGTAATAGCGTGTCGGCACCTTGAATTGCGCAATATGCTGGCTGCAAAAGCCATTGAGCTCTTGGGCAGTGATCTCGCGCTCCAGCATCAGCGCCGCAACCACGACTTCACCGTAATATTCATCGGGCATTCCGAAGACGGCGGCAGACACGACGGCCGGATGATCCTGGAGCAGATCCTCGATCTCGGCCGGAGAGATATTCTCTCCACCTCGGATGACCATGTCTTTCAGCCTGCCCCCCACAATGACGAGTTTGCCGGAGTGCGTAAGATAGCCGCGGTCGCCTGTCCTCAGAAACCTGTCTCCGGTGAGGGCCAGTGCGCTTGCTTCGGCATCATCGAAATAGCCAAGCATAACATTGGGGCCACTGCCCTGGATTTCGCCAACTTCTCCTGGCGCCAATGCTTCGCCTGTGTCGGGCTCGACGATCCTTAATTCGCACGGAGGAAGCGGCAGGCCCGCTGTCTCGAATCGGTCCGGATCATCGGGCGCGGCAGCCGTGAACAATGTGGCGCATTCCGTCTGCCCATAGACTTGGGCAAGGCCCGGCATTGGAAATTCTTCGGCACACTGGCGAAGCATGGCCGGATTGCATTGAGCGCCTCCGCATGTACCCCCGCGCAATGTCGAAAGGTCGTAACGGACCCGCGATGGATGGTTGAGCATGGCATGATAGCCGGTCGGCACACCGGAAAATATCGTGGCGCGCTCGCCTTCGATGATCTCGAACATCAACTCGGGATCGAAATGCGAAACACCAACATAGCAAGCGCCGCTGCTGATGCTGCCGAGAAGATTGAAAATGCACCCTGCGCAATGAAACAGCGGAATCATCGATGTCCACTTGTCGCTCTCGCGGATCCCGAGCCTTAACGTCGCGGTTCGCGCGACGAAAGCCATCGCGCGGTGGCTCAGCAGTGCGCCTTTTGGAAGACCCGTTGTACCGGAGGTGTAAAGCAGGGCGGCGGGTTTGCTCATCTGCAGCGTGAGCCGCGCTGGCAGGTCCGCTTCGGCTAAAATATCATCCAACAACATGACCTCGGGCGCGTTGTCCAAGCAGATGATGTGCGCTAGCTGCGGCAATGCCGTCCTGAGTGCCTGGACATGCTCGAGGTAGGGGTTTGAACGAAATTCCTTGGATAGAATGACAGCCTTGGACTTCGATTGACGAAGCGCAAATCCAAGATCATCGTGGCGGAAAAACGTGTTGAGAGGAACCAGAACCCCTCCCATTGCTGCCACCGCAAGCTGCACAACCGGCCATTCGATGCGGTTTTCAGCAAGGAGGCCGATATGATCGCCTGGTTTCAGCCCAAGCGCCAGGAGGCCTCCGGCCAGTCGCAATGACAATCCACGCCATTGCATGAAGCTCAGCCGCCGGTTTCGTTCCGGAAAGATCAGCGCCGGATCGTCCCCCCGCCGTGCCGCCAAGGCTTCGAGCTGCAGCCAAGGATGCTGTTCGGGTGTTCTCATGAACCCAAGGCAGACGAATTTCCGGCCATCTTCTATTCTAGCAAGCCGCCGACCAATTGGGCAAACACGCCCTTTCTGATCAAATTCCGTGCATTCTCGATATCGCTGCCGAATTCGCGGTCTGCGACCCGCCGGGGTATACGCGACCGGATCAGCGAATGCGCTGTCTCGAGAGCTTTTGAACTCTTGAGCGGTCTGCGAAACTCAAGCCCGTCGGCAGCCGCGAGAAGCTCGATCGCGATGACCCCCTGCGTGTTGGCGTTCATGCGGTGAAGCCGCAGCGCGCCATGTGTTGCCATGCTCACGTGATCTTCCTGATTTGCTGAGGTCGGCAGGCTGTCGACGCTTGCCGGATGGGCCAGCATTTTGTTCTCTGACGCCAGCGCCGCCGCCGTGACATGGGCGATCATATATCCGGAATTGAGCCCGGGCTCCTGCACCAGAAACGGCGGCAGCTCACTGATGGTCGTGTCGGTCAGTTCCGCGATCCGTCTTTCGGAAATTGAGCCAATTTCCGCAATCGCAAGCGCCATGATGTCGGCTGCAAACGCCACCGGCTCGCCGTGAAAGTTGCCTCCAGACAGCACCTCGCCCTCGGCAGCAAACACCAATGGATTGTCGCTCACGCTGTTGGCTTCGACCGAAAGAGTGCGGGCAACCGTCCGTAGAAGGTCCAGCGCGGCTCCCATCACCTGGGGTTGGCAACGGAACGAATAGGGATCTTGGACCTTGTCGTCGCCGGTGAGATGTGAGGCACGGATCGCACTGCCTTCGAGCAGTCCGCGATAAAGCGATGCCATCTTGATCTGCCCGGGATGCGGCCGGACCGCGTGGATACGTGCATCGAAGGGCGTATCGCTTCCCTTGATGGCATCAACCGACATCGCCCCCGCAACAACTGCCGCCTGCATCGTCTGCTCGGCAATAATGAGCGCATGAAGGGCGATCGCCGTGGAAACTTGCGTTCCATTCAAAAGAGCCAGGCCCTCCTTTGGACCAAGCGCCGCCGGCTTGAGCCCGGCCCTTCTCAAGGCGTCGCCGCCGGCCACCCGCTCTCCATGGACCCATGCTTCCCCTTCTCCCATCAGCACAAGTGACAGATGCGCAAGCGGCGCGAGATCACCCGACGCACCGACCGATCCTTGCGCGGGAATGACCGGGATGATGTTGCTGTTGATCATATCTGCAAGAAGCTGAGCGGTCGCCGGCGCAATGCCTGAATAGCCTTGAGCAAGCGAGGCCAGCTTCAATGCCATTAACAGCCTGACCGTGGCCTGATCGAGCGGCTCGCCGGTTCCTGCCGCATGCGAGCGCACCAGATTGACTTGCAGCTTCCCAAGATCGGACGCGGCGATCCTCGACTTGGCAAGCTTGCCGAAACCGGTGTTCACGCCATAAATGGGTTCAGGCCCACGCAGCAACCTCGCCACGGCCTGATGCGAGGCTTCAATCGACGCTTCCGCCCTTTGAGCAAGGCTGACTTCGCACGGGCCCGATAGGGCCTTGCGGAAATCCTCCAAAGAGAGGCTGGTCTCACCAATCCTTATCTGCTGCTTGACCATGCTGCTAATTACAGTTTTGCCTTGAGCGATTCGAGTGCTTTTCTATAGCGGGCCGTGATATTGGGGCCATCGATATGCTGGCCTTGCTTCACGAGATGCTGCCCGGCGACGAATACGTCGCCTACGCAAGCGTTTCCTCCCGAGAAGATCCAGCTGTCGAGGACATTGTCTCCTGTGCGGCCGATCAGAGCGCCTTGCTGCTGATTGAGCACGACGATATCTGCCCGAAGCCCCGCCGAAATGGCACCCTGCGGTTGCCCGAGCGCACGCGCTCCGCCGGTAGCCGCAGCATCGAATAATGTCCTCCCGGTCGACCGGTTGGGACCGCCCGCAAGCACGTTGCGCGCCTGAAGCCTCAGGCGCTGCGAATATTCGAGCTGGCGCAACTCTTCCGCGACGCTCACACTGATATTGCTGTCCGAGCCGACCGCGATCCCGCCGCCCTCTTCGCGAAACTCACGTGCATTAAAAATGCCGTCCCCCAGATTGGCCTCTGTCGTCGGACACAGGCCCGCAATTGCCCCTGAGCGTGCCAGCTCTCCGGTCTCAGATTCGGTCATATGCGTGGCGTGGATAATGCACCAGCGTTCTGAAACTTCGAAGTTCCCCAAGAGAAACTCGATCGGGCGTTTGCCGGTCGCGGTCAGGCACTCTTCCACCTCACGGCTCTGTTCCGCTGCGTGAATGTGAACGGGTCCGTCCGGCTGGAGTCTATCGAATTCCCGGAGGACCTCCCGTAATTCTTCGGCAGCAACGGCGCGCAGCGAATGCGGAGATATGCCGAGCCGTGCATTGCCCTGCTTCACGACCTCCTTTTGGACGTCGTGCAGGATACCGAGGTAGCCGGCTGGGTCATTGACGAACCGCCGTTGACTCGCCGCCGCAGGCCGGTTTTTCAATCCGGCGTATCTATAAAAGGTCGGCAGTAGAGTGATCGCAATTCCGGTCGTTGCTGCAGCAGACAAACATCGGAGCGACATTTCCGCCGGCCGTCCGTAGCGGCTTCCATCCGGCGCGTGATGAAGATACTGGAATTCTCCGACTGACGTGAAACCCGCCAGCAGCGCCTCCATGTAAAGCTGGGCCGCCACTGCTTCGAGTTCGGCCGGCTGCATGGCAAGCGCAAATCCGTACATGGCTTCCCGCCAGGTCCAAAAACTGTCTGTGCTTGTGCTGGAGATTTCGGCGAGACCTGCCATCGCACGCTGGTGCGCATGCGCATGAACATTCGCCATACCCGGCACTGCAAATCCCGCGATTGTCGGCCCAAGCTCATCGGTGTCGTTCGCTGTGACAGCGGTGATCGATCCCTGAGGGCTCACTCCAACCGTCACGTCGTTCGCCCAACCCTGGGGAAGAAGGGCATGTGCAAAACGAAGCTTGCGCTCGGCCATTCGTCAATTCTATAGTTGTATAGACAGGCTTGTACAGCATGGGTTCTACCACCGCAACCTCTCCTGGGTCGCTCCTGATCGGCAATGCCCGAATCGCCACCATGCTCGGCGGCAGTCCTTACGGGCTTGTGGACAGCGGCGCGGTCCTCGTCACCGGCGGACATATCGGCTGGGTGGGTGCGATGCGCGACGCGCCGCGCGCTGACCGGCAGATCGACGCGGAGGGTCGCCTTCTCACCCCGGGCCTGATCGATTGTCATACACACCTCGTCTATGCCGGCAATCGCGCCAATGAGTTTGAACAGCGCCTCAAAGGTATTTCCTACAGTGACATTGCAAAGGCGGGCGGCGGAATCCTGTCCACCGTACGGGCCACCAGGACCGCTGGCGAAAGCGAGCTTCTCTCCTCGGCCGTGCTGCGGCTCGACAGGCTTCTCGCCGAAGGCGCGACGACGGTGGAGATAAAATCGGGCTATGGCCTCGATGTTGAAACCGAACTCAAAATGCTGCGTGTTGCCCGTGCTCTTGCCCGAGAGCGTTCCGTCGATATCCAGACCACCTTTCTCGGTGCTCACGCGTTCCCAACTGAATTCAGGGAGAATCGCGCGGCCTATGTCAGGCTGGTGTGTCAGGAAGCCCTGCCCTCCGCTGCGAGGGCGGGCTTGGCAGACGCGGTAGACGCATTCTGTGAAACTATTGCGCTTGATCTTGGTGAAACCGAGGAGATTTTCAAAGCTGCTTTGGCTCACAACATTCCGGTAAAGCTCCATGCAGAGCAGCTCTCGAACATGGGCGGCGCAAAGCTCGCGGCTCGCTACAGTGCCATTTCATGTGATCACCTTGAATATCTCGATGAGTCGGGAGTCGCCGCCTTGGCGGCAGCATCGACCGTTGCTGTTCTGCTCCCTGGTGCATTTTACTATTTGCGCGAAAAGCAGCTTCCACCCGTCGCCGAGTTGCGGCGCCAGGGCGTTCCCATTGCACTCGCAACCGATCTCAATCCAGGGAGTTCCCCCGTCCACTCTTTGCTGACCATCATGAATATGGGATGTGTGCTTTTTGGACTTACAGCGGAAGAATCCCTCCGCGCAGTTACGGTCAACGCCGCGCGCGCTTTGCGGTTGAATGATCGCGGCGACCTTGCGCCAGGGCGCAAAGCCGATCTGGTCCTATGGGATGTGGAGGCGCCGGGCCATCTCGCTTACGCCTTGGGCTTTAATCCACATTATCGGACCTTCAAGGCTGGTCGAGAGCTTTCGCCGTGAAGACCATCTCGGCGCAAAACGACAGTCAGCCTCGCTACCGGCAAGTTAAGAACCATGTCTTGGCCAATATCCGCTCGGGCGGCTGGCCGCCCGGCACTCGCATACCCTCCGAAAACGAACTTGCCGCGCGATTCGGCATAGCGCGCATGACTGCCAACAGGGCTTTGCGAGAATTGACCCGCGATGGATACATCAGCCGCGTCCCGGGCGTCGGCACATTCGTTAAGGAGATTCACAGGTCGACCAGCCTTCTCGAACTTCGAAATATCGCCGATGAAATCGCCGCGCGAGGCCGCCGCTATGATGCGCTAGTCATATCCTTGGCTAAAGTCAAAGCCGATAGGCAGCTGGCACAATCATTCGATCTGAAAACCGGCGCCACTCTTTATGCGCTCACTATTGTGCACCGTGAAGATAGGATTCCGGTTCAGCTCGAACAGCGCTATGTGAACCCGTCCGTCGCACCGTTTTTTCTGCGTCAGGATTTTAGCGCCACCACGCCGACGGCCTATCTTTTGTCGCTCGCCCCTGTCGATGAACTCGAGCACTCGGTCAAAGCCGTTCTGCCCGATCATGCCGCGCGAAAATTGCTCCGCCTCACATCCCGCGCGCCGTGCCTGGAGCTTCACCGCACGAGCTGGTCCGGCGGCAAGATCGTAACCCGCGTCACCCTCACCTACCCCGCCGGCAGGTACGAGCTCGTCAGCCGCTACCGAACGTCTGCTTCCGGCGGCCTGCCGGCCTTGACTGGCGACGACTGATCAACGGGAGAATTCCATGGCCGCAGTCGCTTCACGAAAAGACAACACCAGGCGGATAAAGGCGCCAACCGGCACCAAACTCTCGGCTAGAAGCTGGCTCACCGAAGCGCCGCTGCGAATGCTGATGAACAATCTCGACCAGGATGTTGCCGAACATCCCGAGGAACTGGTGGTTTATGGCGGCATCGGCCGGGCCGCACGCGACTGGAACTCTTTCGATCGTATCGTTGCGGGCCTGAGGCTTCTAGCCGATGACGAGACCCTGCTCGTGCAGTCAGGCAAACCGGTCGGAATTTTCACCACCCATGCCGATGCGCCGCGGGTTCTCATCGCGAACTCCAATCTCGTCCCCGCTTGGGCGAATTGGGATCACTTCAATATACTCGACCGCAAGGGGCTGATGATGTACGGCCAGATGACCGCGGGTTCGTGGATCTATATCGGTACCCAGGGCATTGTGCAGGGCACGTATGAGACCTTTGCCGAGCTCGGTAGACGGCATTATGGCGGCAATTTGAAAGGGAAATGGTTTCTGACCTCAGGCCTCGGTGGTATGGGTGGTGCCCAGCCACTGGCCGCGACCATGGCCGGCGCCTCGCTGATTGCCATAGAATGCCAACCTTCGCGCATCGAAATGCGGCTGCGCACCAAATATCTCGATGCCCAGGCAGGCCACATCGATGAAGCGCTCAAAATGATCGAGGGCGCGCACCGCCTCGGCAAGCCGATTTCGGTAGGCGTTCTCGGGAATGCCGCCGAACTGCTGCCACAGATTTTTGACCGCGGCATACGTCCGGATGCGCTCACCGACCAAACCTCTGCCCACGACCCCGCCAACGGCTACCTTCCCGCTGGCTGGTCACTCGCCGAATGGGAGGAGAAGCGGCGAGTGGATCCATCAGGGGTCGCAACGGCTGCCAAGCAATCCATGCGCATACACGTGGAAGCCATGTTGAAATTCCATGCAGCTGGCGTGCCGACCCTCGACTACGGCAACAACATCCGGCAGATGGCTTTCGACATGGGCCTGAAGCACGCATTCTCCTTTCCCGGTTTCGTCCCGGCCTATATTCGCCCGCTGTTTTGCCGCGGCATCGGACCATTTCGCTGGGCAGCGCTCTCCGGCAACCCCGAGGACATCTATAGGACCGACGCGCGGGTGAAAGAACTCATCCCCGATGACCCGCACCTGCATAATTGGCTCGATCTTGCGCGAACACGCATACGTTTTCAGGGTTTGCCGGCGCGCATCTGCTGGGTTGGTCTCGGACAGCGGCATCGCCTTGGTCTTGCCTTCAATGAAATGGTGCGATCGGGTGAGCTCGAAGCCCCCCTTGTGATCGGGCGCGATCACCTCGATTCGGGATCCGTTGCTTCTCCCAATCGCGAAACGGAAGCCATGATCGACGGCTCCGATGCCGTTTCCGATTGGCCTCTGCTCAATGCTTTGCTCAACACTGCCTCAGGTGCCACTTGGGTGTCATTGCATCACGGCGGAGGCGTCGGCATGGGCTATTCTCAACATGCTGGCATGGTCGTGGTTTGCGATGGCACCGCGGCGGCCGACCGCCGCCTGGCTCGGGTCCTCTGGAACGATCCTGCCTCGGGCGTGATGCGGCACGCCGATGCGGGCTATGACATCGCCGTTGACTGTGCCAGGGATCATGGGCTGAAGCTCCCGGGGATCACTGTCTGAACATCTCAGGTTACGCGCGTTCGCACCTCGCCTATGCCCTGGATATGGCCGTGAAGAACATTTCCTCGTGCAACCGGCCCGACACCGGCAGGCGTTCCCGTCATGATGAGGTCCCCCGCTTTTAGCGTGAAATAGCCAGACAAAAAGGCGATGATTTCCGGCACCTTCCAAATGAGTTGGCCGATATCGCCTTCCTGTCGCATTTTGCCGTCGACCTTCAGCCAAATCGCTCCATGATTGGGATGACCGCAACGGCTCGCCGGCGCGATCCTGCTGATGGGGGCTGATCGCTCGAATGCTTTCGCGACTTCCCATGGCCGGCCAAGTTTCTTGCATTCCGCCTGCAGGTCGCGGCGCGTCATATCAAGCCCGACCGCATAGCCCAATACGAGATCGAGCGCATTGGAGAGCGAAACGTTGTCGCCCCCGCCTTTGAGAGCAACGACCAGTTCGATCTCGTGATGGACGTCGCTGGATTTGTCCGGATATGGAAAGTCGCCCTCTTCAGTCACCAGATTGTCAGGATTCTTTTGGAAAAAGAACGGCGCCTCCCGATTAGGATCACCGCCCATTTCGATCGTATGTGCGGCATAGTTGCGCCCAACGCAGTAAATCCGGTGAACGGGAAACACAGCATCGTCTCCTTCGATAAGCACGCCGGTTACCCTCGATGGTTCAACTGCATAATTCATGTGATGACCCTATATCTATCGCAAAGATCACTGGCGGGAGGAGGCATAATATTCAGCCTTGCGTTCGAGCCACGCCATGATTTCGTTTATCGAAAAGGCGAAACTGAACAACACGAACAGCAATGCCCAGAAATGCTCCATCAGGAACCGTGAGGAATAAAGCTCGAATAGGCTGCCGAACCCCACGATCGATACCAGAAGCTGCCCGATTACCACGCCTTTGACGGCTCGTATCAGGCCAAGCCGGATGCCGGACAATATCTCCGGCAGAGCTGCCAAAACATAGATCTGACTTAAGATCTGCCACTCGTTCGCGCCGAAGCTGCGCGCCATCTCAACGAGCGACGGCGAGATGCCGCTCACCCCCGCGCGGGCATCAAGCACGATGATCCATATCGCAAACAGAACGACCGTGAGCACGATAGTCACTTCCCCCAGCCCGAAAAGGACCATAATTACAGGCACAAGCGCGCTGAGAGGAGCCGACAGGAACATATTGACCCATGGCAGAAGAATTCGGTCGGCAATTCGCGAACGCCCCATGAGAATGCCTAGCGGCACACCTGCCAGGACAGCAATAGCTACGCCGAGCAGGAAACTTCGTCCCGTTATTGCCAATGCATTAATAAACGTTGGCGTCGGAACAATCTCCAGGATGCGTGTGAATATCCTTGATAACGGCGGAATAACCAGGCTTGCCCCGCTTCGGCCCACGATCTCCCAAACTGATGCCCAAATGAGAAGCGAAGCCATCATCGGAATTCGCCAACCGCCTATCATCATTCCAGTTCACTCCACATATTGCTTCAAGCCCCGCCAGATGCTTTCTACCGTATCGAGATAGATCGCGTTGCGTCGGATGTCCTCGGGGTCGCCTCCTCGTGGAACGTTGGGCTCTATGATCGCCGAAACAGTGCTTGGCCTGCGCGACAGCAGCACAACTCTGTCCGAGACATATACTGCTTCCTCAATACTATGCGTGACGAAGATGAACGTCTTGCGCTCCCGCGCAATAAGCAGCAGTAGGTCCTCTTGGAATTTGCGGCGCGTCTGCTCATCCACTGCCGAGAATGGCTCATCCATGAGCAGAACGGCGGCATCGACCGCAAGCGCGCGCGCCAGACCGACGCGTTGCCGCATTCCTCCCGACAGCTCATGTGGGTAAGAGTGCTCGAACCCTCTCAGCCCGACCGCTTCGATGTATTTCTCGGCAATGGCTTGACGCTCGGACTTGCCGATTCCTCTGAGTTCGAGACCAAAGCCGACGTTGCGCATCACATTTGCCCAGGGCATCAGCGCAAAATCTTGAAAGACGAACGCCCGCTCTGCTCCCGGTCCTACAACCGGCTGCCCATGGACGAGCACTTCCCCCGAGGTGGACGGAATGAGGCCGGCGATAATCTTGAGCAGCGTGGTTTTACCGCAGCCTGAAGGGCCCAGCAGGCTCGTGAGTTGTCCTTCTGGAAAATCGAGGGTGATATTACTTAGGGCTTCGACACCACCCTCATAGATTTTCGATACGCCCCGCACCTCCACTATCGATTTCGCTTCCGCCAATTTGCTTGCACCAGCCTCGTGCTTTCTCATGCTGGGAGGCGCCTTGTATTCCGGAACAGCTTTTGCTCTGCAAATTGGATGATTTCGATGAACAAAACCGAAAACACGATGATGAAAGCGATCGCCGCATACATTTTGGCATATTCGGCGATCGACTGATTATACGTTATGATGTCGCCGATACCCGTCGGCGTGATGAGGAGTTCGGCCAGGATGACGCCGATAAACCCCGCCGCGCAGCCGAGCCGCAGGCCTGCAAAAATCATCGGCCCCGCCGACGGCAGCACGACCTTTCTGATGAGCTGCCATCGCGAGCCGAGAAAGGATCGCCCCATTTCCAGGAGCGAGACTGGCGTATGTCGAACCGCATTAAGCGAGTTCAAGACGATTACGGGCATGGCCATGATACATACCGTAAGCACCTTCGACGTCATCCCTATCCCATAGGCAAAGGTGAGTATTGGAATGAGCGCCGCCAGTGGCGCCGACTGGGCGATGATGAATAGCGGTGCGCCCAACCATTCGGCGAAACGGCTGAGGCCCATGATCGTCCCGAGCCCCACGCCTGCAATGACCGATACGATCAGACCGAGCGTCAGCGGCTGCAAGGTGATCCACAGGGCTCTGATGAGCGTTCCGTCCCTCATCATTTCGATGAAAGCACCGAAGGTCTCATGAAACGTCGGAAAGGCAGGGCTGATCGGCACGCGACCGGCGTATTCCCACCCGATCAGCACGGCCGCCACCGACAGAAGCCGCAGCGTAACAGGGTGCGAGAGCAGCCCGGCGCCTTCGCGTGACGGTTCGGAAATTTTTCTTTCCGAGATGATTGTCATGCCGCTGTTTTTCGAGACCCGTTTGGTTGAGCAGCCGGACTGCGCCGGCTGCTGCCTTCAGGGCGAAACTCAGCCGCCAAGCGTCTTGCGCGCTTCCTCGAGTGGTTTGAGATCCCAATAGTCCTCGACCTTGAAATCGGCCGCCGTTCCTTCCAGCTGACCCGCTTCTGTGTAGAACTCGAAATCGGCCTTCGCTGCTGACTCTCCCCGCCCTCCGGGTCGAACAGCCCTTCCTTCACGCCTTCCGCATAAAAAGGCTTCACTTCGTCGAGCACTTCCTTTGGCTGGTCGGCGAGGAGGTTCCGCTTGGCACGCTCCTCCTCGATCACGCCCGGATTCGTTTTCATCTCGCGCCACAACCTCAATAGTTCCTCGGTTATGATTTTTACCGGCTCGGGATTGTTCTTTATCCATTCGGCGCTGGCGAAAACAACCTCATCGCTTGCGGGATTATCCACGCTTGCAAGCACATGAAATTTGTCGCCGGCCATCTGCAGCAGCTTATTCTTATTGGCAAGATCGACGATTGTTGCCTTGATCTGGCCATTCATCATCGCGATGATTCGGTTGTCCGACCCCGGCACATAACTGCGCTCGCCAAAAGTGATGCCATTACGCTTGGCCAGAATATTGCCGATGGCCTCGGTTCCAGAACCGCGTGCGTGGAACGTGAAAGGCTGCCCGTCGAGATCCTTCCAGCTTTTGTACTCATTTGATACCACGGGAAAGAACACGAGCCTGGATACTTGAAACAGAATTCTGAGCGGCAACTTGCTTTTTTGGATGACGGAATAGGGCGTGCCCACGCCAAGATCCGCTTGTCCGTTCACGATCGCCTGGATCGAAAGTTCCTCCTTCGCGAAGGAGGTAAGCTCGTAGTCGACCCCTCGATCCTTGGCGCGTTCCAGCGCCACGATGAAGGCAAGTGTTTCGACTGAAACCACGTCGCCAAGCGCGACGCGCACTTTCTCCGCGGCAAAGGCTGTGGCCGATATTATGGTGAGGCAAGCGGTCAGGCATACGGCAGCAGCCGCTGGTCTGAATGATTTGGAGATCAGGCTCATACCATCTCCTCCTAGTTGTTCTGATCCTGCGTCGGGTCTGACACCCCGTGCCTCGATACTAACCAATTCTTGATTGGTTGCGCAATCTTTTGCTATTGGTTGAGCATTGGATGGGAGTCCCACTGGGGGATGGCGAACTGCCTTGGGGTTCTATTATGGAAGATGAGCAGGGCGCGTTGACCCAATTGAAGGCTTATCTGGCGCAACGTGCCGAGCCTCGGGAAGGTCGGCTTCCGCCCGAACGTCACCTGGCCGATATTCTCGGCGTTTCTCGTGGCGAGTTGCGTAAAGCACTGCTCATCCTGGAACGGAACGGCGAACTTTGGCGCCACGTTGGCAGAGGCACATTCTTGGGCACCAAGCCTGTTGAGGAACATTCGACCATTGCGGCAATTGCCGGCCGATCCAATCCGCGCCAAGTTATGCAAGCACGCCTAGTGATCGAACCTCGAATCGCCCGCGAAGCGGCAATAACCGCCAGCGCCCACAACATCGCCGAAATGCATCACTGCATGCATGCGTCGCGGCTTTCCGCAACCTGGCGACAATATGAAAACTGGGATAACCGGCTTCATAGGACCATCGCTGAAGCAACACAGAATACAGTGCTTCTGGCGTTATTCGACACGCTGAACGCTGTGCGCCGTGCCGTTGTTTGGGGACGGCTCCGCGCCAATACAGCTAAACCGCCTCTCGATCATCATAGCTTTTCCGAGCATGAGGGGGTCGTTCGCGCCATCGAAGAACGTGACACATCTGGCGCCGGCGAAGCAATGAAGCGCCATCTCCTAAGCGTTGAGCAGCATTTTTCGATCCTGCGGGAAGCCGCAGAATAACGGTGTGGAATCTGAATAGAAAAACCGCCTTGCCCTGCGCTGCCGCCCCCTATAACGCTGGCATCGGTGATCTTCACCGCTTTTCCTGCCTGGCGAAGCTGCTTTTTCAAAAGAGTGAGTGCGGTGACTGAACTTGACCTTTGTTATCTTCCCGCCACAGAAGCACTATCGCTTTTCCGCAGGCGAAAGCTGTCCCCGGTCGACTTGATGAAGGCGCTGGTTGCACGAGCAGAGGCGGTGAACCCTGCCATCAACGCTTTTGCCGACACTTATTTCGAAGAAGCTTTGGCGCAGGCGCGAGACGCCGAAGATCGCTACGTGAAGCGTGGCTCTACGCCGCGCCCCCTCGAGGGGCTGCCCGTGGCGGTTAAGGATGCCCAGCGGGTGGCCGGAAAGCGCACGACCTATGGTTCATTGATTTTCAAGGACAATGTCGATGAGCGCTCCGATCCTATGATAGAGCGGCTGCACGACGCCGGAGCCATCGTTCACGCGCGCACCACCACCCCTGAGTTCTGTCTGTCGGGCTCTTGCCACACGCGAATGTGGGGCGTTACCCGCAATCCGTTCAATAGCGAGTTCGGGCCGGGCGGGTCGTCAGGAGGCAGTGGCGCCGCTCTCGCCGCCGGCACGACGACCCTTGCGACGGGCACTGATATCGGGGGGTCGATTCGGATCCCGGCGGCCGCCTGTGGCGTGGTGGGATACAAGCCGCCTCATGGCCGAAATCCCGATGGACCGCCCGCCAATTTCGACCGCTATAACCACTGCGGACCTTTGGCGCGTACGGTCGCTGATGCAGCGCTCATGCAAAATATAGTGTCAGGGCCCCATCCTCTGGACCATGACTCACTGCGCGACCGGGTAGAGATCCCTGATAGGATCGAACCCGTAAAGGGTCTCCGCATCGCCTATTCCATCGACCTCGGCTACATGAACATTGACCGCGATGTCCTGAAGAACACGCTGGCCGCGCTGGATGTGTTCCGCTCACTCGATTGTGTCGTGGATGAAGTCGACTTGGGCTGGACCATCGATTGCGAGCGATGGGCCGTACATTGGTACAATACCATGCATTTCGGCCGACAGACCATTTGGCATGCCCGGCGCCATGCCAGCATCATGTGCGATTATTCGCTAAAATTCGCAAAGAACTGCGAGGCGGCGACGGTGCTCGATGATGTTCCCCGTTCGTGGGAACAGGTGCATAAGATGTACCAGACCTTTGGCTCACTCATGGAAAAATACGATGTTTTTGTCTGCCCCACCAATAGCCTTCCTTCCGTGAAAGCCGAACATGATCCCTGGGATCAGAATTTTCGGATCAATAATGTGCGGGTCGACCCTGAAAACGGCTGGATACTTACCTATCAATTCAACATGCTGCATTATTGCCCCGTCATTTCTGTGCCCTCGGGCTATGCGAAGACAGCTGTACCCACCGGCATCCAGATCGTCGGCCGTACATTCGACGATTTGACGGTATTTCGAACCGCCCTCAATTATCAGCGCGCTGCGCCGCAGTTTTTTATCGGCGCTGAAAATCACCCCCTTTAGCGGGCTGTTGTTACGCTCATGGGAAAACGCGCGGATAGTCTCGCGCCAGCTGCGTAACCTCCCGGCGGTAGGACATGTCCGTCGACAACGCAGGCTCATCGAGTTCGCGTCCGAAGCGATGACCGGAATAAACGGCATGGGCAATCGTTCCGGGAGCGAGGCAGTCTCCAATTGCCGTCACTGTCCTGACACCATGCGCCGCCCATTCCTCATCCCGCCCTTTGATCTCGCCATAAAGCCTCTCGTTGGGAAGCCGCGCCGTTACCATGACGACTGCATCGGCTTCCACATGGGTCTGCCGGCCGGTGTAAATGCAGGAGAGCTTCACGTGATCCTTCTCTACGGCGCCAAGGCTATGGGTCAGCTTGAGAACCGCACCGGCTTCGAGAAGCCGCCTCTGTATGAATTTTTGTTCGAGCGTCAGCTGCGTGAAATTCGACACCATGGATGATGGCGTGACGATCATCACGCTTGCCCCGCCTTGCAAAAGGAGCTCGGCGAGGACACTCGCCATATAGTAATGGTCGTCATCGTAGATCACCACCCGCCCGCCAGGAACCTTTCCGTCCATGACGTCGTCGGGAGTAAAGACTGATGCGTCTGCCGCAATCGGGATCGGGCGTAGATTGAACCGTCCAACGCTGTCAGCACGCCATCTTGACCCGGTCGCCAATGCGATATGCTCGAACCCGAAACTGATAATATCGTCCGCCGAAAGCACGCTGTTGCGATATATCCCGACATTCGCCAGTTGCGACAATTGATATGCCCGATAATCGGCAACGCGTCCCCAGGGCGACAAGCCGGGCAGCTTGCGCTCCTTGCTCACGCGTCCGCCTAATTCATTCTCGCCTTCGGCAAGTGCAACCTCATAGCCCCGCATGGCTGCGACTCGCGCTGCCTCGAGTCCGGCTGGTCCAGCGCCGACCACCAGCAGGCGCGCGGACGTCTGCCGTTTCGCAAATTTCTCCGGATGCCAGCCCCGACGCCATTCATCGCCGAAAGTTGCATTCTGCGTGCATCGGCTTGGACTCATCAGGTAATCGCCGGTAACGCATATGTTGCAGCCGATACACTCGCGAATGTCTTCAATGCGGCCATCCTCGATTTTCTTCGGTAGAAAAGGATCGGCGATCGACGGTCTGGCAGCGCCGATGAGGTCCATGACCCCCGACCGGATCTGCCTGACCATTGCATCAACCGAGGTGAACCGCCCCACTCCGACGACAGGCTTCGATGTCAGTGCCTTCAGACCTTTGATGAACTTCTCCTGAAATCCTTCCTCGGCAAAGCGTGAACTTTGCGAATCATGTGGCCATGTTCCCATGCAGAAATCCCACAGGTCGGGAAGCTCTCCGATGAGTCCCAGAACATCCTGCACTTCCGCGCGGTCGAGCCCGCCTTCTCCGAGCATTTCGTCGACCGCCATTCTCACCGGCACGGCGCAGCGGTCGCCAACCGCTTCTTTGGTATCTTCGATGAGTTCGCGCAGGAAGCGCACGCGATTGGTGAGCGAGCCGCCATACTCGTCCGTTCGGTGATTCGTCCATGGCGACAACAGGAACTGTGCCGTAGTAAGCCCGTGGCCTGCATAGACATAGATTAAATCATAGCCCGCCTGCAGTGCTCTCTGAGCCGCTTTCCGATGCCATTGACGGATGTTCCTCAGGTCTGATTTGTCGACAGCCCGGGCTTGCAGCGGCTCATTATGCGCAGTCGGCGTTGGAAGATGATGCGGGCCTAACGGTACTTCGCGCGATGAATTATTGGCACTTGCTGCGCCATTGTGGCAAAGCTCAATTCCTGCCAGGCTTCCATGCGCATGAATCGCTTCCACGATACGCTCGTGCAACGGCAGGTCTTCATCGTCCCACAGTCTCAGCTCCACATAGGGCGCAACGTCTGCCGATGGATGAATCTCGACTTGCTCGGTGCAAACGACAGCCCAGCCGCCCTCTGCCTTTATACCACGCATGGTCGCGTTCTGACTGCCGTCGCGCCAACCCATGCCGTTGCAGTGAGGCACCTGGTAAAATCTGTTGCGGGCGGTCTTCGGTCCGATCCTCACCGGCTCGAACAGAATATCGTAACGCGCATCACGTCCACCCATTTCGCAATTCCCCGCCTGCCTTAGCGGAGATTGGCGCGTTCCTGCGTTCTTTGACAAGAGGCCTTCGAAAGAGCTTCAGCATGCAACGCGACGCTGAGAAATACCTGCAGTTCGCGTCTACTTCAGAATGTCGATTCGCACCTTAGCCACGCCCGCGCGATGTAACCCCACCGCCCGCGCTGCCCCGAAGGCAAGATCGATGATCCGACCGCGAATGAACGGACCGCGGTCATTGATCCGAACGACAACGGATTTGCCGCTCTTGACATTCACCACCCTCACTTTGGTTCCGAATGGAAGTGTTCTGTGCGCTGCCGTAAGCCCCTGCGGATTGAATTTTTCTCCACTCGCGGTCTTCCGCCCGTGCTTGTAATAAGATGCCATGCCGATCTGACCCGCCATCACGTCAATGGCCATGCACGATAGAAAGGAAATCATGACTACCGTCGTGGCAGCTGCTTTGGTACGCGACACTGTACTTGCCCCTTAGTCTTCTCGGGGCTCACCATAATGCTGCTTCAGGCGGAAATGTGGCTGGAATCGTTCATTTGCGGGCTGCACAGTTAACTGCGCGCCACATTCGTTAACAAGTAATCTGTGCACGGATTAATTTCAAGTGCGGACCATCATGCCATCGAGAGGGATGGCCGCGCCCCTCCCCGCTACCAGATCGGCAGTAATCCTCGCCGTGGCATAACTCATCGTCCAGCCCATATGGCCAAGCCCGGTATTGTACCAGAGATTGTCATGTCGCCCTCTGCCGAGAATGGGTGTGCCCTCCGGCGTCATCGGCCTCAGTCCGGCCCAGTAATCCGGTTGCGAGTAATCCGCTCCGTGGGGAAAAAGTTCGATGATGCGTTTCAGCATAAAGCGGAAATCCGCCGGCGAATGTGATCGGCTGTATCCGGAAAACTCGGCTGTGGCGGTGACCCTCAGCCGATCACCCAGCGGGCAATAAGCGATCAGATTTTCTTCATCCACGCCGCCCATTTGCGGCGGATTGTTTCGGCCCGACACCGGAAACGTCACCGAATATCCCTTTACCGGATAGATCGGTAGATCCTGTCCCACGAGGCGCGTGATATGAGGACTGTAGACGCCGAGGCAGACGACGAACGCGTCTGCTGTCTCCCGTCCCTCGCTGGTCAGAACGGCGGATATTTTGTCGCCTTTTGTTTCCAGTGACGTGATGTTGGTCCGCGTTTTGAACTTGACACCCCGCGCTTCCAGCCATTCCCCCATATTGCGAGTGAAAAGCCGGCAGTCGCCGCTTTCGTCATGCTTGACGAACAATGCGCCCGCGAATTGCTCTTTGACCGGGAGCAGCGAAGGGTCCTTGCTGGCCATCTTCTCCCTGTCGAAGGTTTCGATCTCACATCCGTTGTCCACCAGAATTTTCGATTTGCTTGCCGCCGCTGCCAGCGTTTTCTCGCTGCGGTAAAGATACAGGATGCCTCCTGTCCGGCCGTCATATTTGATGTCGGTCGCGTTTAGCGTGTCATGAAACACTTCCAGTGAGTAGTTGGAGAGCCTTGCCTTGCGCGAGGTATTGAGCGCCGCTTTTTCGGCAGTGCATTCACCGAGGAACCGCGCCATCCACTTTAGAAAATGCCGGTCCAGGTTTGGTCTAAGCCTAAGCGCCTGGTCGTTCCGCCAAAGTGATTTCAGCAGAATTTTTGGGGCTGCCGGCGATGACCAGGCGTAGGAATGCCCCGGCGCAAACAGCCCCGCATTTGCATAGCTCGTGAAGGAAGCCGGCTGGTCTTCCCGGTCGATCACTGTAATCTCATGACCATCCCGGTGAAGTTCATAAGCGGCTGTTATACCGGCTATTCCGGCTCCCATTACCAGCACTTTCATGCCAGTCACCTCTCCGTTGTGGCTTGCCGCCTTCGTAAACGGGGCGGCTCTATCACGCAAGACGTCTGGTGCACATGGAAGAGTTGGCTTACCAGAATGACTGGGCTGAGTTTTCTGCTGCCTGGCGTCTCGCCGGAGCCTTCTTTCCTAGTCAGGGCTACCCGCTGCCCGGCGTCAAGGTTAAGCTTAAGTGGAATCATGCGCGGGGATAAAAAACGCTCCATCTATATCGATTGTGACCCGGGTCTGGATGACGCGGTGGCAATCGCCCTTGCCGTTTCGGCCTCGGAACTCGAAATAGCCGCTGTGACCACGGTCGCGGGAAATACCACTCTGGAACGGGTAACCGATAACGCTCTGTCGCTTTGCGCAAGTCTTGGCCTCAAAGCGCCGGTGTATGCTGGAGCGGAGCACCCTCTACGCAGCAAGCCTCATTACGGAACCGATCTATGGGGAGGTGACGGTTTGCTGGGGCTGAAGCGGCCGCGCCGGGCCGCGGTTCCGGAAACTGCAGCAGATTTCCTCTTTCGCAGCCTCAACGAGGCAGCGGACCGTTCTATCCTCATGTGCCTCCTGGCACCCCTCACCAACCTCGCAATGGTGCTTGGCCGGGAGCCGCGGCTGGCACGCAAGATCGACCGCCTGATGGTGATGGGGGGGGCCCTTGGCAAGGGCAATGCGACACGGGCTGCCGAGTTCAATATCTGGTTCGATCCGCATGCAGCGCGGCGTGTATTCGACACCGAGGTGCCGACCGTGCTCGTGCCCTATGACTTGACCCGCACGATTGCGGCCAAACCTTCCCATATTCGCAAACTGGAAAAGTCGACCAGTCCCGCCCCGCGACTTGCCGCTCGCATGCTGGCAATGGCCGGAACGAAAGGCCATCCTGCCGAGATCCACGATGCTGTCGTGATCGGCTGTCTCCTTTGGCCGGACCTTTTCTCCTTCGAACGCGGACTGATGACCGTTGGCATCGAGGATGGTCCCGCGCGAGGGCAGACCCGTTTCAAGCCAGGCAACGGCCACCACGTCATGCTCACCTCGGTTCAGGGGGATAAACTCCTCGATTCAATGGTTCGCCAGCTTCTGGGTACGCCCAAGGTCCGAAAATGACGATTGCGGTCTTTGGAAGCATCAATATCGATATAACGGCCTATGCGGATCGCCTGCCGCGGCCCGGCGAGACGCTGCACGGAATCCGCTACCTCACGGGCCTTGGCGGAAAGGGCGCCAACCAAGCCGCCGCAGCAGCAAGGCTGGGCGGGCACGTCTCCTTCATCGGCCGCGCCGGCCTTGACCAGTTCGGCGAGACCGGTCGCCGGCTTCTGGCGGAGTTCGGCGTCGATACCAAATATCTGCGCGCCGATGCGGACCATGCGACGGGGATTGCGATTATCAACGTCGATGGCAATGGCGCGAACTTCATCACCGTCATTGCCGGCGCGAACTTTGCCGTGGACGAGAGCGATGTCGCCATGGCGGCAGACGCTCTTCGGCAATCGCGGATACTGCTGCTGCAATTCGAGGTCCCTGTGGATGCCCTCATGCTGGCCGCCGCGCATGCGCGCAGCGCCGGTGCAGCCGTCATACTTGATCCGGCGCCCGTGCCCTCCTCCCCTGAACGGCTCGATTTGAACTTCGCAGACATCATCACTCCAAATGAGGTCGAGACGGAACGCCTAACCGGAATTTATCCGGCGGACGCCCAGGACTTCGCGGCGGCTGCCGATGTTCTTCACAGGCGGGGCCCTGAGATCGTAATAATCAAGCTGGGGGACAAAGGCGTCTTTCTCTCCACCCCCTCTGGGGCAGTGCATTTTCCGGCCTTCCGGGTCAAGGCCGTCGACACTGTGGCAGCGGGTGATAGCTTCAATGGCGGTTTGGCCCTTGCGCTATCTCGCGGCCTCTCCATCCATGAGGCCGCCCGTTTTGCTGCTGCCTGCGGCGCGCTTTCCACCACCAGATTTGGCGCTGCCGCGGCTGCTCCAACTCTGCCCGAAGTCGAGGCATTGCTCGCCGGCTGATCGGCAGTTGGCGCACCTCCTGCCCTCCGCTATGCTTGCTTCCGCCATTTGTTCAGGGAGAAACCGAATGACCATCTTAGCAATGACACGCCGCGCCGCCTTAGCCGCCACAGCGGCGGCTGTGCTGTGTGCAGGAGCAGCCCCAGCCGCCCTTTCTCAATCCAAGGAATTGCGGGTTCTAAACTGGCAGGGGTACGGCACGGACGAGAAATGGGCCTTAGAAAAGTTCCAGCAGCAGACCGGTATCAAGGTCGTTCACGACTACTTCAATTCCGAACAGGAGATGCTGACGAAACTCCGCACGAGCCCGGGCACCTATGATGTCGTGCTATTCAACAACACGTTCGTCATGGACGCGGTGAATGAGGGCCTGATTCAGCCGATCGATACGTCGAAGATCGCGCATTTCGCCGACCTCACACCCTCTCTGCGCGATTCCGAGCGTTTCGTGAAAGACGGCAAACACTACGCCGTATCTTGGGTCTGGGGCGTCACGTCCATCGCCTATTCAACAGAGAAATTACCCACTCCGCCCAATTCGATTGAAGTTCTCTGGGATCCTGCCAACGCGGGCAAAGTAGGCTGGCGCGATGATGCAATCGAATCCGTTCAGTTTGCCAGCCTAGCGACCGGCCAGGATATGAACGCGCCGTCGGATATGGAGAAGGTCAAGGCGAAGCTCGAAGCACTCAAACCGCAGATTAAGACTTTTTGGTCATCCGAGGACGAATGGAACAAATATTTCGCAGCTGGCGATTATATTATTGCAACCTATTGGTCGGGCTCGGCCGCCCGTTCGAAAAAAGCTTTTAAGCTGCCGGTTGGTTTCATGGTCCCCAAGGAAGGAGCCATTGGCTGGTTTGATGGTCTTGCCATAGCAACCAATGCGCCCAATCCCGACGGCGCTCACGCCTTCATCGACTACATGGTCAGTCCGGAGTTTTACGTCAAATGGGATACCGACGTCGGTGCACCTGCGTCCGCCAACGCCAAGGCCAATGCGGCTCTCCCGGAAGATGCCATGAACCGTGCCATTTTGGGTGATCCCGAGGTCGTGAAGCGCCTACAATGGATGGCCCCCCTCTCAGACGAGCAACGCAAGGCTTACCAAGAGCTTTGGGACAGCGTGAAGACCACATTCGTCCAATAGCCGCGACGTAGAATCATGGGTGGCGCTGCCCTTCGGCAGTATCGCGGCATTATCGCGCTCACCGCGCCTGCTTACCTTTGGCTCGCCCTCACGGTTTTTCTGCCGCTCTCGGCAATGGTTTATTTCAGCTTTCTTACTCAGGCGCCCATCGGTGGCAGAGCGGCCGAATGGACGCCGGCGCACTATATCGCCTTCTTCACCAAGGAGGTTTATTGGCGCAATGCCTGGCGATCCTTTGAGCTGGGCATTTATGTCACCTCGCTCTGTCTGCTCTTTGCCTTTCCCGCGGCACTGATCCTAGCCAAGCACGTGAAGGGGCGCTGGCGCGAAGCCCTCTTCCTTCTGGTAATCCTGCCGTTTTGGAGTAATGCTCTCGTTCGCACCTTTTCCTGGACTATGGTGCTGCGCGGCGACGTCGGTCTGCTATTCACCTATTGGGCGATTGTCATTGGCCTGGTTCATGCGTATTTGCCCTATGCGATCCTCACTTGCTATATCTCGCTGCAGTCCATCGACGATTCTCTCATCGAAGCCGCGAGGAGTCTTGGCGCCTCGCCTATACAGGCATTTGTGCGGTTGACCCTCCCTCTGAGCACGCCTGGGATAGTAGCGGGAGTTATATTGATCTTTGTGCCGGTGATTGGTTCATTTATGGAACCTAGGATTCTCGGCGGCAAAAACGCCATCATGCTCGGTCCCCTGATCGAAAATCAGTTTACCGCGGTTTTCAATTGGCCACTGGGAGCGGCCTTGTCCTTCATGATCCTGGCGATCGTGTTGTTGATCCTCTTGGCGGCCAGCCCCTTCCTGCGTCGTCAGTTGCACTAGGTGGACGAGGTCCATGGCACGACACATCACATCCGTGCTGGCTCGACTCTATTTGGCGCTCATCTTGGTGTTTCTCTACCTCCCCATTGTCATCATGATGACCATGGCCTTCAACAGCTCTCCGCTTTACGAATTTCCCTTCGAGTTTAACCTAATCTGGTTTAAAGCCCTGGCGAAAAACGAAAGATTGTTATCATCGAGCTTTAACAGCCTAATGATAGCGCTCGCCAACACACTTGTCGCGACGGTGTTGGGAACCATGGCGGCGCTGGGTCTCAATCGCTATGAGTTTCGTGCACGGCCACTACTGGAACTGCTGCTTCTCCCTCCGATAACCATTCCGTGGTTAATCATCGGGGTATCTATGCTGATTTTCTTCTACTGGACAGGAATCGGCAGGGGCTTGCATTCTATTCTCCTCGGCCATGTTGCGCTGTCCCTGCCTTATGTCATCATTGTCGTAGGCACGCGCCTGAAAACCTATGGCCCAACCTTCGAGGAAGCGGCTGCCACCCTGGGCGCGACCCCCAGAGAGGCATTCTGGCGGGTCACCTTTCCTGTTTTGGCCCCGAGCATCATGGCCGCTGCGCTTTTTGCCTTCGCAGTCTCGTTCGACCAGTTTGTGATCTCCTATTTCCTCGCACCTCCTGGCATATCCACGCTGCCCGTCGAGATCTACACTTCTATACGCAAGGGCTTCACCCCCGAGATAAACGCCATCTCTACCCTCATTATCTTGGTTTCCATGGGCGTCATGCTGCTCGTTGCGCGTTACTACCGCTTCGGCGGGGAACGCTGATGAGCCGCGTGGACCTGGAGCACGTTAGCAAGCGTTACGCCTCCGTCGCGGCACTGCATGATGTTTCGCTTTCCTTTCGGGATGGCGAGTTTTTCGGGCTGCTCGGTCCCTCGGGCTCGGGGAAGACCACGCTTCTGCGCGCCATAGCCGGTTTCGTCGAACCGGACCAAGGCAGCATCAGTTTCGATGGGCGGCGCGTCGAGAACGTGCCCGTCCATAAGCGGCAGATCGGCATGGTCTTTCAGAACTACGCCTTGTTTCCCAATCTGACCGTTGCCGGCAATATTGCCTTCGGCCTTTCGGTACGCCGAGTGACTGGGGCGGAGGCAGATCGGCAGGTTTCCGAAATGCTCGAGCTTGTCCGGCTGACAGGCCTGAATGAGCGCAAGCCGCGCGAACTTTCGGGCGGACAGCAACAGCGGGTAGCGCTTGCGCGTGCGCTTGTCACAAGGCCGAAAGTCCTTCTGCTGGATGAGCCGTTGGGAGCGCTCGACCGCCGCTTGCGCCAAGAGATGCAGGTGGAACTGAAGGATATTCAACGCGAGACTGGCGTCACGACGATTTTTGTAACTCATGACCAGGAAGAGGCCCTGACGCTGTCGGACCGCATCGCGATAATCGATCAGGGACGGCTTATGCAGATGGGCCAACCGCGGGAAATCTACGAGCGCCCAGCCACGATCTTTGCCGCGCAGTTTCTCGGAGATGCGAACATCTTTACCGGCAAGCGGGAGAACGATGTTATCATTCTGCCCGGTGGCGAGCGCATCCACGCACCCGGAACTGCCGCCACCGTGGTGGTCCGTCCTGAAAAAATGCGAGTTTTTGCCGCGCGCCGGGCTGTGCCGGAAGAGGCATCGAATCGAATCGAGGGACATATCACCCAGGCGGTCTATTCCGGAGCAAGCGTGACCTATCACATCCGTGTTGCGCGGCGCGTTGATCGGCCCTTATTGGTCTTTGCTCAAAACCTTAAAGGTGAAGTTCTTACCCCAGAGACAAGCGTCACGGTGGCATGGTCCCCTGAGCACACCGTGCCCGTTCAAACATGACAGACGCTGCACTTCCTAGAGCCCGCCACTGGTCCACTTGGGACGCGGGCCGGCCAGCGGAATTCATGCACCTGCCCTCCGGAACTCGCCTTACGCCTGTCGCCTATTCGGCGCGCAGCGGTACGGCGACACATTTCCCGCCTGGCGTTTCGGTCACCTATGGCGCGCACGCGCTGGATTCGAGCTTCGTCGATCTCAAGCTCGCTCACGCCGGAACCATACTGAACTGGACCTATCGAAAGCCTGAGTCCGAAATTCTCGTCGGCTCCTGGTCGGCCGAAGTATTCGGGGAATGGGCACTGCGTTTCTGGCTGTGTCTCTGCGTGTCTGCCTCTTCCAAAATCACGTGGACTTTCAACGACACGCAAAAAATCCTTCATGCGCAGTCAGCGAACCGACATTTCGCCCTCGCCTGCAGACATGCGCCATTGCTGGTCACCGCGCACGAAGATCTTCTGGCAGCCGAACAGGAACTGCAGCTTCATGGCTATTGGTATCTGAAATCCCGTGCCTCGGAGGGAGCGCTCATGGCGCTGCGCTTCAACCTCGAGGAAATGCCGGCAAATGAGTTTGCCGCCGCGGTGGGCGACAGCCTTGATCAGGCCGTAAGCCGTGCGCGGGAAGCGCTTGCCGTCAATTCGGGCACGCCCAAACAAGCTGATGGGTCTTTGGCGGCTCTGCGCGACATCGTGGCTTGGAATACCGTCTGGGACCCCGTTAATCGGCGCCCTTATACGAGCTGCAGCCGCAATTGGGATCTGCGGAAGTTCGGCGGTTATGGTGTCTGGCTCACCGACACTGCCGTCAGCGCTTTTGCCCATGCGCATTTCGGCGAAGAACAGGCGATGGAAAACCTGGACGTGCTTTTCGCGGGGCAAACCGATCAAGGCAATTTTCCCTGCCTCCTTACCGGCAATGACGCCTGGCTCGACCGTTCCCAGCCGCCCATCGTTGGTTTGATTGCATGGCTGATCTACCTTCGCACCGGCAGGACCTCAATCCTAGAACGCTGCTATGACCGCGTGCTCCGCAATCACGAATGGTGGTGGCAGAATCGTGACGGGAATGGCAACGCCATTCTGGAATACGGCTCCTCTGCCATGGGCACCGGCCTTTATATCGGTACCAAATTGGCCGCGAAGAATGAATCCTTTATGGACAACTCGCCCGTTCACGACGAGGCGCAATGGAACGAGGCAAGCCGTACCCTGGACAGCGAAGATGTGGGACTGAACAGCCTGATCGCTCTTGACGCGGAAATGCTGGGCTATCTGGCTGCCGCACTCGGGCGTGATCGCGAGGCCCGCGATCATCATTCTCGTTCAGCGGCTCATGGCCTGCGTGTTAAACACCATTTTTGGGATGCCGCCCGCGGTATATTCGCTAACCGCCTGTGGAACGGCAGTTTCGTAAATAGCCTTTCGCCGACAAGCTTCTTTCCTCTTCTGATCGGCGCGGCGGATCCGCCGCAGATCGCGTCACTGATGCGTCATCTGTCGAGCCGGCAAAGCTTCGGCGGCCGCTACATCATACCTTCGGTGTCCAGGTCGGATCCCGCATTTCAGCAGAATGTTTATTGGCGCGGTCGAATCTGGCCGATTCTGAATTGGCTCGTGTGGCTAGGGTTGAAGCGCAATGGCTTGGATTTGCAGGCGCAGGCGATGCAACGCAAATCTCGCAGCTTGTTTGCCGCGTCATGGAAGCAGCGTCTCGCACCCGAAAACTTCAACGCTACGACAGGCCAGGGGCTGGATCGGCCGGACAGCGATCCTTTTTACAGCTGGACAGCACTTCTGCCGATCATGGACATTGCGGAGGTCATGGACATCAATCCCTGGGATGGTTGGTGTTTGCGCAACGGTACCGAGGAAATCGAACTCGGGCCCATCAACTCCCCCATCGGAGCCGTTACCGTCAGTCGCCGCAATGGTTGGCTCGGCCTCAGCGCCAACAACGAACTCCTGTTCGAGACAACCGTTCAGCCCGAAATAAAGGGCCTGACCATCAATGCTCGCTCTCTGCGACTTATTCTGCCGGCAAGGCTCGCTTCCGGCGAGCGCCTGCGCAGTGCGAAGCCTATTGCCGAGGCACTCCAAGGCAGCCAGCCTTTGCGGCTGAAGCGCCCAACTCACGACCTGCGCTTACGAGGGACGAAACATCGCGCTGAACTGCTTGAGCTCACCTTTTTAGATTAGCGCAATGCACGTTGCGCGCGTATCAGCCGCCGTAGCCAGAAATCAAAAAAGAATCTCGGAGCGTCGGCGTTCCAGTTCCGATTTGCCTTTGGTCTGGAAGCTAGGGACCGCCCAAAGGGGGCCGCGCCAGGCGCGCTCGGGCGGTCCTAAAGCCAAGTCGGGATGTCTCCCGGAATCAGATTGCCTCTTTCACTTCTTTGGCGACGCGAAAGGCGACTTTTCTCGATGCCTTGATTTTGATTGCCTCGCCCGTCGCCGGATTTCGTCCCATGCGCGCTGGGCGGTTTCGAACCTGCATGATGCCGAGCCCGTTAATACGAACCTTGTTGCCCTTCTTGAGGTTCTTTACGGTGAGATCGATAAAGTCCCCGAACAGCTCGGCGAGTTTCTTCTTTGGCATCTCGTGTTTTTCCGCGAGCTCTGAAAGCATTTTGGAAAGTGGTATGGTCATCTGAACTTTGTCAGCCATTGTTTTCTCCTCATGTAGTAGGCGACTAAATAGTGTTTTCCCCTGGGTCAGAATCAAAAAACGCCAGACAATAAGCGTGTTTTTGCGTTGGTTCTCGCCACTTGTCTAGAGGTCTCACCCCCTTGCCGGTTGAGAAACACAGAAAAATGCCGAAAATTGGCCCAATGTCTGACTTGAATCCCTCATCCGAGGGCCGAACAGTCCGTGCAACTCTGAAAATTGACGAGCTCGGACGCAGGGGCGAGGGCATAGCCAACGGTCCTGAGGGGCTCGTTTTTGTGCCGCTTGCGCTTCCCGGAGAGTGCATCGAAGCCGATCTGAACCGAGACCGTGGAGTTCTCATTAACCTGCAGCAGGCATCACCGCATCGAAGCAACCCGCCCTGCCCCTATTTCGGTGACTGCGGTGGCTGCAGCCTTCAGCATCTTGACTCGGCATTCTATGCACAATGGAAGCGATCCCTTATTGTCAGTCTACTGACGAAACAGGGCCTTGTTCCCTTGGTCCATCCTCTCGTTGAGGTCCAGGATGCAGGCCGCAGGCGCGTCGTGTTGCACGTCCGGCGCTCCTCGACAGGCTCTGCTCTCATAGGCTTCATGGCTTCCAATACCCACCGCCTTGTCTCAATCGACCGCTGCCTGGTCCTCACAGCAGAGTTGCAGGGTGCAATCTTGGCCGCGCAGGATCTGGGCAAGCTTTTCATTGCCCGCACTCCATCTTTCGACCTGCAATTTACGGCTGTAGCGAACGGGATCGACTGTGACATCCGCGGACTTGCCGGCAACATCGATAAGCACATATCGCAGATAGCCGAAATTGCGCGTCGGCATGGAATTTGCCGGATTTCGATCGGCAGCTCCCCGGTCCTGACACTCGCTGTGCCGTTCGTCGAATTCGACGGCATCGTTGTGGTCCCTCCGCCCTCGGCATTCCTCCAGGCCACCGCCGCCGGTCAGCGGGCATTGACGGATTTTGTGCTGACTAGACTCGATGCCAGCCGCCGGGCCGTTGATCTGTTTTGTGGAATTGGTACGTTCACTTTTCCGCTTTCGCGCCGGTTGTCCGTTCTCGCCGTCGATTCTGACGCTCGTGGCCTGGAGGCGCTAACCCTCGCCTCTCGAAATGCCACGGGCCTTAAACCTATAGAAGCACAAAGGCGAAACCTGTTCCGCGAGCCCCTCACCGCAAACGAGCTCGACGGCATCGATCTTGTTCTGTTCGATCCGCCCCGCCAAGGGGCCGAAGCTCAGGCCAGGGAAATCGCGGCTTCCCGTTGCAGGCGTGTCATCGCGGTGTCCTGCGATCCTGTCACGTTTACCCGTGATGCCTCCATGCTGGTCGCTGGTGGATACACCCTGGTGGAAGTCTTGCCTGTTGACCAGTTTCAATGGTCGGCTCACCTCGAAATTGCTGCGCTCTTTACTCGGGGCTCCAAGGTACGCCGATCCGCCTAGAACATGGAACAAAACCGAAGTGACGAAATCGAACGATAATTTTTTGCAGATGACTTCGCGGTCATTTCGCTTACCGGCTCTCGACCAGGAGTTTCTCCTCGGCGACTCGATGCGCGGCGTACGATTCATGCTGGAATATGCTAAGGCCGAGGAAATTTTGCGCCACTGGGGCATCTGCTCGACGATCGTTGTTTTTGGCAGTGCCCGCATGGGCGAAGGATCGCCTTGGTACGACAAGGCTCGCAGCTTCGCCGCTCTTGCGTCCGAGAAGGGCGGTGCCAAGGAGCTTCGCGACGGCTTTCGCCACAACGTCATCGCCACTGGTGGTGGACCCGGCATCATGGAAGCGGCGAACCGGGGTGCCTCGGAAGCCAACGCGCCTTCTATCGGCTTCAACATCACCATTCCGGTAGAACAACAGCCCAACCGCTTCTCCACACCCGACCTGACCTTCCAGTTCCACTATTTTGCAATGCGCAAGATGCACCTCGCTATGCGCGCGGCCGCCCTCATCGTTTTTCCCGGTGGTTTCGGCACCTTTGACGAACTATTCGAAATTCTTACCCTCCGGCAGACGAGCAAGGCGCCGGATATTCCGATTGCCCTGGTAGACAAAGATTACTGGACAAGCGTGGTGAACTTTCAAAAGCTGGTGGAGCACGGCATGATCTCTGAGCGGGATGTGGGCCTTTTCAGTTACGTTGAAACCCCTGATGAGATCTGGAACATGATCAGTGCATCCGGGCTGAAGGTTCACGTCAAATGGCGCCGAAACGGCGCGGTTCAGTTTTGATGAAGCCTGCACAGCCTCGAGTTGACATCCACTGGCCATTGTCGTGAAGTTCGGCTTAGCGGGCGTCCGGTCGCCTTTTGAATGGGCAAGCCGGGGTTTCGCGCCTGGCTAGGTTTAGCTCTAGGGAGAATACACATGCTTATCCGGCTCCTTTCAACGGCGGCGGCCCTTGCCGTGCTCGCCGCCACCGCCATTGCCGCTGAAATCAAGCCGGCCATTGTCTACGATCTCGGCGGCAAATTCGATAAGTCCTTCAATGAAGGTGTTTACAACGGTGCCGAGCAATACAAGAAAGATACCGGCATCGAATATCGCGATTTCGAAATCCAAAACGATAGTCAGCGCGAACAGGCATTACGCAATTTTGCCAAGCGTGGCCACAGCCCCATCGTGGCGGTTGGTTTTTCCCAGGCCCAGGCTGTGGAAAAAGTTGCAGAAGAATTTCCTGACATAAAATTCGCGATTATCGACATGGTGGTCGACAAGCCCAATGTCGCATCGATCGTTTTCAAGGAGCACGAAGGCAGCTATCTGGTGGGCATTCTTGCTGCCATGGCATCCAAAAGCGGCAAGGTCGGCTTTATCGGCGGCATGGATATTCCCCTGATCCGCAAATTTGCCTGTGGCTATATGGGTGGTGTGAAGGCCGCTAAGCCCGATGCTGAAGTTTTCCAGAACATGACCGGCACGACCGGCGCTGCCTGGAACGATCCAGTGAAGGGCGGGGAGCTCGCCAAATCACAGTTCGAGCGGGGCGCCGATGTTGTTTATCATGCAGCCGGCGGTACTGGTCTTGGCGTATTGCAAGCTGCGGCCGATGCCGGCAAGCTTGGTATCGGAGTTGACTCCAATCAGAATTATATCCACCCCGGCCATGTTCTTACCTCCATGCTGAAGCGCGTTGATGTGGCGACATACAAAACCTTCGAAGCCGCGAAGAATGACAGTTTCAAGCCTGGTGTGCAGGTGCTCGGTCTAACCGAAGGCGGTGTGGGATGGGCTCTTGATGAACACAACACACCCCTCATAACGGAAGAGATGAAGGCCGCAATTACCAAAGCAGAAGAGGACATCAAGTCGGGCGCCATCAAGGTTCACGACTACATGGCCAATTCGAGCTGTCCCTATTGACGAGATCATGGGCCGCCGCATGGCATCACCTGAGCGGCGCAGAATTCCGTCGGATGCTCCCACCGCAATTGAACTGCGAAATATCGACAAGCATTTCGGCTCCGTTCATGCCAACCGCGGAGTATCGCTGCAGATCAAGGGGGGCACTATCCACGGCATAATCGGCGAGAATGGCGCCGGGAAATCGACCCTGATGTCCATTCTCTACGGTTTCTATCGGGCCGATGCCGGCGAGATCCTTATCAATGGCTCGCCAGTAACGATCAGATCCCCTGCAGAGGCCATTGCGCTTGGGATCGGGATGGTACACCAGCATTTCATGTTGGTTGAGAACTTCACTGTTCTCGAGAACATCGTTCTCGGCGCGGAAGGAGGTCCCATATTGAACCGCGGCTTCGCCGAAGCACGTAACGCGGTGAACATGCTAAAGCGCGACTATGGCCTCGATGTGCCTGCCGGAACCCTAATTTCGGATCTGCCGGTCGGCCTTCAGCAGCGAGTGGAGATTCTGAAGGCACTGTACCGTCAGGCAGAAATCCTCATTCTTGACGAACCGACCGGTGTGCTGACTCCCAAGGAAGCCGATCACCTATTTGCCGTTTTGCGGAAACTGCGCGATGAGGGCAAGACGCTCATCCTGATTACCCACAAGCTTCGTGAAGTCATGGCGGTGACAGATTCCGTATCTGTGATGCGCAAGGGCGAGCTTGTTGCCACTCTGGATACCCGATCAACCACGCCGGCCGAGCTTGCAGCTTTGATGGTCGGGCGAAGTGTCAGTCTCACTGCAACGAAATCTCACCGCAAGCCCGGCCGCTGCGTTCTTGAGCTGTGCGAGGTCTCCTACACGGATGCAGCGGGCGTGGAAAGGCTGAAGAACATCAGTTTCGCCCTGCACGAGGGGGAGATCCTGGGCATAGCCGGAGTGGCCGGCAATGGGCAAAGTGAGCTTCTGGAAGTTGTTTCCGGGATGTTGCGGCCGACTGCAGGAGATATTCTATTGCATGGCAAATCATGCCTCGGCTTGAGCGCAAAGTCCCTGCGTAAACGAGGCGTGGCGCACGTTCCTGAGGACCGCCAGCACATGGGCCTGGTCATGTCCTTCGAGGCCTGCGAGAACGTCATCCTCGGTTATCACGATCGCGCCATATATGGCTCCTTCGGCCTGCTCAACCGCCAAAGGGTCATCGATGATGCAAGGAAAAAAATGCATGCCTATGACGTTCGTCCGCCCCTGCCGCTGTTGTATGCTTCCCTGTTTTCTGGCGGCAACCAGCAGAAGCTCGTCCTCGCGCGAGAGATCGACCAGCATCCTGACATATTGATCGTTGGTCAGCCGACCCGCGGGGTTGATATCGGCGCGATCGAATTTATCCATCGACGGCTGATCGAACTGCGGGATCGCGGCAAAGCCATTCTTCTTGTCTCGGTAGAGCTCGACGAGATTAGGTCCCTATCCGATCGAATCCTCACCATGTGCAATGGTTTGGTTGTGGGCGAGTGCACTCCCGCTGCCGCTGAAAGCGCGATCAGCCTGATGATGGCCGGGATCTCACCGGATAAAGCCGCATGAACCGCTATGCCGACCTCCCCTGGTGGGCCGACTACCTGCTGATCCCGTTGCTCAATCTTGCTGCCGCATTTGCCTTGTCCGCTATTCTTCTGATCGCCATTGGCGAAGACCCGCTGCAAGCGGTCCGGATTATCTTTGAGGGCGCATTTGGTCAGGCCGAAGGTCTGGGTTACACGCTGTTTTACGCGACGAATTTCATCTTCACCGGACTGGCTTTCGCTGTCGCTTACCACGCCGGACTCTTCAATATTGGCGCCGAAGGTCAAGCCTATGTAGCCGGGGTTGGCGTGGCTCTAGTGTGCCTCTATCTCGATTTCCTCCCGCGGCCGCTGATTTTTATCCTGGCCGCAATTGCTGCTGGAACATGCGGTGCGGCCTGGGCCTTCATCCCCGGCTATCTGCAGGCGAAACGGGGCAGCCACATCGTCATCACGACCATCATGTTCAATTTCATCGCAGCAGCCTTAATCGTTTACCTGCTCGTCAATCACCTCTCACCGGCAGGATCGATGCAGCCGGAAACCCGTACTTTCACTCCCACCGCCCGACTTCCGCTTCTCCACGACATTTTCGATTTGTTCGGCATTTCGATCTCGCACTCGCCTCTCAATGCGTCATTTTTCTGGGCACTGATCTGCTGCGTCCTTTTCTATATTCTGATCTGGCGTACCAAGCTGGGCTACGAGTTGCGGACGCTTGGAGCAAATCCGCTGGCAGCCATCTATGGCGCCATGTCTCCGCCTCGCCTCATCATGATTGCGATGATGCTATCGGGGGCTCTTGCCGGCTTCATGGCGCTCAACGAGATCATGGGGTCACAGCATAGGATGATCCTCGACTACACCTCTGGATATGGTTTCGTCGGTATCGCCGTGGCATTGATGGGCCGCGCCCACCCGGTCGGCATCCTCTTGGCAGCAGTGCTCTTCGGCGCTCTCTATCAGGGCGGAGCCGAACTCGCGTTTGAGCGCCCCGACATAACCCGGGACATGATCGTTCTGCTTCAGGGATTGGTGATCATGATGGCTGGCGGCCTCGAGCACTTGTTTAGGCCGAATGTCGAAAAGCTCTTTGCTATGCGAAGACCGTCGATTGCGGGAGCACGTTGACGCGATGGAGATGTTCCACGCCATGGTGCCGGTGGTCGACTCTGCCGTTCGGATGGCCGTGCCTCTGTTGTTCGCTTGTCTCGCCGGCCTCTACGCCGAGCGCGCCGGTGTTTTCGATATCGGCCTTGAGGGCAAAATGCTGATTGCAGCCTTTGCCGCCGGCGCAGTGGCCGCGGTCAGCGGCTCGTCTTGGCTGGGGCTTCTTGCAGCGGTGCTGGCCTCCTCAAGTTTTGCTCTCCTCCATGGCTTTGCCACGATCACCCATCGTGGCAACCAGATCGTTTCGGGAGTAGCTATCAACATCATCGCCGCAGGCCTGACGGCTCAGCTGGGGGTGACGTGGTTCCAGCGGGGCGGGCAAACTCCGCAGCTTTCAGCGCAGTCGCGATTTCTCGAAATCGAGCTGCCTGGCGCAGCGTTCCTGCGCGACGTTCCAGTGCTCGGGGGCATTTATTCAAGTATTGTGTCCGGTCACAGTCTTCTGGTTTACATAGCTTTCCTTATGGTGCCGCTTACCTGGTGGGTCATCTATCGCACGAGATTTGGGTTGAGGCTGCGCGCAGTGGGAGAAAATCCCGCTGCTGCCGACACCGCCGGCATATCGGTCGCATACCAGCGCTATATGGCCGTGCTGTGTGGCGGCGTTCTTTGCGGATTTGCCGGCAGCTACCTGTCCATCGCGCAAAGCTCGGGTTTCATTCGCGATATGACAGCGGGTAAGGGCTTTATTGCGTTGGCTGCTCTGGTCTTTGCCAAATGGCGTCCCCTCCCGGCAATGGCTGCATGCCTGCTGTTCGGTTTGCTGGACGCCATCAACATCAGGCTTCAAGGAACGCCGATACCGGGTATTGGAATTCTTCCTGTACAATTGATGCAGGCCGTGCCCTATGTGCTGACGGTTGCCCTGCTCGCCGGTTTCATCGGCCGTGCCGTTCCACCGAAGGCCGGCGGTATTCCTTATGTCAAGGAGCACTGATGGTGCCCCGCGATTTGATCGACGCCGCTCTTCTGGCGCAAAAACAGGCTTACGCACCCTATTCGCAATTCGCGGTCGGCGCTGCTCTACGCGACGAGCGCAATCGCATTCATTCCGGCTGCAATGTGGAGAACGCCGCTTTCCCGGAAGGCATGTGCGCTGAAGCAGCTGCACTTGCTGCAATGATTGTGGCTGGCGGCCGCAGATGTATCGAGGTCGCGGTCGTCGCGGCGGGCGACAGGCTCATTACACCCTGCGGCGGCTGCCGTCAGAAACTCCGGGAGTTTGGTGCCGACGATATGATCATTCTCCTTTGCGACGGAGCGGGTGAACCGCGCCGTACCTTTCGCTTAGGCGAGCTTTTGCCGTGTTCCTTCGGTCCTGAGCATCTGTCCTGAGCGGGATCTATCTGGTGAGAGAAGCGGCTTCCTTCCTAAAGCGAAAAATTGGCAAGAACCGCCCGCAAATTGCCATTGTGCTTGGCTCTAGCCTTGGGCCGGTAGCCGAGATGTTGCAAGACGCTTTATCGATCCCCTTTTCGAAAATTCCCGGCTTCCCCAATCCCACTGTTTCAGGGCACGAAGGTGTACTGATGGCAGGCAAGGTGGGGCAAAATGCCGTTCTCATTGTCAGTGGCCGCATTCACTCTTACGAGACGGGAGATGCGGCGGCCATGCGTCCCATCATTGAGACACTGGCCTTGCTCGGCGTCACGACCTTGATATTGCTGAATGCTTCAGGTTCGCTTCTACCCGATGTCGGCCCGGGTCGACTCATGTTGATTACCGACCATATCAATCTTGCCGGCCTCAATCCGCTTGTCGGTGAGGCGGGCGATGAGCGATTCATTTCGCTTACCCAAGCCTATGATCGATCGCTCAACGATGCCGTTCGCCGCGCCGCAAAAGCGGAAGCAATTGAATTGGCCGAAGGCACTTATGTCTGGTTTTTGGGCCCGTCATTCGAAACACCCGCCGAGATTCGCGCAGTCCGCATCTTGGGCGGCGATGCGGTCGGAATGTCCACTGTTCCTGAAGTCATCCTTGCCCGCCGCTTTAATCTCCGCGTTGCGGCCATATCGGCAATTGTAAATTTTGCGGCCGGAATGAAGGGCTCATCGCCCAGCCATTCCGAAACCCTTCGCCAGAGCAAGGCAGTAGCGGGCGACTTGCGACGCCTCTTGACCTCGCTTCTTGAGGACCGCCTCCATGGCTGACGGCGGGAAAATCTTACCTCAAGAACTTATTCGCAAGAAGCGCGATGGCCAGGAGCTTACTGCCAGTGAAATCGATTTCCTCGTTTCCCGCCTTGCCCGGGGCGCGCTGAGCGAAGGTCAGGCAGCCGCTTTCGCAATGGCGGTATTTTTCCGTGGAATGAGTATTGCTGAAAGCGTTTCATTGACCAGGGCTCTGCGTGATTCCGGCAGAAAGCTGCATTGGCCGAAAGACATCTTCAATGGCCCCGTTGTCGACAAGCATTCGACAGGAGGCGTCGGGGATAATGTGTCTCTCATTTTGGCACCGATGTTGGCGGCTGTAGGAGCCTTCGTGCCGATGATTTCAGGCCGCGGACTTGGCCATACCGGGGGTACGCTCGACAAGCTAGAATCAATACCCGGTTACCAGACGCGTCCCGATCTCGATTTGCTTAAAGAGACCGTGCGTCAGGCAGGCTGTGCGATTATCGGGCAAACCGTCGACCTCGCGCCTGCGGATGCCCGCCTTTATGCCATTCGCGACGTCACCGCCACTGTTGAGTCGATTCCGCTGATTACTGCCTCGATCCTCTCCAAAAAGCTTGCCGCCGGGCTCGATGCCCTCGTGCTCGATGTCAAAGTCGGCACGGGCGCATTCATGGCAACCGAAGATACTGCGCGCACGCTCGCGGAGAGCTTGGTTGCGGTTGGCAAGGCCGCGGGGCTGAGGATAAGTGCCATCGTGACCGATATGAACGAACCGCTCGCATCGACTGCCGGCAATGCCCTGGAAGTCATAAATGCGATCTGTTTCCTGACCGGAAACGGCGAGTCGCGGGTTCGCGAAGTTGTCATGTCGCTGGGAGAGCAGCTTCTCGTTCTCTGCGGCATGGCACAAAGGCGGGAAGATGCGCGGACTAGACTGGAACAGGTCCTATCGAATGGTCGCGCCGCCGAGCGCTTCCAGCGAATGGTTGCACTTCTCGGCGGTCCCGGCGATCTCATCGACAAGCCTGAAAAATACCTTCCGAAGGCAAACATTCTCCGCCCGATCTTTTCGCACGTCTCTGGTACCGTCCATTCCATCGACACCCGTGCTCTCGGTTTGGCGGTTGTCGCGCTCGGCGGCGGACGCGAAAACCATGAAGAGCCAATCGATCACTCCGTGGGCTTGAGTGCTCTGGCTGCCAGAAATTCCGCGGTCGGCAGGGATGTACCGCTCGCCATTGTACATGCCCGCGATGAACACGCGGCGCAAGCGGCCGAAGCAATGGTGCGATCCGCCTATCGGCTCGGCGAAACTACGGCGCCCGAGCCGCTTGTTCGCATTCGCATCCGGTAGATCGCATGGCACGCGCCTTTCTTCTCATTCTGGACTCGGTCGGCATCGGCGGTGCGCCCGATGCCGATAGCTTTGGCGATGAAGGCGCCAATACCCTGGCCCATATTGCCGAGCACGGTTTGCTGCGAATACCCAATCTTTCCGCCATGGGCATTGCCGAGGCCTGCGAGGCCGCCTCCGGCCGTCGCGTTGCCCTCCCCCGAAGCGACGCAGACGCGCAATGGGGCTTCGCTGTCGAAGTATCCCGCGGCAAGGACACGCCTTCCGGTCATTGGGAAATTGCCGGCGTTCCGGTTCGGTTTGATTGGGGCTATTTCCCCCCAAGCATTCCCTGCTTCCCCGAAAGTTTCACCAACACCCTGATAGGGCGAGCCGGTTTGCCTGGCTTGCTCGGCAATAAACATGCGTCCGGGACTGAAATCATCTCCGAACTGGGAGGAATACATCTCACGACCGGAAAGCCTATCGTCTATACCTCCGCCGATTCCGTCATTCAAATTGCAGCGCACGAAACGGTCTTTGGTTTGGAAAGGCTTTACCGAACCTGCCTCATTGCCCGCGAATTGGCTGATCCCCTGAATATCGGAAGAATTATTGCACGGCCATTCATTGGCAGTTCTCCGAACGACTTTGAGCGGACGGCAAACCGCCGCGATTATGCCGTGCCTCCGCCGGAAGCAACGCTCCTGGATTGCCTCGAGGCTGAAGGCCACCAAGTCATATCCATCGGCAAGATCGGTGATATTTTTGCTCATCGCGGAACCGGCACTGAAATCAGGGCAGCGGGCAATGACGAACTGTTCGAGCAGACCCTGCTCGCCGCAGATAACCTCAGCTTCGGCGGCCTGGCCATTACCAATTTCATCGACTTCGACACGCTCTACGGGCACCGGCGCGATCCCGCGGGCTACGCTCGTGCACTGGAGGCTTTTGACCATCGCCTACCATCGCTCATTTCTACCCTCAGGGCAGACGATCTTCTTGTCATCACCGCGGACCATGGGTGCGATCCTACCTGGCGCGGCACCGATCATACGCGTGAATGCGTACCCGTTCTGGCCTATACCCCCGGATCCCGAACGGGCGCCATCGGCAGGCGAACGAGCTATTCCGATATTGGCCAGACAATAGCTCGGCATCTGGCTATCGCCCCTCTCGCCCATGGCACGAGCTGGTAGGATTTCGGCTTGGCGAATTACTCTGCCGGAACGGGCTCGATCTTGGCATTCGGATTGTTCGGATGCTCGAGCCAGGTGATCCTCTGGCCCACTTTCCTCCCGGTCCGTTTGTCGATCTCGCCGGGCTGGAGCGCGACAATCGAGATGCAGTTTTCCACCGGGCACACCAGTGCACAGAGATTGCACCCTACGCATTCTTCCTCGATTACTTCGAAATGTCGCTTGCCGTCCTTCATCTGCGTGATCGCCTGGTGCGATGTGTCCTCGCAAGCGATATGGCAGCGGCCGCATTTAATGCACAGATCCTGGTCGATAACCGCTTTGACCGTGTAGTCAAGGTTGAGGAATTGCCAATCGGTCGCATGCGGCACGGCTCTGCCACTGAATTCAGCCGTTGTGCGATAACCTTTTTGGTCCATCCAGGTCTCGAGCCCGGTGATCATCTCCTGAACGATTTTGAAGCCATAGACCATCGCCGCGGTGCACACTTGCACATTGCCCGCACCCAGTGCGATAAACTCGGCCGCATCGCGCCAGGTTTCGATCCCGCCGATGGCCGAAATAGGAAATCCTCGTGTTGCCGGCGCACGCGCAATCTCAGTGACCATATTCAAGGCAATCGGCTTTACAGCACGTCCGCAATAACCGCCATGAGTTGCCTCTCCGTCGGTATGCGGCCACGGGGCCATTTGATCGAGGTCGACCCCCATGATCGAGTTGATCGTGTTGATAAGAGACACGGCATCGGCTCCCCCTCTTCGGGCAGCCTCGGCCGGCTTTCTTATGTCGGTGACATTGGGCGTAAGCTTCACGATGACCGGCATGCGAGTGTGGGCCTTGCACCATCGTGCGACCATTTCGACATATTCGGGAACTTGGCCGACAGCCGAGCCCATGCCGCGTTCGGACATGCCATGCGGACACCCGAAATTGAGCTCTACCCCGTCTGCACCCGTATCCTCGACCCGTCTCAGGATTGCTTCCCAATTGCGCTCCTCGCATGGCACCATGAGTGACACGACGAGTGCCCTGTCGGGCCAATTGCGCTTCACTTCCTTGATCTCGCGTAAATTCACATCCAGCGGACGGTCGGTAATGAGCTCGATGTTGTTGAAGCCGATAACCCTGCGATCTGAAGCGTGAATCGCGCCATATCGTGGTCCGTTTACGTTCACGATCGGCGGGTCTTCCCCGAGCGTTTTCCAAACCACTCCGCCCCAGCCAGCGCGGAAAGCCCGTTCAACATTATATTGCTTGTCGGTCGGGGGCGCCGATGCGAGCCAGAAAGGATTGGGTGACTGTATGCCGCAGAACACATTGGTGAGATTAGGCATGATCTTCTCCTCACGCCGCGCTGGCGGACGTCAAGCTCTTGAGAAAACGATCGATAGACAGGGCGGCAATTTTTCCGTCCTCGACAGCGGTCACGGTGAGATCCTTGCCTCCCGCCACGCAGTCGCCGCCGGCCCAGATGTTGCCGATGGAGGTACGCCGTTCCGCATCAACCTTTAAGCGCCCTTTCTCGAGCTCCAGATAGGGCTCCTGCGAGGCAACATCTTTCACCTCCAAGGCTTGGCCGATGGCCTTGAAGAGCTGATCGCACGGAATTTCCAAGATTTCCCCCCTGCCCGCCAGCTTCCCGTCGCTTTCTTCGGTATATTCAAGTTCCACTCCGATGAGCCTGCCCCCATCTGCAATGAGCCGTCGCGGCTGCATCCAATAGCGGATGAGCACTCCATCGGTTTGCGCCAGATCCTGCTCATAGTGGCTGGCGTTCATGTGTTCCGGGGCCCGCGGCGGTAGACTATCGTGACATCCTCAGCTCCGAGCCTCTTTGTCTGACTTGCGATATCGATCGCAGTCATCCCGCCTCCGATCACGACCACGCGCCGACCGACCGGAAGCTGCGCGAGGTCCCGCGTCTGCCGGAGCAGCGCGATGTAATCGACTGCATTCATGACGCCGGCGACGTCGCTGCCGATTCCGAGATCATTGATGGCACCAAGGCCTAAGCCCAGAAACACCGCATCATAGCTGTCGCGCAAGGCCTTCAGCGTTAGATCGCGGCCCAGGCGCCGGCCATACTCGAATGGTGATCCCCCCAATATCTAAGATATACGCGACCTCGCGCTGTGCGAAATCATTGACCGTCTTGTAAGCAGCAATCCCATATTCATTGAGCCCGCCGGGCCTTCTCCTTGGCTTCGAAGAGCGTCACTTCATGGCCGAGGGCCGAAAGCTTGTGCGCACAGGCAAGCCCGGCGGGACCTGCACCCACGACGGCGATGCGCCTCCCACTTTCTGAGCTTCTTGTGAAAATCTGCTTTCCCGATTGAAATAGAACATCTGTGGCAAAGCGCTGCAATCGGCCGATCTCGACCGGCTTCCCTTCCGCAAATTCCCGAACGCAGGCTTCCTCGCATAACGTCTCGGTGGGACAAACCCTTCCGCACATCCCGCCCATGATATTTGCATCTAAAATGGTCTTGGCTGCGCCTTCCGAATTGCCCGTGCGCGATCTGCCGTATGAAAAGCGGAATGTCGATTGCCGTCGGGCAGGCCTTTACGCATGGAGCGTCGTAGCAAAACAGACAGCGCTCGGCTGCTACTCGCGCGTCGTTGCTGTCAAAAGCGGAGCAATATCGGAAAAGTTTCTCCTGATACTCCGCCGGGCTCAGGCGCCCTGCCAGCAATATCCGGCGTTTTCGCCATGGTCCACCCATTGAATTTTTGACCATTTGATCAAACCGACTGATGACTGTCAATGCTGGTCAGAAATACGACCGGAAGCGACTCCAGAACCAATCGGAGATCTTCACCCGGATTGGTCTGCCCTGCCATTGAGCCAGCGTGACCGGCCGCGACTGCGATCGATCCAGCTCGAAAAGCGCGATCTGCTGTAGGACAAATCCCCGGTCGTAGACGTTTACATTCGTCTCGTCATTAAGCCTGAACGACCGTTCGTCGAAATTTGCCGATCCCAGCGTCGCCCAGTTTTCATCAACGATTACGATCTTCACGTGATACATCGTCGGTTGATATTCATAGATTTTCACCCCGGCCTGGAGCAATTGCCCCCAGAAGTACCGCGACGCACGGCGGACTTCCTCGGTATCGGTCCATGTGCCCGGCAAGATGATATCAACCTCCACTCCCCGTCGCCTTGCATCCAGTATCTGCTCCAATGCCGCCTCGTTGGGCACGAAATAGGCCATGCCGATACGGATGTGATGCTCGGCTGCCGACAGTGCCATCATGAGCCCGAGATAGATTTGCTCGCTGCCCGAGAAAGGCGAACTCTTCATCGGCTGCAGCGACACGAATCCGGGTCGTTTCAGATCAGGGAAATAGTCCCCACCGCGCAGGATCTCCCCAGTCGCTTCGAGCCAGTGTTCCGTGAAAGACGACTGCAACCCCGCCACGGCTACGCCTTCGATCAGATAGTGATTATCGCGCCATTCGTTCGGGCTTCCTGCATCGCCCCTCCATTGGTCGGCTATGCCCACTCCTCCCGTGAAACCGACGCGGCCATCGACGATGAGCACCTTGCGATGGCTCCGATGGTTGAGTTGATCCATCGTGTACCAATGAATCGGGCGCAAGCGGATCACCCGAACGTTGGCATTGCGCATTCTGTCGATCAGCCGCTGTTCCATTGGGATGCTGCCGACATAATCTAAAATGACGTTGACCCTCACGCCGGCCCGCCCGCGCTCCGAAAGCGCATCGGCAAATCGCTCCGCGATCTCACCTGACCAGAAAATATAAGTCTCGAAATTGACCGTCTTTTCGGCCCCCGCAATTGCTTTTAGCATGGCGGGAAAGGTCTCATCACCGTTAGCCAGCGTCTCTATCTTGTTGCCGGCTTCGATGGGCTCTCCAAGGAACCCCTGCATCGTCGAGGTAAATTCCGGTTGCGCCGCTGAATATGTATGTTCGAGGGCGTGCCGAAGCGCCGGGTCATCCGGGATAAAGCTCCCGGCTCCTACAGATCCCGCTGCTCCAAGGAGCAAGCAGGCCAGCGCAATTCCGATATTCTTGTTCAACGCTTCGATCCACCCCTGGGCTATGTCAGGGCCTCAGCGTTGTGAGGAACCAACAAGTCCGGCTTTTCAAGGAGCATCCCCTTCATGGCGAAGGATGACCTTTGCTCATAACGCACCTCTTAGGCCTTGGCCCAGCCGCGCCTGATATTTTTTATTCCTTCGAGATACACCGTGTCGAGCGAAGGCGAAAAATCCCGCCACACCCTCGTTGCTGCCGCAAGCTCTGGCAGGGCACGCCCGAACGCCTCGATGGTCAGCCAGCTGTCATATTTACTTTCCTTTAGCGCTGAATACACGCCGGGCCAGTCCACATGTCCCCGGCCGGGAGTCCCGCGATTGCTTTCCGAAATATGTACGTGGGCGATGTGCTTTTTTGATCTGCCGATAACTCCCACGGGGTCTGCTTCTTCGATATTGCTGTGAAAACTATCATACATACCTGTGATATTCGGGTGATCGACCTTATCGAGGTAATCGGCCAAATCATCCATCGTATTGACGAAATAGCATTCGAACCTATTGAGCGCTTCAAGCGCAATCCGAACTCCCTTCTTAGCAGCATAGTCGCCGGCCTTTCTGTGAACGCTGATGGCCCTTTTGCGCTCCTGCGTGGTTGGTCCCTTTCCGCTGAATTGCCCAAGAGTGGAATGCAGTGGTCCGCACAGCAGCGTTGACCCCAATGCTTGTGAACAGTCGATCAGCCATTTGAGATACTCGACACCAGCCTCTCTCGAGGAAGCATCGGCCGATATGGGATTTTTATCCGGAGTTGGCACTACGGAAACCATTGTTCGCTCCAGCCCAATCTCGTCGAGCAATTTGCCGAGTCCGGAGTAATATGCGGGCGTCCCTTCGAATACGGGAATCTCGACCCCGTCGTAACCGGCTTGCTTGAGCTTTTCCAGTAGGGGTCGGTGCTTTGCCGTTACATGGCTCGTCCATAGTAGCAGATTGAAGCCGGCCTTCATGATCTCACCTATACCTTCACCCACCTGCCGTTGCCGTTCGAGGACTTGACCGCGGCTTCAATAAAGGCAACGCCCTTGGCACCGTCTTCGAGTCCCGGAAACTGCACCTCCTTGTCCCAGCTTTTCCTGCCGTTACGCTTTGCCTTTATGGCGCGGGCCACTTCCGTATAGATATTGGCAAAACCCTCCAGATAGCCTTCAGGATGTCCTGGTGGAACGCGCGTGACCCGGGCCGCGGCGGCCCCCGAACCTGCGCCGCCGCGGGTAATGAGCTGCTTTGGTTCGCCGAAGGGCGTAAACCACAGATAGTTCGGATCCGCTTGCGTCCAGTCGAGGCCGCCTTTCGTGCCATAGATGCGCAGCCTCAACCCGTTCTCATTGCCAGGCGCCACTTGGCTCGCCCACAGCAATCCCCGGGCGCCTCCTCTGAAGCGCATCATGATGTGCACATTGTCGTCCACCTTGCGTCCCTTCACGAAAGTACTGAGGTCGGCGCTAAGCGATTCGAGCGTCAGACCAGAAACGAAACAGGCAAGCTGATAAGCGTGGGTGCCGATATCGCCCACGCATCCGCCGATGCCGGTAATCTTGGGATCAGTTCGCCAGCCGGCCTGCTTGTGTCCTTCATCCTCGAGTTTGGTGGTGAGCCAATCTTGCGGATATTCGGCCTGCACCACGCGGATCTCGCCGAGCACCTCTTTTTGCACCATTTCCCGCGCCTGGCGGATCATCGGATATCCGGAATAATTATGGGTAAGGGCAAAGACCAGCCCCCTTTTTTTCTCTAGCTCGATCAGCGCCTTCGCCTCGCGCGAGGTATGAACCAGCGGCTTGTCGCAGATCACATGGATCCCCGCTTCCATGAACGCCTTGGACACTGGGAAATGCAAATGATTGGGCGTCACGATGGACACGGCCTCGATGCCATCGTCGCGCTTGGCTTCACGTTTCGCCATTTCGCGAAAATCGCTGTAAATCCGGTCGGGAGCGAGGCCCAATTCTTCTCCGGAGAGTCTGGCCCGGGTCTCGTCGCTAGAGAGCGCGCCAGCCACCAACGCATACTGATCATCCATGCGCGCTGCCAGTCGGTGTACCGCACCGATAAACGCCCCCTGCCCGCCCCCAACCATTCCGAGCCGGATTCGGCCGCCATGAATTCCGTCGCTGCGTCCCTCGATCGTCATTGCTCCTCCCTCAAAATTTGATCAGATGCCAAGCATCCGATTGATCTGATCCTGGTTCACCTTTCGAGCAGTAAAATCGTCGAACGATTTTTCCGTTACCTGGATGATATGTTCTGAAATAAAGGGAGCACCCTCTTTTGCACCCTGTTGGGAGTCCTTCAGGCAGCATTCCCACTCGAGCACCGCCCAGCTGTCGTAGTTATACGCGGCAAGTTTTGAGAAGATCGCTCCGAAATCAACCTGTCCGTCGCCCAGCGACCGAAAGCGGCCCGCACGCTTGATCCATGGTTGATAGCCGGAATAGACGCCCTGCCTTCCATCGGGATTGAACTCCGCATCCTTCACGTGAAAAGCTTTGATCTTCTCATGATAGATGTCGATGAAGGAAAGATAATCCAGTTGCATCAGCAGGAAGTGCGACGGATCGTAATTGATGCAGCACCGGTGGTGGTTGTTCACCTTCTCAAGAAACATTTCGAAAGTAGCTCCATCGAAGAGATCCTCGCCGGGATGAATCTCAAAGCAGACATCCACACCGGCATGGTCGAAGGCATCGAGTATCGGCTTCCACCGCCTGGCCAGCTCACCAAATGCGGTATCGATGAATCCCTCCGGCCTTTGTGGCCAGGGGTAGGTAAAAGGCCATGCGAGCGCGCCGGAAAATGTCACATGGGAGCGCAGCCCCAGATTTTGCGACGCCTTGGCGCCCAGCATAAGTTGCTCAGCCGCCCATTCCTGTCGCGCTTTCGGATTGCCATGCACGGCTGGCGGAGCAAAAGCATCGAAAGCCTCATCATAGGCAGGATGAACGGCCACCAATTGGCCTTGCAAATGTGTTGAGAGCTCGGTGATCTCCACTCCATTGCTTCGCGCCGCTCCCTTGACCTCATCGCAATAGGTCTTCGATTGCGCTGCCTTTTTAAGATCGAACAGCCGCCCATCCCAGGTTGGAATTTGTACACCCCTGTACCCGAGCGATGCTGCCCACTTGCAAATCGCTTCCATAGTATTGAACGGCGGCTGATCACCCCCGAATTGAGCGAGGAAAATTGCCGGTCCTTTGATATTCGTGGCCATGCTTTCTCTCCACCGATCACAGATAGCTATTGACGATGCTTTCAAGATGTTCCTGCCGCCCAGAGCGCGGTTGAGGATCGATTCGGTTCTTCTTTACGTAATCCGCGATTTGTTCGAGCCCCAACTCGCCTTGAATCATCCTCCGGGCCAGCTGCGAATCCCATCCCTCATATCGGCTTTTGAGCGGCAGCTCGAGAGCCCCATCCTCGATCATCTTGCTTGCAATGAGAAAGGCCCGTGCGCAGGCATCCATGCTGCCCACATGAGCCTGCAGCAGATCCTCCGAATCGATGGACTGCCGCCTGATCTTTGCATCGAAATTGAGACCTCCCGTAGTGAGGCCGCCGGCCTTAATGATTTGGCAGAAAGCCAGAACGAGTTCCGGCACGTTCATCGCGAACTGGTCGGTATCCCAGCCGAGCAGATAATCGCCGCGGTTGATATCAATGGATCCCAATATGCCAAGCGCCTCGGCAAGCGCTATCTCGTGCTCAAAGCTGTGTCCCGCGAGCACGGCGTGATTTTGCTCGATATTGACCTTGATCTCCTTCTCGAGACCATGTGCTTTCAGCAGCCCGTAAACAGAGGCGACGTCGTAGTCATATTGGTGTTTGGTCGGCTCCTTTGGCTTCGGTTCGATATAGATGCTGCCTTCGAAGCCGATGCGATGCTTGTACTCGACAACGAGCGTCAGGAATCGCCCAAGCTGTTGCAGCTCCCGCTTCATGTCGGTGTTAAGCAGTGTTTCGTAGCCTTCCCTGCCACCCCACAACACATAGCCTTCGCCGTTCAAGGCCTTCGTGACGTCCATGGCCGTTTTCACCTGGGCCGCGGCATAAGCAAACACCTCTGGATCGGGATTCGTGGCCGCGCCCGCCATGTACCGGCGATGAGTGAAAAGATTGGCTGTCCCCCAAAGAAGTTTGACCCCGCTCCTCTTCATCTTCGCCTCAAAGATCTTTGCGATCTCCCATACGTTCTTCTCGAATTGCCCGAGCGTTTCCCCCTCAGGCGCAATGTCGCGGTCGTGGAATGTGAAAAACGGCACCCCCAGCAACTCGAACATTTCGAACGCGGCTTCGGCCTTGAGGCGGGCGTTTGCCATTTCATCGCCTGGCTTCTGCCACGGCCGTAGCAATGTTTCCGCTCCAAAGGGATCAACCCCCGTCCAGGAGAACGAGTGCCAGTAGCAAACGGCAAATCGCAGGTGCTCGGCCAGGGTCCTGCCCATCACTTTGTGTTCTGGATTGTACCATCGGTATGCAAGTGCCTTGCGGCTGGACGGACCCTCATAGGGAATGGGCTTATCGAGCTGAAAAAAGTCACTCATGAAAACGGATTCCCCTGACTGCAGGATAGATGTGTTTATAGGAGGCATAAGCGGCCTCATAAGCTTCGCGCGATGCCCCGTCGGGGTCAACACGCAGCGACATCTTCGGCCGCGACAGTATGGTGCGATAGTCGGCTCCGCTTGCCGCCACCAGTGCCAGGCGCGCCGCGCCGAAAGCGGCGCCGAAATCGCCGGCGGCCGGAACATCGATCGGTATGCCCAGGACAGTTGCGATTATTTTCAGCCAGAGCCGCGAATTTGACCCGCCTCCCACGGCAGTGGCCCGTTGTACCTCTGTCCCCGCCGCCCGGAGCGACTCTAGGCAATCTCGAAAAGCGAAGGCTACGCCCTCGACGACCGCCTGAGTTAGCGCCTTCCGACCGCTCTCGTGGCCAAGCCCGCAGAACACCCCCCTTATATGGGCATCATTTACCGGCGTGCGCTCGCCGGAAAGATAGGGCAGAAACAGCACGGGAGATGGGCCGTTCACTCGTGACCCAAGCGTCTTGATAAGCCGCGGCGCGGGCATGCCGAAAATGCCGGCAAGCCATTCAAGGCTGGCGGTGGCTGAAAGGATCACCCCCATTTGGTGCCACTTATCCGGGATCGCGTGGCAGAACGCATGCACGGCATTGGCCGTATTTGGCAAGAATTGCTTCGTCGAAACGAAGAGGACGCCGGAGGTTCCGAGCGACACGAAACTTTCCTGGGCTTCGACGGCACCAATACCGCAGGCCGCCGCTGCGTTGTCGCCCGCGCCGCCCGCTATGATGGGCCGATGCAGCAGCCCCCATTCCCTCTGAAGCTCGCCCGACAGTTGTCCCGTGGCTTCTGTGCCTTCGAAGAGCTTCGGCATATGCTCCTCGCCAAGGCTCGTAGCTGCCAGTAACTCCGACGACCACACTCGCCCGCCGACATCCATCCACAGCGTTCCCGATGAATCCGACATATCGCTCGCATGATCGCCGCTGAGTCTGAGCCTGATGTAGTCTTTGGGCAGCAGTACTTTGGCGACCCTGCGGAATTTCATAGGCTCGTGTTTTTTGATCCACAGAAGCTTCGGCGCGGTGAACCCCGGCATGGCGATGTTGCCGGCGATCTGGCGCAACCTCGGCGCGGCCGCTTCGAGCTCGCGGCATTCGTTCTCGGCGCGCCCGTCGTTCCAGAGAATGGCCGGCCTGATGACCCTGTCTGATGAATCGAGGAGTGTCGCACCATGCATTTGGCCGGACAGACCGATAGCCTCTACCGCCCGGAACGCTTTCCGTGCCCTCTTGCCTATGGCTGCGACCGCCAACTGCGTTGCCCGCCACCAATCCTGCGGGTTCTGCTCCGACCATCCTTCTTTCGGCCGTAACAGCTCTAATGGCGACGACGCACTGGCCAGCGCAAATTGGCGCTCATCGATCAGCACGGCCTTCACCGATGATGTGCCAATGTCGATACCGAGATAACTTCCCATGTGAATTGCTCTGTTGGCACGTTTTATAAATTTCCGGCTGCCGAATTGCAGCCATTCCCGCCATGGCCGTATCAGCGCCGTTCTCTATGCTGCTGGTTGTAACTTGTAGACGACACCTCCGCGCCAATGCTCGCACGCCGGTTCCTTTCGGTGCAACAGGCTGTTGGATTGAATGACGTTGCACTGATGACTTGCACAGCGGCGTGTCTTTGTCTTGCCACGCTGCTTCCTATATAAGGTTCGAACCCATGAATCTCGAGCTCGACACCCGCATCGCGAGACCATTAGAGATTTCTGAATCGGAAATACGGCTTGGAGGACATCTACAAGTGCTTTCGTCGTTCTTTCATTGGCTTGAGACCAGACGAGCGCCTTTTCCGCCCGAGCAGCCGGAAAAGCCCCCGGCGACTCTATCGGGATTTATTTTTCATTATGCGCGCCCCTTTTGGCCTCTACTACTTGCAAGCTCGCTGCTGTCAACGACTGTTGCTCTAATTGAAGTTTCCCTATTCAGCTTCGTCGGCAAAATCGTCGACTGGCTGGCGACGGCCGATCGTGAAACCTTTTGGCAGACCCACAGTTCGCGCGCTCATCGCTCTCAGTGTTTTGGTCCTCGTAGTTCTGCCGATTCTTAAATTATTGTATGAGGCAGTGGTCCACACGGGTCTTCTCGGAAACTTTGGGATGCGCACCCGTTGGCAGGCGCATCGCTATGTGCTGCGGCAGAGCCTCGAATTTTTCCAGAGCGATTTTGCCGGGCGCGTAGCCACCAAGGTCATGCAGACGGCGCTGGGCGTCCGTGACACCATCATGACCGCCACCGAAGTGCTTCTTTACGTTGCCATTTATTTCACTGGCGCCCTGTTTCTCTTCGCTTCGAGCGACCTGCGGCTGACCGCCCCCCTTCTCCTCTGGCTTCTCGGCTATGTTGTAACTCTTTATTACTTCGTTCCTAAGCTTAAGGGGCTCGCCAAGGAACAGGCTGATGCCCGCTCGGTTGTAACCGGCCGCATCGTCGACAGTTACACCAATATTGCCACCGTTAAGATGTTCGCTCACGCCGACCGCGAAGATAACTATGCTCGCGAAGGCATGGAGTGGTTTCTCGACCGCGTGCACACCCAGATGCGGCTGGTGACCATTCTGACCGTCCTGCTGAACACCATGAACAGCATTCTCTTGTTTTCGGTTTCGGCTTTGTCGATCTGGCTCTGGAGCATCGGGGCCGTCACCACCGGAGCAATTGCCTTTGCAATTGGTCTTGTGTTGCGTCTTCAGGGCATGTCGCACTGGATTCTCTGGGAGGTTTCTAGCCTCTTCGAGAACATTGGAACAGTTCAGGACGGCATCGAAACTGTCGCAAGAGTCCGCGACGTCGTCGACAGGGCAGGTGCCACGGCGCTGACAGTGACCAGGGGCGACATTCGATACGACAACATCTCGTTCAACTACGGTAGCCACAAGCTGGAAGACTGCCGCGGCGTTCTCGAACGCCTGTCGCTTCATATTAGACCCGGGGAGAAGGTCGGCATCGTCGGACGTTCCGGCGCCGGCAAATCGACCCTCGTGAGCCTGCTGCTTCGCTTTTTTGACCTCGATTCCGGTCGCATTCTCATCGACGGTCAGGATATTTCACTGGTCAGGCAGGAGAGCTTGCGTGCTCAAATCGGCATGGTTACCCAGGACACCTCTCTGCTTCATCGTTCCGTGCTTGACAATATCCGGTACGGCAAGCCCGAAGCGACCTTCGAAGAGGCCGTCGCGGCGGCAAAAAAAGCCCACGCCCACGAGTTCATAACCGGCCTCCAGGATCCCAATGGCCGCACCGGCTACGAAGCCCATGTCGGCGAGCGTGGTGTCAAATTATCGGGCGGGCAGCGCCAGCGCGTGGCGATCGCCCGTGTTCTTCTGAAAAATGCTCCAATTCTCGTGCTCGACGAAGCCACGAGCGCGCTCGACTCCGAAGTGGAAGCGGCGATTCAGGAAAGTCTCTACGACTTGATGGAAGGGAAGACTGTTATTGCCATCGCCCACCGGCTTTCAACCATCGCTGCCATGGACCGGCTCGTGGTCATGGACGAGGGCCGAATCGTCGAAGACGGCACCCACCAGCAGCTGCTTCAGCGCGGCGGTCTCTATGCCGATTTCTGGATGCGCCAGTCGGGTGGATTCATTGCCCGCGAAGCTGCTGAATAGCCCACGACAGCTTAGGCCGCGGCGACAAGCCGTTGCTTCTGCTCGCCAAGGCCGGCAATGCCTAGCCGCATCGTCTGGCCAGGTTTGAGATAGATGGGCTGCGGCTTTTGTCCCAGCCCCACGCCGGCAGGCGTGCCAGTGGATATGATGTCTCCTGCCTGCAGGCTCATGAAATGTGAAATGTAGCTCACGAGATGAGCTACCCCGAAAATCATCGTTGCGGTGGTGCCGTTCTGATACCGGTGTCCGTCCACCTCGAGCCAGAGTGCAAGCTTTTGCGGGTCGACGATTTCATCCCCCGTCACAAGCCATGGGCCCATCGGACCAAAAGTGTCCGCGGATTTTCCCTTCACCCACTGTCCGCCGCGCTCGAGCTGGAATTCGCGTTCCGATAGGTCATTGATGACACAGTAGCCCGCGACATAGCGAAGTGCATCGGTCGCTTCCACGTACCGTGTATCTTGACCAATCACCACGCCAAGTTCCACCTCCCAATCGGTTTTTTTTGAGTTGCGCGGTATGATCACATCGTCATTCGGTCCGCAAATCGCACTCGTTGCCTTCATGAACAGCACCGGCTCCTTGGGCGGCTCAGCCCCCGATTCCTTGGCATGATCGGCGTAATTGAGGCCGACGCAGATGAACTTTCCGACCTTTCCCACGCACGGGCCAAGGCGCTCGGAATTCCGCACCTCCGGCAGAGTGGCGGTGCTGATGGAACGCAACTTCTCCAATCCGGCACGAGACAGCGTTTCGCCGGCGACATCGTCGATGATGCCGGACAAATCGCGAAGCGTGCCGTTGGTATCCACAATGCCGGGTTTCTCCGCACCAGCTGGTCCGTAGCGTACGAGCTTCATGATTCTCCCTTAGACGTTTACCCATCCGCCATCGAGAGGGATGGCATTCCCGGTCATGAAAGCAGATTCATCGCTCGCAAGATAGACCGCAAGGGCCGCAACTTCCTCCGCCTCCCCCATGCGGCCCATTGGCTGACGCGAAATGAACTGCGCCCGCGCTTTTTCATAGTCGCCCTGCGCGCGCATTCGTCCTCTGAGCGAGGGCGAATCGATCGTTCCCGGGCAGATCGCATTTGCTCTTATCTTTTTTGTTACGAAGTCCGCCGCAATGGATTTCGTCAGCCCGATCACTGCTGCCTTGGTCGCCCCGTAAGCGCAGCGGTTGGGTGCCGCAATGATGGATGAGGCAACCGAAGCCACGTTGATGATCACGCCTCCCCCTCCCTCGATCATTGCCGGAAGGAAATGGCGGATCATCCGATACATGGACTTGATGTTTAGATTGAAGGAGAAATCCCAATCTTTTTCCTCACAATCGAGAATTGTTCCATGATGCACGAAACCCGCGCAGTTGAACAAAATGTCGATGGGTCCCAGTCTTGGGGCGAATTGGGCAATCGCCTCGTCATCAGTAACGTCAAGGGGTGAAATCATTACTTCGCCGGCGCTTTCAAGCTCCTTCAGCTTGTCGACGGCAATATCGGTCGCGTGCACCTTCGCACCTTCGGCCGCGAAAGCCCTCGCTGTCGCCCGCCCGATTCCATGAGCAGCCGCTGTGACGACTGCTGTCTTGCCCCGCAAACGTCCCGTCATGATGACTGGCCACCCTATCTCAGCCGCCCCATCTTCTGCGTTGAATAGGAACAGCTTGTCGTCCGGAAAATCAACTCCGATTGCACTACCCTGAGGGAAACCGGAAAGCAATCGTTACACATTACGCTGGAACGGGCGCGTCATTGCGCAAGTAGCCCTGGGCTTTGAGATCGGCCCATAGCTTTTGCGGTATCTTCACCTGCAGAGTTTTGACATTCAGATCGATTTCCTCAGGTCGGCTCATCCCCGCAACAACCGTGACCACCGCGGGATGACCGAGCACGAAACGCAGGGCGGCTTCGGGAAGTCTTACTCCCGATCTGGAGCACACGTCCTGGATTGCGGTCACCCGCTCCAGGATGGATTGCGGCGCCGGATCATAATCGTAAAAAGCGCCTGGCGTCGGTCCACTGGCCAATATGCCCGAATTGAAGGCACCTCCGATGACGATGCCAATTCCTCGCGCGTCACATAGCGGCAGAAAGCTCTCCAGAGCTTCCTGCTCCAGCAATGTATAGCGTCCTGCGAGCAGGAATATATCAAAGTCGCCCTGCTTTACCAGAATCTCACCCGCTTGCCACTCGTTAATCCCTGCCCCGAATGCCTTGATCACCTTCTGGTCTCTGAGCTTGAGCAGCGCATGATAGCCGCCGATGGTCCTGGCCATCAGCTCGCTGATCCGCTGGTCCCGCGCATTTATTGATTTATGCGTGAACACATCGATGTCATGCACAAACAGCACGTCCACATTGTCGACGCCGAGCCGCTCGAGTGAAGCTTCGAATGACCGCATCACCCCGTCATGACTATAGTCGTAGATCTCTTTGCGCGACGGCGTATCGAAAAATTTGCCGATGCCGGTGCGTTCCTGAGGCGCCGATAGCGTGAGTAGGCGCCCCACCTTTGTCGACAGCAAATAGTCGCGACGCTGCTTGCCACGTAGAAAATGATTGAAACGCGTCTCTGACAGGCCAAGGCCATAGAGCGGTGCAGTATCGAAATAGCGGACGCCCGCTTCCCACGCCGCGGCAAGTGCCGCCTGGGCTGCTTCCTCGCTGTGGGCCTGATAAAGATTGCCGGTCGGCGCGCCACCGAATCCGAGTTCGGTGAAGGTTAAAACTGCGCCCGACGGCGCTTGGAACTGCCTGCTTTTCATCGTTTCTTGTTCGGGCTGCTCCACTCATCGCGATCGGCAAAAATTTCCGGCTGCGCCCTGGCCCTCGCCTCAAGCTCGCGATTGACCGCATCGAGATGACGCGTCATTTCCTCTGCCGCTCTCTCGCCGTTTCCGGTTTCGAGCGCTTCGAGAATACGGTGATGCTCCTTTAGGGTCACCGCATGCCTTCTGGCCGACGCCAGCAGGCGTCGCACCCGCTCCAGCGCCGAGCGCGCATTGTCGACCGCCCCTTTCACACGGGGAAACCGCAGCGCGTCGAGCAATATCTCGTGAAACTCGAGATCGAGCTTGTGGAATCCGGCCCGGTCATCCGCCTTCACTGCTGCTCTTTGATAGCGAAGGTTCCGATGAAGGGCACCGAGTGTCTCCTTGCTGATGACCGGGGCGAGCGCCCGCATGGCTGCCGCTTCTAAAGCACGCCTAAGGAACATATTTTCCTTGGCATCCGCGAGCCGGATGAGCGCCACTTGAGTTCCGCGCTGAGGTTGTATGTCCACCAGGCCGTCTGCCTGAAGCCGCGTAAGCGCCTCCGAGACCGGAAACCGCGATACGCTCAGCCGTTCGCATATTGCTGCTTTGTCGATGAGCGCTCCCGGAGTCAGCTCCAGCGAAACGATTGCCTCTTTGAGTACCTCGAACACCCGCGACGTCGTGCCGCCCCTTTGGCTGCGCACCTTATCTAGAAACGGATAAGTTTCTGCTTCCAGTTCCATACTAACATGTTAGAATACCCTCCAGCAAAATCAACTGGTTTTAAGGCCATGAATATCACACCTGTTCCATTCGAGCCGAGAGTAGTGCGTCTCAGCGCGTCGGATAACCTCGTCGTCGCGGTAGATCTCATCGAAAAGGGCGCCCGTGTCTTTGGCGAAACTGCCCTTGCCCGAATACCCAAGGGGCACAAAATGGCGATCGCCTCCATCGCTGCGGGCGCTCCCGTTGTCAAATTTGGCCAAGTCATCGGAAGCGCGAAGGTTGCGGTGTCGCCGGGCGACTGGCTCCATGAGCATAATGTCGGTATGGCCGAGTTCGAGCGTGATTATGCATTTGCCACTTCCGCCTCGCCTGTCCAGATGGTCGATCCTGCCGATCGCGCAACCTTTCAGGGTTTTCGGCGTGCTAACGGACGAGTTGGAACTCGCAACTACATTGGCATTTTGACCAGCGTCAATTGCTCGGCCTCTGTCGCTCGGTTTATGACCGAGGCTGTCAATCGGTCCGGCATTCTGGCCGACTATCCGAATGTCGATGGTGTGGTCTCGTTTGTGCACGGCACCGGCTGCGGCATGGCGTCCTTGGGCGAGGGCTTCGATATTCTGAAACGGACGCAGTGGGGTTATGCATCCAATCCCAATTTGTCCGCGGTGTTGTTGGTCGGCCTTGGCTGCGAGGTCTTTCAGATCGGCCGGATGAAGGAGCTTTACGGCATCGTCGAAAGTGACAGCTTTCAAACGATGACGATCCAGGAGTCCGGCGGCACTCGCAAAACGATTGAAACTGGTGTTGCCCGCATTCGTGAAATGCTGCCCCGGGCAAATTCTGCAGGACGTGAGACCATGCCGGCATCCGAGCTTGTGTTGGCGCTCCAATGCGGCGGCTCGGATGGTTATTCGGGAATCACGGCCAATCCTGCATTGGGTGCTGCCGCTGATCTGCTCGTCCGCCAGGGTGGTACTGCAATTCTGTCGGAGACACCTGAAATCTATGGCGCCGAACACCTGCTGACCCGCCGCGCCGTTACCCGAGAGGTCGGCGAGAAGCTTGTCGCTCGCATTCGCTGGTGGGAGGATTACACCAAGCGCAACCACGGCGAGATGAACAACAATCCCTCTCCCGGCAACAAGGCCGGCGGCCTCACCACAATTCTCGAAAAATCCCTTGGCGCGGCCGCCAAGGGAGGAACCACCCCTCTGACCGCAGTCTATGAATATGCCGAGCCAGTGCGGGCCAAAGGCTTCGTTTTCATGGATACCCCGGGTTACGATCCCGTCTCGGCAACCGGGCAGGTCGCCGGCGGCGCCAACATTCTTTGCTTCACCACCGGCCGGGGATCTGCATATGGCTGCAAACCGACACCTTCTATAAAGCTAGCCACCAACTCCGACATGTACCGTCGGATGACGGAGGATATGGACATCAATTGCGGCGACATACTTGACGGCGTCCACATCGGCGATAAGGGGCAGGAAATTTTCGACCTCATGCTTCGCGTGGCTTCCGGCGAGCGCACGAAGTCCGAGAACCTCGGCTACGGTGACAATGAATTCGTGCCTTGGCAGGTCGGCGCGGTTATGTAAGCGCCTACTATCTGGCCCTTAGACCCACTTGAATACGAAATAGGCCCAGGCAAGCGCCAATACGAGCCCGCCCCATAGGGGAGGGCCCATGATGCCGAGCCAGGCCAGAAAAAGATATGCGCTGCCCAAGAGGGAGATGAACAACCGGTCGCCGCGCGTCGTATCGAGACCTAGGAGCCCGCGGCGCGGAGTGCCACCTGGCTCGTAGTATTCCCAAACTGACATCCCGACCAGGCAGGCAAGTATGAAGGCAAAAAATGCTGCCGTCTGCCACGTCCACGCCATCCATGAGACAAGAGAGGTATTTTCCATTGTGCCCTCAGACGCGCCCGAGCGCGAAACCTTTGGCGATGTAGTTTCGCACGAAGTAGATCACCACAGCACCGGGAATAAGAGTGAGTGAACCGGCTGCCGCAAGCAGGCCGAGCTGGTAGCCGGAAGTGCTTGCCGTTTTAGTCATCAAAGCTGCAATCGGTTTGGCCGCGACAGCTGTCAGTGTCTTGGCAAGCAGCAGCTCCACCCAGGAAAACATGAAACAGAAGAAACAGGCTACGCCGATTCCTGCCGCGATTGTGGGCATGAAGATCCGGAAGAAAAAGCGCCAAAATGAGTAGCCGTCGACATAAGCAGTCTCGTCGAGCTCTTTTGGTATTCCCGACATGAAGCCTTCGAGGATCCACACTGCAAGCGGGATGTTGAACAGTGTATGGGCCAGTGCCACCGCCCACGGTGTATCGAACAGGCCCACGGCGGAGTAGAGCTGATAGAACGGAAGTGCGAATACCGCCGGAGGCGCCATGCGGTTCGTCAAAAGCCAGAAGAATAGATGCTTGTCGCCCAAGAATCGATAACGCGAGAAGGCATAGGCCGCGGGAAGTGCCACCGCCACCGACAGCACCGTGTTGATCACCACATATTGGATCGACGCAATGTAGCCATTGTACCAGGTCGGGTCGGTGAAGATAATGGCGTAATTCTCAAGCGTGAAGTCGCGCGGCCAGAGCGTGAAACCGCCCAGGATTTCGTTTGTAGTCTTGAACGACATGTTCAGCAGCCAATAAATCGGTAGCAGCAGGAAAATAATGTAGACCACCGGAACCAAGTATCGGGCGCGCATCTTACCTCGCTTCGTTCCGCATCATGAGGGTGTAGAACAGCCAGCTCAGGAGCAGGATGATCAGAAAATAAACAAGCGACATTGCCGCCGCTGGACCGAGGTCAAACTGCCCCAATGCCGTCTTGACCAAATCGATTGAGAGGAAGGTGGTAGAATTGCCGGGCCCTCCTCCGGTCAACACCACGACTTCCGTGTAAATCATGAAGCTGTCCATGAACCGAAGAAGAATGGCAATGGTGAGGACATATTTGAGCTTGGGAAGTTGGATATATCTGAACACCGCCCACGGTCGGGCGCCATCTATCTTGGCAGCCTGGTAATACGCGTCGGGAATGGAAACCAGCCCTGCATAGCAAAGCAGGGTCACGAGCGAAGTCCAGTGCCATACATCCATAAGAATAATGGTGAACCACGCAGCCAATGGCTGACGCGTGTAGTTGTATTCGAAACCCAGGCTGCGTAGCGACTTCCCGAGTAGACCGATATCCGGGAGCGCCATGATGTTCCACATGGCCCCTACCACGTTCCACGGAATGAGCAGCGGCAGCGCCATGAGTACGAGACACACAGAAACCCAGGGGCCTTTGCGGGGCATAGTGATCGCGATGGCAAGTCCGAGAGGTACTTCGATAAGGAGGATGATCCCGGTGAACAGGATCTGCCTGAAGAGAGAGGCGTGGAAGCGCTCTGAGGTCAATATCTCCTGGAACCACCGTTCCCCGGCCCAGAAGAAGACGTTGTCGCCGAACAACTCTTGGACGGAGTAGTTCACCACGGTCATCAACGGAATCAATGCATTGAACGCCACGAGCAGAACGACAGGCAATACGAAGAACCATGCCCTTTGATTGACGATCTTGTTCACGGGCAAGGGCTCACGGCACGACCCACCCATCCTCATAGATACGTGTATGACCAGGATCAAAACGGATATGCGCCCGTTGGGGAATGGGCGCATCCTCGGGGACCAGCATCTTGACCACGATGTTCGAGTGGCGGGCCTCGACAATCCGGTAACGCCCGATGTCGAGGACCTTCACGACTTCAACGGGGATGCCGCCATTGCCAAAACTGACAAACTCCGGCCTTACGCCGAGTTCAAGTCTCTTGCCCTGGTCGCGATAGGCACTGCCGTTTGCGGTTTCTATCGCCGTTCCGGCGACGACGGCTTTCCCGCCCTCTATGGAGCAGGGAAGGATGTTCATGCCTGGCGAACCTATGAAATGGCCCACGAAAGTATGGCTCGGCTTTTCAAAGAGCTCGATGGGCGTGCCGATCTGCACGACCTCGCCGTCCTTCATCACTACGACCTTATCAGCGAATGTAAGAGCCTCTGTCTGGTCGTGGGTCACATAAATCATCGTGCGGCGAATCCGCTGGTGCAACTCCTTGAGCTTCGAGCGCAGCACCCATTTGAGATGCGGATCGATGACGGTCAGCGGCTCATCGAACATAATGACATTTACGTCCGAGCGTACCAGGCCGCGACCCAGAGAGATTTTCTGCTTGCTGTCGGCGGTAAGTCCCGAGGCACGTCGTTTGAGCATCCCATCCAGTTCAAGCATGTGGGCGACTTCGCGCACGCGTCGGTCGATATCACTGGTAGGGACGGCCCGATTGCGTAGAGGGAATGCAAGATTGTCGTACACCGTCATCGTATCGTAGATGACCGGGAACTGGAAAACCTGAGCGATATTGCGCTCTTCGGGGCTGGCATTGGTGACATCGCGGCCATCGAAAACAATTCGGCCACGGCTCGGCTTCAACAAGCCGGAGATAAGATTGAGCAACGTCGTCTTGCCGCACCCGGAGGGACCAAGTAGGGCGTAGGCACCCCCGTCAGCGCACTCGAGGGTAAGCGGCTTGAGCGCCCAGTTCTGGTCTGTCTGCGGATCAAGCGCGTAGCTGTGGGCTAGGTCCTTTAGGAGGATCTTTGCCATCACCCTCTTCCCTCGATCCGCCGGTGCTGCCTGTCGAAGAAGAAGGTGTGCTCCATATCGATATAGAACTTGGCCCGCGACCCGACATCGAAGCGGTGAATGCCATGAGACAGGGAAACCCAGGTCTGTCCGAGGAGATCGAAATGGACAGCACTCTCGGAGCCGCTGAGCTCCGTTACCAGCACCTTGCCCTCGATTTCCGCTCTGCCTGTTTTTTTGGCTGCCGGCGTGATGTGATGAGGGCGGATGCCGATCGTGTACGGCCCGTCAGGAATAAACTCAGATGCCTTGCCGGCGGAAAGCTCGATCGTCTCGCCGATCATAATGCGGGAACCGCGCTTGGTCACCGCTGCCGTATTGATCGGCGGGTCCGAAAACACCTGAGCGCTGACGAGATCGTCCGGCTTCTTGTAAACCTCCGCAGTCGGGCCGAACTGCGTGATGCGGCCCTCGTGAAGGGTTGCAGTGTTGCCGCCGAACAGGAGCGCCTCCATTGGCTCCGTCGTCGCATACACAACAATGCAGCGGCGCCCCGCGAAGAATCTCGGGAGCTCATCACGCAGCTCCTCGCGGAGCTTGTAGTCGAGATTAGCGAGTGGTTCATCAAGCAAAACTATATCGGAATTCTTGACGAGCGCGCGCGCAATGGCAGTGCGCTGCTGCTGGCCACCCGAAAGTTCATTGGGTCGCCGGCCGAGCATTGGCACCAGCCGAAGGAGCTCAGCGGTTCCTTTCACTCTCGCATCGATGTCGCCATCCGGTAGCCCCGCAACCCGTAATGGCGAGGCGATATTCTCATAGACCGTGAAGTTAGGATAATTGATGAATTGTTGATAGACCATCGAGACGTTGCGCTTCTGGACCGGCACACCGGTTACGTTCTTGCCGCGGAACCACACTTCGCCGGTTGTCGGTGGCTCGAGGCCGGCGATGAGGTGCAGAAGCGAGGTTTTTCCCGCCAATGTCGGGCCCAGGAATGTATTGAAGCTTCCCTCTTCCAGGACGAGGTTCGTCTCGTGGACGTGAACGTCCGTGCCCACGCGCTTGGCCACGTTTTTCAGTTCAAGTGTCATTGCACCGAGAAGGCTTTTTGTCCGACCGTCAATGGGTCGCGAGGCTACAACAATTTTCCCGGGAGACGCCACTGTCTCCCGGGAATGCCTTGATTCACGCCCTCTGCATCACTGATTTTGCGTCCAGCGCTTGATGAGTTCATCATAAGCGATGGTCTGGCCCTGCTCCTTCTCTTGTTCGAGCTTGGCAGCCGGTCCATTGGGCTTTCCGAGCCACTCCGAGGGATCTTTCTCGGGATTGAGGCGCGGGCCGCATCCGCCATAGACCTGCTTGGCCTCGTCGACCGCCTGCATGCGAGCCATCGTCACGTCCATTTCGCTGGCGAGGCGATCCATCGCTTCTTGCGGAGTAAAGGCGCCCGAGTTTACGTCACCGATTTGCTGCCACCATATTTGGGCTAGCTTCGGATAATCGGGAACGTTAATGCCGGTCGGCGTCCACAAGACCCGGTCCGGCGAACGATAGAATTCCACCCAGCCGCCCAGGTTGGGTGCACGCTCTGTGAACGACTCGTGCCGAATTGTGCTGTCGCGGATGACGGTAAGACCGACGTGAGATTTCTTTACGTCGACCGTCTTCGAAACGACGAACTGCGCGTACAGCCAAGCGGCCTTGCGGCGATCGACCGGGGTCGACTTCATGAGCGTCCATGAACCCGCATCCTGGTAACCGAGTTTCATGCCTTCCTTCCAGTATGGGCCATGCGGGGAGGGGGCCATCCGCCAAAGCGGCTTACCAGCGTCATCGACGGTGTTGTTGCCCTTGTCCTTTGGGGCCACCATGGTTGCAGTGAATGCGGTGTACCAGAAGATCTGTTGGGCTACGTTGCCTTGCGCGAGCGCTGGGAGCGATTGATAGAAGTCAAGATCCGCCGCCCCCGGGGGAGCATACTTCCGGAGCCATTCGTCCCACTTTGCGATCGCAAATACCGATGCGGGAGCATTGGTGCCGCCACCGCGGGAAACCGACGCTCCAGCGGGATTGCATGAGCCCTCTTCCATTCGGATGCCCCACTCGTCGATTGGCCGGCCGTTTGGCAGGCCCCGGCGAGGTGGAACCGGCCATCGATAGCCATGCGTCGGTCATTCGCCAGCCGAGATCGGGTGCGCGCTTGCCATAATCCATATGGCCGTAGACGCGGACACCGTCGATTTCCTTCACATCATTGGTGAAGAAATCAGCGATGTCCTCATAAGCTGACCAATTGACCGGCACCCCGAGCTCATAGCCGTACTTCGCCTTGAACTTGTCTTTAATGTCCTGCCGATCGAACCAGTCCTTGCGGAACCAGTAAAGATTGGCGAATTGCTGGTCGGGCAGTTGATAGAGCTTGCCGTCGGGGCCAGTGGTGAACGGCTTCCCGATGAAGTCATCGACGTCGAGCATCGGGTTGGTGACGTCCTTGCCCTCGCCGGCCATCCAGTCGGTTAAATTGACCGCGCTCTGCAGGCGGGAATGGGTACCAATGAGGTCGGAGTCGTTTATATAAGCGTCATAGAGGTTGCGGTTCGTTTGCATCTGGGTCTGCACCGCCTGGACAACCTCGCCCTCGCCGAGTTCCTGGTGGTTCACCTTGATTCCGGTAATTTCCTCAAAGGCCTTGGTCAGAACGGACGATTCATAATCATGGGTCGGCAAGGGTCCTTCCGATAATACATTGACCTCCATACCCTTGAAGGGTTCCGCGGCCTTGATGAACCACTCCATCTCCTTCATTTGGTCTTCTTTCGAAAGCGTCGAGGGCTGGAATTCATCATCCACCCATTTTTTGGCTTCCTCGACGCCCGCAAAGGCAAAACCGGCGAATGACACAGTTGCCAACAGGGCAACCGACGCCAGTAGATTTTTTCGCATAGATTCCTCCCATTTATCTTTCAACAACTTAAAATGGCTCATCGAATATCAAATGAACCAAAACGAATGTCAATCGAAAACCCTCCTATAAACTACCACTGCTTGCAGAACCCACCCGTGTAGAGGCTTCATGGCTGTCCCATGCGCCAGCCGTTCGCGATATCACATAAGAATTCAGTTTCCGCCGCTGTTCCGCACTAAGCTTCAGCCCGAGTTTTGTTCGCCGCCACAGAATATCATCGGCACTGCGCGCCCATTCTTCAGCAATGAGATAGTCGACTTCCTTTTGGCTTAGGCCCGCACCGAAATTCTCGCCCAGATCCCTGAGCCTGTTGGCTCCTTCCAGAAATCTAGCGGCTCTGGTGCCGTAGGTTTTGAAAAGCCGTTCAGCATGCTTGGGCGGCAGATCGGCAATCCTTCGCTGAATCCCCGCGATCTCCGCTTCGAAATCCTCCGGAGCAAAATCTCCTCCGGGCAGGGCCGCAGATTGGGTCCAGGCCTGCCCCATATCAGGGAATATTCCGGAGAGTTTTTCCAGCGCACTTTCCGCAAGTCGCCGATAAGTCGTGATCTTTCCGCCAAAGATCGAGAGCAGGGGCGCCCTGTTCGTGTCTGCTTCGAACGTTAATTCGTAGTCGCGGGTGGCTTCTTGCGCTTTGCTCGAGCCATCGTCATAAAGCGGCCTGACCCCTGAATAAGTCCAGCATATTGCATCCCTCTGCACGGACACGCGGAAATACTCGTTGACCGCACTGAGAAGATAATCGGTCTCTCGTGTCGCTGATTGAGGCCTTTGCCGGATCGCCCGTTGAAATCTTCATCGGTCGTGCCGATCAGCGTGAAGTCCTCCTCATAGGGAATGGCAAAGCAGATCCGATCGTCGGCGTTCTGGAAATATATAGCTCCGACCGTGATCAAACAGCTTGCCGACGACGATATGGCTGCCTTTCACCAGTCGCACCCGAGCCGGCACGTTTTTGCCGAGCACCCTGCGCTGAACATCCGACACCCACGGTCCGCTGGCATTGACGAGAGCGTGCGCCGACAGGGTAGATTGCTTGCGGCTCCGCACATCTTCCACCGTTGGCAGCCATCGGTCTGTCTCGCGCTGCGCATGAACACACTCGCGACCTGCGGCAGGATAGTCGCGCCTCTGTCCGCGGCATCTCGAGCGCGTTGAGAACCACAAGGCGGGAATCCTGAACCCAGCAGTCGGAATACTCGAAGGCCACGCCGTAAACTCGCTCTTGAGCGGAACGCCCGCTGCATCTCGAGTTAGATCGAGAGTGCGCGTGCCGGGGCAGAAGCTCCGTCCGCCCAGATGATCATAGAGGAAAAGTCCGAGCCGGATCACCGGCCAGGGCCGCAATCCCTTGTGATGAGGCAGCACAAATCTCAGGGGCCGGTATGATGTGCGGAGCGAGCTTTAAGCAGTACTTCCCGCTCGATCAGCGCTTCGCGGCACCAGGCGGAACTCAAAATGCTCGAGATATCTGCAGCCCGCCGTGAATAAGCTTGGTCGAGGCCGATGAGGTGGCGCCGCGCCAGATCGCCCTGTTCGACCAGCACGACCGTGAGGCCGCGTCCCTGTGCATCGCGGGCGATGCCGCAGCCATTAATACCTCCGCCGATGACGGCGAGATCATGGACTGCCACCCCGCAATGCCTGGACCTCCCATGTGCCGGTGCACATGCGTTCTTCGCAAACGCGATGGAGATGCGGGCTTCGGGAATGAAAGATAAACGAAGAAAAACGAAAATCAATCGAAAATACGCTACCTGCTTCAGGCAGCATTCGCTTCCCTGCACTTCGCCTTCGGCGGCACTCGCCGCCGGGAGCTATTTCGACCATCACACCCTTGTGCCGGCAGATCTCCAGCAATTGCGTTCGGGCGGCGTGCGATCGGTGACGAAAATGTCGACCTGTGAGATATGTCCGATGCGAACGGGAGCGGATCGGGTGAACTTCATCGAGTCGGAGACCAGGATCACGTTGCGGGCGTTCTCGATGATCGCCTGCGCTGCCCGCACTTCGCGATAGTCGAAATCGAGGAGCGAGCCATCGTCGTCGATTGCCGACACGCCGATAACCGCATAATCGACCTTGAACTGCGAAATGAAGTCGACGGTCTGCTCACCGAGAATGCCGCCGTCGGAGCTGCGAACCATGCCGCCCGCGATGATCACCTCGAGTTTCGGAAGAGGCATCAGAATGCTCGCCACATGGATGTTGTTGGTGATGACGAGCAGGCCTTCATGCCTCGTGAGATGCCGCGCAACTTCTTCGGTGGTCGTGCCAATATTGACGTAGAGCGAGCAGTTGTTCGGGAATGAGCTCAGCGGCTCTGTGCGCCGATCCGCCGCTTCTCCTGCTCTGCCAGATGTCGACGCAATTCATAGGCCATGTTCTCGACTCCCGATGACACCATGGCGCCGCCATGGGTGCGGGTGAGCAGCCGCTGCTCGCAGAGCTCATTAAGATCTTTGCGGATGGTCTGCGGCGTTACGCTGAAACGGGCTGCGAGATCATCGACGATCACCCGGCCGGCCTGCCGGGCGATGCGTCATGATCTCCTGCTGGCGGAAATTGAGAAGATGCACAGTCATGATATCTGAGCGAGTGGGTAACATACAGGAATGGATTGCGGCTTGTCATCAGCCTTGTCCAAGTCCGGTATTGGGCCAGAGCAAACATTAACGGCAACCTTGTGGACATTTTCTTCAATCAAAGGGCGTGCTTTGGAGACACCCTGGAAGAGGCACACCACGGTTTCAAAAGTACTTAGCCGGCCCTATGGTCGGCGATCTTATCGGAGCGTGCGATGATTCTTGTTTGCGGCGAAGCGCTGATAGATCTGTTCCTATATGATCGTCAAGGAGCCCGCGTCGCGGCGGAAGCAGTTGCCGGCGGGTCGCCATTCAATGTCGCCATAGGGTTGCGCCGGCTTGGCTGTCCGTCGGCCTTTTTCGGCGGTATCTCGACCGACAGCTTTGGGGCTTTTCTGGCAGCCAATCTTGCCGAGGAAGGTGTAAACTTGGAATACGCTCTACGCACCCCTCGCCTGTCTACCATCAGCGTGGTTTCGACCGACGCGGCTGGTCAGGCAAATTATTCTTTTCATGGCGAGGGCGCCGCCGACCGCTCTTTGACCTGTACGGATTTGAAGCCTCATCTTCCTGGCGAGATCGGCGCCCTTACCTTCGGTTCCTACACGCTGGCGGTAGAGCCTGTAGCCTCCGCTTACCTCGCTCTCGCCAGTCGCGAGAAGGGAAGGAGGCTTATCAGTATCGACCCCAACATCAGGCCCACCGTCATTGGCAGCTTGACCGATTATGACCAGCAGCTATTCAAATTTTTCAGAACGGCCAGCGTGATCAAGGCAAGCGAAGAGGATGTCCATCTTCTTTACGGGAAGTTTGCAAACATCGCCGAGATCGCTCGCGCCTGGCAGCAACAAGGTCCCTTGCTTGTCGTCATTACGCGTGGTGCATTGGGGGCCGTCGCTTTCTACCGTGATCAGCATATCGAGGTGCCCGGACGCCACGTGAAGGTCGTCGATACGGTCGGAGCCGGTAATTCCTTTCACGCCGCTCTTCTCGCTTGGTTTCACCGTGAGCATGGACTCAAGCCCGACCTTCTGGAAAATCTAAGTCTGGACAGTCTTCGGCGCGCACTTCACTATGCCGTAATTGCCTCTTCCATTACCTGCAGCCGGCGCGGCGCAGTACTGCCGTACCGATCCGATGTTGACTCCGTTTTTCTCACCACGTGATTTTCTCGACCATGAACCGGTACCCCCTGGAAGGTTCTCTTGACCGCCTGATGAGCCACCGGCGCTCCGGCGCTCCGCAAAACATGCGCAGGACTTTTCTGGAAGACCCTGACCGCCACGGCCGTTTCAGTGCCACCTTGGGCGATTTCCTTCTGGATTGGTCGAAATGCGCTGTCGGTGAGGACACGATGCTGCTGCTCTTCGAACTTGCCGAAGCCGCGGCAGTTGCAAGAAAGCGCAATGCGATGTTTTCGGGCGCCATCGTCAACCCAACCGAGCATCGCCCTGCCTTGCATGTTGCCCTGCGGAATCGCTCAGACCGTCCTATTTTTGTAAACGGCCGCGATGTCATGCCGGGGGTAAACGCGGTTCTCGCTGCGATGCGGCAGTTTTCCGAAGCGCTGCGGAGCCGGGCTATCACCGGCGCGACGGGCGAAGCGATTGCCGATGTCGTCAATATCGGCATCGGGGGCTCCGATCTTGGTCCCGCAATGGCCACATTGGCACTTGCACCGTTTCACGATGGGCCCCGCGTCCATTTCGTTTCCAATGTCGATGGTGCCAACATTGCCGATACCCTGGCAAGTCTTGATCCGGCACGCACGATGTTCATTCTGGCGTCCAAGACATTCACCACGATCGAGACCATGACGAATGCCGTCACTGCCAGGCAGTGGCTCACCTCACGTCTCGGAAACGCGGCCGTTGCCAGGCATTTTGTCGCTGTGTCGACCGCGCTCGATAAAATTACCGAGTTTGGCATTCCTCTCGACCGCGCCTTTGGTTTCTGGGATTGGGTGGGAGGTCGCTATTCCATCTGGTCGGCAATTGGTCTGCCTCTGATGATCGCCATCGGCGCTGATCAGTTCGAGAGATTTCTCGCTGGTGCTCATCTGATGGATGAGCATTTCCTTTCTGCCCCTCCGGAACGAAATCTGCCGCTGATACTGGGACTGCTCGGCATCTGGCATCGCAATGTCTGCGGCTATGCCTCGAGAGCCGTCATTCCCTATGATCAACGCTTGCTACGCTTGCCCGCCTATCTCCAGCAGCTGGACATGGAATCGAATGGCAAGCGAGTGACGATTGACGGTTCACCCGTTACTTTTCCCACGGGTCCGGTTGTGTGGGGCGAGCCAGGCACCAACGCACAGCACGCATTTTTCCAATCCCTCCATCAAGGCACCGATGTTGTTCCCGTCGAATTTCTCATTGCTGCCAATTCACACGAGCCCGAATTGCGTCCCCACCACGATCTTCTGATCGCCAATTGCCTTGCACAATCGGAAGCCCTGATGACGGGCCGAACGCTCGGCGAGGCCACCGCGAAGCTCCTCAAGGAGGGTAAGAGTCCTGCCGAGGCGAGGCAGCTTGCTCCTCATCAGGTCTTCCCCGGCAACCGCCCCTCGATCACCATTGCCTACAGCCAACTCGATCCCTCGACGCTCGGCACAATGCTCGCACTCTTCGAACACCGGGTATTTGTCGAAGCCGCCATTTGGAATACCAACCCGTTCGATCAATGGGGCGTGGAACTCGGCAAGGAGCTGGCAGTTTCTCTCCTGCCCGCGGTCCGGGGCGAGCCGGGGGCCGAGGCAACAACTCCTGCCAACTCGGGCCTTCTTACCCAGCTGAACCAATGGCGCAAACCTCACCCTAATTCCAGTTCTTCATGATCCGCACGTTCAAAACCGAACCCATTCCGGGTCAGAAGCCCGGCACGTCCGGCCTGCGCAAGAAAGTGGCTCAGTTCCAGCAGCCGCGTTATGTGGAAAACTTTATCCAATCCATTTTCGACGTATTGCAGGATTACAAGGGCGGAACGCTCGTTCTCGGCGGCGATGGCCGTTATTACAATAGAGAAGTAATCCAGACGGTGATCCGCATGGCCGCGGCGAACGGTGTCGGCCGTGTACTGCTCGGATGCCAAGGGTTTCTGTCCACGCCTGCGGCTTCCCATCTCATTCGCAAATACAAGGCCTTTGGCGGCATCGTTCTTTCCGCAAGCCACAATCCGGGCGGTCCTGATGGTGATTTCGGAATCAAATTAAACGTCGCCAATGGTGGCCCCGCGCCTGAAAAACTCACCGGAGCGATTTACACGCGAACCCTTGAAATCAATCGCTACGTGATGGCCGACACACCGGCCGTCGAGATTGATCGACTGGGTTTTGCAATGATCGAAGGAACGGCGGTGCAAATCATCGACCCCGTCGCCGATTATCAGGAGCTGATGCGCACGCTTTTTAATTTCGATGCAATCGCCGCCCTTTTCCGCAGCGGCTTTACCATGCGCTATGACGCGATGAATGCGATTACCGGTCCATATGCTGCGGCGATCATTGAACGAACGCTCGGTGCCGCTCCAGGAACCGTGCTTGCATCCACACCCCTTCCTGATTTTGGCGGCCGCCATCCCGATCCGAATCTCGTCCATGCGCGCGGTCTTTACGATCTGATGATGTCGCCCGAGGCGCCCGATCTTGGCTGCGCCTCGGATGGTGACGGCGATCGCAATTTGATCATCGGCCGTATGCAGTTCGTGTCGCCCTCCGACTCCCTAGCCGTGCTCGCTGCCAACGCGCATCTGGCGCCCGCCTATGCCGCGGGCGTGGTGGGTATCGCAAGGTCGATGCCTACGAGCCGGGCCGCCGACAGGGTCGCGCTGGCGCTTGGCGTCAAGACTTATGAAACGCCCACGGGGTGGAAATTCTTTGCCAATCTTCTGGATGCCGGTCTTGTCACCCTTTGCGGCGAGGAGAGCGCCGGAACCGGATCAACCCATGTCCGTGAGAAGGATGGGCTCTGGGCGGTTCTGTCTGTGGCTGAACATTCTGGCGGTGCGCAAGCAATCCGTCGCCGATATACTGCGTTTGCACTGGCGCACCTACGGCCAGAACTATTACACCCGCCATGATTATGAGGAAATTGACGAGCGCTCGGCCAATGATTTGATGGCTGGCCTCAGCGCTCGTCTGCCGCCCTTGATCGGCCGAAGTCTTGGTTCCGAAACCGTCGAGCACGCCGATGATTTTGCCTATCGCGATCCTGTCGATCAATCGAGCGTTACCGGCCAGGGGCTAAGGATCCTGTTTCGCAGCGGCGCCCGCATCATCTATCGCCTCTCCGGAACCGGCACCTCGGGCGCCACCCTGCGCGTCTACATCGAAAGCTACGAGCCCGATCCCGCGCGCCACGGAATCGATACGCAGACGGTACTTGCCGAGCTGATCGGCCTCTCGCGCTCGATCGCCGAGATCGAACAGCGCACCGGGCGCTCGGCTCCCTCGGTGGTGACATAACCGCCAAGCGGCCGCTTCAGCTTTTGCGCACTTCCATCTGGATAGGTCCTTCGGCGCGGCCGTGGATGAATTGCTCCACAAAGGGATTGCCGCTGGAGTTGATTTGCGATGCCGGCCCTTGCCAGAGGATTCGGCCCTTGTAAATCATCGCGATTTCATCGGCGATTTTGCGCGCCGATGCCATGTCGTGCGTAATCGAAATCGCCGTGGCGCCAAGCCGCCTGACGCAATCGACAATCAATCCGTTGATCACATCCGCCATGATCGGATCGAGTTCGGTCGTCGGCTCGTCGAAAAATATGATCTCCGGATCGGCTGCAATTGCCCGCGCCAGGGCAACGCGTTTTTGCATCCCGCCCGAAAGTTCAGCCGGGTAGAGCTCGCCGACTTCGTCCCCAACCCGACCTGGCCGAGTTTGCTGATGGCGATCTTGCGTGCCTTGCTGCGTTCGATGCTCTTCCCCTGGATCAGCCCGAAGGCCACGTTTTCCCAAACAGGCAGGCTGTCGAACAAAGCCGAGCCCTGGAACAGCATACCGATCCCCGCCAGCACGCGTCCGCGTTCGGCCCCTCGCAATTTTGTCGTCTCCTCCCCGCCGATCGAAATCGCTCCGGAGTCCGGTTTTTTCTCGCAATAGTTCTGAGAACAGATCTTCGAGAAGTCGCCGCTGCCCAGCTCCTTCTGCTCTTTCATGCAGAACGGGCAGTGGTCGGTGGAGATGGCCTGCAGGTCGTTGAACGCCAGCCCGCGCCACAGCCGGTCCTGCGTCTCGCGCGGGCGCAGCGGCGGGCTCATCACGTACTTCGCGCCCTCGAAACCCGGCTCCTCGTAGTTGTCGTACGAGCAGGAACAGGTACTGCGGACAGGTCTCGGCGTACGCCGGCAGGCCGCGATCGCGCGCCTCGGTCACCATCTCGAGCGCCTCGGCCGCCGACAGGTGCACGATGTAGATCGGCACGCCGGCCATCTCGGCCAGCGCGATCGCCCGGTGCGTGGCCTCGCCCTCGGCGCGCGCGGGCCGCGTGAGCGCGTGATACTTCGGCGCGGTCTTGCCTTCGGCCAGCGCCTTCTTCACCAGCACGTCGATGACGCCGCCGTTCTCGGCGTGCATGCAGATCGTGCCGCCGTTCTTGCCCGGTGCGCAGCAGCGCGCGGAAGATGCTGGCGTCGTCGAGCATGAAGACGCCGGGATACGCCATGAACAGCTTGAACGAGGTGACGCCCTGCGCGCACCAGCGCGTCCATCTCCTGCTCCACCTGATCGGAGAGCTCGGTGATGATCATGTGGAAGCCGTAGTCGATCGCGGCCTTCCCTTCGGCCTTCTTCATCCACGTCTCCCAGGCGTGGTGCAGCGTCTGGCCCTTGTACTGGATGGCGAAGTCCACGATCGTCGTCGTGCCGCCGTGCGCCGCCGCGATCGTGCCCGACTCGAAGTCGTCGGCCGACGTGGTGCCGCCGAACGGCATGTCGAGGTGCGTGTGGACGTCGATGCCGCCCGGCAGCACGTACTTGCCGGTGGCGTCGATGGTGCGGTCGGCCGGCATCGTCAGCGCGGTGCCGATCGTCGAGATGCGCTCGCCGTCGACGAACACGTCGCCCTTGTAGAGGTCGGTCGCGGTGACGATCGTGCCGTTCTTGATCAGCAGCGTGCTCATGGCAGCTGCTCCGCCATCGGGCCGTACGAATCGGGGCGGCGATCGCGGTAGAACTGCCACACGCGCCGCACCTCCTCGATCACGTCGAGGTCCATCTCCGCGACCACCAGCTCGGTCTTGTCCTCGGACCCTGTCGCCAGGAAGTTGCCGCGCGGATCGACGAAGTAGGACGAGCCGTAGAACCGGCCGATGTTCCACGGCGCTTCGGTGCCGACGCGGTTGCTGCAGGCCATGAAGTAGCCGTTGGCCACCGCGTGCGCCGGCTGCTCGAGCTTCCACAGGTACTGCGACAGCCCGGCGACCGTGGCCGACGGATTGAAGACGATCTCGGCGCCGTTCAGCCCGAGCAGGCGCGCGCCTTCGGGGAAGTGGCGGTCGTAGCAGATGTAGACGCCGATGGTGGCGTAGCGCGTCTTGAACACCGGGTAGCCGAGGTTGCCCGGCTTGAAGAAGTACTTCTCCCAGAATCCCGACGTGTGCGGGATGTGGTTCTTGCGGTACTTCCCGAGATAGGTGCCGTCGTGGTCGTAGACGGCCGCGGTGTTGTAATAGACGCCGGCCTGCTCGCGCTCGTAGACCGGCACGACGATCGCCATCCCGTACTTCTTGGCGCGCTCCGCGATCAGGTTGGTGGTCGGCCCCGGCACCGGCTCGGCGATGTCGTACCAGTGCGCGTCCTGCGACGGGCAGAAGTACGGGCCGTTGAAGATCTCCTGCAGGCCGAGGATCTGGACGCCCTTCTTGCCCGCCTCGTCGATCAGCGGCAGGTGCACGTCGATGGCCGCCTGCCGGATCCGCTCGATGGGCGTCGCCGGGTCGGTGAGGGGGTGGCCGCCTGAATCAGGCCGCCGACGACTGTTCGTGGCATGGGGGAATTATAGTTAGGGCGGATTCCCGAGGGCAGCGCCATGGCGACAGATCTGACCGTTACTTTCACCGGCCTGCGGTTCGACAACCCGTTCCTGCTCGCCTCGGCGCCGCCCACCGAGAGCGAGTCGAACATCACGCGCGCCTTCGACGCCGGCTGGGGCGGCGTGGTCACCAAGACCATCGGGCTGCACCCGGTGGTCAACGTCGCCGGCCCCAAGACCAAGTTCCTGCGCGCCACGCCGGACTCGACCCAGTTGTCGATGAAGAAGCGGCCGGGCGCGGCGCTGCACTCGTCCTGGAACTGGGAGCTCATCTCGGACAAGACGCTCGACTGGTGGGTGCCGCGCATCGGCCGGATCAAGCAGGCGTATCCGGGATCAGGTGCTGGTGGCGTCGATCATGGCCGGCTCGGGCAGCGACTCCGAACTGCGGCACTGGCAGACGCTGGCGAAGGCGTGCCAGGACGAGGGCGCCGACGCGCTCGAGCTGAATCTCTCGTGCCCGCACATGGACCGGCCGGACATGGGCTCGAACATCGGCAAGGATCCCGAGCTGGTGTCGGTGGTGACGCAGGCGGTGAAGGAAGTGGCGCGCGTGCCGGTGTGGGCCAAGCTCACGCCGTCGACGACCGACATCGTCGTCGAGGCGCGCGGCGCGTTCCTCGGCGGCGCCGACGCCGATCTCCTCCACCAACACGTTTCCGTCGCTGCCGCTCATCGATCCCGAGACGCTCGAGTTCGAGATGAACGTGGACGGCCTGGTGTCGAGCGGCGGCCTGGGCGGTCCGGCGATCCTGCCGCAGTCGATCGCCAAGATGGCGCAGCTCACGCAGGCGTTTCCCGATCGCGCGTTCTCGGGCATCGGCGGCATCGCCGAGTTCGGCCACGCCCTCAACTACTTCCTGCTCGGCTGCGGCACCGTGCAGGTGTGCACGGCGGCGATGCTCGACCACGCGATCGGGCCGAACGTGCTAAGCAGCTCCTCGCCGGCATGCGCGAGGCGATGGAGCGCCACGGCTGGTCGTCGCTCGAGGACTTCCGCGGGCTGCGGCGCGACCGCGTGGTCGTGCACTCGAAGATCCGCCGGCCCGACGGCGAGGCGTATCGCGGCGGCTACGACGCCGAAGGGTATGCCGGCTCGGACGCCGCCGGGGCCGCGAGCCGACACCGCTGACCATCCGGGAACGCTGAGCGCGCTCCGATGAAGGCGGACCGCGACGTCGTCGAGCTGGCGGAGGACGTGTCGCACAGCCCGCTGTGGAACCCCGACCTCGCGCCCACGCCGCTGTCGAAGCGCACCTGGTCCACCTATCACATCGCCGCGCTCTGGATCGGCATGAGCGTGGTGATCACCACCTACACGCTCGCGTCGGGGCTGCTGCAGCAGGGGATGACGTGGTGGCAGGCGATGCTGACCATCCTGCTCGGCAACGCCATCGTGCTGGTGCCGATGATCCTCAACGCCCACGCCGGCACCAAATACGGCGTGTCGTTTCCGGTGCTGTGCCGCGCCAGCTTCGGCGTGCGCGGCGCCAACGTGCCGGCGATCCTGCGCGCGCTGGTCGCCTGCGGCTGGTTCGGCATCCAGACGTGGATCGGCGGCCTGGCGCTCGACACGCTGCTGCGCGCGGCGTGGCCGGGATGGGCGGGCGTGCCGGGCAACGTCTGGATCGCGTTCGCGGTCTTCTGGCTGGTGCAGGTCGGCGATCATCGTCCGCGGGCTCGAGGGCATCAAGAAGCTCGAAGGCTGGTCGGCGCCGCTGCTGCTGGCCGGCGGCGCGCTGCTGCTCGGCTGGGCGATCGTCCGCGGCGGCGGGCTCGGGCACATCCTCAGCGGAGCACACGGCTGCAGACGGACCACACGCCGTTCTGGCAGCTCTTTCCCGCCGCGCTCACCGCCAACGTCGGCTACTGGGCCACGCTCAGCCTGAACATTCCCGACTTCACGCGCTACGCGCGCAGCCAGCGGTCGCAGGCGCTCGGCCAGGCGCTGGGCCTGCCCGCCACCATGACGGCGTTCGCGTTCATCGGCGTCGCGGTGACCAGCGCCACCGTCGTGCTCTTCGGCGAGGCGATCTGGGATCCGGTGGCGCTCATCGCGCGCATCGGCAGCCCGCCGGTCATCATCTTCGGCGCGCTCGTCATCCTCGCTGGCGCAGCTCACGACCAACATGGCCGCCAACGTCGTCTCGCCGGCGAACGACTTCTCGAGCCTGGCGCCGCGGCGCATCAGCTACGTGACCGGCGGGCTCATCACCGCCGCCATCGGCATCGTGATGATGCCGTGGAAGCTCTACGCCGATGCGTCGGCCTACATCTTCACGTGGCTGCTGGGATACTCGAGCCTGATGGGCGCGATCGGCGGCGTGCTGATCGCCGACTACTGGGTGCTGCGGCGGCGCGAGCTGTCGCTGCCCGACCTGTTCAAGCCGGACGGGAAGCTACGCGTATACGAACGGCGTCAACCGGCGCGCGATCGTGGGCGCTGGTGCTGGCGTGCTGCCCGTCGTGCCTGGCTTCCTCCGGGCCGCGACGACGCCAGGCGGCGCGGTGGCCGACCCGACCATCTTCGACACGCTCTACACCTACGCCTGGTTCGTCACGTTCGTCCTGAGCGCCGTGCTCTACCTCGCTTTCAGTCGAAAATCATCGTAGGGCTGTCGGGCGGTCTGAAGACCGCCCGCTACATTCGGCGCCACCGGGCGCGCCCGGGAGGATCCGACCACGCTCGCAACGAGCCGAAGGCGAGTTGCGGCGTGAGCTAGAACGGCC
>CAVYOS010000007.1:0-17335 GCA_963770205.1 uncultured Alphaproteobacteria bacterium
AGTCCCATGAGCTTGCGTGTTGCCGATGCCATCGTCCGCGGTCTCGAGGCGCAGGGGCTTTCCCGCGTCTATTGCGTTCCCGGCGAAAGCTATCTTGCGCTTCTCGACGCATTGCATGATTCCAACCGAATCCAGACCATCGTGTGCAGACATGAGTCCGGCGCGGGTTTCATGGCACTGGCAGAGGCAAAGATCACGGCCCGCGCACAATGTTACATGGTGAGCCGCGGGCCTGGAGCGACAAACGGCTCGATCGCGGTGCATCTCGCCCAACAGGATGCGACACCGCTCGTTGTGCTGATCGGCCAGGTATCGCGGGAGGAGCGCGGACGCGGAGCATTCCAAGAAGTCGATTACACGCAGTTCTTCGGCCGCATGGCGAAGGCGGTGTTCGAGGTAAGCGAAGCGGAGAAAATCGGCGAGGTACTCGTTCGGGCCTTCCATCTGGCAGAATCGGGAACGCAGGGACCGGTCGTCATCGCGCTGCCGGAGGACGTTCTCGAGGAGGCCTTCGGGGGCCCCTGCCCGAACCGCTGCCGCTCGCGCGCCGACCCGCTTCGCGCGAGGACGCGGCGGCGGTTGCGGTTCTCCTGGAGAGAGCGGAACGGCCCCTGCTCATCGCCGGCGGCCTCTTTCGCGGCGTGCAGGGGGCGCAAGCGCTGCAGCGCTTTTCGGAAGCGCATCAGGTGCCGGTGGCGGCCAGTTGGAAAAACCAGGACGTGTTCGACAATTCTTCGCCGCTCTATGCAGGACATCTGGGATTCGGCAGCCCTCCCAAGCTCAAGGAGCAGTTGGAGCGGGCCGATCTCGTCATAGCGGCGGGCACGAGGCTCGGCGATGTGACGAGCCTCAATTATTCATTCCCGCGGGCGCCCGAACCCAAACAACCGCTCATCCATATCTATCCGGACCAAGGGCCGATCGGGGCATTGTTCCGCACCGAGCTTGGGATCATCGCGGATCCGGCCGCGCTCCTCGATCTCGTGCCGCAGAGTTCCCCCGGCATGAGGGATCGCCGCAAGGGCTGGTGCCAGGAGATCGCCGCGTTCGTCGCCGAATTCATGCGGTTCAAATCTCCCCAGCCGGAAGACGGGGTGGATTTCGGCGCGGTGGTGGCCGCGCTTGCGGAGCTCGCGCCAAAGGACGCGGTCCTCGCGACCGATGCCGGCAACATGTCGACCTGGGTGCACCGGCACTGGAAAATGAGCCCGTGCAATCTGCTGCTCGGCGCGCTCGGCGGCACGATGGGTTTCGGCGTACCGGCGGGCGTGGCAGCGGGGCTGGCGCTCGATGGCCGAACCGTTATCGTCTTCGTCGGCGACGGCGGGATATTGATGACCGGACAGGAACTCGCCACCGCCATGCAATATGGCGCAAAACCGAAGATCGTCATTTCCGACAATGGCACCTATGGCACGATCCGCCAGCATCAGGAGCGATATTTCCCCAAGCGAGTCTCAGGCACCGATCTGAAAAATCCGGATTTCACCCAATGGGCACAATCATTCGGCGCGCATGTTTTGACCATTGGCAAGGGCGACGACATAAAGGCCAAGCTCAGCGAGGCGCTGGCCTTCGACGGGGCGAGCGTGATCCATGTGAAGTCAAGCGCGGAGGCGATCTCCGCCTATACGACGCTGAGCGCCTTGCACAATGCATAGTGCCTCCGCCGGCTTTTCGCCTCGGGTTGAAGGAGAGGTGGGAGGCTGGCCCTCCTAGGTGCCTACTTCAAAGAGTAGGACTGGTGCCCACTTCCATTAATTTCGAGAATTAACTGAGTGGGACTGGTGCCCCCCAGCTGAGGGGCAAAATGCGGAGGCTCGACAGCGCTCCCACCGCCATCCGTACCTGCCAAGGTGCCTCGGGGACCCTGGGACAGACGGCAGCTGCTCCACGTATCAACAAGAAGAGGTGAGGCTTCGCGATGACCGCCTCCTTCTTGGAGCAGATGCTGACCATATACACACACCTAGGAATGTTGTCAAGAGGAAAATAATTCCCCTCCCCCTTGTGGGGAGGGGCAGGGGTGGGGTGCAACCTTCGCAAAGACCCCACCCTGTCTTCGCTTCGCTCAGACATCCCTCCCCACAAGGGGGAGGGAAAGAAATACCCGCTGGTGGGGTCCATACATGACGCAGTGGGTGAAGCTGGATCAGAGGCTTTCGCCGGAATGACGATGTTGCAGGGATGATAAGAGAGATGGCCGGATCAAGTCCGGCCATGACGGTTTTTGTAGTACGTCATGCGCGGATTAAGTCCGGCCATGAGGTGGTGGGGGGCGTTCGCCGGAAATACTGCGCTCCTGAGCCGTGGCGGCCACGGCCTCAATGATGTTGGCCATCAGCTGGTGGAGATTGTCTCGATATCCCGTCCTGCCGGCGGGGCTGGTGTCGTCTGATGTTATTACTGCCGTAAGCTCCAGCTCAGGCACAACATACAGCATCTGCCCGCCATAACCCCAGGCGTAGCGGACATCCCTGCCGGCAATTTCACGCAGGAACCAGCCGTAGCCGTAATCATCGCCGGTGAAGCGGGAACGGGTGCGCGGCTGCCATGAGAGATCGATCCACTTGCTTGGAATGAGGGTACGGCCGTCGGCCGTCTTGCCGCCGTTGCGATTAAGCTCGCCGAAGGCCAGCAGCGACCTCGCGCTCATCGCCATCTGATTGCCCCCGATATAAATGCCCTGCGGGTCACGCTCCCAGTCGGCAATCGAGAACCCTTCGAGCGGCCCCAGCCAGTCGCGGGCGAGTTCCAAGGTCGAGCGCCCCGTCACGCGGGTCAGGATAGCCGACAGAAGATGTGTCGAGCCTGTCGAATAGAGCATGCCGCCTCCCGGCTCGTCGACGAAGGGCCGGGCCAGTGCCGCGCGCACCCAGTTGGAGCTCGACACCCAGGTTCCATAATTGGCACCAGAGGTTCGTTCCAGGCCGGCCTGCATCGACAGCAAATGGCCGATGGTGATTTCGGCCAGACGCGGATCAGGATCCGGCGGCAGGTCCTTCTTGAGTAACGGCGCGATCTTCTGGTCCACGCCTGCCAGCACGCCTTTGCCGATTGCAATACCGACCAGAGCCGAGACGATACTCTTGGAGGCCGATTTGATGTTGGTCGGGGCGGTGGGAGAATGGCCGTGATACCCTCGCTCAGCCAGTATTCGGCCGCGCTGGGCAATTATGATTGTGCGGACCTGGCCATATCCGGCTGCTGCATCGAGGATCCCTGACAGGGTCTCGACCGGACGGTCCGCCTCATTGCCGGCATGGACAGGCCGAGGGCTCGCGGCGAGCGCGAGAATGAGCAATGCCATAATAAATGCGCGAAGGACGCTCATCTCATGGGGCCTATTCACTTTTTCGTGCCTTCGTTGTTGATTTGCGTGACGCTTCTCATATCAACCACCATGAAAACCACACGACGCAGGGTCATCCAGTTCGGGGCAGCAGCGCCCCTCTTGTTCGTCCCAATGAGCTTGCGGGCGCAGAGCAAGCCCCTGCTTGCGAGACATATCCCCTCAACCGGTGAAGCCATTCCCGCAATCGGTCTTGGCACATGGATCACCTTCAACGTTGGCGATGACATTGAGTTGCGGAACGAGTGCGCGGCCGTCATGGAAGCCTTTTTCCAGCTTGGCGGCCGGGTAATCGACTCCTCCCCCATGTATGGCTCCTCGCAGGAAGTTATCGGCTACGGCCTGCAAAAGCTCAGGGTGGTGCAGAGCGGGCTCTTTGCCGCAGACAAGGTGTGGACACCCTCGCCTGCCCATGGCCCGCAACAAATCGAGCAGTCGCGGAGCTTCTGGGGTATCCCGCGCTTCGATCTTCTGCAGGTGCACAATCTGGTCGCATGGGAGGCGCACCTTCCAGCTCTCTTCGAAATGAAAGCCCAGGGAAAGCTGCGATATGTCGGCATCACCACGTCCGAAGGACGTCGCCACGATGTCATTGAGAAAATCATGCGTACACAGCCAATCGATTTCATTCAGGTCACCTACAACATTATTGATCGCGAGGTGGAGGATCGGATTTTCCCGCTGGCTCAGGACCGGGGCATTGGAGTGATCGTCAATCGTCCATTCCAGCAGGGGGAATTGACCCGCAGGCTCGAGGGTGAGGCGCTGCCGGAGTGGTCGGGAAAGATTGGTTCATCGACCTGGGCGCAATTCATACTGAAATACATCCTGTCCCATCCAGCCGTCACCGTCGCCATCCCGGCAACCACCCGCGTTGATCATGTGCGCGAAAACCTTGCGGCTGCTTCGGGTCCGCTGCCCGACCAATCAATGCGCTTGCGCATGGCCGAATATGTGCGGAATTTATAGTGGCCGAATGGTGGACCTATACGCCCCAAGACTTCCTGCTTTTTTCCCCCCGTGTTTATCGGCGGATGTTCGTACTGCACAATGAAGCGTTATGGCCCCTTCACATAGTGGCCATGCTGCTGGGGGCGGGTATCCTGATTTTCATCATTTATCCCCACTCGCGGTCGAGGCAAGGCGTCGCCGCGATGCTGGCGCTCGCCTGGCTCTGGATCGCCTGGAGCTTCCTGTGGACCCGTTACTCCACCATCAACTGGGCCGCCACATATGCGGCAGCTGCCTTCGCGCTGGAAGCGCTGCTGCTCTTTGGGGTTTTTGGTCTGTCGGGCGGGGTGACTTTCCCGGACACATCATCGGCTCGGTCCAGGATTGCACTTGCACTATTTCTCTTTGCGCTCTTCTGCTACCCGGCCATTGCCGTCTTGTCAGGCCGTTCGATTCGAGCAGCAGACGTTTTCGGCATTACCCCGGATCCTACCGCGATTGCAACGCTTGGAATTCTGGCGCTTGGGCGAGGGAAAGCAATATTGCTCCTGCTTGTCATTCCGTTCGCCTGGTGCATCGGCAGCTGGGCCACTCTCCATGCCATGAATTCGTCCGAGGCTTGGATTCCGCTGATGGCCGCGTTGATTGCCGTGGCTTCATACTCGGTTGGTTCAATTCGTCCTGCTTAGCGGCCGAGCGGAAGAATACTGCAATTCATAGAGCATCAGGGCAGCCGCGGTCGCAACGTTGAGCGATTCGACCCCGGACGCCATGGGAATGCGAACACGCTTCGCGGCACGGTCGCGAAGCTTGGTGTCGAGACCGTCGCTCTCGCTGCCCATCAAGAGCAGCACCGGGTGGCGGTAGGCCTGGCGAAAATCCTCCGCAGCGGCACTTTCGGTAGCGACCGTGTCGCCCGGCCAGCCTGCCATCATGGTCAGCGCATCCTCATGGCCGAGGCGCAGCATATCCATGGCAAAGAGCGAGCCCGCGGAGGCACGCAAGGCTTCGGGCGAATACGGATCGCAGCATTGCCCAATGAGACACAGCCTGGTGACATGAGCGGCCTCGGCCGTGCGCATGATGGTGCCAAGGTTGCCCGGATCGCGAATGCCGTCGAGCGCGAGTACGACGGCATCGGCCGGAACTGCGTCGGTGAAACTTGCGGCCCAGCGCTGTCGGCAGATGAGGATCAAGGTTTGCGGATTGCTCAAAGCGGAGAGGCGGGACATCAGCGCAGGCGGCACGGCCAGCAGCCTGGCACCTCGTTCGCGCGCCCAGTCGATCATTTCATCCTCATCGGGGCCGGCAAGCTTATTATCGCGATCGAGGATGAGGAGATGCGGCTCGTAGCCATGCGCTTTCGCCTTGAGTGCGTATTCCGCGCCTTCCACCGCAAATAGGCCCAAATCGGCGCGATGCTTGCGGATCGACAGCGAACGGGCAAGCTTGATGACAGGATTTTGCGCGCTGGTGATTTCTTCCATCAGCACGTCAGACGTTGAGCAGCAGAAACTCGCGTTCCCAGGAGCTGATGACCTTGCGGTATTGCTGCATCTCCTCGTTCTTCACATCCTGATAGGCTTCCGCGAAGCGCTCGCCCAAAATCTCCTTGAAGGGTCTCGGTGTAATAGAATTTGTTCAGCGCCTCCTCGAGATTGATCGGCAAGGTATGCGCGTAGCGATAGGCCGAGCCCTCTACGGGATCGGAAGGCTTGATCTGCTCCTTCATGCCGAGATAGCCGCAGGCGAGAGAGGCAGCGATTGCGAGATAGGGATTGGCATCGGCACCCGGCACGCGGTTCTCGACCCGCAGGTTGGCCGGGTCGGATGCGGGGACGCGCAGGGAAACCGTGCGATTGTCGATCGCCCAGTGAACGTTGGTGGGCGCATCGGATTCCGGCACGAGGCGGCGATAGGAATTGACATTGGGAGCGCAGAGCGGCAGTGCGGCCGCCATATAGCGCTGCAGCCCGCCGATATGGTGGAGGAACAGCTTCGATGGCTTGCCGTCCTTGCCGGCAAAGACATTGCGGCCGGTTTTCGAGTTCATGACCGATTGATGAATGTGCATGGACGAGCCTGGCTCATTGGCATGCGGCTTTGCCATGAAGGTGGCGTACATGTCGTGCTTGAGAGCGGCCTGTCGCACGGTGCGCTTGAACAGAAACACCTGATCGGCAAGCTCCAGCGGGTCGCCGTGATTGAAATTGATCTCGAGCTGAGCGGGACCGCTCTCGTGGGAGAGCGTATCGATGTCGAGCTCCTGGACTTCGCAATAGTCGTAGATGTCCTCGACGACCGGATCGAAATCATTGGCAGCATCGATGCCATAGGCCTGGCCGCCGGGCTCCCTGCGCCCTGATCGGCCGATCGCCGCCTCGACAGGATAGTCCGGATCGAGGTTTTTTTTCACGAGGTAGAATTCGAGCTCTGGGGCCACCACGGGGCGCCACCCTTCGGCTTTGTAGAGTTCGAGCACTCGCCTCAGCACGTGGCGAGGAGAAATGTCCACCGGCTCATCGTTCAGATGAAAGGCATCGCAAATGACCTGTGCGGTTGGCTCGGTGTACCAGGGCACAAGGCGCACCGTTTCGGGGTCGGGTTGCAGATAGATATCGATCGCGCTATCGCTGACGGCCGATGTTTCCCACACAAAACGGCCGGTGATCGTAAGGGTGAAGATTTCCTCAGGAATGCGAAGCCCGTTCGACCGGCTGCCTTTCAGGAATTTGCTGGGCGGCAATATCTTGCCCCGGGCCGTGCCGGACATGTCGGCGACCAGGCATTCAACTTCCGAGATGCGCCTGGACGCGAACCATTCTTCGAACTTCTGAGACGACATGATCAACCATGAACTTTCGGGGGATTCGGCCTATCTGAGCCAGCTTCTAGCCTACGCTGCCGCCTTCGCAAAGGAAATGCTGCGCCAAATCCGTAGTGAACGATTTTTTATGCTGCATTTACAAGAGGTTACATGATCAAACCGAGTGAGGGACTCTCGTGGTACCAAGCTACCGCCCTGCCCTCGCCTGAATATCCCGAGCTGGCCGGGGACCGGCAGGCAGATGTGTGCATCATCGGAGCCGGCTATACGGGGCTTTCGGCCGCGCTCGAGCTTGCCAAGGCCGGCTACCGGGTGGCGGTGCTGGAAGGTGTAACCGTAGGTTATGGCGCCTCTGGCCGTAATGGAGGCCAAATCTGCACCGGCTTTTCGCCGGGACAAGCGAAGATCGAAGCCCAGCTCGGTAAGGAGGATGCCCAAAAATGCTTCGACATGGCCGAGGAGGCCAAGGCGCTTGTCGAGGGGCGCATTGCCGAATACCAGATCGACTGCGATCTAACCTGGGGATATCTGCATGTCGCATCCAAGCCGCGCAAGGTCAGAGACCTCGAGCAGATGCAGGAGGAATGGGCGCATTACGGCTATTTCGATCATCACCTGCTCAGCAAAGCGGAACTCGAGGAAAAGATCGGCACGAATGTTTATCACGGGGGCCTGCGGGAGGGGCGGGCCGGACACTTCCATCCGCTCAACTATTGCATCGGGCTTGCCAGGGCGGCACGGCATGCGGGCGTCGAGATCTACGAGCGTTCGCGCGTCCTTCGCTGTGAAACAGACGGCTGCGCCGAAAGCCTGGACAGAGATGGGATCGATTGCGGCGAAATACATGATCATCGCCTGCGATGCCTATGTGAACCGGCTCGTCGACAAGCTCTATTACGCGATGATGCCCGTCACAAGCTTCGTGGTGGCCACGGAAAAGCTCGGAGCCGATCGGGTGAGAAAGCTGATCCGAGACAATGAGGCGGTGGCGGATACAAATTGGGTTCTGGATTATTTCCGGCGCTCGCGCGACGACCGGCTGCTGTTCGGCGGGCGAGCCTCCTATTCGACGCTCGAGCCAAAGAACCTCGCCTCCAACATGAAGAAGCGGCTCATCGGCATCTTCCCGCAGCTCGAGGACGCAGCAATCGAATATTCCTGGGGCGGTCCGATCGGCATCACTTACAGCCGGCTACCCGATATGGGACGCATTGGGGCCAGTACCTATTATGCTCATGGCTATTCGGGCCAAGGCGTGGCGCTGGCCAATCTCTACGGCAAGCTCATGGCGGAAGTAATCCGCGGACAGGCCGAGCGGTACGATCTGCTCTCCCGCTTCAAGCACCTGCCATTTCCCGGAGGCCCAGTCAGATTGCCGATGCTCGTCGCGGCCATGGCCTGGTACCGGCTCAGGGATGCTCTGGGCTGATGACCACTCACATTAAGCTGGATTTCCGGCTTTCGCCGGAATGACGATAGAGGGAAGTGGAACGCGCGACAGTTCATTCGTCACCCCGGCGGAGGCCGGGGTCCAGCTTTAGCGCGAATAAGAGGCGATCGAGCTGTCGTCCGTCTTCAGCGTCCATTGCACGCCATCGGCTGCGAAGCTGAGCTCACCCGTGCCGCCCAGCGCGCGCGGCGCCAGCTTCTCCAGCACCTGGATGCCGAAACCCGATGCCGCCCTCATTTGCACGGGGGGTCCACCGCTTTCCTTCCAGATGAAAGTGAGGAGGCAGCCTTCAGGCTTGGCGGGATCGATCGTCCAGCTCACCTTCAACCGCCCCTCCTCGACCGACAGGGCGCCATGTTTTGCAGAATTGGTGGCGAGCTCATGGATCGCCATGCCAAGATATTGCACGCCCATCGGCCGCAGAAGGACCGAAGGACCGATGACCTCGCAGCGTGCCGGTGTGCAAAACGGCTCGAGCTGGGCTTTGACAAGATCGGCGATGGACGCGCCGATCCAGTCCCCCGAGACAAGCAGGTCATGCGATTTTGCAAGCCCGGCGATGCGCGACTGAATCTGAGCTTCGAACGCTTTAGCGGTCGGGGCTTGCTTGGCCGTCTCGCGAACGATGCCAAGGATCACTGCATATTGGTTCTTCACGCGATGGGCAACCTCGCGCATCAGCTCCATGATACGGCTCTCGTTCTCCTTTCGCCTAGTGATGTCCTGCGTGATGCCGATGATGTGCTTGATGCCATCAAAGGCAACGGCGCGGCTGTTTTCCAGCCATACGATGCGGCCATCGGGACGCACGACCCGGTATTCGTCCTTCTTGGAAGGGTTGCCGATGATATTCTCCCAGCTTCCCCTAAGCTTCTGCCGATCGTCGGGATGAACGAGCGCCATGAACAATTCTATCGATGATTCCTGGGAAGCGGGATCGACACCGATCATTTCGGCAAACGACCTGTCCCAAATGAGCCGATCGGGCGGGGACCATTCCCATGCACCGGCATCGGCGGCGCGCAGCGCAAGCTCGAGTCGCTCACGCTCATTCTGCAGGCGGCGAACGGCTTCATCCAGGAGGCCGACGATGAAAAGCATCAGCCCGCCGACCAGGAGATAGGCAATCAGGCTCACGCCTTCCCAATATTCCAGCCGTCCTTCGGGTTTCGAAAACAGGAACCAGGCAAACACGAAGCCGATGACCAGGGCCGCGAAGCCTTGAGTTTTTCCCCCTAAGAAGGCGCTAAACAGAACGGCCGGATAGATGGTGACGAAGGGCGGCAGCTCCGGAAAAAACAAGGTCAGCAGCATGGCCACGGAGATAAGGCCGGTCGCAATGATGTAACCCAAGCCTTCGTTGCGGCGCAGCGCAGGCAGTCTTTCATTAATCCACAATTCTATCTCCTGCGGCGTCGAAGCAATTCATCCAGAGTTCGCCAACCGTCTCACTCCGGAAGCCGTTGAGGCCTTGCGCCCTTAGAATGAGCTTTCAGGCACAGATAGTCGAGGACGAGAGTTGCGCCGGCAAGTGCCGTAATATCCGACTGGTCGTAGGGCGGAGATACCTCGACCAGATCCATCCCGATGAAATTGATCGCGCCGAGATTGCGGAGGATCGACAGGGCCTGATGAGTCGAGAGTCCTCCCGGCACGGGGGTCCCGGTGCCCGGAGCGAAGGCCGGATCAAGACAATCGATATCGAAGGTCAGATAAGCGGGATTGTCGCCAACCGCCGCAGCAATCTCGCGGGCGATCTCACCTGGAGCGGCGGCGTGGACGCGATCGGCGTAAATGATGTTCACCCCGTAGGTGCGTTCGCCCTGATAGGTGGTGCGGATGCCAAGCTGGACCGACCGGCGGGGATCGATCAGACCGTCGCGGATGGCGTAGTTGAACATGGTTCCATGATCGATGCGGCCGCCCGCATCGGGCTCGACGTCGCGATGGGCGTCGAAATGGACAAGCGATAGCGGACCGTGTTTGGCGGCATGGGCCCGGAGAAGGGGATAAGAGATGAAATGGTCGCCGCCGAGGGAAACTATCGAGACGCCCGCATCGATGATTTCCGCCGCATGCTGCTCGATCCTGTTCGGGACATCCTCCTTGCGGCCCCAATCGAAGAAGCAATCGCCATAGTCGACCACGGCAAGGGTATCGAAGGGATCGAAGAACCACGGCCAGTAAGGACCCCAGGCATGCTGATTGGATGCGCGGCGGATCGCCTCGGGGCCGAAGCGCGTGCCTGGACGATTGGTCACCGCCTGATCAAAGGGAATGCCGGTAACCGCGATGTCGACGCCGCGCAGGTCACGGGTAAATCTGCGCCGCATGAAGGATTGGGCGCCGGCATAGGTCGCCTCGACCTCGGTGCCGAGATGGCTGTCGCGGCGAAAGGCGGCATCGCCCGGCAGTCGGTCACGCTCCGGTTCATGCGCCATCGGCGGCTACTCCGTCAGGACCAGCGTGTCGCGCGGCAGCCAGGACACCCAGATATCCTGGCCCTGCCGAACACCGCTGCCGCCGGTGCGACTGTCGTTTTGAACATTGATGGACAGCTCCACGCCATCCGCGCTGGTGACCACGACATGGCTGGTATCGCCGTAATAAGCGACGTCGCGGACAATGCCCTTCACGATGATGAGGTCCCGGCCCTTGGGTTGCTTCTCGGCGAGCTTGAGCTTTTCCGGCCGCACCGCCAGGGTGACACCGCCTTGCGTGTCGCCGTCCCACGGAATCTCGATGTGACCGAAGCTTTTGGTGTCGACGACGATGCGGCCGTCCTTGGAATCCTTCACCTTGGCCTCTATGAGATTCACCTTGCCGATGAAGTCGGCGACAAAGCGGCTGGCGGGATGCTCATAGAGCTCGGTCGGACCGGCGATCTGGCTGACCCTGCCGAGATTCATCACAGCGATGCGATTGGCCATGGAGAGCGCTTCATCCTGGTCGTGGGTCACGATGATAAAGGTGATGCCGACGGTGCGCTGAAGCCGTGTCAGTTCGAGCTGCATCTGCTCGCGAAGCTTGGCATCGAGGGCGGAGAGCGGCTCATCCAGAAGCAGCACCTTCGGCCGCTTGACCAGAGCGCGGGCGAGGGCAACACGCTGCCGCTGGCCGCCCGAGAGCTGGTCGGGCATGCGCTCGGCGAGGTCACCGAGTTTGACCATGGCCAAAGCCTCTTCGGCGCGTCTTCGGGTTTCCTCGCGCGGCGTGCCGACAACTTTCAAGCCATATTCGACGTTGTTGCGCACCGACATGTGCGGGAAGACGGCGTAGGACTGAAATACCATGTTGACGGGACGCTGATTGGGCGGAATGAACGCCATGTCCTGGCCGTCGATGACAATCTGGCCCTCCGTCGGGGTTTCGAGGCCGGCAATCATGCGAAGCAAGGTGGTCTTACCGCAGCCCGAGGGACCGAGCAGGGCGAAGAACTCGTTGGGCGCGATGTCGAAGGATACGTCATCGACGGCAACAACGGGTCCGAAACGCTTGGTGATATTGCGAATGGAGATGATCGGCTTGGTCAATTAAAGTCGCTCCTCAAACGTTCGCCGGCCGCGTAGGTGCCTGCAGCCGCATGGCGATGATTGTCGCCGCCACGGTAATGACGATAAGCGCTGTCGAAACGGCATTTATCTCAGGGGATACTCCGCGCCGCACCAATGAATAGACCTTCACCGGAAAGGTGACGGTTTCCGGGCCCGATGTGAAGAAGGTAATGACAAAATCGTCGAGAGACAGGGTAAAGGCCAGAAGGGCGCCGGCAACGACGCCGGGTTGCATGAATGGATAAATTACGTTCCAGAAGGTCTGCCATTCCGATGCGCCGAGGTCCTTGGAAGCTTCCTCGAGCTCGCGGTTGAACCCGGCCATTCGGGCGCGGACGACAATGGCGACAAAGGGAAAGCAAAAGGCCACATGGGCAATGATGATGGTCGAGAGGTTCAACGGCCAGGGCAAAGCGGCGACGGCCTCCCACCAGCCCAGCCTGGCGAAGAATACCAGAAGCGAGACACCCATGCAGATTTCGGGGATCACGATGGGCAGCGCCATGAAGCCTTCATAGGCGGGTTTGCCGGGAAAACGAAATCGCCAGAGCAGCATGGCGACCATGGCGCCGAGGACGGTCGATATGACCGTCGCGATGACGGCTATGACGAGTGAATTGGTAAAGGCCTCGAGGAGCGCCGTGTTTTCCCAAGCACGGACATAGTTGTTCAGCGTGAAGCCGCGCCAGACAACATTTCGCCGGTCGGTATTGAAGGAAAAGGCGACAAGCGTGACGATCGGCGCATAGAGCAGGATGAAGATCGCCAGGAACAGCAGCTTGAGCCACAGCCGGCGGCCATAGTCGAGCGGTCCCTGGCGTGCCTTGGGCAATCGCTGCGTCAGCGCCGGCAGGGGCTTGTTCATGCGACAGAACACATTTGCGGGCGCCTAGACATCGACACCCTTGCTGTGCCGGGTCAGCAGGGCGCGTACCGCCAGGGCGGCGAAGGTCGCATACATGAGCAGGAAGGATAGAGCGGCTCCGAAGGGCCAGTCGTTCGCTGCCTTGAACTGCCGCTCGATGATATTGCCGATCATCGAGGCGTTGGTGCCGCCCAGGAGGTCAGGTATCAGAAACGAGCCAAGGCAAGGAATGAAGACGAGAATGATGCCGGATATGATGCCGGGCATGGTGAGCGGCACGGTTACTTTCAGGAACGTCGTCGACTGGGAAGCACCGAGGTCGAGACTGGCCTCGAGATAGGAGCGGTCGAGCCGCTCGATCGTCGCGTAGAGCGGAAGCACCATGAACGGCATGAAGACATAGACCAGGCCGGCGATAACGGCGCCATTGTTATAGAGAAGCTCCAGGGGAACGAAGCTCTCGCCGAACAAATGGCCAAGCCCGAAGATGCCGAACAGCGCCTTCGATTTCAGCCACAGCCATTCGAGAGTGAAATTGAGATAGCCACGGGTGCGGAGCACGGCGATGAGCGCGTAGGTGCGGATCAGGAGATTGATCCAGAACGGCAGGATCGTCAAAAGAAGCAGCAGTGCCTTCCAGCGCGCCGGAGCAAACACGATCCCGAAGGCAATCGGATAGGCAAGCAGCAGGCAAAGGGCAGTCGCCAGCACGCTGATCCATACCGATTTCCAGAGTATCTGCAGGTATACCGCATTGAAACTGCGCAGATAGTTGGAAAGGGTGCCGGTGACGGCATAATCGATTACGGACGTCTTCTCGGCGAAGGACATGGCCCAGACGAGGCCCAGGGGCAGCAGAAAGAAGGCCACCATCCAAAAGGTGCCGGGTAGCGCGAATATCCAGAATACTGCCGGATTTTTCCGCCAACTCTCCAAGACAGCGACCCAGCCCTTTCGACCGCCCAGAACCGAGCGGCCGGTAAGGGCCGCCCGGGAGCACGTAGATTATGCGAGAGACAGGGCGCGGCACGCAACCGCCGCGCCCCTCAATTCATCAAGCCGCAGTGATGCGGGTCCAGGTTTCGTCGCGCAGGCGCGTTCCTTCCTCGCCCACGTAAATTGCCGCTTCGCATTTCGCGACGACTTCGCTTGGCGGGAAAATGGCCGGGTTCTCCAGATATTCCTTGTCCATCAGCTTTTTCGCGGCCGCGTTGGGGGTGGCATATTGGATCGTCTTGGCTATCTTGGCGCCCGCCTCTGCATCGAGGACGTAATTGATGAAGGCATGGGCATTCTCGGGGTGGGGCGCACCCTTGGGGATCGCGAGGGTATCCTGCCACAGAAGACTTCCCTCGGTTGGAACGGCATAGGCCAGATCCTTGTCGTCGCCCATAACCTGAAGAATGTCGCCGTTCCATTCCTGGGCGAGGTCGACCTCGCCCGAGGCCAGCAGAATCCTGCCCGTTGTCATCGGCATAGACTTTGACATTCTTCTTGCCGGCGATCAGCAGCTCCTCGGCTTTCTTCAGCTCCTCCGGCTTGACGGAGTTAAAGGAGTAACCGAGATATTTGAGCGCCGCACCGATAACATTGCCGGCATCGCCGAGAAGAGAGATGCGGCCGGCATATTTCGGCTCGTCGAACACGACTTTCCAGCTATCGACCGGCTCCTGAACCTTGCTCTTGCGGTAGCCTATGCCGAGTGTTCCCCACATGTAAGGCACCGAATGCTTGCGGCCGGGATCGAAGGTCGCGTCCTGGAACGGCGTGTCGATGTTCGCCATGTTGGGGATTTTGGAGTGGTCGAGCGGGATCACCATGCCGGCGATGATCATGCGTTCCAGATTGTCGTTGGTGGGCACGATGACATCATAACCGGGATTGCCTTCCTTGAGCTTGGCGAAGAGCTCGTCATTGTCGGCAAAGAGATCCATCTTCACCTCGATGCCCGTCGCTTCCTTGAAATCGGCAAGGGTGGTTTCACCGATGTAGGTATCCCAATTGTAGAAATTGAGCTTTTTTTCCTCCTGGGCGCGCGGCAGGCGCGGCACAAAGGTCAAGCCGGCAGCGAGTGCACCTGAGCCCAATAGAAACGAGCGGCGGCTCGGCTTGAAAACGGGGACTGTTGATTTTCATATTTCCTTCCTCATCTCCTGTTGCACCTCAACGGCCCTCTCGTCGAAAAGGCCCTTCTTCCGCATTCTTGGTGACCCTCGGGCAGGCTAGAAGCCCCTGCGCCCCGGGCTATTGCATTTCCGATAGAACATCGGCGTGCGTAAGGTCAAACGACTTCCGTGCAAGCTCAACCATGTCGTCGATCTCACTTGGTTCGATGCAAAATGGCGGCGCGAACACCATGGTGTCCCAGCAAGCCCGCATGATGAGCCCGTTCTCGAGACAGTGGTCGCGGCAGACGGTGCCGACCCGGCCCGGCTCGGCAAAACCCGTGCGGGCGCGCTTGTCGCTCGTTAGCTCGATGGCGCCGATGAGGCCCTGCGTGCGGACCTCGCCGACGAGCGGATGATCGCAAAGCGTCATCATGCGCTCGCGAAGATAGGGAGCGAGCCGGCGCACCCTGTCGATCATCTTCTCGTCCTCGAGAATGCGGATATTTTCGAGCGCCACCGCACAGGCGGCCGGGTGACCCGAATAGGTGTAGCCGTGATAGAACTCGCCACCCCTGTCGAAGAACTCACCGATCAATCTTTCGGAAACGGCCATCGCACCGATGGGAAGATAGCCCGAGGAAAGGCCCTTGGCCATGATCACGATATCGGGCCTGAACCCCATGGTTTCGAATCCCCACCAGTTGCCGGTTCGCCCGAAGCCGCAGATGACCTCATCGGAGACCATTAGAATCCCGTATTTCCGGCAGATACGCTCCACTTGCGGCCAGTAGGTTCCAGGCGGGATCAGAACGCCGGCAGCGCCCTGGATCGGCTCGCCGACGAAGGCAGCGACATTGTCGGGGCCGACCTCCAAGATCTTCTTTTCGACCTCGGCCGCGGCGTTGAGGCCGAAATCATCCGGAGAAAGATCGCCGCCGAACCCATACCAATAGGGCTGCTGGACATGCACGAAACCGGGGAGCGGCAGGCCGCCCTGCTCGTGCATGCCGATCATGCCGCCGAGCGAGGCCGAGGCAAGGGTAGAGCCGTGATAGGCGCGCGTGCGGGTTATGAATATCTGGCGATATTTTTTGCCCTTGAGCGCCCAGTAATGGCGCACGAAGCGCACCATGGTGTCATTCGCCTCCGAGCCGGAGTTGACGAAGAACACCCGCTTGAACTCATCCGGGAGAAGGGAAGATATTTTCGCCGCGAGCGCGGTTGCCGGCACGGTCGAGGTTTTGAAAAAGGTGTTGTAATAGGGCAGGTCGAGCATCTGCCGGTATGCCGCCTCGGCGAGCTCCTTGCGGCCATAGCCGATGTTCACGCACCAAAGGCCCGACATGGCATCGAGGAAACGGTTGCCGGCGGCGTCCCATATCCAGATGCGATCGGCATGAGTGATGATGCGCGCCCCTCCTCCGGCATGGAAGGTCTTGTGATCGGTGAAGGGATGGAAATGATGATCGGTGTCTTGCGCGACGAGTTCGTCGATATCGAGGTTCTTGATCTGTCGGTTCATGGCGGCTTTACGTTGCTGGAGGGCTTTTAGCTGATCTCGCGGCGGCGAGAGCGTCCGAGAGCAGCGCTCGAGAGGGAGGAGTTACCCCGCGCGCTTAAGGCTTGAAGCCGATCCGGGCGCAATGCAGCAGCATCTCGTCGTGTAGACTGCGCGACCAGACGGCTGAAAGCGATCCTGAACTCGTTATGCGATAAAACATGCATTCCTGCGACCAGAAGGCGAATTATCGCATTTTAAGGCGCAGTAGGGCAAGGGGAGGGTCGGCTGGGGTGAGAATCATGCGTGGACCACGTCTGGGCATGGCGAGGAAAGGACTATAAACCGTCATGATCGAACGGCTGACATTGCAGAGCATCCGGGCACGACCCGTCGTGCTGAAGCTCAAACGGCCCATCGTCGCACGCATCGCCACCATCGCCGACTGGCCGGTGATCGTGATCGATCTTTATACGGAGCAAGGCGTCGTCGGGCGCAGCTATCTCGAGCCTTATATTACAAAAGCAATGCGCTATCTCATTCCGGCCATCCAGGATCTGGGAGAGCTGCTCAAGGGACGGAAACTTGCCCCGGTCGACATGTTCGATGCGGCGCGCAAGTCGCTGCATTTCGTGGGATATGAAGGGATGTCGACCATTGCCGCCGCAGGTCTCGACATGGCGATCTGGGATGCCCTTGCCAAGGCTGCAAATATGCCGCTGTGCGTGCT
>CAVYOS010000008.1:0-100565 GCA_963770205.1 uncultured Alphaproteobacteria bacterium
ATCCAGTTATCGACATCTAACAGACGACAATTGAGGAGGAAGTCAGCTTTGCGGTTGAGGCCAATAGCAGCGATATCGCCGCTGCCAATAAAACTGACGGGCGCATGGTTAGACCTCTCGCAATATTTACTAAAACATCGAGTATTAATTAAAGTTCCTATGCTCAGCTGGAAAACTGACAAAAGAGAGCCGCATAACGGTCCGAACGGCAGCAGTACAGCTTTCCCTGGCTAAAGCAGAACTTATCTCTACGGCGTTGGCGAGCTCAACAGGTGGCAAGGGACATCCAGCACACATGAGCCGAAGTTATCCCTTTAATCTAACCAGCGCTAGCCCTCAATCGAGTCCCTTCACGGACTCAAATATACATTCTCTCGTCGGATTGAAATTATAGGAATTGAGAGGGGTGGAGATGACCGTCGTGTACTGAGCCACCGTCGCATGATGCCGAGGAATTTCTAAAATAGCGGTTGCTGGCAGATGATCAACTTTTTACCACTACACTTCACAACCCCCGAGATCCGCTGTCCCGCAAATTACTGACCATAGGACGGTTGTGCTGGCACAAATGATTTACGAGCACTAGCTGCCGGGATGATCAAATTTGCTGCCGTGCTTATTGGATGTCAAAATAAGTACTGTTGCCCGGTTAGCAGCCAGTGTGACAATGAGGGTGCCGAAATGTATCGAGGTCAGAGGGCAGCGCCATGTATTATGTCGCACGTCTTGTGCCGAGAAGGTTCTGCTTGGATGCCGATGTCTGCGCTTCGTAACTACGGCAACTTATCGTTAGAGAGAACTTTTTAATTAGCCTTTAGCTTCGCTACGCGCACCCGGCTGCCCACGGCTCGCAGTCGCGAGACGTTGGTATTCTTCGATCTGCACCCTTTGGAAGGCAGCATTTCTCGTTATGTCGGACTGCGCTTTGGTCTTGATATTGGCAGCAGGTCCAGTAAAGCTCCTCGCTGTAATCGAGGCGAGAAGCAATGGCAAAGTTTAAGCTGGTGCCCAGGGGCCGTCCTGCCATTGCCTTCCACTCACAAGTGGTTATTTTATTGTTGGACTGCGCGTTAGCTGCTGATGCACTTGGACCGACGCCTAGCGGCCATTCTGGTCGCCGATGTAGCCAGCTATTCAGCGCTAATGGAGCGCGACGAGGCTGGAACGTTCGCGCGATTAAAAGCTCATCGGCATGAAGTTTTCGAGCCGCTGATAAAGCAGCACCGAGGACGCATCTTCAAGCTACAGGCGACGGCTTGCTCGCGGAATTCGCAAGTGTTGTCGACGCGGTTCAATGCGCCGTGGACGTTCAGCGACGGATGAATCAGCGCAACAGTTCACTTCCTGAGAACGAACGTATTAACGTCCGCATCGGCGTTAATCTTGGCGATGTCATTGTTGAGGGCAAGGATCGGCATGGTGAAGGCGTGAATATAGCCGCTCGCCTGCAACAATTGGCGGAAGCCGGTGGAGTTGTCATATCGGGCACGACCTACGATCAGCTAAAGACCAGAGTCAATGTTAGCTATAAATTTCTGGGCGAGCACCACCTCAAGAACATTGCAATGGTGGTCAGGGTGTAAAAGGTTTTGCTTAATCCCGAAGGGGCGGGCACGAGGATCAATGCATCCAAGCTCCGGATTCCAGCCTGGCGAGTGATATTGGCGACCGCGGCGGCCCTACTGCTCGCCTTCGGTATCTTTTGGCTCAGACCGTGGGATGAGGTGTTTAGGCCTGATCTGCCGCTACCTGACAAACCTTCGGTCGCGGTGCTCCCGTTTGCGAACATGAGTGGCGACCAACAGCAAGAGTTTTTTGCTGACGGCATAACCGACGATCTGATCACCGGGCTTTCTCAGGTCTCGGGATTATTCGTGATCTCGCGTAACTCGACATTCGCTTACAAAAGAAAGACGCTTCCTTTGCGTCAGATCGCAAGGGAATTGGGCGTGCAGTATATTCTGGAGGGCAGCGTCCAACGCTCTCCTGACAAGATCCGGATTAATGTCCAACTCATTGATGGCATTTCCAATGGCCACGTCTGGGCGGAACGCTTTGACGGATCACCAAGTGATGTATTCCCGTTGCAGGATAGGGTCACCCGTAACGTCGCCGATGCGCTCGCGGTTAAACTGACGCAAGAAGAAGAAAAATCATTATCGCGCAGTGAAACAGCGGTTCCAGCGGCCTACGAAGCTTTTCTACGCGGTTGGGCCTATACACGGCGTCGTACGCCAGACAATTTAGTTGCCGCAATCAGTTCATTTAGGAAAGCGGTGCAGCTTGATCCGAGGTATGGCCGCGCCTATGCGGCACTCGCCTTGACTTATCATTCACTCAATCGTCGTGGGTGGACATATGCTGTAAAACTCAGCACGAGTGATGTACACAAGCAAACACTGGCATATCTTCATCAAGCGTCAAAATATCCCACTGGCTTGTACTATCAAATCAACGGGCAAATTTTGGAGGATAATGGCGATTTCGAAACGGCATTGAAGCAATACAACCAAGCTCTTGCTGAAGATCCAAGTGACTCCTTGAGCTACGTTTTCATCGCCAATGCCTTAGTATTGAGCGGTCGATCAAAGGAGGCGCTAAGATACCTTTGGACCGCCATGCGACTGGATCCGCATTACCCAAGTATATACGTCGAAACGCTAGGTTACGCCCAGTTCTGTCTCGAAGATTTTGTCCAAGCGGCCTTAGCCTTCGAAGAAGCCTTGAAACTTAATCCTGAAGAAGAGCGGGTATATCCCTACCTGGCCGCGACCTATGCTTATCTCGGTCGCAAACAGGACGCCCAAACCACCATCGCGCGTTTCAGCGAGATTAAGATCAGCCGTGGTGGCATGCCCCCGGATATTCTTGATATCCCCTACGGCTTTTCTAATGACGGTGACAGGGATCGGGTAACTAAAGGGCTTTTATTGGCTGGTATGAATTTTAATGCTTTTGATGAAAAATATGCCGCCAAATATCGGCTCCGCGCAGACGAAATTCGCGCTCTTTTTATCGGGCACAAAGTGCACGGACACAATCACCAGCAGGCGACCGAGCGCTCGGCCTCTGTTTCAACTGAAGGCGTGATTTCTATGTCAGGTGATTGGGGCAACGTCACTGGCGGAACCTTACTGCTGGAGGGCAATCTCTTATGCGTGCGTTCTCCCCAAGGAGCCAAAATATGCGGTGATGTCTTTCGTATTCCGGGCGGTACAAGAGCTAAGGAGAACGAATATGTTTGGCGTGAAGGAACGTTCTCTCAGATTGAGTAGCGACCCGCTTTACCAGTTGCTCTGAGGAAAGGTTCGCTGCCTCATCCGGGAGCCGATTAGGTAAAAGAAAATCGACCTAGTTTTCCTAGTTGGTGGCGGTCCATTAAACAGTACAACAGAACAATTTCCTTGGGAGGAATTCGACTGTGCTCAAGCTGCCTCAGCTCGCCGGAACAGCTAAAGAGAGCACTCAAAGCCGCCAACGTTCTAAGCCGCTGGCGCGCCATATAACTCCAACAACTTGGCTGCTTCCTGTTCTGCGCGCTGCCTTTTGCCGCGATGCGCATAGGCCGCGGCGAGGTACTCACGCGCGGGTTCAACTTTGGAAGACCATCACGCGCGGTTTTGAACAGCGGTATCGCCCGCTCATTTTCACGCGCCGTATAGAGCACAACCCCTGCTAACAGCTGGAAAATGGGTCGCGGTGCAGGGTCGAGACGCATTGCCTTCTCTATTTGTTGTATCGCCTTGTCTTGATGGCCTGTATGGGCCAGCACCAAGGCCAAATTACCGACTGCTTCGGAATTGTTGGCTGGGCCAGTACGGCCTTGTTCGCAGAATCTATCGCTTCCGCTTGGCGGCCTCGACGAGTTGAAGCAAAGCCAGAACCGTATGGGCGCGTGCATTTTGCCGATCTAGCTTCAGGGCTTGCCCGGCAGCGTCGTACGCTATCTTTCGCGCCACCGCTGCTGACCAATACGGCCGTGATATTGAGCAGCTTTTGGATTGAAGATTTGGCTACGGTGCCGTCGAAAGGTCGCCAGAGTACCTTGTTCATTCTCGCCAACTAGGCGGGAGTAGCCGACCATGTCGAAGGCAAGGATCGCGGCCAACCGGCGTTCCATAGCGGATATGTGCACGAATACGTCGTTGCCGCCCCCATCCGGCTCTTTGAAGCGCCCTCAATGGCGAACTCATTAAGGTCGTACGTACGTCTGAGCCGAGCGCCAGAAACGCCGTCCCAGCAAACTGCAGCTCACCCTCCTTTCTCGTCCGAGATAGGCAATCGGCTTGCCCTCATTGTCGTAGTCGGTGCCGAGCAGGATCAGCTCGCTCTCCACCACGTTCTTTGTCTTGAGCCAGAACTTGGATGGGCCGCTCTTGTAGGGGCTGAGCGCCCGCTTGGAGACGATGCCCTCCAGGCCCATGGCGCAGGCCTGCTTGAACAGCACGGCGCCTTCGCCCTCGTAATGGTCACTGAACTGGATGAGCAGAGCGGGCATCCGGCTGGATGAGCTGCGCGCAGCTTCTCCCGGCGCTCAACAAGGGTTCAGCCGGCGCAGATCGGCGCCATCGAGAAACAGCAGGTCGAAAGCAAACATCACCAGCCGGTGCGGCTCCCGTTCGATGGCAGCCCGCAGAGCGGCGAAGTCCGAGACGCCGTTCTTGTCCTGGACGATGATCTCGCCGTCGATCAGCGCCGATCGGCAGCGCAGCTTGCGGCAGGCCTCGATCACCCGCTGATACTTGTCGCTCCAGTCAAGGCCGCTGCGGGTAAAGGCACGGGCATCCTTGCCGGAAATGCCGATGAGCGTGCGGAAGCCGTCATGCTTGATCTCGTGAATCCAGCCGGTGCCCGTGGGCGGCTCGGCCGAGAGCACGGGGATTTGAGGCGCGATGAACGCCGGGCGTTGGAAGACTTGGGAGGCATGCACCTCAAATAGCGATGAGAGTTGCGAGAGTCGAGTCGTTGAGTGAGTAGAAGCGCGATATTTCGAATGTGGTTGGACAGATGGTGGGACATACAAGGACTTAAAAAAGCATAAATGTAACGATTACAACGGTTTGAGTTAGTTATCTGGCGGAGAGAGAGGGATTCGAACCCTCGATACGGTTTCCCGTATACACGCGTTCCAGGCGTGCGCCTTAAACCACTCGGCCATCTCTCCTCGTGCGGCGGTGCCAAGAGCTCCGCGCGCGGGTAAAAAAGCGAGGCGCTTTTAGCATGAATTTGCAATAAAGCGAGCTTCAATAGACAACGACGGACCGGATCAACTCCCCCCGATGCATGAGGTCGAATGCGCGGTTGATCTCCTCCAGCTTCAGCCGGTGGGTGATCATGGGATCGATCTCGATCATGCCGTCCATGTACCAGTCGACGATGCGCGGGACATCGGTGCGGCCGCGAGCGCCGCCGAAGGCGGTGCCGCGCCAGACGCGGCCGGTGACGAGCTGGAAAGGCCGGGTCGCTATCTCCTGGCCCGCGCCCGCTACGCCGATGATCACCGATTGGCCCCAGCCCTTGTGGCAGGCCTCGAGCGCGGCGCGCATGATCTTCACATTGCCGATGCACTCGAAGGTGTAGTCGGCGCCGCCGCCGGTCATCTCGACAAGATGAGCGACGAGATCGCCCGTGACGTTGGCCGGGTTGACGAAATGCGTCATGCCGAAGCGCCGGCCCCATTCCTCGCGCGCCTCGTTCAAATCGACGCCGACGATCATCCTTGCGCCGACAAGGCGAAGGCCCTGCACGACATTGAGGCCGATGCCGCCCAAACCGAAGACAATGGCGGTCGATCCCGGCTCGACCCTGGCGGTGTTGACGACAGCGCCGATGCCGGTCGTGACACCGCAGCCGACATAGAACACCTTGTCGAATGGCGCGTCGGCGCGGATCTTCGCCAGGGCGATCTCGGGCATCACGGTGAAATTGGAAAAGGTCGAGCAGCCCATGTAGTGATGCACCATGCGGCCATTATAGGAAAAACGGCTGGTGCCGTCGGGCATCACGCCCTTGCCCTGAGTGGTGCGGATTTTCTGGCAGAGATTGGTCTTGGGGTTGAGGCAGTATTCACACTCGCGACACTCGGGCGTGTAAAGCGGGATGACATGATCGTCCAGTTTCAGAGAGGTGACACCCTCGCCCAGCTCGCGCACGATCCCGGCGCCCTCATGGCCCATGATGGCCGGAAACAGACCTTCGGGATCCGCCCCGGAGATGGTGAACTCATCGGTGTGGCAGATGCCGCTCGCCTTGATCTCGACCAGCACCTCGCCCGGTTTCGGCCCCTCGAGGTCGAGTTCGACGATTTCCAGGGGCCTGGCTTTCTCGAAGGCGATTGCAGCGCGGGTTTTCATGGACGATGATCCAGGGATCGGGGCCGGGAGCCGCACTATAGTTGCAGGTCGCGGCGGTTCAAGCACCGGCTCACCGAAGTTTGAGCGCGGTGACTTGCGCTTGCCGCCTCGGGAACCAACATTAGCGGAACTGGAGGAATTCAAATCCCATGTTCTTCAACCGGAAAAAACTCTCCATGCCGACGGCGGAAACGGCGCTTCCCGGCAGGGCGACGCCCATACCGACGGCGGATAAGCATTTCGTCAACGGGCGCAAGCTCAAGGGTTCCTACCCGGAGGGGAGCGAAACCGCCTATTTCGCGCTCGGCTGCTATTGGGGTGCGGAGAAAGCGTTCTGGAACCTGCCCGGCGTGTGGGTTACGGCAGTCGGCAGCATCGGCGGGATGACGCCCAACCCAACCTATGAGGAGGTATGCACCGGACTCACCGGCCATGCCGAGGCGGTGAAGGTCGTCTTCGATCCGCGCAGGATTTCCTACGACGCGCTGCTCAAAGTGTTCTGGGAGGCCCATGACCCGACGCAGGGCATGCGCCAGGGCAACGACATCGGCACCAGCTACCGCTCGGGCATCTATTGGACGAGCGAAGAGCAGCGACGCGCCGCGGAAGCCTCGCGCCAGACCTATCAAGCCGCGCTGAAGGAGCGGGGGCTTGGCGAGATCACGACCGAGATCGCGGGCGCGGGGGAATTCTACTATGCGGAGGATTACCACCAGCAATATCTCGCCAAGAACCCGTTCGGCTATTGCGGGCTCGGCGGCACCGGCGTCGCGTGCGAGATCGCTACGGGAGTGACGGCGCAGCCTTGAGGCTCTCAGGGGTGAAAGGGCCTCACTGCCTTTCGCGGGCGGTGCATCTTCTCTATGTTGAAGTTCGGGGGCTGCCGCCAGTGAGGTGACGCCTATGCGTGTCCGCTACGCCTTCTTGCTTCTTTCCCTCCTCAATTTGCCAGCCCAGGCTGCCGATTCCAAAGTCATCGATGCCGATGCCGGATTTCCGGAAGGCCCGCTGATGAAAGACGGCACGCTCTATTATGCGCAATACGGCGCCCATAAGGTAAACCGGTGGGACGGTGCGGCGAGCACCGTTCTGTGGAGCAAGGATGGGTGCGGACCTTCAGCCGTGATCGCGATGGGCGAGGGTTTCGCAGTGACCTGCTATGATTCGGGAGAGATGGTGCGCATCTCGGCTACCGGCGAAACGATCGACGCACAGGCAAAGGACAGTTCGGGCGCGGCGCTCGTCGGGCCCAACGACGGCACGCCCGACGGGAAGGGCGGTATTTATTTCACGACGTCGGGCCCATGGGAACCGGCGCCGATCGTCGGGCGCGTGCTGCACATGGCGCGCGACGGAACGATCCGGGAGGTCGCCAATGATCTGCACTATGCCAATGGGGTCGCTTTGGGACCCGATGGCTTAAGACTTTATGTGAACGAGTCTGAGGCCGGACGGGTCATCAGCTTCAAGGTGGAGGCCGACGGCACGCTTACGGACCGCCGATTGTTCGTGCGGCTCAGCGCTCTCGATGAGCCGCCTGATGCCTATCCCGACGGGATCAAATTCGGTCCCGACGGCAATCTCTATATCGGCCTCTATAGCGCGGGCAGGATCGTCGTCGCCGACAAAGAGGGAAAACTCGTCCGCAAGATCGAGGTGCCGTCGGCGGCCGCACCCAATCTCGCCTTCAGCGCAGATGGCAAGACCATCTACGTCACCGCCGTCGACGATAAATCGGCAGCCCCCTACAAGGGCAAGGTCTATGCGATCGGAAACGAGTAGACGGGCAACGAAGGTGCCCGCTCGCACGTCCCCTATCGTCATTCCGGCGAAAGCCTCTGATCCAGCTTCTCTTCCTTCTCCCCCTTGTGGGAGAAGGTGGCGAGATGCGTTTTGGCATCGAGCCGGATGAGGGGTACCCCCCTCACCCTACCCTCTCCCACGAGGGGAGAGGGATAACTTTCCGTTGACAACATTCCTAGGTGTGTGTATATGGTCAGCATCTGCTCCAAGAAGGAGGCGGTCATCGCGAAGCCTCACCTCTTCTTGTTGAAACGTGGAGCAGCTGCCGTCTGTCCCAAGCCGCCCTTGAATAGCGCGTCTTGGCAGGTACGGATGGCGGTGGGAGCGCTGTCGAGCCTCCGCATATCCGCCCTCGTGCAAACGAGGGCAATAGTCCCACTCAGTTAATTCTCGAAATTAATGGAAGTGGGCACCAGTCCTACTCTTTGAAGTAGGCACCTAGGAGGGCCAGCCTCCCACCTCTCCTTCACCCGGAGGCGAAAAGCCAGCGGAGTTATTCCCTATTCCGTTCCCTCATCGTCATTCCGGCGAAAGCCTCTGATCCGCATGCAGCATCCTACCAGCTGGTATTTCTTCCCTCCGCCTTTCGGCAGGGAGTGACGAAGGAGAAGGGTCGAAGGTGCACCCACCGCCCCTCCCCACAGGGGGAGAAACTTTCCTCTTGACAACATTCCTAGTATAGAGTAGTCATTCTTCACCCTGCTCCGTGAAGGAGGCGCTGTCCGGATGTCGCCTTTTGAGTGTGGAGAAAGGGCCGGTGCCTGTAGGCAAGCCGTGGACTGGCTGCCGTTGACCAGGGGTTGAGTGCTAGGCCGGCGCGGCTTCGAAACATCCCGAAGCGAGTGACGTGAAAGTGACCTCCCAAAATCACCGGGGTGGAGCGCCCTCGCACCATCTCTACTAACACCAACGTTGGCGCCACCGCGAGGTGCCGCTCCACCCCTCCTTCATCCCGGAAGCGCAAGCTGGCGGAAGGATTTTCTATTGTGAATTCAGAAAACCCCCTCACCCTAGCCCTCTCCCACGAGGGGAGAGGGAAGATACAACTTCAATTCTCGTCCATCTTGAGGGCGGCGATGAAGGCTTCCTGCGGGATCTCGACGCGGCCGAACTGGCGCATCTTTTTCTTGCCCTCCTTCTGCTTGTCCAGAAGCTTGCGTTTGCGGGTGACATCGCCGCCGTAGCATTTGGCGGTGACGTCCTTGCGCAGCGCGGAGAGGGTTTCGCGCGCGACGATCTTGCCGCCGATTGCAGCCTGGATCGGCACCTGGAACATGTGGCGGGGGATGAGCTCCTTGAGCTTCTCGCACATCACCCGGCCGCGCTGCTCGGCGCGGCCACGGTGGACGATCATGGAAAGGGCATCGACAGGCTCGGCATTGACGAGGACCGACAGCTTGACGAGATCGGACTCCTGATAGCCGGTGATATGATAGTCGAAACTGGCATAGCCGCGGGAGACGGATTTCAGCCGGTCGTAGAAGTCGAACACAACTTCGTTGAGGGGCAGGTCGTACACCAGCATGGCGCGGGAACCGGCATAGGTGAGCTGCTTCTGATGCCCGCGGCGATCCTCGCACAGCTTGAGCACGACACCCAAATGCTCATCGGGCACGAGGATGGTCGCCTCGATCCAGGGCTCCTGCATGGTCCTGATCCGCATGGGATCGGGCATATCGGCCGGATTGTGCAGCTCGATCTCGCTGCCGTCGATCAGGGTGAAGCGGTAGATGACAGAGGGCGCGGTGGTGATGATATCGAGATTGAACTCGCGCTCGATGCGCTCGCGGATGATGTCGAGATGGAGCAGGCCCAAAAAGCCGCAGCGGAAACCGAAGCCGAGCGCGGCGGAGGTTTCCATCTCATAGGAAAAGCTCGCGTCATTGAGGCGGAGCCTGCCCATGGCCTCACGAAGATCCTCGAAGCGCGAGGCATCCACCGGGAAAAAACCGGCGAAAACCACCGGCTGGGCGGGCTTGAAACCCGGCAGGGGGCTAAGGGCGGGATTGCGGTCGTCCGTCACGGTATCGCCGACGCGGGTGTCGGCGACCTCCTTGATGGCGGCCGTGAAAAAGCCGATCTCGCCAGGCCCGAGGCTCGCGATCATCTCCTGTTTCGGCCGGAAGATGCCGACACGCTCGACAAGATAAGAGGCATGGGTGGACATGAGCTTGATGCGCATGCCCTTCTTCAGAAGGCCATCGACGATGCGCACCAGAACGACGACCCCGAGATAAGGATCGTACCAGCTGTCGACGAGCAGGGCCTTGAGCAAGGACTTTGCATTTCCCTTCGGAGCCGGCAGGCGGGTGACGATGGCCTCCAGAACCTCGTCGATACCCAGACCCGTCTTGGCGGAAATCTCCAGCGCACCCGATGCATCGATGCCGATCACGTCCTCGATCTGGCGGCGCACGCGCTCGGGCTCGGCGGCGGGCAGATCGATCTTGTTCAACACCGGCACGATCTCGTGATTATTGGCAATGGCCTGATAGACGTTGGCGAGCGTTTGCGCCTCCACCCCTTGCGAGGCGTCGACGATGAGAAGCGAGCCCTCGCAGGCGGCAAGCGAGCGGGAGACCTCATAGGCGAAATCGACGTGGCCAGGAGTATCGATGAGGTTGAGCACATAATCACGACCATCCTTCGCACGATAATCGAGACGGACCGTATTGGCCTTTATGGTGATGCCCCGCTCACGCTCCAGGTCCATCGAGTTGAGGATCTGCTCCTTCATCTCGCGCGCAGACACCGCACCGCAGGCCTGGATCAGGCGGTCGGCAAGGGTCGACTTGCCGTGGTCGATATGCGCGATGATGGCGAAGTTGCGGATCAAGCTCGGATCGGTCATGGCGGGCTTGATGGCAGGCATGTCAGCGAGCGTCAAGCAAGGCGATGGGCCGGCATGACGCATATGTTCAGCGGCCCATGATCATGACAGTGGCAGGGTTTCTGGAATGATTCTAAGTTGAGCCCTCGTCAGCAGAAGGAAACCACTCTTGAAGCGTTTTTCAGACCTCACGGAACAGGAAATCCTCGCCTTGGCCATTTCGAGCGAGGATGAGGATGCCCGGAGCTATGCGACCTTTGCCAATTCGCTGATGGAGCGGTTCCCGGCCTCGGCCAAAGTATTCATGGAGATGGCCGAGGAAGAGCTCGAGCACCGGGGGCGGCTGACCGACATGTATCAGAAGAGTTTCGGCGACTTCATCCCGCTGATTAGGCGCAGCGATGTCGCCGGCTTCGTCAGGCACCGGCCGGCGTGGCTCATGAAGCATGCGAATCTGAAAAACATTCAGCGCCATGCAGAGGTGATCGAGGCGGAGAACTATAATTTTTACAAGCAGGCGGCAGCGCGGGCGGTCAATCCCGCCGTGAAGAAGCTGCTTAACGAGCTGGCAGCGGCGGAAAAGGGGCATAGTTCACTCGCCGACAGGCTGGGCGAGAAGCATCTCACCCAGAGCGCCAAGGCAGAAGAGGAGGAAGCGCAACGGCGGCTGTTCCTGCTGCAAGTGATCCAGCCGGAACTCGTCGGACTGATGGACGGCTCGGTTTCGACGCTGGCGCCGCTGTTCGCCGCAGCATTCGCCACGCACAGCACCTGGGAGACTTTCCTTGTCGGGATGGCGGCGTCCATCGGTGCCGGCATCTCCATGGGGTTTGCCGAGGCGCTCTCGGACGACGGCAAGCTCACAGGACGCGGGCATCCCTTGATCCGCGGGCTGGCGGCAGGGGTGATGACCACCGTCGGCGGGGTCGGCCATGCGCTGCCCTATCTCATTCCGGATTTCTGGACGGCGACGACGATTGCCACGATCATCGTGTTCGTGGAGCTCGGGGTGATCTCGTGGATCCGCTACCGATATATGGACACGCCCTTTCTCAGGGCGGCCTTCCAGGTGGCGGTCGGCGGGTTCCTGGTGTTCCTGGCAGGCATTTTTATCGGCAACGCGTGAGAGTGAGACAGTCCCGAATAGTGCTCACCCGCGCAATGTGCCGCCGGTTGCCTTAATGACAGAGGCGATGATTTTTTGCGAGACCGCTTCGATCTCCGCATCGACCAGCGTGTGCTCGCGTGGCTGCAGCGTTACGGCAATGGCGAGCGACTTCTTGCCCTCTCCGAGCGAGCCGCCGGAGAAAACGTCGAAGACTTCGACATCGGCGATCAGCGTCTTGTCGGCGGCACGGGCAGCCTTGACCAGCTTCTCCGCCTCGACCGTGTCATCGACCAGGAATGCGAAGTCGCGGCTGACGGGCAACAGGTCGGAGACATCGAGCGCGGGCCGGGTTGCCGATTTGGCGCGAGCGGAAGGTATGGCATTCAATATGACCTCGAAGGCAACGGCCGGCGCTTTCACATCCAACGCCTGCAAAATGCGCGGATGGATTTCGCCGAAAACGGCGAGACGATTCTTGGGACCGAGCTGGATGGTGCCGCTGCGGCCGGGATGCAGCCAGGCAGGCCCGCCCTTCACCACCTGGAGGTTGGACATGGGCGCTTCGCAAGCCTCGAGGACGGCGAGCGCATCGGCCTTGGCATCATAGAGATCGACAGGCCGCGGCTTCTCGAGCCAGTTGCGTCCGTGGCAGGCACCGCGGCGGACACCGGATGCACGCAGCGTCTCATCTTCCGGCCGCTCGCCGGCATAGGCCTGGCCCACCTCGAAAAGCGCGATCTCGGCGAAGCCGCGCGCGTGATTGCGCGAGGTTGCGGCGAGAAGGTTCGGCACCAGGGAGGGGCGCATATCGGTCAATTCGGAGGAAATCGGGTTGGCCAGCACGAGCGCGGGATTGCGCCCGCCTGCGGAGAAAAGCTCGGCGTGCGCAGCAGGCAGGAACGACCAGGTGACGGCCTCGGTGAGCCCGGCGGCGGCAAGGGCACGACGGGCCGCCAGCATCCGCCGCTGAAGAACATTCAGAACGGGGCGCGCCACAGCATGGGTGCGCGGCAGTGGCTGAGGCGGCACCTTGTCCAGGCCGACGATGCGGGTGACCTCTTCCACGAGGTCGGCTTCACCCTGAATATCGGGGCGCCAGCTCGGTACTTTGCAGGCGAAGCCGCCCACGGCTTCGGCGACCTCGAAGCCGAGGCACGACAGGATGCGCTTCTGTTCGGGGATCGGAACATCGATGCCGGCCAAAGCTTTCACGCGCGACTTGCGCAGCGTGTAGCTGCGCGTCCAGCTCGGCGGCTCTCCCGCGATCACGAGTTCGGAGGCTTCGCCGCCGCAAAGATCGAGGATCATGCGCGAGGCGATCTCGGCGCCCGGGGCGACGAAGGCGGGATCGACGCCGCGCTCGAAGCGGTAGCGGGCATCGGAGTTGATCCCGAGCCTGCGGCCGGTGGCAGCAGTGCGCAACGGATCGAAGAGGGCGGCCTCCATGAAGGCGTTGACGGTTTCAGGCGTGCAGCTGGATTGCTCGCCACCGATGATGCCGGCAATACCCTGCGGACCTTGGGCATCGGCGATGACGGTCATGGCGGGGTCGAGCTTGTAGGTTCGGCCATCGAGGGCCAGGAGCTCCTCGCCGTCGCTCGCGAAACGCGCGTGAACGGGACTCCTGATCTTGTCGGCATCGAACACATGCAGCGGACGGTTGTAAGTAATGGTCATATAATTGGTGATGTCGACCAGGGCCGAAATAGGCCGCAAGCCAATGGCGCGGAGGCGGCGCTTCAGCCAATCGGGCGAGGGACCATTGGTCAGGCCACGAAAATAGCGGCCGATGAACAGCGGGCACGGCGTGGTGTCGCCACCCGAAAAACGAAGCTCGACCTCGAGAGGCGATCCAAACCTCCCGGTAACAGGTGTCGCGTCCAACGGCTTCAGCGTGCCAAGGCCCTTGGCGGCGAGATCGCGGGCGATGCCGCGAACACCCAAGGCGTCGGGGCGGTTGGGCGTGACCTTGACATAGATCATCGGGTCATCGAGACCGAGCACTTGGGCCGCCGGCGTGCCGATCGGAATATCACCTGGCAAGATCGATGATGCCTTCGTGATCGTCGGAGATCATGAGCTCGCGTTCGGAAACCAGCATGCCGCCCGATTCGACGCCGCGGATATTGCCTTTCTCGAGCCGGATGCCGGTGCCGGGAATATCGGTGCCGGGGTGCGCAAAGATGCCGGTCATTCCGGTGCGTGCATTGGGCGCGCCGCACACGACCTGTATTTCGCCGCGATCGGTCTCGACGAGGCAAACGCGCAGACGGTCGGCATTGGGGTGCTTGTCGGCCTTTTTGACGCGCGCGACGGTGAAGGGGGCGAGTGCTGCCGCGCGATCGACCACCTCCTCGACTTCAAGGCCGACCCCGAGCAAAGCCTCGATAAGGGTGGCGAGATCCGTCTCGGTAGCGAGATGCTCCTTCAGCCAGGAAAGCGTGAATTTCATGACAGGCCCCCGGCGAGGGTCGGCACGTCGGTGAAGGAGAAACCATAGTGGCGCAGCCAGCGCAAATCGGCCTCGAAGAAAGCACGCAGATCGGGGATGCCGTATTTCAGCATGGCAATGCGATCGAGGCCCATGCCGAATGCCCAGCCCTGATAGCGATCCGGGTCGAGACCGCCGGCCTTGAGAACATTGGGGTGAACCATGCCGGAGCCCAGGATCTCCAGCCAGTCGCTGCCGGCACCGATCTTCACCTGGCCGGCTTCCCAGGAACAATTGATATCGACTTCCATCGAGGGCTCGGTGAAAGGAAAATGCGAGGCGCGAAACCGCATCTTCACATCGTCGAGCTCGAAGAACGCCTTGCAGAATTCAGTCAGGACCCATTTGAGCTGACCGAGATTGGTCTGTTCGTCGACCATCAGCCCCTCGATCTGGTGAAACATCGGCGTGTGCGTCTGGTCGCTGTCACAGCGGAAGGTGCGGCCGGGCGCGATGATGCGGATGGGCGGCGTGGAGGCGCGCATGGTGCGGATCTGCACGGGGCTCGTGTGGGTGCGGAGCAGCATGCGCGAACCGTCGGGCTTTTCATTAAAATAGAAGGTGTCGTGCTCCTGGCGCGCAGGGTGCTCGGGGGGCATGTTGAGCGCGCCGAAATTATAGAAGTCATCCTCGATGTGGGGGCCCTCGGCCACGGCGAAGCCGAGATCGCCCCAGATCTGAACGACTTCCTCCCAGACATGGCTCACGGGATGGATGGTGCCGCTGCATCATCGGACGAACGGGAAGCGTGATATCGGCGCTCTCGGTCGCGAGCCGCCGTTCGAGCACGGCTTCGGCCAAGGCACGCCGTTTCTCCGCAATCGCGGCAGCGACCTTGTCCTTCAGCGCATTGAGGGCGGCGCCAGCCTCTCTGCGCTCATCGGGATCCATGCCGCTCAAGGTTTTCATGCGCTCGGAAATCGAGCCCTTCTTGCCGAGTGCGGTGACGCGCAGCTCTTCAAGCGATGCCTCGTCGACAGTCGAAGCGACGGCACGGAGAAGCTCCGCCTCAAGGCCGTGAGTGATTGGATGCATGGACTACCTCACAAAAGCTCAGCGCTTCGGATGAGCGATGCACGCTCCCGAAAGGCCGCTTCGCGAAAAGATGCGCTAGAGAGCGGCTTTCGCCTTCTCCACCAGGCTTGCGAAGGCTTGGGGCTCGCGCACGGCAAGGTCGGCCAGAATTTTCCGATCGACCGCGACGCCGGCTTTGCCGAGCCCATCGATAAATCGGCCATAGGTCAAGCCCAGCTCGCGCGTGGCCGCGTTGATGCGCTGAATCCACAGAGAGCGGAAATTGCGCTTCTTGCGACGCCGGTCGCGATAGGCATATTGACCAGCCTTCTCCACCGCCTGGACCGCAGCGCGATAGACATTTTTGCGGCGGCCGGAATAGCCCTTGGCAGCCTTGAGGGTCTTCTTGTGGCGGGCACGCGCGGTTACGCCACGTTTCACTCTCGACATGGGTTCACTCCTTCAAGCGCTCAGCGGGCAAAAGGCATGTGAATCTTCACCAGGCGCTCATCGCCCGATGCGAGAATCGTCGTGCCCCGCTGATTGCGGATCTGCTTGTTGGTGCGCTTGATCATGCCGTGGCGCTTGCCCGCCTGGGCCGATCGAACCCTGCCGCTGGCCGTCATTTTGAAGCGCTTCTTGCAGGAGGATTTGTTCTTCATCTTGGGCATTTTGCCTGTTCCTTCAATTGATAGATGTCGTCTTGGTCGAAGCCAAGCATTAAGAGCCGCCACGGCATGCCCTGCCGGGCGGCTCAAAGTGCGCGGGTTATAGGCCGCATAATTGGGAAATGCAAGTTCGCCGCGGCTAGCAGCGACGAGGCTACTTTGGAGCCAGCACCATCACGACCTGGCGCCCTTCGAAGCGCGGCTCGGATTCAACCTTGGCGATCTCGGCGGTGTCGGCCTTGACCTGCTGAAGAAGCTGGAAACCGATTTCCTGGTGCGCCATTTCGCGGCCACGGAAGCGCAGGGTGACCTTGACCTTGTCGCCCTCCTCGAAGAACCGCTGGATGGACTTCATCTTCACACCATAATCATGGCTGTCGATGTTCGGCCGGATTTTTATTTCCTTGATTTCAATGGTTTTCTGCTTTTTGCGCGCCTCGTTGGCCTTTTTCTGCGCCTGGTATTTGTATTTGCCATAGTCGAGGATCTTGCAAACGGGCGGCTGGGTGCCAGGCGATATCTCGACTAAGTCGAGGCCTGCCTGCTCGGCCAGCGTCAGGGCCTGGGAAGGGCTCATAATGCCGACCTTTTCACCCTTTTCATTGATTAGAAGTATTTCGCGGGAATCTATCCTGTCGTTCACACGCGGCCCGTCATCACGGGGACGCTGTTCCTTGACAAATGGTTTGCGGTTTATGTTCAATTCTCCTCTGTTCGGCAGCAGGTCCGAAGAGCACCACAGTCTGCCAATTTCATTGATGCCCCCTTATACATCGTGAAGTTTAGGATGAAGTCAAGCGTGGAGGGCCGTTGCGCGAGGCATGAGAGATTTTGCGTTGCCAGTGCAGCATTCCGGTCAAGGCAGTGACGACAGGGGGGACGTGAAGCATGGCAGGCGAGGTGGAATTTACCGAAAAGCGAAGGGGCATCGCGCTGGCTTACCGCCATGAGAACGCGGAGGCCGCGGCGACCGGCGTGCTTTGGCTCGGCGGCCTCATGTCGGATATGGCCGGAGCCAAGGCGGAGGCGGTGGCGGCGGCGGCGCGAAAGGCGGGCCGGCCGTGTTTAAGGTTCGATTATTCCGGCCACGGCCTATCCGAGGGACTATTCACCGAACGGACAGTCAGCGACTGGCTGGCGGAGGCGCAGCATGCGTTCGAGCAGATCGCCCGGAGGCCAATGATCATCGCCGGATCGAGCATGGGCGGCTATCTGGCGCTGTTGTTGGTCCGCCGGCTTGCCGCCGAGCAAAGCCGCCATCTGGGGCGCATAGGCGGCCTCATGCTGCTCGCACCCGCCGTCGACATGACGGAGGCACTGCTGTGGGCGAGTTTGGATGGAGAGGCTCGCCGAGCGATCGAGACGCAGGGTGAATGGCTCATGCCGTCCCGCTATGGCGATGGCTATAAAATCACGAGAAAGCTCATCGAAGACGGGCGGCGCCATCTGATCCTGCAGGAACGCATGAAAATCGATGTTCCGGTGCGCATCCTGCAGGGCGAAGCCGACCCGGACGTTCCATGGACGCATTCACTGAAGGTTTATGAAAGCCTTGAGGGCGATGATATTACCTTCACGCTGATCAAGGGCGGCGATCACAGACTATCCTCGCCACGCGACCTAGAGATGATCGTCGAGACAGTCCAGGCGCTCTGGCTCAGAGCGTCGCCTTCAGAGCGGCAAGGCCCTCGCGGTATGTCGGATAGAGAAGCCGATAGCCAAGCTCTTCCTTGATGCGCCGGTTGCAGACGCGTTTTGAGTTCCTCATAAAAGCTCAGCGCCATGGGGCTCAGTCCGGCCATAGCGATATCGACCTGCGGAGGCGGCGGGGCCGACATGAGCTCCGCGGCATAGGCCACGACATTCTCGGGGGGCGCGGGCTCGTTATCGCACAGGTTATAGATGCGTCCAGGGCGGGGCATTGCCATCGAGGCCTCCAGCACGCCGGCAATGTCCTCGACATGGATGCGACTGAAGACCTGTCCGGGCTTGACAATGGCCCGGGCCGTACCGGCGCGAACAGAGAGGAGCTGGTTGCGCCCCGGGCCATAAATCCCTGCGAGACGAAAAATGTGAACCGGCAAGCCGTGTATGCGGCTGAGGGCGAGCCATTGCTCTTCGGCATGAACGCGCCTTGCCGCGCGCTCCGATGAAGGGATAAGCGGCGCGGACTCATCGACCCAGCCGCCGCCGCGATCGCCGTAAACGGAGGTGCTCGACAGATAGCCGATCCAGCGAAAACTCCGCCCGCTGGCCAGGATATGATCGAGATGCAATCGCAGAACCGGATCGCCGATCTCGTCAGGCGGGATGGAGAGAAGGATGTGGTCATGGCCGGCAATGATCGAGGGATCGATCGGAGCCAAGCCATCGAAGCAAGTGGCGGCGAAACCACGGGCAGCAATCTCGGCGCAGCCCTCGACCGTTCGGCTCGTGCCGGTAAGCGACCAGCCTCTCTTGCTGAGCCTCTTGGCCAAAGTACCAGCGCAGAAACCGAAGCCGAAACAAAGAAGACGGTTCATCGGTGCTTCGCGAGCCATTCCTGCCTCACCGCGGCGTCGGTTTCGCCCGGGTGAAAGTGCTGGCGCCATGCGGCGAATTGATGGGGCGCACCAAGGCGGGAGAGCGCCCACACGGCCATGGCGCGGACGAGCGGCGATTCATCGGAAAGGCACGGCAGGACCTGCGCAATCAAGGCGGGTTCGCGAGAATTGCCGGCTGCGATGAGGACGTTGCGCAAAAACCGGTTGCGCCCGGTGCGCTTGACGGGCGAGCGGGCGAACTTCTTGCGAAATGCCGCGTCGTCAAGCGCCAGGAACTCGGCTAAGGGAGGTTCGATGAGGTCGTCACGGGCAGCAAGTCGCTGTTCGCCGGCGGCTTCGGCAAATTTGTTCCACGGGCAGATCGCCAGGCAATCATCGCAGCCGTAAATACGATTGCCGATCTTGTCGCGGAATTCGCGATCGATGTGGCCCTTGTGCTCAATCGTAAGATAGGAAATGCAGCGGCGGGCATCGAGCTGGTAGGGCGCCGGGAATGCTTGCGTGGGGCAGATGTCCAGACAGGCGCGGCACGAACCACAGCGATCTTCCTCTGGGGGATCGGGAGCAAGCTCGGCCGTGGTCAATATGGCACCGAGGAACAGCCAGGAGCCGAATTTCCGGGACACGAGATTGGTATGTTTGCCTTGCCAGCCGAGACCGGCTTTGCGGGCGAGCGGCTTTTCCATAAGTGGTGCGGTATCGACGAATACCTTGACCTCGCTCGCGGTCCTGGCGGCGAGCTTGCCGGCCAACGTCTTCAACTTACCCTTGATCAATTCGTGGTAGTCGTCGCCCCACGCATAGACCGAGATATTGCCGGAGCTTTTCGCCGACAGGCGATGAAGAGGATCGGTTCCTGGGCCATAGTTCAACCCGATCAACACGGCTGAGCGGGCCTCCGGCCAAAGAGCGCTCGGCGCCTTTCGCCGCTCGGCGGTCGATGCCAACCAGTCCATGTCGCCGTGCCGATGCTCGGCGATAAAGCTCTCGAGCCGACGGCCAAGCTCATTATCGGCGTCGAGGCGGGTAATTCCGCAGCTGTCGAAGCCAAGCGCCTTCGCTTCGTCCTTCAGCCATGATTCAAGCGCGAGAGACATGACGATCGCTTCAGAAATCGAGATCCACGTAATTGGGCGGCGGAGCAATGCCGCGCACATAATCAGTCAGCAGGGGCCGGAAAGACGGCCGCGACTTGATCCGCTGATACCAGATTTTGGCCGATCCGGCGCTGTTCCAGGGCACCTCGCCGATGAAATCGAGACAGGAGAGATGGGCAGCAGCTGCGAAATCGGCAAGGGAGAGATTTGCGCCTGCCAGCCAGTTGCGCTCGTCGGCGAGGGTGGCGATGTAGTCCAAATGCAGCCTGATATTGGCCTGGGCAGCCCTGACCTTGGCCATGTCCGGCGGGCCGCCGCCGCGTTCGCGCGGCAGAAACCGGCGGGTGAGCTTCTCGGTCAAGAGCGGATCGCTGACCTCGGTGTGAAACTTGCGGTCGAACCAGGCGACAAGGCGGCGGGTCTCGGCTCGCTCAGCGGGGGTTCTGCCGAGAAGGCTCGTCTTGGGGCTTGAGCGCGTTTCCTCGAGATATTCGCCCAGGGCCTCGGCGCCGCTGACCACACTGCGATCATCCTCAATGAGGACAGGCGTTACGCCGGCCGGGTTCAACTCCTGCAGCGCATCGCTCGGCTGGCCGGGGCGCTCCTCGATCAGTTCCAGGTCGACACCGTATTCGGCCATCGCCAGCCGAATGCGGCGCGAAGCTGGGTCGAGAGGCGAATGATAAAGCTTTGGCATGTACGATGCTTTGCCAATCCAGAGGCCTTAACGCGGCACGGCTTGAATTCCGGCAAATAATGCGCCAGCGGGCATCGCGCTGCAATCGGAGCGGTGCAGGTTTGCAGACGCCCGGCAAGCGGATATAGAACTGCGGTTCCTATTCGACCCAGCGATTCGCCTCCCCTGCAGCAGAAGAGACGGCCCGATGCCCATCGAGCAAATAGTGGTCCTCGCCATCATCCAGGGCATCACGGAGTTTCTGCCGATTTCATCTTCGGGCCATCTCATCCTCGTGCCGGTTTTCACCGGATGGGCCGACCAGGGGCTTTTGACAGATGTGATGGTCCATATGGGCTCGCTCGTCGCCATATTGGTGTATTTCTGGCGAGATGTGCTGACGCTGGCGCGCGGCGGGATCGAATTGCTTAAAGGCCGGGTCACCGATGCCGGCCGGCTGGTGCTGCTGATCGCCATCGGCACCGTTCCAGCCATCGCCTTCGGTTTGGTCCTCAGAAAGACAGGGTTTCTCGATACGATCCGCGGCCCCCAAATCGTTGCGTGGAACGCAATTGTTTTCGGCCTCTTGATGCTGGCGGCGGACTGGCTCGGACCATCGAAATGGCGCATGGAAGATATGAGGATTGGCCCGGCACTCATCATTGGGGTGGCTCAGGCGCTGGCCCTGATCCCGGGCACGAGCCGGTCGGGCATCACCATCACCGCGGCACGCGCTCTGGGGTTCACACGGCCCGAAGCTGCGCGATTTTCGTTCCTGCTCGGCATTCCGGCGATGGTCGGCGCCGGCGTCCTCGTCCTCGGGGAAGCCATGGAGGCAGGCGAGCCGATTACCGGTGATGCCGTGCTCACAGGCGCGCTCACCTTTTTCTTCGCGCTCGCCGCGATTGCGTTTCTGATGGCGGCGGTCAAGCGGTTCAGCCTTTTGCCGTTCGTGGTGTACCGGCTAGTGCTCGGCGTGGTTATCCTGCTGCTCATCAATGCCGGCCTGATTTTCACCTAAGGCGTGCGGTCGCGGCCACGAAGCGTATCGACGCCGCGCGAAAGAAGATTCTCGAGGCGGCGCTCGATTTCGGTGAACTGGCCGGCGCGGCGATAGCGGTAGAGGTAAGAAGGCACGATGGCCTCGATGTCGCGCGGCACGAGCCCCAAGCCTTTCAAGGTGCGGCCCTCATTTGCCGCCTCGTCGCTCACGACATTATCGCGCTGTAAGAGCAGCACCTGATCCTGCGTGAGCAAGGACCGGGGGAGAAGCTGAAAAATGGAAGCCATGATGCCCGCTATCCCGAAGGGCACGGGCAAGAGAAGACGGCGGCGCATGACAGTGCGCAGGGTGAAGCGCATGAGATCACGGAAGCTGTAAATTTCAGGCCCACCGAACTCATAGACGCGGCTATCGGCCAAGCCGCGATCGAGAAGCTTTGCGATTGCTTCGGCGACATCACCAACGAATACCGGCTGAAAGCGGGTGCGACCGCCCCCGATGAGCGGCAAGACGGGAGAAATCCTGGCCATTGCGGCAAAGCGGTTGAAAAAGGCGTCCTCGGGACCGAAGACAATCGAGGGACGAATGACAATGGTGCCCGGAAAGGCGCTGCGCGCGCGGACTTCGCCCTCGGCCTTGGTGCGGGCATAGGCGGAAGGACTGTCCGGATCGGCGCCGAGAGCGGACATCTGAATGAAGATGGCGGCCCCAGCACGCAAAGCGGCACGCGCTGCGGCCTCGGCGCCCTGGACATGGACAGAGTCGAAGGTCTGCGATCCGGCGCGATGGAGAATGCCGACGAGGTTGATTACCGCATAGGCACTGGCGCAGGCCGCATCGATGGAATCGGGGTAGCGCACATTGGCCTGCACGGGCACGATCTGGCCCACCCTACCCAGTGGCTGGACGTGGCCGGCGAGGTCGGGACGCCGCACGGCCACCCGGATACGATAGCCATCCTTGGCCAGCGCGCGCACGATGTGGCGCCCAAGGAAGCCCGTGCCGCCAATAATGGTGACCAGCTTGTGAGAATTATCGTTGACGGCAGGTGCCATTGAGGCGCCTCTCTCGTGAGGTCGTGGGGGCTATTTAGCCCTGGGTAGAGGCATTGCATAGCCCCTTGCAAGAGTGAGCCCCAGCGCTTTAGTTGACATTGCAAATAGCGGGTCATAAACAACCGCCCATGCCCAGATGGCGGAATTGGTAGACGCACTAGTTTCAGGTACTAGCGCCGAGAGGCGTGGAGGTTCGAGTCCTCTTCTGGGCACCATAAAGATAGCGCGGACGGCGCACTCAAGGGGTCAGCATGACAATCAAGGTCCACAAGGCTGATCTTCCCACCCATGTCGAGCTAGGGCCGGTGGTCGCCATCGACACGGAGGCCATGGGTCTCCATCCGCGCCGCGACAAACTGTGCCTCGTTCAGCTCTCCGGCGGCGATGGCAACGCCCATCTGGTGCAGATCGACAGGACCACGTTCCAGGCGCCGCGACTTAAGGCGATGCTAGAGGACCGAAACACGCTAAAGGTCTTCCATTATGCGCGCTACGACGTGGCCATGCTGAAGCACTACCTGGATGCCGATGTGAACTCGCTCTATTGCACGAAGATCGCTTCCAAGCTGTCGCGGACCTATACCGACAAGCATGGGCTCAAGGACATCGTCAAGGAAATGCTGGGCATCGACCTCTCCAAGCAACAACAGAGCTCGGATTGGGGAGCACCGATCCTTTCGGATGCGCAAAAGCAATATGCAGCGCTAGACGTGATATATCTTCACGAGATCAAGGCGCGATTCGACCAAATGCTGCAGCGAGAAGGACGAGTGGATCTGGCGAAAGCCTGTTTCGAATTTGTCCCGGTCAGGGTGAGGCTCGATCTCGCCGGTTGGACGGAAGAGGATGTATTCGCACATTGAACGCCGGAACCGCGGCGTTTCAAATCTAAGACTGACCCGTGTTCTCGGATGGCTGTTCAGTGCCATTGCACTCGCCATGGTGGGACTTCTCGCCTATCAAGCGGGGACATTCAGCTCACTCGTGCCGAAGCCCTTGCCGGGTGCCGGCGGAGAGGCCGTTGGACACACTTCGCCAGCGGCACCGAAAGAGGAAATTACCGTCACCGATTCACGCTTTACCGGCTTCGACAGGAGCGATCAGCCGTTTTCGATCAGCGCGCGCAATGCCGTGCAGGACGAGAATGACGCAAGCAAGGTGAGGCTGCAATCGGTCGATGCGGAAGTCATGCACAAGTCCGGCCAGCAGATCGCGATCAAATCCAATGCCGCCGTTTACGATTCCAACAGCAAGACCATCGATCTTAAGGGCGATGTAAGGATCAGCTCGACAGGCGGCTTCGATGCAAGGATGGCGGAGGCGCGGGTGGATATCGACCGGCACCGACTGCGAAGCGAAGTACCCGTCAAAGTGGTCCATCCCCGTGGTGTCATCCAGGCAAACGGCATGGAAATCGAAGATGACGGGGCCCGTATTCTGTTCTTCAATAGGGTGAAGGCAAGATTCGGGGCAGAATCGAGCAAAGGATCAGCGCAATGACAAGACGGGCGTGGTTGAGAGATTTCGGCCTGCCGGGCTCCATTTTCCTTGCCTTTGCCATGGCCGGCTGCGGCGAAGCGATATCGCAAACCGTGGATACGGTGGCAATCGCCGGGGCCGTAAAGGGCCAGCAAAACGTCGAGGTCGAGGCGGACAGCATGGAGGTGCTGGAGGCAGAGAAGAAAGCGGTATTCACCGGCAATGTGAGCGCTGTGCGAACCGGTACCCGGTTGAACAGCGATTTAATGGTGGTGAATTACGCCGAGGTGGTCCAAGGCGACGGTTCGAAGCGGTCAGACGTGACGATCATCGACGCCAAGGGCAATGTGCAAATCACCACGGCGCGGCAGGTGATCACAGGGGATCGGGCAATTCTCGACGTGGCGGGGAATCTTCTGACAGTGACCGGCAATGTGGTGGTGAAGGAGGGCGATACGGTCGTAAAGGGGTTCAAGCTCACCGCCGATCTCAAGGCCAAGACAAGCTCGATGACGGGCGGGCGGGTGAAAGGCAGTTTCGTGCCGAAGAGTTCGAGCAACTGATGGCGGCCGCTTCACGCATTATTAATTCAATTGAGCGGTAATAGCCGGAGCGGTTTGGCTTGGACAAAACCTATACCAGCGTCAAGGCACCGAGAGCCGCGAGCCGTGCGAAGAGCCAGCTGAACAGGCCGGCGAAACTGCGCGGACACACGGATGACTCTCGGGGACCGGACGGGCTCGTGGCCTTCAATCTGGGCAAGAGCTTCAAGGGCCGTCCGGTGGTACGGGGTGTGAGCCTGCAGGTCAGCCGCGGAGAAGCCGTGGGATTGCTCGGCCCCAACGGCGCGGGAAAGACAACCGTGTTCTACATGATCACGGGGCTGCTCGCTGCCGATATGGGAACGATCACGCTCAACGGGGAAGACATGACTCGCCTGCCCATGTATCAGCGGGCGCGACATGGGATCGGCTATCTTCCCCAAGAGGCCTCAATTTTCAGAGGGCTCACGGTCGATGAGAACCTGCGCGCGGTTCTGGAGCTGACGGAAAGCGACAGAGCACAGCGCGAACGTAAGTTGCGTGGTCTGTTGCATGAGTTTTCACTTACCCACCTTAGGAATTCGCCAGCTGTGGCGCTATCTGGCGGCGAACGCCGGCGCGTTGAAATCGCGCGATCGCTCGCGGCAGAGCCCGATTTTCTGCTCCTCGACGAGCCCTTCGCAGGGATTGATCCAATTGCAATCGTCGATATACGCCAGCTGGTTCGACAGCTCACCTCTCGGGGCATCGGGGTGCTTATTACGGATCACAACGTGCGCGAAACCCTCGAGCTCGTCGACCGCGCGCTCATCATTCATGAAGGCCGGGTACTGATGGAAGGCAACCCGCAGGAGATCGTTGAAAATCCCGAAGTCCGGCGGCTCTATCTGGGCGAAGAATTCAGTCTTTAGTGTCATAGCGCCCAATGCCGGACGCATGCGAGAATTGCAGGTCTGCTGACGATCAGCCATGGCGATGATCCCGAAACTCGAATTGCGGCAGTCACAGGGGCTGGTGATGACGCCGCAGCTGCAGCAGGCGATCAAGCTCCTGCAGATGTCGAATTTCGAGCTGCAAGCGTTTGTCGATGCGGAGCTTGAGCGCAATCCGCTTCTCGAGCGGGAGGAGAGCGAGGAGCAGCAATCGCCATCAGGCGAGACAGAAAGCCCGCAGCAAAAAGAGGCGGAAGCGTCGGAAAACTTCGGAGGGCGCGGGGAGGAAAGCCAAGAGCAGCTCGAGAGCACTGGCAGGCAACGCAGCGAAGAGAAGCTGATCCCCGGGCAAAGCGATTCCGGCTGGACCAGCCTCGGATCGCGCCAGGGGGGCTCCTTCTCCAGCACGGATGATTTCGATTTCGACAGCAGCCTTTCGCGCGAAGTGACGCTGCAAGAACATCTCACCGAGCAGCTCAATTTGACCCTCGACAAGCCGGACGACCGGTTGATCGGTGCCTATCTCATCGGGACGGTGGATGAAGCGGGTTATCTGACCCAGGAACTCTCCGCCATAGCGCAGGGACTTGGCGCACCGCTCGCACAGGCGGAGCGAGTGCTCAATGTTCTGCAGGGCTTCGATCCCCCAGGAGTGTTCGCGCGCAATCTCAAGGAGTGCCTAGAGCTGCAACTCAAGGAAGCCGGGCGGCTCGACCCTGCCATGGCCTGCTTTATCGAAAATCTCGAGCTTTTGGCACGACGGAACTATGCGGCGCTACAGCGCCTGTGCGGGGTAAGTGCGGAAGACATCAAAGACATGGCAACGGAAGTCACCCGACTCAATCCCAAACCGGGGTCGGCGTTCGGCCAGCTTGTTGTGCAAGCAGTCATACCGGATGTGAGCGTGAGGGAGGCGCCGGATGGAAGCTGGCTTGTCGAACTAAACAGCGAGACGCTCCCGCGAGTGCTGGTCAATAAACAATATTACGCCACGGTGAGCCGTACTGGTGCGCGGGAGCAAGACAAGCTCTATCTGAGCGAATGCCTCACGACGGCGCAGTGGCTGGTTAAAAGTCTCGACCAGCGCGCCCGGACCATTCTCAAGGTTGCACAGGAAATCGTTCGCCAGCAGGACGGCTTTCTCGTTCATGGCGTGAAGGCGATGCGGCCCCTCACCTTAAGGACGGTCGCCGAGGCCATCGGGATGCATGAATCGACGGTGAGCCGGGTGACGTCCAACAAGTTCATTGCCACGCCTCGGGGTACCTTCGAGTTGAAATATTTCTTCACCACGGCAATCGGCGCGACCGCTCATGGAGACGATCCCCATTCAGCAGAATCGGTCCGGCACAAAATTAAGGAAATGATCATTCGGGAAAACAAGGAGCAGGCGCTCTCCGATGACGTGATCGTGGCGATGTTGAAGGAAGCAGGAATCGAGATCGCGCGGCGCACCGTGGCCAAATACCGGGAAACCATGGGTATTCCGTCGTCGGTGCGGCGACGGCGCGAGAAGCAGCTCCGCGGCTAGAAAGCCGTCCGGCGGCACCAGGTAGCCGGGCATAATTCGATTGACTTCCCCTACCCCCCTCACTAGGGTCCGCGCCCGTTGAACGGCAACCAGCACCATGGGGATCGCCCGATCTTCATTGGTCGCAAAAAAGTCAATTGTTCCAAGGTTGAGAAGGTGAAGCCGCGGCGGAGCGGGCGCGGAATCAAAGTTGATTCGAGATCATGCAGATTCAGGTGACGGGCAAGAACATTTCAGTTGGGGATGCCTTGCGACAGCATGTAGTAGACCGGCTCAACGGCGATGTGGCGCGCTACTTCGACGGCACGGTACGCGCGCGTGTCATGGTCGAGAAACAGCGGTCGCAATTCCGCAGCGACTGCACTTTGCATCTCGCAACCGGCATCGTGCTGCAGGCCCATGGCGTGGAGGGAGATGCCAGGATGGCCTTCGACGTCGCAGCCGGCCATCTGGAAAAACGGCTCAGGCGTTATAAGCAGCGCCTGAGGAACCATCATAACCACCGCGGCAAGCCGGCCCGCACGTCGGAAATAAAGAGCCTCATCATCCAGGCGGCAACGCATGAACGGGACGAAGAGGAACCGAGCGACCTGAATCCGGTGATTGTCGCAGAGGCGCTGCACCAAGTGCCGGAACTCAGCGCAGGGGAAGCGGCCATGCAATTCGATATTTCGAACTCGGCGTTTCTGTTGTTTCGCGACTCCAAGAGCGGCTCGCTCGGACTGATCTATCGGCGAGACGACGGCAACATAGGCTGGATCGATCTTGCGGTCGGCGACAAAAACGCCGGCTGAAGGTATGCGCCGCGTGGCGCGGCTGTTGTCAAGCGATGGACCAATTGACTATGCAACTCTCCGACATTATCCAGACCAAGAATGTCTTGCCGGCGCTCAAGGCCGCCAACAAGAAGCAGCTTTTGCAAGAGCTGGCGCATCACGCGGCGAAACGCACCGGGATCGATGCGCGAGCCATTTTCGAGAAGGTGCTACAGCGGGAACGCCTATTGTCGACAGGACTGCAAGGCACGGCCATTCCACACGAGAAGTTCGCAGGGCTCGACCGCATCCATGGTTTTTTTGCCAGGCTGGTCGCCCCGATCGATTTTGAGTCAGACGACGAGCAGCCGGTGGACTTGGTTTTTCTGCTGCTGTCGCCAGAGGGTGCCGGAGGCGATCACTTGATGGCGCTTGCCAGGGTATCGCGGGTATTCCGCGATGCGCAAATCGTCAACAAGCTTAGGGGCACCGAGGACGCGGCCGGGCTTTATGCAATCCTCACAGAGCCGGCGGCCAGCACGCCGCATGCGGCCTGAACCGGCGTCAATGCACCGTCATAGGAAGCAACTCATTGGCAATGGCGTTTGCCATGGCGGCCTGCTTGCTGATGGAGATTGCGATGGGCGTGCCATCGGCCCCGTAGAGGCAGAACAGCTGGCCCGTGGCTCCCGCCGGGGTTTCGCCCAGCAGTACCAGAGCCTTTTCAGCGTCGATTTCGCGGATATAGGCCAGATGTCCGCCGCCTAAGCGGGCAAATTCGATATCCGACAGCCTAAGTCTGTTCTGCGTCGCGTTCATGCTCCTCACCCTCCGTTATGGACCGGTGACGTCGCCGCCCGAGGGCAATCATTTCCTGATATGGGATTACCTCGCGCTTTTTTCAATTTTCCCAAGGTGGGCCGCGGTGCCAGAAAGGCCCATTTTTCGTTAGAGTTTGGGCCCGCCTCGCACTCAAGCAGCTTCGCGGTTGAGCTTGCCCTCCGCCAGCTGCGAAAGCAGCCGATCGGCGTTCTTCTCTTCCTGAAGGGTCTCGCGAAGCAGAGCAACGGCTTCGCTCATGCCGAGTTCTTCGCCCCAGGCGACGAGCGTGCCGTAGCGCGAAATCTCATAGTGCTCGACTGATTGTGCAGCTGCGAGCAGTCCGGCATCGAGAGCATCAGGCTCTTCAGCCTCTTCGATAATCTCTTTGGCCTCCTCGATCAGGCCTTCGATACCCGGGCAGCGCTTGCCGCGCGGCTCCATATCGCAAAGCCGGAATATCTTCTCGAGCCTCGTCACCTGATTCTGGGTCTCTTTGAAGTGCTTTTCAATGGCGTCGGCCAATTCGGCGGATTCGGCCTTCTTCGCCATTTTTGGTAGCTGCTGGACCAGCTTCTTTTCAGCGTAATAAATATCCTTAAGCCCATGTATGAACAGATCCTCCATGGTTTTGAGGCTCATCGCAAATCTCCTGTCGTCGCGTGGTTTCGGTAAACGTCTGGTCAGAAATTCTGTCGGCATCAATTTGGTTCCAGGCCTTCTTCTGGAACGCTTGAGCCGGCGATACGTTGGTAGGTTGAGGGAGACGAGGAAGGCCATCGTTTCCGCTGAACCTCCTCCATTTTAAAGTATTGCGAGGTTCTGTGTGGGGCCCCATCACGGCGATGGGGTCTTCGCATTTCACCGCGCTGGTTATCGTCGTCGCGGTTATGGCGGCTATTGGCTGTGGCGCAGCGCCTAGGACCGAACATGGGCACTGACATCGACTGCCGGGGGCCCGACACGCGCGATCCCGCTGTTCATCGCCAATGGCTGCGCAGGCTGTCATCAAATCTCCGGCGTGCCCGGCGCGCGGGGGAAAACCGGACCGCCGCTGAATGGCATCTCGAGCGTCAATACATAGGCGGGATTTTGACGAACACGCCCGATAACTGATCGGCTGGATCCGAGCCGCGCGCGCCATCAATCCGCAGACGGTGATGCCGACGACAAATGTGTCGGAGCAGGACGCACGCGACATGGCCGCCTATTTCTATGCGCTGAACTAAGCGCGGGCAACGCATGGGAAGTGTAGTGGACAGCACGTGCGGGGGAACGATAGGCTCTGGGGACACTGGACGGAGCCACTTAATGGAAGAGCATCGGCGGGTCTTCGGTTTGCTGCCATGATTTTACTGAAGCAGGTTGCTACCTACCGTGGCCCCAATCCCATTTCCACTGATCCGGTCATCGTGGTCGAGGTCGAAATATCGAAGGATGTCGAGTGCGAGGCGGTTCGCTATGCGCATGTGATGAGCGCTGCGTGTTCCGATTGGTTCAACTTTTCCGAACCTGCCGATTCGATCTCGCCCTTGGAGCTTGCAGGCAAATTTCTGACGAGCTGGTCGTTGGCAGCGCTTACGCATGTTCGTGGTTATTTGCACTCCGGGGGCGCCAAGCTCCAGGGTGAGGGATTGCTCGCCTGGCTCGGGTTTCACGACGAAAGACTGAGCTATCGCGCGATGGAATTGGCTGCCGAGCTATTCGTCAAGCTCGGCTCCGGACAAATCGATTCAGCGAAAATCGGTGAGCCGCTGCAGGCGTTATGGGCGCTGTGCAGGAGAGTTCATCCGGACTATCAAGCACGCATTCTCATGGGCGGGGCGCGAAAGCATAGCATTCCCGTACTGCCGTACCTTGAGCAGGCACGCCTCTGGCAATATGGCTGGGGCAGGCGGGCCGAGGTGTTCATTGAATCATCGCCACGGTCCGACAGCCTTATAGGCGCGAGTGTTTCAAGAGACAAAATGAGCAGCAAGGCGCTTTGCACGGCTCTTGGGCTACCCGTTGCACCACATGTGCTGGTCGCTTCGAGCGATCAATTGGCGGCTGCCATTCGAACCGTTGGACTGCCTTGCGTGGCCAAGCCAGTGGATGGGTCAAAGGGCAGAGGCGTGACTGCAGATATCAAGTCGCTTTCGGCCGCCCAGGCTGCATTTCAAGAAGCGAAGAAGTTTACGAAAAATCCGATCATGATCGAGGCGCATATCTCCGGAGCCGATTATCGGCTGATGGTTATCCGCAGCAAGTTCGCCGGAGCCTTTAGGCGCAAACCTCCGAGCGTTACCGGAGATGGAAAGAAGACAATTCAGCAATTGATTGCGGATATCAATCAGCAGCGCTCATCAAATATGGTGAAAAGCCGCTATCTCAGCCCCATTACCTTGGATAGCGCGCTCAAATCAACTCTTGCTGCGCAAGGCTTCACGCTAGATTACATCCTGAAGGCCGATCGAACCATTCCACTAAGGCGAAATGCAAATCGTTCAACGGGCGGTACATGTTTCGATGAAACGGGGTTAGCTCACAAGGATGTGCAAGCAATGGCGGAGGCGCTCGCACGCGCCACGGGAATTGATTCTCTCGGCATTGATTATATGACGAAGGACATCGGCAAGCCGCCGAAAGAAGGGGGCGGAGCGATCGTCGAGTTCAACAAGAGCCCTGGTCTTGGAGTGATGATCGCAGCAGGCATGGACAGCGATGCGGTCGGCGCGATGGTCCTAGGTGATAAGCCGGGCCGGATTCCGACCACAATTCTCCTGGCGAAGAGTGATGCGTTAAGAACCGCAAAGAAATTTATGCCCCTGCAGAATGACGCCGGCTGTGTTTGCCAGCAGGAATCCTGGATAGGCGGGTTGCCACTCATAACGTCGAATGCACAATTGTTCGAGCTGGTGCAGGCGGTTCTGCGGCACCCTGCGGCCGGATCTCTCCTCGTGGCCGCCGACAGCGAGACCATCTCCCGAGAGGGATTGCCGTTGGATCGCTTCGACCGCGCTGTTCTTTGCGACCTAAGGCTTGATCCTCAATGGCGGTCGGTTGTGGATGAATGCTGCTCGGAAGTAATAGAAACAGAGAATCTGGAACATTCGGTCGCTTTCTGGGGCCGGGCCGCTTCTGCGTCTCAGTGAGAACAGCGCAGGCTATGCTCCCCCTTGTTTTGCCCGATCCTGAATTGACGATCGTCAGTGGATCGGACTATTCGCAGCACGCTCACGGAACCAATCCTCGCTTAAGGTTTTAGCGCCTTATGAGCAGCGGGAACGAATCGTCCCCGCGGAAAGGATTACCTCCATGTGCGACTATAGTATGGAACACATTGCCTCCAGGGCTGCCAGGATCGGCGACCGACTGACTACAACGAATTTTTTTGGAACCCTTACGTCCGGCTTTGCATCTGTGGACGAACCCGGGGTGGCGGTATGTCTGCAGCCGGGAACGGAGCTCGCCTTCGACACCGAGGTCAAGCGGAAAGGCTTCTGGTCGTATAAGAGCACAGGCCAAACCATGGCGGTTTTTCGGCAAATCAACAGAGATATCGCAGCTACCTTTCATGATGCGCTCGAGTTTGCCGATGGGCAGACGGTGCTCCTCACGCTGCTGAAGAAAGGCCAGACAGCGACCGTGTTGCAGCTGCCGGCCATACCTCATGCGAAAGAGGTCCAAAGCAGAGAAGAGCCCGTTTCGGCTTGAACCGGCTCTATGATCGCAACGTTTCATTCCCCGAAGGCGTTCAGAACGTTTCGACAGGAGATTCTTCGCGAGAGACGGTACCTTTGGAGCAAAGCTGCGCAGGATTTTCTTGAAGGCGTCGCCGTGACCTGCCGCCGCCGGTTCAAGACGGTGCCGGCGGGCCACCGGTTTTGGCGGGCGCAGCTGGGCCATCAGTCGCGTTTCGATGACCAGAGCGGCGAGCGTGTCATCAGCCCGCACCCGGAAGAACGGATGAAGCCCTTGAGCGATGAAGCTGTCGAGGGGCGCGTCAATCCGAAAGGAATCCCTTGCTTGTATTTCGCCACTTCACCTGAGATCGCCATGACGGAAGTGCGCCCATGGCTGGGATCGACTATTTCAGTAGCCGCATTCGAAACGTTGCGTGCGCTGCGCTTGGTGGACTGCTCCGAGCCCGAGCCCAACCAGGCGGAGAGCACCACCGAGGCAGCGGTATGGAAGGACATTAACGGCGCCTTCGCAGAGCCCATCGTGCGAAGCGACAGGACCGGCGACTATGCAGCAACCCAGATCTTGGCCGAATTGTTCAAGCGAGAGGGAAGCGACGGCCTTACTTACAAAAGCGCATTCTCAGACAAGGGGTTCAATGTCGCGGCATTCGACCTGGATTGCGCAAAGCTCACGGAAAGCTCGCTTTTCAGAGTGGAGACGACAAACTTCAAGTTCAAAGCCCTTAACGACGGATGTGCCTCATGACGGCGATCGGGGAACTGGGGGCGCCAAGGGGGAGTGAATGAATGGCCCGCCCTATAGAAGGGGTCGGTTATCTTCAACTCAGAGGCGAGTTCATATTGGACAATGACGGAGATGTTGAGCCTCCGGACGGAACTGCGTCCGAGCATAGGCACTCCAGCAAAACGAGTCTGTACGGACCCCGCTGAGTCAGCAGAAGATACCGATTCACCTGCAGAAAATTACTGGATATAGGGGCCGTCGCTTCTCGCGAGTCCATGCCACCACATCAAGCACAGCATCAATACGCATCCGTACGCGATCAATGCCCAGCCCCACCAAGCCATTTTGTTGATCCGCTCGTTCGCTATGTCCCCTCGCAAAGCTAAAGAGAGAGCGAACTGAGTCGCAATGGCTAAAGTAGCAATTGTTCCCCTTCTAGCCAGCGCTAATCCGACTCGACTCCCGCTTCACCCGCACGATTTTATTGGTGGAGCCAGGCGGAATCGAACCGCCGACCTCTTGAATGCCATTCAAGCGCTCTCCCAACTGAGCTATGACCCCATAAGTTTCGAAGCAGCCAGTCGGGAGAGCCGGAGGGATGTAGGATAGGGCCCGCCTCGACCGGCGCGGACCTTAGAAAAGCGATGCCCAACAATCAAGGGAAAGTTGGGATCAGGTTTCCTCGCCATTTGCATCGCCCGGCCCGCCGATGATGTCGGGAACGGCCGCTTCATCCTCTTCCTCGGCTTCGAGAAACACGTCGTCCTCTTCGCCTTCGACCGGAACTTCCTCGCCGAGATCAACGTCCTCGATAGCAGCCGCCTCGTCGTCTGCAGCGGGCTCCGCCTCCTCAAGACTGACCAGCTCAACGTCGGGGACAGCTTCGACCACCGGCTCAGGCGCTGGACGGGGCTTCGGCGCCGCAGACGCGCCGCCGTCGCCTTTCGAGGGCAGCAGGGCTTCAGCGATGAAGGTTTGTCCGCACTTAGGACAGACGATCGGATGTTTCATGAGATCGTAGAAACGCGCCGCACAGGAGGGGCAGGTGCGCTTGGTGCCCAGTTCAGCCTTGACCACGATGTACCCCTAGCGATTGCGTGAATTCGGCGCATCCCCTGCCACAGCAGGCCGGGCTCTGCAAATGAAAACTTTCCGGCGCCAATTTGCTATGTTAGACCGCATGCGCTCTTTGTCCAGTCTCGCGGGTCTCATTTGCATCAATCCACAGCCAAGCCGCTCCGCGCGAGCCCATCGCCGGTCCTTACCGGCCGCATCATGGTTCCCGGCGACAAATCCATCTCGCACCGTGCGCTAATGTTGGGCGCAATCGCCATCGGGGAAACGGTGATCAGCGGACTTTTGGAGTCAGAAGATGTCATCCACACGGCGAAAGCCATGGGCGAACTCGGCGCGGATATCCAGAAGAGCCAAGGGCGATGGCGGGTGCAAGGTGTGGGCGTTGGCGGTTTCGCCGAGCCGGCGTGCGCGCTCGACTTCGGCAATTCCGGCACCGGGGTGCGGCTTGCCATGGGCCTTATCGCATCGAGCCCCTTTACTGCGAATTTTACCGGCGATGCATCGTTGTCGCGGCGGCCGATGGGACGGGTGATGGCACCCCTGGAGAAAATTGGCGCTCGTTTCGAGGCGGCCGAAGGCGGCAGGCTTCCCTTGAAAATCCATGGTGCGCGCGATGGCGTGCCGATCACCTACAGGCTGCCCGTCGCGTCAGCGCAGGTGAAATCGGCGGTGCTGCTCGCCGGGCTTAACGTTGCCGGGCGCACAAGCGTGATCGAACCCGTTGCTACAAGAGATCACACCGAGCGCATGCTCAGGGCGTTTGGCGCTAAAATTTCCGTCGAACAGCAAGGCGAGGCCCGGCAGATATCGCTCACCGGACAAGAGGAGCTGAGCGCACAAGCCATTGTGGTTCCGGCGGATCCGAGCTCGGCGGCCTTTGCCATTGTAGCCGGGCTCATTACCGGGTCCTCCAATATCACGATCGAAAATGTGATGCTCAATCCGACGCGCAGTGGTCTCATCGAAACGCTGATCGAGATGGGCGCTCAGCTCACCATCAGCAATCGGCGCGAGGCCGGGGGCGAGTTGGTGGGCGATGTAACGGTGGTGTCGAGCCGGCTCAGGGGCGTGCGGGTGCCCGCCCAGCGCGCCGCCTCGATGATTGACGAGTATCCGATCCTGGCGGTAGCGGCTGCCTTTGCCGAGGGCGCGACGCGGATGGAAGGGCTCGAAGAGCTCCGCGTCAAAGAGAGCGATCGCCTCGCTGCCATTGCCGAAGGACTGTCGGGCAATGGCGTCAAGGTTGCGGAGGGTCCAGACTGGCTCGAGGTGACTGGAGGCAAGGTTGCCGGCGGGGCCGTCATTCGCACGCAGCTCGATCACCGCATCGCCATGTCGTTCCTGGTCATGGGCCTGGCGGCGAAGGAGCCTGTCATCATCGATGATGCCACCATGATTGCGACGAGCTTTCCGAATTTCCGCCCGCTGTTTACCGGGCTTGGAGCACGGATCGATCCGCCGGGGGTCAGTCATTGATCATCGCGGTCGACGGGCCGGCGGCTTCGGGCAAGGGAACCTTGGCGCGCAGGCTCGCTGCCCACCTCGGGCTTGCCTATCTCGACACCGGCGCCATCTACCGCGCCATTGCACTTAAAGTGCTGGAATTGGGCGGCAGCCCGCAAGATGAAGAAACCGCGGTCCTGGCGGCCAAGGCTTACGGGCCGCAGCTCTATCCCGATGCCCTCCTGCGCACAGAGGCGGTCAGCAAGGCCTCCTCCATTGTGGCGGCGCATAAAAAGGTGAGGGCGGAGGTGATCGGCATTCAGCGAAAGGTCGCCCACACGCCACCTGGCGCCGTGCTCGACGGGCGGGATATCGGCACCATTGTTTGCCCCGATGCGGAGGTAAAGTTCTACGTCACGGCCTCGCCCGAGGAGCGGGCCCGGCGTCGGTGGCGCGAGCTTCAGGAACGGGGACAGGATGGGCTTTACGCAGATATTCTGGAGGAGATCGTCAGGCGCGACGAGCGCGACCGGACGCGGCCCGTGGCTCCGTTAAAAGCGGCGTCCGATGCGCACTTGCTCGACACGACGTCTTTGGATATAGAAGCCACGTTCCAGGCAGCCCGGCGCATCGTCGACGGGCGGTAACCGGGGTTCACTTCCCTTCGGAAGAGTGCCCTTCATCGTTTCCGGATTGGAAATACACCACCGCGGCCTGAGCGGGATACCAAATACGGAGACATCCACAGATTGCCCGGCGGCCGGCTGGACCCTTTGGCGCGGTCCCATGGTATCCGGGCCATCCCCGCGGGCATGGCCCGTAGGCTAACGAATTTTTTAAAGGACAGCTCATGGCAGATGCCAGCTCGCTCAACCCCAGCCGCGAAGATTTCACCGCACTTTTGGAAGAATCCTTTGCTTCGGCAGGCGCAGCCGAAGGATCCGTGGTGAGGGGCAAAGTCGTCCAGCTGGAAAATGATTTTGTCATTATCGACGTCGGGCTGAAAATGGAAGGCCGCGTTCCCTTGCGCGAGTTCACCCAACCCGGGCGCGAACAGCGGCTTAATCTCGGCGACGAGGTGGAAGTTTATCTCGAGCGCATCGAGAACGCCGTGGGCGAAGCGGTCTTGTCGCGCGACAAGGCGAGGCGGGAAGAGGCGTGGACGCGGCTCGAAGAATCCTACAATAAAAATGAGCGGGTCGAAGGCGTGATCTTTGGGCGAGTCAAGGGCGGGTTCACGGTCGATCTGGGCGGGGCGGTGGCTTTCCTGCCCGGCAGCCAGGTCGACGTGCGGCCGATCCGGGACGTCGGTCCCTTGATGAATATTCCGCAGCCGTTCCAGATCCTGAAAATGGACCGCAGGCGCGGCAATATCGTCGTGTCGCGCCGCGCGATCATGGAAGAAACCCGCGCCGAGCAGCGTTCAGAAATCGTCCAGAACCTCGCAGAAGGCCAGGTCGTGGAAGGGATCGTGAAGAACATCACCGATTACGGCGCGTTCGTCGATCTGGGCGGCATCGATGGGTTGCTGCATGTGACGGATATCTCGTGGAAGCGCGTCAATCATCCTTCCGACGTCCTCTCGGTCGGCCAGACGGTGAAGGTGCAGATCATAAAGATCAATTCGGAAACACAGCGCATCAGCCTGGGCATGAAGCAGCTCGACAAGGACCCGTGGGAGGGTGTCGCCGCCAAATACCCGGTAGGCGCCAGGGTCAAGGGCCGGGTAACGAACATCACCGATTACGGCGCTTTTGTTGAATTGGAAGAGGGCATCGAGGGGCTTGTGCATGTCTCCGAGCTCAGCTGGACGAAGAAGAACGTGCATCCGGGCAAGATTCTCTCCACCTCGGAAGAGATCACGGTCCAGGTCCTGGAAGTCGATCCGGGCAAGCGGCGCATATCGCTTGGCCTGAAGCAGACTCAATCCAATCCGTGGGAGACCTTCGCGGCTAAATATCCGGCAGGCTCGGTCGTCGAGGGTGAAGTCAAGAACATCACGGAATTCGGCCTGTTCATCGGTCTCGACGGCGATGTCGACGGCATGGTCCATCTGTCGGACCTCGATTGGAAGCGGCCGGGCGAAGAGGTCATCAAGGAACACAAGAAGGGCGATGTGGTGAAGGCCCAGGTGCTGGACGTCGATATGGAGAAAGAGCGCATCAGCCTCGGCATCAAGCAGCTGGCGAACAGCCCGATGGCCCAGATCCAGACCGCCGGCATCAAGAAAGGCGACACCGTCACCTGCGAAGTGACGAAGGTCGAGGAAAGCGGAATCGAGGTGAAGATCGCAGGCTCGGGGGCAACGGCGTTCATCCGCCGCTCCGACCTCGCCCGCGACCGATCGGAACAGAGGCCAGAGCGTTTTGCGGTTGGCGAAAAGGTCGATGCGAAGGTGACGCAGATCGAGGCGAAGAACCAGAAAATCTCCGTATCGATCAAAGCGCTGGAGATTGCCGAGGAAAAAGAGGCTGTGGCGCAATATGGCTCGTCGGATTCGGGGGCATCGCTGGGGGATATTCTTGGCGCCGCCTTAAACAAGGCCAAGAAGGATGCCAAAGACGACGAATAGATAACGCGGCACTTTCGGGATTGAGCGGAGGCAGGAATGGCATTCGAAGCTGACCAGATCGTCGCCCGCCGCAAACTCAAACGGCAGGTTTCGTTCTGGCGGGCCGGAGCGGTCGTTCTGGCGGTGATCGCCCTCATCGTGCTCCTGGGGACCAGCAATGGCGATGGCGCGCTGTCGAAGCTGTCCGATCACGTGGCGCGCGTGCGGATCGAAGGCTTCATCTCGGGCGATGAAAAAACGCTGAAGCTGTTCAAGGATATCGCCGAGAGCAACCGGGTGAGGGCAGTGATCTTGCACATCGACTCGCCGGGCGGCACGACTGCCGGGGCGGAAGCGATGTTCGAAGTCGTGAGAAAGGTCGCGGAAAAGAAGCCGGTGGTTGCCGTGATGAATGCGGTGGCAGCCTCGGGCGGCTATGCCACAGCGATCGCGGCCGACCATATCGTGGCGCGCGGCAACACCATCACGGGGTCCATCGGGGTCATCTTCCAGTGGCCCGACGTGTCGCAGCTCATGAATTCGCTCGGCATCAAGATGGAGGAAGTGAAGTCAGGCCCCCTTAAAGCGGAGCCGCAGCCGTTCAAGCCCGCGACGGAAGAAGCAAAAACTGTGGCCATGCAGATGATCCGCGATTCCTACGAGTGGTTCATCTCGCTGGTGGCGGAGCGGCGGCAAATCCCCATCGGGCAGGTGCGCCTTCTGGCGGACGGCCGGGTGTACACCGGGCGCCAAGCGCTTCGAGTCAAGCTCGTTGATGCGATCGGCGGCGAAGATGCGGCGACAAGCTGGCTCGTCACGGTGAAACAGATTCCGCTTGGGACGCAGATCATCGACTGGAAGGCCGAAGACAGTTTCGGCAGTACGGGGCTCGGTTTTGCCGCAGTGCACTCTCTCCTAGAGGTCCTTGGTTTCGAGCGGCTGGCCCAGGCTTTCGAGCGAACTGCAGCGGGTCGCGGCATGCGGCTTGACGGTCTTCTAGCGGTTTGGCACCCTGACGCGCAGTAAAGCGTCCCACCCCCCGAAGAAGCGGGACGGCCGCTTTGGGTAAAGGGGCCCATATGATCAAGTCGGAATTGATACAGAAAATCGCACAGGCCAACCCGCATCTCTATCATCGGGACGTAGAGCGCATCATCAACACCGTTCTCAATGAGGTGATCAAGGCTTTGAGCGACGGCGACAGGGTCGAGCTGCGTGGTTTCGGCGCGTTCTCCGTCAAGGAGCGGGATGCCAGAGTGGGACGCAATCCCAGAACCGGCAGTTCGGTTTCGGTGGAAGCCAAGAGGGTGCCGTTCTTCAAGACCGGCAAAGAGCTGCGCGAAAAACTGAACCAGGAGCAGCTGAAGGACTCGTGAGGCGCTTCCTGACCTGGCTCATCGGGCTACCCACGGCCATTCTGCTTGTCGGCTTCGCTGTCGCGAACCGCACGTGGGTCGATGTGTCACTCGATCCGTTCGACCGGAGCAATCCTTCGGTCTTTCTGCAAATGCCGCTGTGGAGCGTGCTGGTGCTCGGCATATTCCTGGGACTCGTGGCCGGGTGGATCGGTGCCTGGGTCAATCAGGGACGCTGGCGGCGTCATGCGCGCGCGCTGCGCCACGACAATGAGCGGCTGAGGGTGGAGAATGAGCGCTTGCAGATAGAGATCGACGATCACACGCGGCCTCTGCACCAGGATACCGGCCTGATCGGCACGGCGTGAGATTGCCCGCCTGAAAAGGCTTGCAAAATTCAGCATCATGACGGCAATTGCGCGGCGATGATTAATGCCTCCTACCCAATCGCTGTTGCGATCGATGAGAGCGAACTCATCACGGCGCAGGAACTCGTGCAGAAGCTTGCGGGCGAAGTCGGATGGCTAAAGCTCGGGATGGAGTTTTTCTTCGCGCAGGGGCGGGCGGGATATGAACATCTGGCACGCCTCGGCTTGCCAGTTTTCCTCGATCTCAAGCTTCACGACATACCTAATAGCGTTGCATCGGCGCTCGATGCGCTTATGCGCCTCGATCCCCGGCCAGGAATCGTGAATGTGCATGCGAGCGGCGGACGGAGGATGATGGAAGCGGCAGCCGATGCGGTGTCGGGCCGCGCAAAGCTGATCGCCGTTACAGTGCTCACCAGTCTCGAGGAGAAGGATCTCGCAGAGATCGGGCTCGGCAAATCGGCAGTGCAGACCATGCGCTCGCGCTCGCAAAACTCGCAAAGAGTGCGGGGCTTGATGGCGTCGTCTGCAGCCCTCATGATGTGGCACAAATCAAGGCCGTGCTGGGCAAGGATTTTCTCGCCGTCGTACCTGGGGTTAGGCCGGTGGGCAGCCATGCCGGCGATCAGAAACGGGTGGCGACACCAGGTGCGGCACGGAAAGCGGGAGCGGATCTACTGGTGATCGGACGCCCCATCACCAGGGCTATCGATCCCCGTGCAGCGGCGCGGATGATCATGAAGGAAGTCGTCGATGCCGGTTGAAGTCAAAATCTGCGGATTGTCCACGCCCGAGACGGTCGAAGGGGCGATCGCGGCCGGGGCGGATTTTATCGGGCTGGTGTTCTTCCCGGCAAGCCCGCGGCATGTCGATCTCATCTCGGCCCGCGATCTCGCCGCCAAGGCGCGCGGGCGCGCCAAGATCGTCGCCCTGATCGTCGACGCGAGCGACCAGCTCATCCAGAATATCGCCCAGCATGTCGGGCCGGATTACTTCCAGGCGCACGGGCATGAGGACCCGGAACGGGTGAAGGCCATCAGCCACATCACAGGCATTCCGGTGATCAAGGCGATCAAGGTGCTGGATGCGCCGGATGTCGCTGCCGCAGGCGAGTTCCGGGAGGCGGCCGACATGATCCTCTTCGACGCCAAATCGCCGACCGACATCGCCGATGCGCTTCCCGGCGGCAATGGCCGAGCCTTCGATTGGTCGCTTCTGGGGAATGCGGGCGCCCGCAAGCGTTTCATGCTGTCGGGGGGCCTCACGCCGGAGACCGTGACAAGGGCGATAAAGCTGACGGCGGCACCCATCGTCGATGTTTCATCCGGTGTAGAATCGAGCCCAGGCATCAAGGATTTAGGCAGAATAGCCGCTTTCATCGCCGCAGCCCGGGCAGGCGACCACGCTGGGGATTAACCCTCGAAATTACATGTACAGCTTTCCGGCAGTTGCTCTAGAACCGTGGTTCCAAGCCGCGCTCGTCCAAGGAGATTCGCGTTGACCGTGCGTGTTCCAAATTCCTACCGGACCGGACCCGACGAAAGGGGTTTTTCGGGATCCACGGCGGGCGCTTCGTTGCCGAAACATTGATGCCGCTGATCCTGGAGCTCGAAGAGGCATATGACCAGGCCAAGAATGACCCCGCCTTCCGACAGGAGCTCGAAAATTTCCTCGAACATTATGTGGGAAGGCCAAGCCCGCTCTATTTCGCGGAGCGGCTGACGCAGCATCTCGGCGGGGCAAAAATCTATTTCAAGCGCGACGAGCTGAACCATACCGGCGCGCACAAGATCAATAACGTGATGGGGCAAATCCTTCTCGCCCGCCGCATGGGCAAGTCGCGGATCATTGCCGAAACCGGTGCGGGACAGCATGGCGTGGCGACGGCAACGGCATGCGCGCGGTTCGGACTCACATGCGCTGTCTATATGGGCGAAGTCGACATGGAGCGGCAGAAGCCCAATGTGTTTCGCATGAAGCTTCTGGGCGCTGAAGTGGTTCCGGCGATGTCGGGCTCGCGGACGCTGAAGGATGCGTTGAACGAGGCGCTGCGCGACTGGGTTGCCGAACGTCGAGGATACGTTCTATTGCATCGGCACGGTGGCAGGCCCGCATCCCTATCCGGAAATGGTGCGGGACTTCCAATCGGTGATCGGCAGGGAAACACGCCGGCAAATTCTGGCACGCGAGGGGCGGCTGCCCAATTCGCTCGTCGCAGCCATCGGCGGCGGATCGAACGCGATGGGCCTGTTCCACCCCTTCCTCGACGAGAAGGAGATCGAAATCTATGGCGTCGAGGCGGCGGGAAACGGCCTTCAGACCGACAAGCATGCGGCATCGATCAGCGGCGGGCGGCCCGGCGTGCTGCATGGCAATCGCACTTATCTTCTGATGGACGACGACGGCCAGATCACCGAAGCGCATTCGATCTCGGCCGGGCTCGACTATCCGGGCATCGGGCCCGAACATGCCTGGCTGCACGACATCGGCCGGGTGAACTATCGTTTCGGCAACGGATGAAGAGGCGCTCGAGGCCTTCCAGCTGTGCTGCAGGCTCGAAGGCATAATCCCGGCGCTCGAACCCAGCCATGCGCTGGCGCATGTGATCAAGGTTGCGCCCACGAAGCCCAAGGACCATCTGATGGTGATGAGCATGTGCGGGCGGGGCGACAAGGACATTTTCACCGTGGCCGCATCATCTGGGGGTCACGATTTGAGCGACGCGCATCGAAACCGCATTCGCGAGCTGAAGACGCGAAGGCCGCGCCGCGCTCGTCAGCTTTCGTGACAGCGGGCGATCCCGATTACGCGACATCGCTCGCAGATCATCAAGGGACTGCCAAAGGCCGGTGCCGACATCATCGAAATCGGCATGCCGTTCACCGATCCGATGGCCGACGGGCCGGCCATCCAGGCCTCGTGGCTCAGGGCGCTCAGAGGCGGCCAGACGATGGAAAAGACGCTGGCGCTCGTTGGCGAATTCCGCGAGGGCGACGATGAAACCCCCATCGTCCTCATGGGCTATTACAATCCCGATCTATATCTATGGGGTGGAGCGTTTTCTGGCGGATGCGAAGAGTGCCGGGGCCGAGGCCTGATCATCGTCGACCTGCCGCCGGAGCATGACGATGAGCTCTGCGTTCCCGCAATGAAGGCGGGGCTCAATTTCATCCGCCTCGCCACACCGACAACCGACGACAAGCGCCTCCCGGAGGTACTGAGCAACACCTCCGGCTTCGTCTATTATGTCTCGGTTCTCGGCATCACCGGCACCAAGAGTCCAGACGTGGCCCAAGTGATTTCCAATGTGGCGCGCCTCAAGCGGCAGACATCATTGCCGGTCGCCGTGGGCTTCGGCGTCAAAAGGCAGAGCAGGCCGAAGCGATCGCTGCGGGGGCGGATGCGGTCGTGGTGGGTTCGGCGCTGGTCAATGCGATCGCCGGCACCCTGACAATGAGCGGAAGCGCGACGCAAGGAAACGGCCCCCGCCGTGCTCGCGCTCAGCCAGCGAGATCGCGCAAGGTGTCGCCAAGCGGCGAAGCCCAGAGCCAAGGCAGGAGCATCAGCATGAACTGGATCAAGAATTTCGTCCGGCCGAAGATCCGCGGCTTCCTCGGCGCCAAGACGGAAGTGCCGGAGAATATGTGGGTCAAGTGCCCGGAGACGGGCCAGATGGTGTTCTACCGCGATCTCGAAGCCAATCAGTTCGTCATACCGGGGTCGGGCTATCACATGCGCATGGCGCCCGATGTCCGCTTGGGGCTTATGTTCGACGAGGGCGCCTATGAAAAGATCGAGCTGCCCGATGTGCCCTCGATCCTTTGAAGATTCCGCGACGAGCGCCGCTATACCGACCGGCTCAAGGAGGCCGGCAGAAGACAGGTGCCGAGCGACGCGATCACCGCCGCCGAGGGCGCGCTCGACGGGCAGCGCCTGATCGCACGCGGTGCAGGATTTCGCGTTCATGGGCGGCTCGCTCGGCATGGCTGCCGGCGAGGCCATCATCACCTCGATGCGCACCGCGGTCGAACGCGAGACGCCCTATGTGCTGTTTGCCTCATCGGGCGGTGCGCGCATGCAGGAAGGCATTCTGTCGCTGATGCAGCTGCCGCGCACGACGGTCGCGGTGCACGACCTGAAGGACACGAAGCTGCCCTATATCGTCGTTCTCACCAATCCGACGACGGGCGGGGTCACGGCCTCCTATGCGATGCTCGGCGATATTCATATCGCGGAACCCGGCGCCCTCATCGGATTCGCCGGGCCGCGGGTTATCGAGCAGACGATCCGCGAAAAACTGCCCGAAGGCTTCCAGCGCGCCGAATATCTGCAGGATCACGGCATGGTCGACATGGTGGTGCATCGCCACGAGCTGCGCGACGACGGTCTCGCGCCTCATCGCCGTCATGACCAAGGCGCCTGCCGTCACTGAGATCATCAGCCCGCCGGTGATCATCGAGCCCGATGAACAGCCGATCGCCGCAGAGTGGCCCCGGAGAGAGCTCGGCCGTGGCGGTGAGCGATGCCATCCTGAAGCGGCTGCTGGCGCTTCATCCGAAGATCATCGATCTCAGGCTCGACCGCATGTGGCGGATCCTGCAACGGCTCGGCGAACCGCAGAAGGCTTGCCTCCGGTCATCCATGTGGCCGGGACCAACGGCAAGGGATCGACGGTCGCTTATCTCAGAGCGCATCCTGGAAGCGGCCGGACTCACGGTGCATTGCCTATACGTCGCCGCATCTCGTCAAATTCCACGAACGCATACGGCTTGCCACCGGGCCGGGCAAAAGTGCTTTCATCGGCGAGAGCGAGCTCAGCGCTCTGCTGGAGGAATGCGAAGCCGGCGAACGGCGGCGAGCCCATCACCTTCTTCGAGATCACCACGGCGGCGGCGTTTCTGGCGTTCAGCACGCATGCCGGCCGATTATCTGCTTCTCGAAGTGGGGCTCGGCGGCAGGCTCGATGCAACCAATGTGATCGATCAGCCGCGCGCCTGCGTCATCACCAGCGTCGACTATGACCATCAGCAATATCTCGGCCACACGCTCACGCTCATCGCGCGCGAGAAGGCGGGAATACTCAAGCGTGCCGTTCCCTGCATCGTCGGGCGGCAGCCCGACGAAGCGCGCATGGAGATCGAGCGCTGTGCCAGTAGAGCCGGCGCGCCGCTCTCCATCGCCAATCAGGATTGGAGCGCCAATGAGCAGCAGGGGCGGCTGGTGTTCCAGGATGAGGACGGCCTGCTCGATCTGCCGCTGCCGCAGCTGCCCGGGCGGGTCATCAGATCGACAACGCGGGCAATGCGGTCGCGGCGGTGCGCAGCCTGAAAGACCGCAGAATCGAGGAATCGGCTATCGCCAACGGCTTGCGCTCGGCTGATTGGCCGGCACGCATGCAGCGGCTGGGGCGGGCACGCTGTTGGAAGGACTTAGCTCCCAAGGAGCGAGCTGTGGCTCGACGGCGGCCATAATCCCTCCGCCGGCCGGGCGATCGCGGCGCGCCTTTGCCGAACTCAATGAGCAGCGCAAAGACCGCTCGTGCTCATCTAGGGATGCTGAACACCAAGGATGCTGCCGCCTATTTGCGGCCGTTCAGGGGATTGGCGCAGAGGGTCATCACCGTCGCTATCCCCGGGGAGGCGAATGCGTTCACGGCCGAGGAGCTGGCGCGTGCCGCCCGCGGTGAGGGATTGGTTGCGGAACCCGCCCCGTCGATCGAGACAGCGGTACTGATGGCAAGCGAGGGGCAAGCCGGGGTGAGGCTGCTCATTTGCGGCTCGCTCTATCTCGCCGGCAATGTCCTTGCCCTGCACAGAAGGGAAGCGATGTCGGAAGTTTCAGGTGCTGCGCGGCGCTGAGGGGTTTTGCAAATACAAAATCCTTCCGCCAGCTTGCGCTTCCGGGATGAAGGAGGGGTGGAGCGGCACCTCGCGGTGGCGCCAACGTTGGTGTTAGTAGAGATGGTGCGAGGGCGCTCCACCCCGGTGATTTTGGGAGGTCACTTTCACGTCACTCGCTTCGGGATGTTTCGAAGCCGCGCCGGCCTAGCACTCAACCCCTGGTCAACGGCAGAGTCCACGGCTTGCCTACAGGCACCGGCCCTTTCTCCACACTCAAAAGGCGACATCCGGACAGCGCCTCCTTCACGGAGCAGGGTGAAGAATGACTACTCTATACTAGGAATGTTGTCAAGAGGAAAGTTTTCCCTCCCTCCTCTTTCATCTTCGTCATTCGCGGGCTCGACCCGCGCATCGGCTACTCAAATGGAGCGGTTGATCCACTCGACGAGCTTGCTCTTCGGTGCGGCGCCCACCTGCGTGGAGGCCACCTGGCCGTTCTTGAACAGCATCAGGGTCGGAATGCCGCGGACGCCGTAGCGCGACGGGACAGCGGGATTTTCGTCGATATTAAGCTTCACGACTTTCAGCTTGCCGTTCATCTCAGCGGCAATCTCATCGAGCGCCGGCGCGATCATGCGGCAGGGCCCACACCATTCTGCCCAAAAATCGACAACCACCGGCCCCTCAGCCTTTAGTACGTCGGCTTCGAAACTCTGATCGGAAACCTTGTGGGTCGACATTCGCAACTCCTTCGGGTGAGGGCGGCGGGGCCATCGCTGATGAGCGGAACGTAGGGATGCGGCGAAGACGGGTCAAGAGCGGGACTCCAGACTTACACGCGCTTGTGAGCAGCGCCCATGTCATGCCAGCGCCTGGTCCATCACTATCGCAGGCAATTCCATAAGTCTTGGACCCTCCGTCCACAGAAGTGCTGCCCGAATAATCCTGTCGGGATAGAGCTGCGACATCGCGCGGCGATAGAGCGCCAGCTGGCGAATATAGGCAGGATCGGCATTTTCAATGGCGGCGGGGGGAGGACGATTGGTCTTGAAATCCAGAATCAGCACCTCGGCCGGAGTGACGATGAGCCGGTCGATGCGGCCGACGACAGGAAGCTCGCGGCCATCTGCCAGCCGGACATGGGCGGTCAGCGGTATCTCGGCAAGGCTGCCGGATGCGAAGATTCCGCTGAAGGCCGCATCGTTCAAAAGGCGCATCACAGTTGCCACGATCTCCTCACGTGCGGGGGCGGTGAGGTCGTGGCCGGAGTGGGACAAATAGGCACGCGCCCTGTCCTCGCGCGCGGGCGGCGGCAGATCGGGCAGCGACTGGAGAAGACGGTGAATGAGAATGCCGCGACGAAAGCGGCCGGCGCCGGCTTCTAGAAGGGGCGAAGTGATCTCCGCCGCGTTGACCCTCTGGGCCGCTCGGGACGGCGAAAGCCAGATCGCCGCGTTCTCCTCAGCTGCGGGCTGAGTCTCGGCCCAGGACGGCAAGGGCGCGCCCGTGGCGGGCAGGGGCGCGGGCCGCAGCGGGGCCGCGGCGGCAGGCCCGGCTGCGCGCCGCTCGTATCGCAGAAGCGTGCGCCCCTCGATGTCGACCACCGGCCTGCCGAGCCGCATCAGCGCGGAGCGGATACGGGAATACCAGCAGTCGTCGGAGAGGTCTCTCGCCGATGCGCCGCAGACATACAGGCGATCGGCGGCACGCGTCATGGCAACGTAAAGGAGGCGCTCATGCTCTTCGAGCTGGCGCTGGTGATGCTCGGCACGCATCGCTGCGATCACCTGATGATCGCAGTCGAGCCTGACCCGCCAGAGGGGGACTTCCGCCGTAACGCCGTTGATCTCGACAAGGGGAAACAACAGCTTGGGATGCTTGTTGCGATCGGGAATGGCGCAGGTGTCGGGCAAGAACACGATGTTCGAATTCGAGCCCTTTCGCACCATGCACGGTCATGACCCTGATCTCGCCCGACCCCAGATCCATGTCGCGCTTGATAATCGCGCCGTAATCAGTGAACCAGCCGAGAAAGCTTTGCAGCGAGGGCGCATTTTCCAAATCGTGATCGAGACAGCGGGAGAGAAACTCACCGATCGGCTCGACGGCTTCCTGGCCGAGGCGCGCGACAATCCTGCTCATGCCGGCATGCTCGTTGAGAACGCCAGTAAAAAATTCATAAGGGGATTTCCACCCGGCATCGTCCTGCCAGGCCTCGAGCCTTGCCAGGGCGCTGCGATAAGGCTCGCCGTCTGCCACCGCCTGCTGCAGACGCTGCCACAGCGTTTGCCGCCCTCGCGCATGCGCCAGCGCGAAGAGATCGTCATCATCGATCATCCGACCGTCGTCGCGCTGCAGAAGAGGGCTTTTCAGCACGCACGCCAGCATCTGATCATCCTGGGGCAGGAGGGCAACATGGCCCAGCGCAACCAGGTCCATCACCGCGATATGGGTGGTGAGCTCCAGACGATCGGCGCCCGCGACGGGAAGGTTTTCGAGTTTCAAGGCGCGCACGAGTTCGTCCATCAGGGTGGTACGGCTGCGCAGCAGAATTAGGATATCGGAGGGCTGAACAGGCCGGCCGCGGGCTTCGAGCATCTCGCCGTCATCGATCCATTTGCGGATCGTGCGGGCAATGCGCCGGGCGAGCCGCCGGCGTGGATGATTGGAAAGAGTCCAGTTCAAAGGTGCGCGCCAGGGATCGCGCTCAATTTCTTCCTCGCCCAATTCCAGCGGCCACAGCTCGACTAGCCCTGAGGCTTCGGTGCGAAAGGCTTCATGGGTTTCGGAGGTGAATACCGCATCGACCGCGGCCAGAACCTCGGCGGTCGAGCGGAATGATACGGTGAGAGGCACTTGTTCCATCCGGCTGCCGGCAGCTTCGATGCGCTTGGCAAAATAATCGCGCATGGAACGAAAGAACTGAGGATCGGCGCCCTGAAAGCTGAAGATCGACTGCTTCTCGTCGCCGACGGCGAACAGGCTGCGCAAGAGCTGGCCGCGGGCGCCGGCACCGGCAAAAAAGTCCTCGATGAGATTCTGGATGATTTGCCACTGCTCGCGGCTGGTGTCCTGCGCCTCATCGATCAGCAGGTGGTCGATGCCGGCATCGAGCTTGTAAAGCACCCAGCCGCGGTGCGCGAGGCTTCCAAACAGATTGAGGGATTTCACGATGAGGTCGTCATAATCATAAGCGCCAAGCGCGCGCTTGGCACTCTCATAGCTGGCGATGATCCTGGCGCCGAGATGGATGAGAGCGGTGGAGGCTTCCACGACGACCGCGGCACGATATTGCTCAAAAAATGGGGAGAGGCGGCGGCATTCGGATTTGAGAAAATCGCTTGCCTGCGGATCGCTTCGGGCAAGTTTCGCCGGGGGGAAATTCTTTCGCGGCTCCCCCTTGGTCAGAAAAATTTCATTGAGGCATCCGAGCGCTGATTCAGCCGTGTCATGGGCAAGCATTTTCAGGATGGCGGCAGAGATCTTGAGAGCACTATTGCCAAGGCGTTCCAGGCTCACGGCAGCATTGGCATAGGCCTGACGATCCATGCCGGCGAGGGCGGCTGCTGAAATTGCGGCAGGTGTCGCGCCGGGAGATAGGCCGAGCGCCGTTTCGAGCGCGGCGCGGCATGCATGCTCATCACCGAATTGGAGAGCGGCCAGCGGGTTTTTCAGCAATTCCATGAGCAGTTCATCGAATTGCTGAGCACCGGCATAACGAACGAGGGTGCGGATGGCGTGCCCCTCGGCAGTATTTTCCAAATCACCCGCCAAAATCGATTTGCGGGCAGCCTGGAGAAGCTGGGCGGCGGTCTGCTCGTCGAGGACGGAGAAACCCGGGACGACGCCCGCTTCGAGCGGAAAGCGCTGCAACAGCCGTTCGCAGAAGGCGTGGATCGTCTGGATCTTCAAGCCGCCCGGAGCATCGAGGGCGCAGGCGAACAGCGTGCGGGCACGGCTGAGCGAAACGGTGCCGGCGATGTCGCCGGCAAGCGCCTCAATACGATTGCGGAGGGCGGCATCATCGAGCGTGGCCCATTCGCCGAGATCGTGAAAGAGGCGACGGGACATTTCAGCCGCGGCGGCATTGGTGAAGGTGAGGCACAGGATGCGCTCGGGCGGATGGTCTTCAAGCAGCAGGCGCATCACCCGATGGACGAGAACATGGGTCTTGCCGCAGCCGGCATTGGCCGCGACCCAGGCGGAGACGCCGGGGTTCGCGGCCCGGCGCTGCGGGCCGTCGGAGGAGATCGGCCGTATGACGTTCACCGGGCCACCTCATCATTTGCGCTGAACAGCCATTCACGGGTGCGCGCAAGATGATCGCAATCGCCCGGCACCGAACGCCGCTCCTCGTCGTAAAGCGGGACATAAGGCGTTTGCACGGAAGCATACTCCCCCAGCAGCCGAGACAGGCCAGCGATGGCATCGCTTGCCAGCGCATCGGGTTCGCGCCGGCTAGCAGGGACTATTTCGCCCGGCACCTGTCCGCCCGACAAGCGGATGAACAGCAGCTCGGAAACCTTGGCGGGCGCAATGCCGGAGAAGGCCCCAGCGCCCGCTAGCCAAGCTTCGAGCGGCAGCTGCGGGGCTTTGCCGTTGTCGACGGCTTTCTGGGTGGGCGGCTGGCCGGTCTTGTAATCGACGATCCGCACAGTTTCTCCACCCAAATCATCGATGCGGTCGGCGCGCGCGGTGAGGAGGAAGCTCGAGGTGCCGAGGTTCAGCGTGAGCCTTGCCGTGCATTCGAAATATTGGCGTTTCACCGCGGGGCGCGACAGGCGCTCCTGTTCGATGAACCATTCGGCGATGCGCTCGAACTGCGGCCACCAGAAGGCGGCCACCTGGGGATCATAAACATAAGGAGCAAAGACATCCTTGCCGATGACGATGAGCCGCTCACGCGCGTTCGCAGGCAGGCTGCCGGGGCTCCATTCGCCGAACCGTCGCAGCGCTTCATGAATGAGGCTGCCGCGATCAGCGGCGCTCAATGGCTTGGCCAGGGGGTGCAGCGGCTCCAGACCCAGAATCTTTTCAGCATAGAGCGCATAGGGGTTGGCAATGAGTTTTTCGACGCGCGTGACGCTTAAGCCCGTTGGACGCGCGCTTACCGGCGGACGCGGCTGGGGCGGGGCAGAAGGAGAAAAATCCGCTGCAGATTCGAGCGCCCTTGCCCAGCCCGTCCAAGGCGAGACGGGCAGAGGTGCTGTTTGCGGCATGCCGGCGCGCATGATTGCATCGAGACGCAGCAGCCAACGCGATGGGACCACCGGCCTTGAATCGATCTTCCGCGAAAAGGTCAGGTAAACTTGCGGCGCCGCAAAGGCCTGGATGAAATCATGGGCGGAAAGACCGATGCGGCGTTCGGGCGGGCTCAATCCCAGCTCGGCCTTCATCGGCCGGGAAAGCCAGGGATCCATGTCGGGTTCCGGAGGCCACAGACCCTGGTTGAGGCTTGCCAAAATCATGATATCCGCATGCATGAGCCGCGCCTCGAGAAGGCCCATGATCGACAGCCGCGGATGAGCCGTCGTTTTCGACCTCACCCTATGAGCATGAAGCTCGGCGGCGATGAGTGCGCCATAGTCGGCCGGCGAGAGGGGCGGCGCCACGTCGGCCTCATCGATCAGAGCGGCGAAGTGCCGGGACAATGCCTCACCATCATCGCCCCGCCAGAGAATAGTGCGGCCGTTTTCGTCAATGGCAAGGGCCTCGGCGAGAGCGAGATGCTCTTTTAGAAAAGCGCTAAGCGGAAAAAGATCGTTGCTTTGCAAGGGTTCGGTGAATGGCCGCGCCGCGGCATCCAAACGACCGAGAAAATCAGAGACCGCATCGAGATCTTCCGCACCAAGCCGCAGGAGGGCCTGATGAAGGTGCGCCCCTTCCGGCTCGTCACGGCGGAGCAGCGCATTGCGGCGCTCGCGCAGGAGCGCCTGCAGGCCGTCGATGCCGCGCGGCTCGGCCGCGCCGCGCAGGAGCGCAATTTCCAGTGCGGCAACCACTTCGGAGAGCGAGCGGCGAGCGCGGCCGAAACGAAACAGCGGATGCTTGAGGAGCTGGGCCAATTCCCTGGCGCCGAAACGGGAAAGGCCGAGTTCAAGAATGAGGCGCAAGAAACTTCCCGCCGGGGTATCTGCCAGAGGCTCACCGCCGGTATCATTGACCTCGATCGACCAGCGGCGCAGCTCCGCCTTGACACGCCTGGCAAGTCGCCGGCTCGGCGTAACGAGATTGGCGGTTCGACCGGGAGTTTCGAGCGCCCGGCGCATGATCAAGGCAATGACCTGCGCTTCCTGGCGCTGGTCGGCAGCCTCGATGATCTCGACATTTGCCATGGCGCGACGAAGTTCTGCGGACCGCCGCGACAGGCTCAGATGCCATTGGTCGGTGGTCGCCACGGGCCGCATGATCTCGGCTGCAAGCCAGGTGCGCGCGTTGCGTCGTGAGCCCGGATCGGTGCCGGGGAAATAATCAACCGCCTTGCGTTCGAGCCCGAGCACGCCAAGGAGATGTTTGAGACCGAATTGCGGATGGCCCGGCTCATCGGCAAGCGCCGACCAGCTCGGCTCGTCGAGACCGAGGTCAAGGCCAGGAAGTACCACGGCACCCTCGTCGAGCCTGGCTATAACGCGCAGCAATTCGGCGGTCGCTGGAATCGAGCCGGTGGAGCCCGCCGCGATTATGGGACCCTTGGCGCCGAACACTTCGAGAGTGGCTGCTTCACGGCGAAGCAGAATGCTGCGCCGGCTGGCAGGACCGATGACGCCGAGGCGGGACATCTCTTCGGGCAGACGGCGCCGGATGATGGCCAGGAAGTCGAGCATGGCGAGCCGATGCTCGGCGAAGTCGGCGCCGGAAAGCTTCTCGAGTCCGTCGAGGCTCACCTCATCGGTGTCGAAAGCGTCAACGAGCCTGCCGAGAGAACGGGCAAGGGCGAAAACCTGTCCGGGAAAATTGGACAGCGCGCGTGCAAGACCCGCCTGAGGATTGTCGTTAGCCCATTCCCTGATCAAGCGGCCGAGAAGAAAGAGCCGGCGGGCCGGGGAGATCGGCGGCGGGAGTGCCGGGTCGATGTCGGCTTCCGAAAAGAAAGCAAGCTCATCTTCATCGACGTCGCCTATCGGCCTGATGCGCGGCAGGATCGCCGCCTTGCCGCCGCCGACTTCAAGGAAGGCGCGGGAAAGTTCGCGCATGGCGCGGCGGGTCGGCAAAAGAATTGTCCAGCTGGAAAGTTCAACAGGCGATGGCGGGGACCTTGTTCGCGCTGGAAAACCTTCGAGCACGGCACGGGCAAGAGAAGGCAGGAACGGCGCTTCAGGCGGTATGGTGTAGACGCGCGGCTTCCGAGCGCGGCCGCTTTTCATGGCGCATAGCTCTCCATCGTCCGCTCAGCATAGGCAATAGATTCCGGCCTTCCCACATGAATCCACAGCCCATCGTGCGTCAGGCCGAAGAGGCGGCCGCGCGCCAGCGCTGCATCCCACAGAAGGTTCATGGAAAAGGCGCCCTCCGGGGCGCCGGCGAAGAGAGAAGGCGCGACAAGATAGCAGCCGGCATAGATGAAGGGCGCTGTTTCGCCGGGCTGCCGGCGGCTTAGCCGCCAGCCCGCATCCATGTGGAAATCCCCGGCACCCTCATACCCCACGGCCGATTCTTGCCGGCTCAGCAGAAGCAGACTGTCCATCTGCGTTTCGTCCCAGGCGCGGCGCAGCCGCTCGAGCGCAGGGATCGCGGCATCGAGCCAGAAGGAATCGCTGTTGAGAACGAAAAAGGGCGCGGGGCCGAGATGGCCGAGTGCTTTTTGAATTCCGCCGCCGGTGTCGAGCAATTGCCGGCGCTCATCAGAAATTACGATCTCGGGAGCGGTCTGGCTTAGCGCCCAGTCTTCAACCTGCTCGGCGAGATAATGAACGTTGACCACCGCGCGGGCTATATTCGCAGAACGAAGCCGGTCAAAAGCGTAATCGATGAGACGCTTTCCCGCCACTTCGACCAGCGGCTTCGGCCGATCGATGGTGAGAGGATACATGCGCTTGCCGAGGCCCGCAGCCAATACCATTGCCGAATTGCCCGGAAGCTCGTGGCGGTTCATCGGCTGCTTCCGGCAATTTTTTCCCGCAACGCAAGCGGCAGATGCGTGTCGTACCAGCGTCGGAGATCGGTCAGCACAGGATCTTTAAGATTGGTTTCCAAATAACGATTGAGCTTGCCGATGTGGCGCAGATACTGATGCTTGCCGTCGCGCTTCGAGAGGCGGGCGAATATTCCGAGAATCTTGGTGATGCGCTGGGTCGACAATATGACGAATGCGCGGCGGAACCCCTGCTCATCGAAATCGGATTCCTCGGCGGAGCGATAAGCGCAATAATAGTCAAGCAGGTCGGTTGCGACTTCCTGCGGCACCAGCACGCGGGCATCCTGAAGAAGCGAGGCGAGATCGTAGGCCGGATGGCCGAGCACCGCATCCTGGGTGTCGATAAGCCCGACGCGGGCAGTATCCTGGCGATCGGGAAGCCAGAGAAGGTTCGGCGAATGATAATCGCGCAGCGTCCAGTGCAGGCGGCCTGGGCGCGCGTGAGGCCAGAGCGCGCGCCAGATTCCCAGAAAGTCCTCGCGCGCGTCGGCAGGAGCGGCCTTGCCGTGAAGCAGCGGCCAGAACCAGTCGAGAAGCAGCTCCACCTCGATTTCAAGCGCGCCGTGATCATAGGGAGGCAGACGGTAGACCGAACCGTCGCACAGGTGCAATTCCTCCGGCCATGAGGCCGAGGCCATATCGGCCAAGAGTTTCACTGCGGCGGTCATGGGCTCGGACATCGGCTGACGGGCGTTGGTCATTCGGCCGTAGACCAGGTCGCCAAGATCCTCGATGACAAGGAAACCTTCAGCGATATTGCATGCGAAGATCTCCGGAGCGCTGAGACCGCGCGCGCGCAGGCCGGTATTGAGCGCAACGACGGCACGGACGTCTTCGGCGAGGTGAGCAATCGCGCTATAGGGCCTGCCGTCGCGTACCGGCGGACCGTCGGGCCGCGGGGGCATGTCCATCAAAATTGCCCGCCGCTCGGCGGCGGCGAGCCGCTCATAGCGGCGCGTCGAAGCATCGCCTTCGAAATATTGGCGGCGGGCCGAAGCCCATTCGCTGCCGCTGAGAAAGCGATGCAGCGCCTCAAGCCGCTCGAGCCGCGACTGCCAGCTGCCGTATGCCGCAATCAGCGCGCGGCGGCCCTCGTCGTGATGCTCCAGCCGGAGCTCCAGGCGGTCATCGGGCAAACCATCCGGCATGAGGCGGGGCCATTCGACCAGCACGGTATGATCCATCAGAAGATCGTCGATACCGAGCTCGCTTACCTCATCGGTCGTGCGAAGACGAAAGAGGTCGAGGTGGGCGATCTTCATCCTGGGGGATTCATAGGTTTGGACGAGGGTGAAGGTTGGGCTCGGCACGTCGAGCGAATTTTCGCCAGCGACAGCACGGATAAAGCCGCGGGCCAGCCCCGTCTTGCCGGTACCCAGCTCGCCCTCGAGCAGTATCAGGTCGCCCGGACGGGCAATGAGCGACAGTTCGTGGCCGAGCGCCAGGGTTGCGGCCTCATCGGGCAAAATCCGGATCGGGCGAGACGATTGCATGGGCTGTCCGGTTCATCCTGGCGTGGTCGATCAAGAGGCTTGGCGGATGCGGCTTGCTTCCGCGTGGGCGCGCCTTACCGATTTACCGCCGGAGACCGGGCCGTCAATGGGAAAACGGCAAATGACCGTCGTTCCCTTGTTAACCTTTGAAAGCAAGGAAACCTGACCGCTGTGGAGTTCAACAAAGCTCTTCACGATGGCGAGGCCCAGGCCAGGGCCGCGATGGCCGCCCGCCGGTAGCCTTGGCATGGAAACGCTCGAACGCCTGTTTTTGAAATTCGGGTTCGATGCCCTTGCCGGTATCGGATACCCAGAGCACGATATCGTCGGCATCGCGCCGGGCTCCCATAAGAACTTCGCCGCCGGCGCTCGAGAAACCGATGGCATTGGAGAGAAGATTGGAGAGGACCTGGCGCACGCGCTTGTCGTCGGCGATGAAATCGGTGACATTGTCGGCGATCTCGATCTTCAAGGTGAGATCGCGCTTGTCGATCGCATCGGCGACGCTGCGGGCCGCGGCTTCCAGGGTCTCGGCTACGGCAAGAGGGCGCAGCTTCAGCTCCATCGCTCCGGCATCGATGGTGGTCAGATCGAGAATCGCATCGATGATCTCGAGGAGATCGTTCGATGACTCCTGAATATGATGCAGATATTCGTTCTGCTTGGGCAGCAGCTGGCCGGCGATGCCGATCGACAGGCTCTGTGAGAAGCCGATGATATTGGTGAGCGGCGTACGCAGCTCATAGGAGACGTTGGAAAGGAAGTTGGTCTTCAGCCTGTCGGCCGCCTCCAGCGCCTCGGCCCGTTCGCGCAGGGCGTTCTCGATGCGGGTGGTGTCGGTGACATCCATATGGGTGAGAAGGGTGTTGCCATCGGGAAGAGGCACGGAGGACACCTGCAGCACCATCCCGTCCGGGCGATCGATGCGCTCCTTCAGCGGATGGCGATTGGTATCGAAGGAGGTGACGGCAAATTTCAACTCGTCCCACATGGCGCTATCGAAGAGCGCCCGCGATTTGCGGATCACGGCGTCGATGTGGGGATGCTCGTCGAGGAAAGGGGCGTCCAGCGACCAGAGCCGGGCAAAGGTCGGATTATACAGCCTGAGCCTGCCATCGGTGCCGAACAGGGCGACACCCTCATGAAGATTGTCGAGGGTTTCTCTCTGCACGCTGATCAGCTCGTTGTATTGGCTTTCGAGGCGGATTTTCTCGGTAACGTTTTCATAAAGATAGGTGACGCCGCCAAACGGATGCTGCTCGCAGACGACATGAAGCGACTGGCCGTCGGGCAGATGCCACCAGCTTTCGCGTGTCTCCAGCGTGGTGTAGGCGTTCAGCTGGCGCGACTTCCAGTCGCGATAATTCGCCTGTTCGGGGAGCTTGCGGTGGGAGCGGAGCCAGTCGAGAATTTCGCCATCGCTCGGGTTGCTTTCGAGCCAGACCGGGTCGAGATCCCAGAGGTCGACATAGGCGGAATTGAAAAAACGCAGGCGCTGATCGGCGCCGAAGATAGCGATTGCCGTCGCAAGCTTATCGAGCGTGTTGGCGTGGGCGCGAATATGGCGCTTGAGCTCCTTCTGCGATTCTTCCAGGGCGGTGACGTCGATGGCAAATCCCGCCATGCCCTCGGAGAGGGTAACTTCGTAAACATCAAGAGCGCGCTTGTTGCCCTCGATAACGGCGTGAGCGCGGGCATGGCGGCCGACCTCCTCGCTGCCGAGCGCAAACTCCAGCTTCGCGGGTTCGACGATATCGATACCGCTGGCAACCACGGAATCGATGTCGGCATTCTCGACAGCGCGCAAATAAGCACGGTTGACCCAGATCAGCCGGCTCGCGGCATCTTTGAGCCAGATAGGCAGGGGAGCACCGTCGAGAATAGCGCTCAGCCGCTCGACCTGCTTCGACAGCTTGCGGGCATCAAAGGCCATCTCGGTGATGTGGCGGCGCTCGCCGGAAAGCGGGCGCAGCCGAAGCGTCGCGAGCCTGCCGGCCGCACGCCCGTCGGCCTCGAGGAGTTCGCCCCGCTTGGTGCGGATTCCAATGTTGAACGAAATGCCGGTTTCACGCAGCGTTGCGGCTGCCGCAGCAAGGGCCGAGGCCGATTCAGGCTCAAGCCACACCGGGAAATCGAGGAGCGTTTCGCGCTGCGCCGGCACCTTTGCCGTATCACGCATGTCGCCGATGATGCGATCGGGCTCGGCATTGCGCCCGCGCCAGATGAACAGCAAATGCGGCTCGGCCCGCAATGCCGCCTCGGCTTCGTTGATTTCGCCCTCAAGTTCGACGATGCGCCGGCGGGCCGCGGCATCGTCGCGAATGAGACGGCGGATCACGAAGAATGCCCAAAGGAGAACTGCCATGGTGAGGAGCTGAGCGAACATCGCCCAGGTGGTCTGGGTGAGCTCGACTTCCAATCTGGCTACGAGAGGGCGGAAATCCATGGCGGATGCAGGCAGCGGCAATAATGCAAATGCCGATCCTGCTGTCAGACTGTCTCCGGTGCGACGGAGCAGCGCGGCAGATTTTGCACTACCGGCGAGCATTGTCCTGTTGCCGTTCCCCTCAGGCAAACGTTCATACAGACACACTCACGCAGTTAGCTTCGGCCCCGGCGGCGGTCGCGAATCAAGGATCGCGGCGGCTCCATCGCTCGGTATAGAGAAAAACCGCGCAGCTCACCATCGGCGTCCGCCCGGCATGGAGTGATTTGGACGCAGTGTGACACGTATGCGCCTTGCCAAAGGGCGAATCGGGCTATCGCTCAGTAGCGATAGTGTTCGGGCTTGTAGGGACCTTCGGGCTTGACACCGATGTAGGAGGCTTGATCGGGCCTGAGCTCGGTCAGATGCACGCCCAGCTTGTCGAGGTGAAGCCGGGCTACTTTTTCATCGAGATGCTTCGGCAGGACATAAACCTCGTTGGCGTATTCGGCGTGGCGGTTCCACAGTTCGATCTGCGCCAGCGTCTGATTGGTGAACGACGCCGACATGACGAAGCTCGGATGGCCCATGGCATTGCCGAGATTGACCAGCCTGCCTTCGGACAGAAGCACAATGCGGCGGCCATGAGGAAACTCGATGATGTCGACCTGCGGCTTAACGTTGGTCCATTTCAGATTGCGCAGCGCAGCCACCTGAATTTCATTATCGAAATGGCCAATGTTGCAGACGATGGCCATGTCCTTCATTCGGCGCATGTGGTCGATGGTGATGACGTCACGATTGCCGGTGGCGGTGACGAAGATATCGGCCCGTTCGAGGACGTCCTCGATGCGCTGCACCTGGAAGCCGTCCATGGCGGCCTGGAGAGCGCAGATCGGATCGACCTCGGTGACAACCACGATGGCGCCCGAGCCGCGCAACGACTGGGCGGAACCCTTTCCGACGTCGCCATAGCCGCAGACGAGTGCGAGCTTGCCGGCAAGCATGACGTCCGTGCCGCGACGAATGGCATCGACGAGAGATTCGCGGCAGCCGTATTTGTTGTCGAATTTCGACTTGGTGACGCTGTCGTTGACGTTTATCGCGGGAAACGGCAGTCGGCCCTGTTTCTGGAGCTCGTAAAGGCGATGAACGCCGGTTGTCGTTTCTTCGGTGACGCCGCGAATGCTGTCGCGAATGCGGGAGAACCAGCCGGCGTTCGCCGCCAGCCGCCGCCGGATCACATTGAACAGCGCCTCTTCCTCCTCGTTCGACGGATTGTCGAGAAGGGCTGGTGTTTCCTCCGCACGTGCGCCGAGCAGAATGAAAAGCGTGGCATCGCCGCCGTCATCGAGGATCATGTTGGTGAGCCCGCCGTCGGGCCAATCGAACGTCCGGTCGATAAAGTCCCAATATTGCTGCAATGATTCACCCTTGAAGGCGAAAACCGGAATGCCGGTCTCGGCGATGGCTGCGGCGGCATGATCCTGGGTGGAAAAAATATTGCACGAGGCCCAGCGCAGCTTGGCGCCCAGATGAGCCAGGGTTTCGATGAGCACTGCGGTCTGGATCGTCATGTGGAGCGAACCGGTGATGCGCGCGCCGGTCAATGGCTTGCTGCTGCCGAATTCGTGCCTGAGCGCCATGAGGCCCGGCATTTCAATTTCGGCCATGCCGATCTCTTTGCGCCCCCAGCTGCTAAGGCTGATATCTGCGACGTGAAAATCGGCGGATTGGTTCATTGCAGGATTTCCTTGGAATGCCGCCCCGGGAGGAGGGTCGTCGAGCGCGCTATAGCAGCGCCATCGCCTGGCCGCAAGAACACATAAAGATTTCTTTATATAAACTGTCAGTCCTCGCCGAAACGGCTGGCGATGAGGCTGGCAAGCGCATCCAGCGCCGGCTCGGCGTCGCGGCCGGAGGCTTCAATGAGGATCGTCGAGCCCATTTGGGCGGCCAGCATCATCAATCCCATGATCGATGTCGCGGGAACCGTCTGGCCGTCGCGGCTGACGTTGATGTCGGCATCGAACTGCTCTGCACATTTGACGAATTTTGCCGAGGCGCGGGCATGAAGGCCTCGGGTGTTGACGATCTCCACTTCGCGCCGGAGAGGGTCTGCCACCATGTCTCAGTTACCGAGGATCTGACTCGCCACGCTGATATATTTGCGGCCGGCTTCCTGGGCCAGGGCAACGGCTTCCTTCAACGGGGCTTCATCGCGAACACGCACAAGCTTGATCAGCATCGGAAGATTGACACCGGCCAGCACCTCGACTTTTCCATGGTTCAGGGCAGAGATCGCCAAATTCGATGGCGTGCCGCCGAACATGTCGGTGAGAATGATCACGCCCTGCCCGTTGCTGACGTGCTGCACGGCTTCCATGATGTGCCTGCGGCATCCCTCTATGTTGTCCTCGGGGCCGATCGATACGGTGGCAATTTTTTCCTGCGGGCCGACGACATGCTCCAGAGCGGAGCGAAACTCAATGGCAAGCCTGCCATGAGCGACAATCACAAGGCCGATCATTTCTGATCTTTCTCCCATAAGGGCAATTCTCCGCGTGGCCTCGCGCGTATTCTGCCCGGGGCGGTAGTGTACAACTTTCAGCGTTGGAGGGTGGATATCACAATGGGCGCCTCTACCGGAAGGCTGTCAAGTGCGGCTCTAACGCGCGCCGGGGCGGACGCACTCCTCGGGTCGAGTCGGAGAAGCGGCAGATTCTGCCCGAGAACCATGCAGGTGAGATCCCGGGGTTCCGGCAGGCGTTCGATCGCCGCCGCATCGGCAAGCCTCACAACCAGCGCAAGGACGCTTTGTGGCCGGCATGGCAGTTCGAGGATGCCGAGCCCGCGTACTTCCAGAAGGCCGCGTATGGCAGGGGGAGGACGGGCCAGAAGCCTGCCCTGATCCAATGTCACAACAACCTGATCGTCGGACAGAAGGGTGGCGGTTTTCGCCTTGCCGTTCAGGCCGAGGCCGGGCTGGTCGATAAGGCGCAGGCCCAGGTCGGATTTTCCCGAGCCCGGGGAACCTATTATCAAGACACCGGCACCCTCGAAATCGATGCAGGTGCCGTGGAATAATTGCGTCAGGGAGGTTTCAGGATTCATCCTGCGGCTCCCAGTCTGCGGCAAGGGCAGGAATCCGGACGACAAATGCGGCGCCAAGAATTGGCCGCTCGCCGTTTGCGGCGGGCGGTCCGTACCGGTTCTCCGCCCAGATGCGACCGCGGTGAGCTTCCACGATCTGCTTGGAGATGCTCAGGCCCAGGCCGGAATTCTTGCCAAAATAGCCTTCCGGCCGATCAGTATAGAAACGGTCGAAAATCTTGTCGAGATTTTCGGGCCGGATGCCTGGCCCTTCGTCTTCGACGCGGAATTCGACATCTTTCCTCGTCCGGCGCAGACGAACACCAACTTGCGTGCCCGGCTTGGTAAAGGATTGCGCATTGTCGACAAGATTGCGGACGATCTGGCCCAAGCGGTTGTCATGGCCGAGCACACGGTAGGGCGAGGCGTCCCCGTCAACCCCCTTGGGAAGCCTGCCGAGCTCCAGCCGTATTTCGGGCAGCCCGGGGCTGCGGGTTTCATTGGCCAGCGAGATCACGGTTTCGAGCAGGCGGCGCATGTCGACAGGATGGTTGCGCGCCCGGGCAAGCTCGGCGTCGAGCCGCGACGCATCGGAAATGTCGGTGATCAGCCGGTCGAGGCGCTTGACATCATCCTTCACGATCGCGGTCAGGCGGTCGCGCTGATCGGTGGTCCTGGCATAGGGAAGCGTTTCGACCGCGCTGCGGAGAGAGGTCAGGGGATTTTTGAGCTCATGGGATACGTCGGCGGCGAAGGCCTCGATGGCATCGATACGATTATACAAGGCCGTGGTCATGTCGCGCAGGGAGCCCGAGAGATGGCCGATCTCATCGCGCCTCGAAGTAAAATCGGGGATTTCGACACGGTTGTTGACCCCGCGCCCAACACGGTCGGCGGCAGCCGACAAGCGGCGTATCGGCTCGGCGATATGCCCGGCGAGCAGCACCGAAAGCAACATCGTGACGAGAACGGCGACGAGAAAGGTGAGCAGCACGGCCTTGCGCTCGCCGCGCAGGACCTTATCGATCTCGCCGCCCTTGGTCGAGAGCACCAGCGAACCCAGAACGGCACGAAAGCGCTGAATGGGAACCGCAACGGAGACGATGATCTCGTTTTCGTCGTTTACGCGCACGATCGATACCGAGGCGCCATTGAGCGCAGCCGTGACTTCGGGAAACTCGCGGCCATTCTCGAGGCCGTATTCCGGCTGACGAGGGTATTCGTTGCGGAACAGCCAATTATTGAACTTCTGCCATAGGCCGAGGGCGAAATATTCATTGTGCGACTGGAGCGGAGGCAATTCGGTCTGCACGATGTCGCCGCGCGAATAGAGCCCGCGGCTGTCCACGACGAGAAGCCCGTCGCGATCGTAGATGCGCCCGCGAATGTCGGCTGTCGACACGAGGCGGCGGAGCACCGGGCCGGCACGCTCGGGATTGATGGGAAAGTCCAGATTATTGAGCTCATCGACAGTCGGAGCAAACCGGCTGTCGGGACTGGTTTCCATCAGCCGATCGGGATCAAGAACGATGGAATCGGTATCCATCGACGCCGCGGAAGCAAGAGCCGCCGCGATGATCTGGCCTTGGGTGAGAAGGCTCTGGACACGGGCGTCAATGAGGCCCTGACGGAATTGATTGAGATATAAAATGCCGGAAACCAGAATGATGAGCCCGGCAATGTTCAGCAGCACGATGCGGCTCGTCAGCCTGGTGGGTGTCAAACGTATCGGCCAGCTGGGGCGACCCTCGCCCGCCGTGTGCGCCGCGTCGCCGGCTTGAGCAGATTCGTCCTGCTCGGCCCGGTCGGTCATCTCGACGTTTGCCACCATTGACGATCTCACAATGCCTGCGGCACTGCCGCAGACCGCTAGGCTTCCTTGAAGCGGTAGCCTACACCATACAGAGTTTCGATGGCTTCGAAGTCGTCGTCAACCTGCTTGAATTTCTTGCGCAGGCGCTTGATGTGACTGTCAATTGTGCGGTCGTCAACATAAACCTGATCATCATAGGCCGCGTCCATCAGGGCATCGCGGCTCTTCACGATGCCGGGGCGCTGGGCGAGAGCCTGAAGGATCAGAAATTCGGTTACCGTTAAGGTTACGGGTTTCCCGTCCCAGGTGCAGGCATGACGGTCAGGGTCCATGACCAGCTTGCCGCGTTCGATAGCTTTATTCATCTCGATAACGGGCGCAGAGCCATCCTTCGGAACGACGCGGCGGAGCACGGCCTTCACCCGCTCAACGAGGAGCCGCTGGGAGAAGGGCTTTCTGATGAAATCATCCGCGCCCATCTTGAGGCCGAACAGCTCATCGATCTCGTCATCTTTCGAGGTGAGGAAAATCACCGGCATATCGGTGCGCTGGCGCAAGCGGCGAAGCAGCTCCATGCCGTCCATGCGGGGCATCTTTATATCGAATATGGCCATGTCGGGCGGATTGTCCTGAATGCCCTGCAGGGCCGCCACACCATCGGTATAGCTCTGCGTTTGGTATCCTTCCGCTTCGAGGACGATGCTCACCGAGGTGAGAATATTGCGATCGTCATCGACCAGTGCGATCACCGGCATCCGCTTTTGACCCATTTTGAGTTGTCCCTTGTGGCGCTCTAACCGGCGAGTTGGGGTAAAATGTGGCAAGGACCATACAACCGAACGGAGTAAGGAGCCATGATTTCCAGCAAAAACATGCCGCCCGACGAGGCAGCCGACCGGCTCGCCCGAGCGGTCCGAGCGCTCATCGAGAGCGCGCACAAGGGCGTGCTGGCAAGCCTGCTGCCACCCGAGGGGGCGCCTTATGCATCGCTCGTGAATATGGCCAGCGATGGCGGCGAACCCATCCTTCTGCTTTCGCGGCTTGCCTGGCACACTCAGAATATCCTTGCGGATAATCGTGCCTGCCTCTTGATCAGCGAAGACGCGGAGGGAAAAGACCCGCTCGAAGGGGCGCGCGTGAGCTTGATCGGACGGCTCTCCCGCATCGAACGAAAGCAGGCGGAAGCGCGTTATTTCACCATACATCCGAAAGCCCGCTCCTATGCCCGTTTTGCCGATTTCAGCTTCTTCGGGCTCAATGTCGAAAGGGCCCATTATGTTGCTGGCTTCGGCCAGATCGTAACCATGGAAAGGTCGCAGTTATTCAACCCAAGTGCCTGAAAAGACATAATACCTGGCCCCTACCCGCTCTGTTTGCCGGACAGGCTAATTGTCACGTTGAGGCTGCAGAAAGGGTCCATTATCATTTGGTCCGTTTCGAGAACACGGCATCGCGTCCCGCAGGACACTTCCCCCGGTGCCAGGCGGTAATCGGGCGAAGGCGAAGCGGCGGTTGCGTCCGACCCGTTTTGCCGGTTCACAGCTGTTGCGCTTTTTGGTTTCTACACGGGGGCATGCCAAGACAGTGAATGATGATCAGCGTTTCAATCCCGGCCACGGTCTGGAAAAGATAGGGCTTGAGGGGAGCGGCAGGGTTTACTGGAATTCGACCGCCGCCACGCTCTATGAAACTGCGGTGCGCCGCGGCGAAGGCGAGATCACCGAATGCGGAGGGCTGGCGGTTACGACCGGGCGGCATACGGGCCGGTCCCCCGACGACAAATATGTGGTCAAGGACAAGACCACGGAGGGCACGGTTTGGTGGGACAACAACCGGGCCATGTCGCCTGAAAATTTTTCCAGGCTCAAGCAGGATTTTTTCAATCATGCGCGCGGCCGGGAGCTTTTCGTCCAAGATCTCTACGCCGGGGCGGATGCCGATTACCGGCTGCCGACGCGGGTGATCTGCGAATTCGGCTGGCATGGACTATTCATCCGCCATCTGATGATCAAGCCGAAGGGTGACAACCTTGCAGCGTTCGCGCCAAGGCTCACGATCATCGACCTGCCGAGTTTCCAGGCCGATCCCAAGCGGCATGGGACAAGCTCGCCCACGGTCATCGCATGCGACATGAGCGCGGGCATGGTGCTCATCGGCGGTACTTCCTATGCGGGGGAAATGAAGAAGTCGGTGTTCAGCGTGCTGAACTATCTACTGCCGCAGAAGCAGGTGATGCCGATGCATTGCTCGGCCAATATGGGAAGAGACGGCGATACGGCGCTGTTCTTCGGGCTTTCCGGCACCGGCAAGACGACCCTGTCGGCCGATACCAACCGGATCCTGATCGGCGATGACGAGCATGGCTGGTCCGAGCACGGCATCTTCAATTTTGAGGGCGGCTGCTATGCCAAGGTCATCCGACTGTCGAAGGAGGCGGAGCCCGAGATATTCGGAGCAACGCAGCAGTTCGCGACGGTCCTTGAAAATGTTGTGCTCGACCGGGCGAGCCGTGCGGTGAAATTCGACGACGGCTCGCTCACGGAGAACACGCGCGCCGCCTATCCGCTCAGCTATATTCCCAATGCATCGGAAAGCGGGACGGCCGGCCATCCAAAAACAATCATCATGCTCACAGCGGATGCGTTCGGGGTCATGCCGCCGATCGCTCGGCTGACAACGGCGCAGGCCGTCTATCACTTTCTGTCAGGCTATACGGCAAAGGTCGCCGGCACCGAAAAAGGCGTTCGAGCACCGGAAGCGACATTTTCCACCTGTTTCGGCGCGCCTTTCATGCCGCGTCATCCGACCGAATACGGCGCGCTCCTGCGCCGGCTCATCAGCCGGCATCGAGTGAAATGCTGGCTGGTCAATACCGGATGGACGGGCGGGGGTTATGGGGTGGGCCAGCGGATGCCGATCAAAGTCACCAGGGCGCTGCTTGCCGCCGCCCTCGAGGGCAAGCTGGATCAGGCGTCGATGAGGAAGGACAAATGGTTCGGCTTCGAAGTGCCAAGTGAAGCGGCGGGGGTCGACACATCACTTTTGTCGCCGCGCGACACATGGGCCGACAAGGCTGCTTATGATGCACAGGCCGGAAAGCTCGTCGACCTGTTCGCCGGAAACTTCGCAAAATTTGCGGCGCAGGTGGATGATGACGTGAGGGCGGCAGGCCCGGTGGCGCATAGCGCCTAGCCTATCAGTGTGCTTCTTCCCAATTCTGCGCCGAACGGACGTCGACCCGGATGGGTATCCTGAAGGCGACGGCAGGTTCGGGGGCTTTTTCCATCACCCCCCGAGCGATTGCCATCGTCGCTTCAACCTCGGCATCGATCACCTCGAACACGAGTTCGTCGTGGACCTGCAGGAGCATGCGTGCGGACAGGTTCTGGCCGCGCAGGGCGGCCGGCATGCGGATCATCGCCCGGCGGATGATGTCGGCAGCGGAGCCTTGTATCGGCGCATTGATGGCAGCGCGCTCCTGAAAGGCACGTTCGGAAGGATTGGAGGAATTTATCCTCGGAAAATGCGCACGCCGGCCGAACATGGTCTCGACATATCCGCGCTCGCGGCAGAAACGCTTGGTACTTTCGATATAATCGCGAATTCCGGGAAAGCGCTTGAAGTAGGTGCGGATATATTCGCCCGCCTCTTCGCGCGAAATGTCCAGCTGATTGGCGAGGCCAAAGGCCGATATGCCATAGATGATGCCGAAGTTGATGGCCTTGGCGCGGCGGCGCACAAGAGGATCCATGCCGGCGATGGGTACATTAAACATCTCGCTCGCCGTCATGGCGTGAATGTCGAGCCCTTCGGCAAAGGCCCTGCGAAGCTGCGGTATTTCGGCGACATGGGCGAGGACCCTAAGTTCGATCTGGCTATAGTCGGCGCTGATCAGCTTGGAACCTGGCGGCGCAATAAAGGCGGTCCTGATCTTGCGGCCCTCATCGGTGCGAATCGGAATGTTCTGCAGATTGGGATCGGCCGAGGCCAGCCTGCCGGTCGAAGTCGAAGCCATGGCGTAGCATGTGTGAACTCGGCCGGTCTCGGGGTGAATGAAATCAACAAGCGCGTCGGTGTAAGTCGACCTGAGCTTAGTCAGCTGGCGCCATTGGATAACCTTCTTGGCAAACTCCACACCTTCAACGGCAAGATCCTCGAGGGTGCCGGCATCGGTGCTCCAGGCACCGGTGGCGGTTTTGCGGCCACCAGGGAGACCCATACGGCCGAACAGAATATCGCCGAGCTGCTTTGTCGAGCCGATGTTGAAGCGCTCGCCGGAGAGGGCGAAAATCTCCTCCTCCAATTGGGCGGCAGCCTTGGCGAATTCGGCGGAGAGCCTTGCCAGTACCTGCCGGTCGACGAGCACTCCGTGCTTTTCCACTTCGGCAAGCACGGGTGAGAGCGGCCGCTCGAGCGTTTCATAGACGGCGGTTTTCGACTTGGCGACGAGTTCGGCCCGGAACAGCATCCACAGCCGCAAGGTGACATCGGCATCTTCCGCGGCATAATGGGTCGCGCGGTCGACCGGCACGAGATCGAAGGTCACCTGGGAGCGGCCCGAGCCCGCCACATCCTTGAAGCTGATCGGCTTGTGGCCGAGATGTTTTTCCGACAGTTCATCCATGCCATGGCCGTTCAGACCGGATTCCATGGCGTAGGACATGAGCAAGGTATCATCACAGGGACTGAGAGTTATCCCGCAACGGCCGAGAACCTGAATGTCATATTTGACGTTATGGCCGATCTTCAGAATGGCCGGATCGGCGAGCACCGGGCGGATTGCGTCGAGCACCAGCTGGCGCGGCAGCTGGGTAATGGCTTCGCCGCCGAAATCGAGCCCATCACCCTTGCGATGAGCAACGGGTATATAGCAGGCCTTGCCGGGGGCAATCGCCAGCGAGATGCCGACGAGGCCGCATTGCATGGGATCAAGCGAGGTGGTTTCAGTGTCGATTGCCACATAGCCCTGTTCGCGGATATCGATGAGCCAGCGGTCGAGGGCCGTCTCGTCGATGATCGTCTCGTAACGGCTTAGTTCGATGGGCGTGCGGACGAGGGCCCGCAGGGTATCCAGCGCGGTCGCGGGAGATACGCTCTCCTGCGCCTTGGCTGCGACGGCGTGAGCGGCCGTATCGGGCCCGCCGAGATTCAGCGCCGGCTGCTCTGCCGCTGCCGCTTGCACCCCTTCCCAGCCGGTGATCTCGACGGGCAGAGGATCGATCTGCGAAACATCGGCATCGAGAGAAGCGGCGATGCGGCGCATGAGCGTGGTGAACTCCATGGTCTTGAGAAAGCCGATGAGCTCCTTGGCATCGGGCGCGCGCACGGCGAGTGTATCCAGAGCGTGATCGAGCGGCACGTCACTCTTCAGCTCCACCAGCCGACGCGAGAGCCTCGCCTGGTCGGCATAGCGCTCCAGACATTCGCGGCGCTTGGGCTGCTTGATCTCGGAGGCCCGCGCCAGCAGGGTTTCGAGATCGCCATATTCGGTGATGAGCTGCGCGCCGGTCTTGATGCCGATGCCGGGGACACCCGGCACATTGTCGACGCTGTCGCCGGCCAGCGCCAGGACATCGCCGACCTTGGCGGGGAGGACGCCGAATTTTTCCAGAACTTGCGGCTCGCCGATGTCGCAGTCCTTCATCGTGTCGTAGAGCTTCACCTGATCGGAAACGAGTTGCATCAGATCCTTGTCGGAGGAAACGATGCGGACGGTGGCGCCGCTTTCCACCGCCTGGCGGGCGTAGGTTGCGATGAGATCGTCGGCCTCATAGCCCCCCTGCTCGATGCATGGCACGCTGAAGGCGCGCACAGCCTGGCGGATGATGGCGAATTGCGGGATGAGATCGGAGGGCGGAGGGGGCCGATTGGCCTTGTAGCCGTCGAACAATTCATTGCGGAAGGTGATTTCGGATTTGTCGAAGATCACCGCGAGATGCGTGGGCCGCACGCCGCCCGGCAATTCGCGCAAAAGCTTGTGAAGCATCGCACAGAAGCCGTGCGCGGCACCGATCGGCAGACCGTCGCTCTTGCGGGTGAGCGGCGGCAAAGCGTGATAAGCCCGGAAGATGTATCCGGACCCGTCGATGAGATAAACATGATCGCCGGGCTTGACGCCCCGAGACTTCAGAGAATCCAACATGGCCCCACTATGCCATAGGCGCCGTGTTCCATGCCACAGCACGCGAGACTTAGCTGGTGGCTAGTCGACTCTTTGGCAAGGGCGTGAGTCGGAACATCGCGGGGCGAATAAACAGGAAACGCAGGGGGGCGAGGCATGTGATGCGGGACAGGATCAGCGGGCCGGCAACGCTTGCCGCCGTGACACCCAGCGCCACGAGCCCTGGATCGGTGATGAGGCCCGATTTGATCAGCAGGATGCGGGACGGTGCCATGAAGAGCACAAATGCCAGATAGATGACGATGGAGTTCTCGCCGCAATAGCGCAGAAAGCTTGCCCAGCGCGAGCGCAGAAGCAAAACCCCCGCCGTGATCACTGCCGCCGAGCCGGCAAAGCCGAGGGCAAGGCTGACTATGGGTAATGTCGCGGCGCCTTTGTTGACCAGCCATCCGTTCAAAACAGCCCAGGCGATCCATGCCGGCACAAGTGCTGCAGGGGATGCGGATGAGACCCTGCCGGCAAAGGCGAAGATCCGCGATGCAAAGAAATAGCCCGCATAGAAATAGACGAAGCGTGCCGCGAATTCATCGAGCAGAACATAGCCGGTTTCGAGGGTGAGGCTTTCGAGGACGGCGGCGCCCAAGAATATGGCGGCGGGCGGTGCCCAATGCAGCGCCTTCACCACCAGGAAAAAGACGGCAAGAAGATAGATGAACCAGAGCGTGGCATAAGGATCGACGAAGCCCCAGGCATAAGCGGCGAGGATCTCCGAAGGCGTGGAGCCTCCGTAAAGGCCCGGCGCCTTCAGGGCGAATTGGATCGTCATCCACAGCACATAGAAATAGGCAAAGTGGAGGAGCTTGGCGTCGAGATATGAACGCCATGGACGAGCGATGCGGCTTGCCAGAAACAGTCCGGAAAGCATGAAGAAATCCGGCATGCGGAACGGGCGCGCCCATTCGATAAAGCCATGCAGCCAGCTGCGGAGCCCGAGGGCATTCTCGACACCGAGGGTCGAATGCATCAGAACAACAAGGATGATGCAGATCCCCTTGCTGTAATCCACCCATTCGACCCGCGAGGATGTCTCGGTCATTCGCCTTCCTTGGAGCCACAGGCTTCGGATGCACTCTCCTTGCAATGCAACTTACGATATAGTCGGTAAGAATGGGTTAATGGACGATTGTGTCTATTCGACACCACAAGACCGACCTGCCATAGTTGCTGCTCTCTCAAGCTCCTCTCGCGAAGCCCTCTTGGCCGACATCCCTTCGAACAGCCGCGTGTTTGGCGGAGCCGGCATCGTCCGCGGGCCGGTCACCTGGTATTGCTATCTGCTCCTCGGTTTTTTCGTGTTCACGCTGACGATGCAGGGCAACATCGTTCCCTTTCTGAAGCAGGAACTCAACCTCACCTACCGTGAGACGGGCATGCACGCGAGTGCCATCGCCGTCGGGGCGATTATCGTCGGGCTCATCGGAGACAAGATTGTCCGGCGTTACGGCCGACGCCGAATGCTCATGCTGGGCACGCTCGCATGCGCCGGCGGCGCGGTGATGCTCTGTGCGGCGCCCTCGGCATGGGCAAGCATCGGTGCCTGCGCGATGATCGGGCTTGGGGCGAGCTTCATCCCCACGGTGGCGTTCGCCGTGTTGGCCGATTTGCATGGTGAACGGCGAAACATCTCAATAAACGAATCGTCCGCCATCAATTATGGACTGGCGGTTCTGGCGCCGCTGCTCACCAGCCTGTGCATCTCGCTGTCGCTCGGCTGGCGCAGCGCCGTTATCATCGGCGCGGTGCTGGGCCTTGTCGTCGTCCTGGTTTTTGGCCGGGTGATCCTGCCGCTGCCGCAACAGCCGGCGATCTCGCCTGCTGGTCCAAGCCTGCCCGGCGCCTATTGGGCCTATTGGAGTGCCATCAGCTTTTCGGTGGCGATCGAGTTCTGCATCCTGCTCTGGTCGCCAGAGTTCCTGGCGAAGATCGTCGGCTTGACCCAGGCGAGTGCCGCGGCAGCTGCCGCCGCTTTCGTTGTGGCCATGTTCGTGGGCCGCGTTTTCGGCAGCTTCCTGGCGCGGACCGTTGCGGTGGAACGATTGCTCGTGGCGCAGCTCGCAGTCACGCTCGTTGGCTTTTTGATTTACTGGAGCTTCAGCCAGCCCGTCCTGGCGATTGCCGGACTCTTCATTCTGGGACTGGGCGTGTCCATTCTATTCCCGCTCACTGTGGGGCTTGCGATCGGAGCCGCGGGTGCCGCGGCGAGCGATGCGGCAAGCGCCAGGGCGACGATTGCCTTCGGCATAGCGCTCCTGGTGATGCCTGTGCTGCTCGGCGCTCTCGCCGATCGCATCGGGCTTCGCAACGCCCATTGGCTGGTGCCGATTTTGATCGGCGGCGCTTTTTTCGCACTGGCCATTGCTCGGGCACTGCAGCGACCGCCGGCCGGAACCAGCGCAGCGCCGTGACTAATCGAGGATCTAACGTGGAAGGCTCAGAGTGTCCTACGCCGATCGACTTCGGTGCACCCGACACGGCTCGGGCGTGCGATCTCTGCCAAAGGAGCTTCGCACGGCCATCCCATCCTATTGCCGGCAGGGTTGCCCCCCTCCCCGCCATTCGCTATATGTCGCCTCGTGGCAGAGCACCCGTAGCTCAGTTGGATAGAGTGCTGCCCTCCGAAGGCAGAGGTCACACGTTCGAGTCGTGTCGGGTGCGCCATATTCAGTTGGATGAGACTTGCCAGCACCGGTGACCGCCAATGGCGCAACACCTAACCCAGCCGAATTGAAACCTGATCGTTGCCCTTGAAAGGATAAGCAGTGGCCAAGAACAAGATTTGCTTGTGGTACGACAAGGACGCCGAAGCCGCGGCCCGTTTCTACGCCGAGACCTTTCCCGACAGTACGGTAGGTGCCATCTACCATGCACCGAGCGACTATCCCGCCGGTAAGGCGGGCGATGTGCTGATCGTGGAATTCACCGTCGCTGGCGTGGCCTGTATCGGTCTCAACGGCGGCCCCACGTTCAAACATAACGAGGCCTTCTCGTTCCAGATCGCGACTGAGGATCAGAAAGAGACCGACCGCTACTGGAATGCGATCGTGAGCAATGGCGGCCAAGAGAGTGAATGCGGCTGGTGCAAAGACAAATGGGGAGTCTCCTGGCAGATCACGCCACGGGTCTTGACGCAGGCGCTTGCCGCTGGCGGCAATGAAGCAAAACGCGCCTTCGATGCGATGATGGGCATGAAGAAAATCGACGTTGCGGCGATCGAGGCGGCGCGCCGGGGCTGACAGCTCGCATTTGCGCGCCGCTGCCTCATCGCATGAGCTGGTAGATGTAGGCAGGCGTCACGCCCAGTTCATCGGCGATCTGCTTCACCGACACATTCCTTCTAAGCGCCGCATTAACGTGGCGTTTTAGTTGCGCAACATCAGCCGATGACCTCCGCATTCGCTTGTTTCCGGTTCTCTTCTGCCCGGTTGGAGCAGCCGACGCCTCAAGCATCCTTTGTGCAACGGCCACAAATGTCGTTAAGAAGTCCCGCTCTCGTTTGCTGAGTCTCATTTATCTCGGGTGCCAAAGATTTGGGCTAGGCCTTCGACATGAGCTACAGCAACAGAGCGCTTTTTAAAGTTAAACAGTTGTAACTCGCCCCGCTCTCAGTTGAGCTCGCGCTTGTGCAGCGCTCAGTGCTTCGAGCGGAAGCCGGGCAATATATAGCAACCCCTCAGCGAGTCAGTTCCGGAAGCTCGCCAAGACCGACTGCTTGATGCCATCGACGTTAAGCACGTCGCCCGACGCGTATTTGAAAACCTTCCTGCCGACCCGAAGGCGCAAATTAGCGTCCGCCAGTCCTGCTTGCCGCAATTCCTGCACGACCGAGTTTGTGATCTGCTGAAGAACCTTAAGTTCGTCAGGTCCCAAGACGTCGATGCCATCACGCATATGACGCGCTCCTACGCAACCCACCTACTTAGACCGCCATAGCGCAGCCATTGCCACTGTCCACAGAGGCAAGTGCCTTTCAACAGGTTATACACAGGCAGTCCACAGGGAGAATGGAACGAAAGGGCTGAAAATGTTTGATTAAAATTTCTTTTGTTGATATCCGCGCAATTGGGAAATGCAACAGCGCGATTGAGCCGGCAGGCTGAGGCCCAGCAAGCAGATGTGGACCTCAGCCAAAATGTATTTCCTAGTCGTTTTTGAACTTGTCCAACCGGTCGCAAAAATCGCGGTCGTTATCCGCGATCGCTGCATCGTTTTTGCATTCGTCGCGCAGGCCTTGGAGTTGCTGCCGGTCGAAACCCGAGAACAGAAGACCCTGCTCTTGCTCGTTCAGGCTTCCGAACCGGTCGCTGAAATCAGACACTGACACTCGTCCATCGTTATTCCGGTCGAGATTGTTGCTGCCCTGATTGGTCGCGCCGTTATCATTGTCCCCGCCGCTCTGGTTAGCAGCGCCGTTATCGTTGTTCCCGCCGACCTGACCACCAGTATTGTTGTTCTGCGCAAAAGCTACGCCTGTGCTAAGCATCAAGGCACAAGCTAAAGCGAAAAGTTTATGACTCATTGCATACCTCCATGTTTTCGACGATCCATCACCGCCCGGCCCAAGCTTGAACATCAAGCAGTGAGACAGCGGCCGTGATTCACTGCTAACTGCACTCAAGTTTGGATGTTCCTAATTTCGAAACACAAAGATGAAAGGTAACGGCTCCAGCTAAGCCTTTCGTGCAGCGTTGATGATTTCATTCATTGTGAATAGTGCAGCTACGCAACCCGCCTCTTAACACTGTGTAATGCGGGGAACGTAAGTGTCGCTCGGGGAGTTCGGCTCACTCCAAGTGCGCCTGTGAGAGGGGCACATAAAAGGACTGAAACATGAAAAAGCTACTACTCGCCGCCGCTGCGATCAGCGGTATTGTATTTGCCACGCCCAGCTCGGCTAGCCCTTTAGCCGGCGGAGCGGCAATCGGCAGCAACACAATCCCCACGGCAAATGAAGGATTGGTGCAGAAGGTTCATGGCTGGCACTGCCGGCGGAAATACAGCAATCGCCGCGGATGGCACCGCCATCGCCGGGCCTGCAACGACTACGACGATTACGGCTACTACGGCTACCCGGGCTATGGTTATGGCCTCGGTGTTCCATTCATTACCTTCGGCTTCTCCGATTTCGATGGCGGCCGGCGCCATCACAGGTGGAGAAGGCACGGCGGCAAGAGGAATTGGGATTAGGAAGTGAGGGCGGCCAAAGGGCCGCCCATTTTCCCCCCAGTCGCACTCCCGCCACAACCCGTAACCCCGATCGCCCTCAGCGATGGTTAATGGTTGAATTGATGTGATAATCAGCCTGCAAACCGGCAATTGGGCGGGAACTGCGAGGTCCGTTAAGGCGTTGCCGCAAGAACGTTTTGCAAGAAGGAGGTTCCCTATGAAGATGGTTACGCTCGGAGCATTCGCTCTGGTCTGTGCGGGGGTTGCCTCGTTGCCGGCATCAGCAGCGCCATTCAATCCAGTCCCTGTGATCGGTTCGCCTGATCAGCAATCGACCGCCGTGCAGCAGGTTAATCACAGGCGGCATTGGCGTCACAGACACAGCGGCTGGGGCTTGGGCTTCGGCTTACCACTTGCGTTCGGCCTGGGCGCGCCGCTCTATGCCGATCGATATTATGGCTATGGCGGTCATGGCTATCGTGACTCCGGGAGCGGACATGTCGAATATTGCTTCGACCGATATCGCTCATATGATCTCAGGACAAATACTTTCATGGGATATGATGGCCTGCGCCATGAGTGCATCAGCCCCTATATGTAAGTGACGGGTTGATCGTTCGAACAAGAGGGCCGGGTTCAGGCAAAGTGAACCCGGCCGTTTTGCGACTGCGGCGCGCACAGTCGTTCTGGCCATTTATCGGGCCGCTGTAAAAGCCTTCTCAAGTAAGATCTCCGCGGCTCTGTCGAACGACCACCGCTTCTGGGCCTCAGTCGGATATGTTTCCGGGTATGCCGCGCGGTGGGCCGCCGCATAGGGCGAGGAGTAGTGCCAGACGTTTGCTCCGGCGTTTATTTCCAGGACATAGATTTCGCCTGTCGCATTGCATCTCAAAAGATCGAGGCCGAGCAGCGGCAAATTGGGAAAGGCAGCTCCGGCACGACGCGCTGTGTCCAGCATGTCTTGAGGCGGCTCAGCACACGACCAGTCTCGATTCTCACTGGCCGCAGTGGAGATCATCGCACTGTCCAATATCTCGTCGGCACCGGCAAGGGGCGTCCGAGGAGCCTTGTTGGCCGAAAAGACCCAGTGAAACGGTTCGCCGAACAGCGTTGTGATGCGCTGCTTGGAAGCTCTCAGACCCGTATCGATGAACTGCTGAACAAGCATCGGCACGCGTCGAAGCATGTGAGCTGCCGGGAGGTCTTGATCGCGAAGCCGATTCAGATGTTCCGTCCGGTATAGGTATATACCTTCGCTTCTGGATGTGAGCCGCAGCGGCTTCGGCTTGAGAATAACGAACTCCCCCCATTCCCCCGGATCGAGTCGCACGCCCGACTGAAACATTTCCGTTCGCGGCGTAGTGACGCCGGCACTGGCCAGACGGGCGGCTTGGTCTATTTTTGAAATAGCTTTGTTCGCGAATACCGGGCCGCGGGACGGGTTGAATCGTCCCAGAGGACCAAAGCTGACGGTGATCGTCGGCAACTGCCATACTTCAGGAGGCAGCACGTCGGCAGTATCGACTTCCGATACCAAAAGCACTCTTATTTGCCGCGACTTTCCCAGGATAAGGCGTGAGATGGCGGCAAGGTCCTTCCAGTGAAGTTTGAGCCGCTGATGAACGAGTATAATGTTGATGAGCGGTTGCGGAGGCATCATCTCGCGCTATCGGGAATCCGAGGCTGCTGGAACAGCCGGTCTTTATTCGGGGTCTCGAACCGTCATGTGTCCATCATGGTCGGTGAATATCTGGACACCATTGGCGCAGAGGCGGCTTTGGGCGACGTGTAAAGCGGCATCCGCGGCTCTTTCAGCCGTTTCATATTCACCCAAGTGAAGCCCGGCATATTCTATTCGCCAGCACCCTTCGTGGAATACAATATGATAAACGGCGGTCGTCACTGGCATCCTATCGCCTGTGGCTGTCAACACCCCGCCAAGTGTGTGATTCCGGACCATAGGCCTTTTATAGGCTGCTGGCCAGGCTTTTCGGGCTTTGTCTCGCGGGTCAGGAAAGGCGATCGGCCTCATCGGCAGAGGGCAAGCGGCCCTCGGGCGTGTATTTGTCCACAGCTTCAGGCAGAGTGCGCGCCAGGCGGGACAGAAGGTCCTCACGGGTGAGGCCGGTGCGCTGAACGAGGTTGTCGACAACGTCGGATCCGAGGGCCTGTTCGAGCTGCTGGGCGGAGAGCTGCTGGTTGGGTCCCCTGGCCACCCAGGAATCGGCGGCTTCGCCATGGCCTTTTTGGCGAAGGCGATCCACAAGGTCACCCAATCCGCCGCTCAGGACGGTACCGGCCGACGCACCTCCGAGCAGCCCGCCAAGATTGCCCAAGATGCCGCCGAGCCCGCCGCCCTGGCCGGATGCGCCGGGAGCGCCCGGCCTGCTGCCGGCCTGACCCTGACCGCGAAGCATCTCGCTGATTTTTTCCCTGTTCTGGTAACCCGCAACGGCGAGCAGCCCCAACAGTGCAACCATAGAAGGCATTCCGCGGCTGTTCATGACAAATAATCTCCTCCAAAGTCGAAGCTATAAACCCCGAAGGGAGTTAATATGTTCCGTAAGAGGCGCCGCATTCGGTGACGGAACCTAGCGGCTTGTTGTTCGTTGAGCGCCAGCCTGACAATTGGGAAAGAGCGCAATGGGTATCATCTGGACGATCATCATCGGGTTCCTCGCCGGCGTCATCGCCAAATTCATCATGCCGGGGAAAAATGAACCGAGCGGTTTCATTCTCACCACCATTCTTGGAATCGTGGGCGCGGTCGTTGCGAGCTACCTGGGCCAGGCGCTCGGCTGGTATGCGCCGGGAGAGGGTGCAGGACTCATCGGAGCGGTCGTGGGGGCGGTTGTCGTATTATTCATCTGGGGCTTGATCAGCCGGCAACGCACCGCCTAATCCGATCTGTCGCAATCGATGTTGCCAAGGCTGGCGATTTCCCGCATGAGAGCGGCTCATCGCGAGGTTGGAGCATCCGCACATCATGAAGGTTGTCATCACCGGCGGTACAGGATTCGTCGGATTGCTGCTGGCGCGAAGATTATGCGCCCTGTCGAAACTCACGAATGCCAGCGGCGAGAGCGAAGACATCGACGAGATCGTGCTTTTCGACATGGCGCTGCCGGAGCAGCGGCCTCAGGGCCTCGATGACCGCGTCAGCATCGTCGCGGGAGAAATTGCCGATGCGAGGATGGTGCAAAGCATCATCGATCGAAAGGACATTTCGATCTTTCACCTCGCTTCCGTGCTGAGCGGGGGCGGCGAGCAAGATTTCGACCTCGCCATCCGCGTCAATCTGCACGGCAATCTAAATGTTCTGGAAGCGGCGCGGGCGCAAGGATCACGGCCGAAGGTGGTGTTCGCGAGTTCGATTGCGGTGTTCGGCGGCAGCGGCATGCCCAAGACCGTAGGCGACCTCACCAAGCAGACACCGCAGACGACCTATGGCACGACCAAGGCGATCGGCGAGCTTCTGGTCAACGACTATACGCGCAAAGGCTTTATCGATGGACGTTCGGCGCGGCTGCCCACCGTCATCATCCGGCCCGGCAAGCCGAACAAGGCGGCATCGAGCTTCGCCAGCGGGGTATTCCGCGAGCCCTTGAGCGGCGTGGAATGCGTAGTGCCGGTCGGCGAGGAAACGATCATGCCGGTATCGGGGTATCGCACGATCGTGGAAGGATTTATCAAGCTGCACGAGGCCAATGGGGAAGCGCTCGGCGATGACAGGGCAATCACCTTTCCCGGTATCAATGCGACCGTCGCCGAGATGATCAAATCGCTGAAACGGGTCGCCGGCAATCAACCGCTCGGACCCATCAGGTTCGAGCGCGATCCCATCATCGAGCGGATCGTCGCAAGCTGGCCGACTGCCCTGAATTTCGACCGCGCGACAGGGCTCGGCCTGCCGCTCGACGGCAATCTCGATACGATCGTGCGCGCCTATATCGAGGACTATGTCGAGCGCTGAGCGGTAATGCCGAAAGGCCTGGCCCAGCCGAGGCCCGATCGCGTATCGGAGCGGGGGCGATATTCACAGCCGACCCAGCCGTCATAACCCGAGGCATCGATGAGCGACAGGAGATAGGGGTAATTGATCTCCTGATTTTCATCAGGCTCGTTGCGGCCCGGCACGCCAGAAATTTGAACATGACGTATGATGCCGGCATGGGCGGTGAAGGTCGATGCGAGCGATCCCTCGCTCATCTGGCTGTGATAGACATCATACTGCAGGAAGATATTTCCCAAGCGCAATTCATCGAGGATCGCGACTGCAGCGGCGGAATTCGGAATCAGATAGCCTGGCACATCCTTCGGATTAAGCGGCTCGAGAAGGAGATCGATATTGCTGGCGCCAGCCCGGCCGGAAGCCCAGTGCAGGTTTTCCATGAAACATGAGCGGCAGGATGCAGGATCGAGTGAATTCGGCACCGCTCCCGCCATCACATGAATGCGGCGGCATGACAGGGTTTTCGCATATTCAAGGCTCATCTGAAACTTGCGGCGAAACTCCTCCTCGCGTCCGGGCAGTGCGGCGATGCCGCGCTCGCCGGCTTGAAAGTCGCCGGGCGAGGTATTGAACAGCACAAGATCGAGAGAGGCTGAAGTGAGCGCCTTGGCGATCGCAGCCGGCGGGAAATCATAAGGAAACAGCATCTCGACAGCACGAAAACCGCAGGACGCCGCAAGAGCGAAGCGGTCGAGGAACTCGTGCTCGGTGAACAGCATCGAAAGGTTTGCGGCCAGTTTGGGCATGTAGCAGCTATAAGGAACTTTCCCCAGGTGGAGCGGTTACGCAATCAGGAGAGCGGCCATGCTGCGCTGGGCAATTATTTTCTTTATCATTTCGCTGGTCACCGGTTTCCTCGGCTTCAGCGGAATCTCGGAAGCGACTGCAGGCATTGCCAAGATCCTGTTCATCATTTTTCTGATCCTGTTTGCGGGCGCGCTGCTTCTGCTGGTCACCGGCATCTCACTGTTCACATAGAGCGCAGCCGTTCGAGCAGCTCGGGCGTCGGATAGGAATCGGCGGGGAGCCCCAGCTTGATCTGCATATCCCTTACCGCATCGCGGGTCGCGGTGCCAAGTATGCCGTCGACCTTTCCGACTTCGTATCCTTGATCGACCAGCAGAGCCTGCAATTCAGCAACCTGCTTGGCGCCAAAGGGAGCGACATTGCCGTTGCCCTTGCCGACAGGGGGCGCGCCTGCAAGCCTTGTAGCGAAATAGGCGGCGGTGGTGGCGTATACGAGGGACTGGTTCCAGTCCAAATAGACGGTGAAATTGTGGTAAGCGAGAAAGGCAGGACCGTTGCGGCCCATGGGCAAGAGCAACGACGCTTCCTTGCCGTCGCTGGGCAAATCGCTGCCGTCGGCCATTTTGATACCCCATTCGGCCCATTGCGAGCGAGGATGGGTGATCTTCAGATCAGCTTCCTTCCAGTCCAGATCGCGGGGTACACGGACCTCTTCGAGCCAAGGTTCGCCCGCCTGCCAGCCGCCCTTGGCAAGCAAATTCGCGCTCGAGGCCAGGACATCGGGAACGCTGCTGCGCATATCGACGCGGCCGTCACGATCGAAATCGACGCCGCTTTCGAAATAGTCTTGCGGCTGAAACTGCACCTGCCCGATCTCGCCGGCCCAGGCGCCGATCATTTCATGAGGTGCCAGATCGCCGCGCTCGATGACGCGAAGGGCGTAGATGAGCTGGGGCCGGAATTTGTCGGGCCGCCGGCAATCATAGGCCAGTGAAGCGATGGCGTTGAGGGTGGGCGATTTTCCCGTGTTGGCGCCGTAGTCGGTCTCGAGCCCCCAGAAGGCGGTGATGACGGGACCCGGCACGCCGTAGGTCTGCTCGATTTCGTCGAACAGCGCGCGATGTTTCTTAAGGCGGCTCTGGCCTACCTGCATGCGATTGGCATTCACCATGCGGCCGGAGAATTCCAGAAAGGTCTGGGAGAACACGCCCTGGGCGCGATCGCGATCAACGACGCTCTGGTCGTAGCGGACATCATCGAGCGCGCTGATCGCCTGGCGGGAAACTCCGGCCGCTTCGGCCTCCTGCCTGACACCATCCAACCACGCGCTGAAACTGCCATGGCCGCATTCAGAAGCCGCAAAGGCTGAGAGCGGAAGAAGGAAAAAGGCCAGACCGGCCAAGCAAGCCACAGGGTATCGTCTCATGGTTACTCCCGCGCGAAAAGTTCAGCAGAATGGGAATTGAAAGCCCCCGCCGTCAAGACGGATATTGAACAGTCATGCTAAAGGTCCTTTGCAGCAGTTTTTTGGCCATATGGCATTGTTGGTCCATCCGCTGGTCTGTTAGTTTGGCGCTGCATATTGCAAAACCGGCCGTCAAGGAGCCGGGCCAGACCGGAGAGAATTAGCCATGGATCGTCGAAGCTTCATCAAGAGCAGCGGGCTTGCCGCTGCCGCCACAGCCGGCCTTGCCGCGCCGGCAATCGCGCAGAGCAGCCCCGAGCTCAAATGGCGAATGACGTCGAGTTTCCCCAAGGCGCTCGATACCATTTACGGAGCGGGCGAGAGGTTCACCAAATATGTTGCCGAAGCGACCGACAACAAGTTTCAGATTCAGCTTTTCGCGGCAGGCGAGATCGTCCCCGGGCTCGAGGCAGCCAATGCGGTTTCCTCCGGCAATATCGAGATGTGTCACACGGCGTCTTATTATTATTGGGGCAAGGACCCGACCTTCGCCTTCGGCACCGCGGTGCCATTCGGGCTCAACAGCCGCATGCAGAATGCATGGATGTATTTCGGCGGCGGCGTGGAGCTCATGAACGAATTCTATGCCAAGCACAATCTGGTGGCGTTCCCGTGCGGGAATACGGGTGCGCAAATGGGCGGATGGTTCCGAAACGAGATCAAGTCGCTTGCCGATCTCCAGGGTCTGAAGATGCGGATCGGCGGCTTCGGCGGGGCGATAATATCGCGGGTCGGCGTGGTCCCGCAGCAAATCGCGGGAGGGGAGATCTATCAGGCTCTCGAGAAGGGCACGATCGATGCGGCAGAATGGGTTGGCCCCTATGACGATGAGAAGCTCGGCTTTCAGAAGGTTGCCAAATATTATTATTACCCCGGCTGGTGGGAAGGCGGTCCCATGCTGCACACCATGATCAACAGCGCGAAATGGGCGGAGCTCCCGGCCAATTACCAAGCCATCATCAAGGTGGCGTGCGGGGCGGCGAATGTCGACATGCAGGCGAGCTATGATGCGAAAAATCCTGCGGCGCTGAAGAAACTGGTCGCCGAGGGCGCGTTGCTGCGGCCCTTTCCCCTCGACGTGCTGGAAGCCTGTTTCGATGCTGCGAAAACCACCTTTGGCGAGATCTCGGCGAAGAACGCCGATTTCAAGGCGGCTTATGACTCGATGTCGGCGTTTCGCAACGATCAGTATTTGTGGTTCCAGGTTTCGGAATATACCTTTGACACGTTCATGATGGGGCAACAGCGGAAGAAGGCGCTTTAGAAGGCGGTTCGTACCCGGCCGGTGTCGTTAATCGAAGGAGGGCGGCGCCGAAAGATCGCTGCCGCCCAAGCCCGGAATGTCGATCTGGATGCTATTGGGATCGATATTCGACGGCGCGGCCAGGAAGCTGGTGACGATTTGCGGAAAGGCGATCAGCAGGCCAACGAGCACCAGCTGCAGGATCAGCCACGGAATAGCGCCCCAATAGATGTCGGTCGTTCTGACCGAGGCGGGAGCGATGCCGCGCAGGTAGAACAGCGCGAAGCCGAAGGGCGGGTGCATGAAACTCGTCTGCATGTTGGCACCGAGCAGCACGCCGAACCAGATCAAGTCGATGCCAAGCGCGGTGGCGGCAGGTGCGAGCAGCGGAATGATAATGAAAGCAATCTCGAAGAAATCGAGAAAAAAGGCGATGAGGAAGATAAAGATATTGACGAAAACGAGGAAGCCCACGGCACCGCCCGGCAGGTTGGTGAGAAGGCCCTCGATCCATTCCTTGCCGCCAACGCCCTGGAAGACGAGGCTGAAGGTGCGCGCACCGAGAAGGATGAACACTACCATGGCGGTGATGCGCATCGTCGTCTGCATGCCTTCATAGGTCATGCGCCAGTTCAGCCTGCCGTAAGACCAAGCGAGTATGAACGCGCCGACCACACCCATCGCACCTGCCTCGGTGGGCGTGGCCAGTCCTAAAAAAATCGTGCCGAGAACAATGAAAATAAGGACGATCGAGGGGACCATTCCGCGCAGGCATCGCAGTGCGAGCGCCCAGCCGCGGAGCGTGCGCGCCTCGGGAGGAAGGGGAGGCACGTCGGCGGGCCGAAAAATGCCGAGGATAAAGACCCAGAGGCAAAACAGCAGAAGCTGAACGAAGCTCGCCCCAAAGGCGCCGCGATACATGTCGCCCACCGGCTTTTGCAATTGATCGGCCAGCACGATCAACACGAGCGATGGGGGAATAAGCTGGGTGATGGTGCCCGAGGCGGCGATGACGCCCGTGGCGTGGCGAATATTGTAGCCGTATTTCATCATCGCCGGCAGGGCGATGAGCCCCATGGCGATCACGGAAGCCGCAACAGTTCCGGTGATGGCGCCGAGGACCGCACCGACGAAGATAACGGCATAGGAGAGCCCGCCGCGAAGGCCGCCGAACAGCTGGCCAAAACCTTCGAGGAGGTCCTCGGCCAGGCCGGCTCGCTCCAAAATCGCTCCCATGAGGGTGAAGAACGGGATGGCGAGAAGCAGATCGTTGGAAAGCACCGAGAACAGCTGGTAAGTGAGATTGCCCAGGTAGTCCGGAACGATCAGGCCGAGCTTGATGCCGATGAGACCGAAGAACAGGCCGACAGCGGCCAGCGAGAACGCCGCCGGATAGCCGATGACCATGAACAGCACCAGGCCGGCAAACATCAAGGGGGCCATGTTCTCCCTGACAAACTCGGTCATTGCACCGGTCTCTCATATGAACGGATGTCGAGGCCGACCCCGCACAGGACGGCGAGGCATTTGATGATCTCGGAGAGGCCCTGAACGGCGATGAGCGCAAAGCCCAGCGGCAAAGCGAGCTTAACCGGCCAGCGCACCAGCCCGCCGGCGTTGGCCGATGTCTCGCCTTCGACATAGGATTCCACGAACCACGGCCAGGTGAAGTGGATCATCAGCAGACACATGGGAAGGAGGAAGAAGATACCCCCGAGAAGGTCGATCCACAGACGGGCTCTTGGACTTATCGCTCCATAGATTACGTCGATGCGTACATGCTCGTTCATGCGCAGCGTATGGGCCGCCCCAAACATGACCATGCCGGCGAACATGTACCATTGCGCTTCACCGAGCGTATTCGCATTGAGACGATAGAGATCGACGAGCTGGCCCAGGGCCGGAAGATCGAACTGGCGCTGAAGGTGAATGAGGCTGTTAATGCTGTAACGCGCAAAGGCGTTGAAAGCGCTGACCAGCGCCGCGAGGAGGACGAGATAAGTGGCAAAAACTCCGATGATCCGGCTTAGTCCATCTATGGCACGGCTCAAGGCAAGCAATGGCTGCATATTCCCCCTGGCCGGCGCTTCCAGCCGGCGCCGGCGGTCTCCTCTATAACATCGGTCAAAGTGGAGACACTATCGCAGATTAAAAACTGACCCGCGATAGAGGCCGCCAAGCCGGGAGCTGAAGATTGTCCATGCGGCAGGAAAGGGAAATCGAGTTCGTCATTGTCGACGGACGGCAGTCGGAAACAGCGGCGGCTGTGCAGCGCGGCGTGTGCCGCCTGCTGCGCTCGCTCGGTTTCGCCACCATCACCGAGCTGCCGCTGGCCTCAGGGCGGCGGGTCGATGTGATGGCTGCCGGCCCTGGCGGAGAGATTTGGGTCGTCGAGATCAAATCAAGCCTCGCCGATCTCAGGGCCGACGACAAATGGCCCGAGTATGAAGGGTTTTGCGACCGGCTGTATTTTGCAATACCCCCGGACATGCCAAGCGAGGTCATGCCGAGCCAGACGGGACTGATGATTGCCGACCGTTGGGGAGCAGAAATGGTGCGCGACACGGCGGACAGGCTGCTTCCCGCGGCACGGCGAAAATCGATCATGCTGCGTTTTGCCCGAGCGGCCGCGTTCAGGCTCCACAGCATTGCCGATCCTGGTGCTGTGGAACAGGATCTCTTCCGGCGGTGAGGTGCGCTGCCCGCTAACGCGGTGCGCGCTTGGCGAGAATGCGCTGGAGGGTGCGGCGGTGCATGTTGAGGCGGCGGGCAGTTTCGGAAACATTCCGATTGCACAATTCATAGACGCGCTGAATGTGCTCCCAGCGGACACGGTCGGCCGACATTGGATTTTCCGGCAAAGCCGCACGGGAGGTGGTCTCCGCCATAAGAGCACCATAGACGGCGTCGGCATCGGCGGGCTTGGCGAGATAGTCGATGGCCCCGAGCTTCACCGCGGTGACGGCGGTCGCGATGTTGCCATAGCCCGTAAGGACGACGGCGCGCGCATCGGGGCGAGCGTTGTGCAGGGCGCCTATCACTTCGAGCCCGCTGCCATCGGTGAGGCGAAGATCGACAACGGCATAGCCCGGAGGGGATTTCTTCACCTCCTCAATGCCTTCGGCCACGGTCTCGGCCATTCGCACCTGAAAACCACGAATTTCCATGGCCCGCGCCAGCCGTGTCAAAAAAGGCTTGTCGTCATCGACGAGCAGGAGGGTTTTGTCCTGCGGAAGATTTTGCTCGTTCATCGTGGCATCCAAGGGCGCTGTTCTCTCCCAAATGACAGGTTGCGTCAATTGTTCCCCGCGCCGGTGCGCGGTTCGGCGAGGGGTCCCGACAATGATGAGGCTTCGACCGCCGCGCGCGGCCAGGCGATCGTGACCATTGCGCCGCGACCGCCATCCTTCCGGTTGGCGAGGGTGACGACGGCACCTGAGCGCTCAAGCAGGGTCTTGGCAATAAAGAAACCGAGCCCCATGCCCTGATGCTTGCTCAGATCGGCCGAAGCGTCGGCGGCATCATAGCCTTTGCGTGTGGTGACGAAGGGATCGCCGAGCCGGTCGATAATGTCCTGGGAAAAACCCGGACCATCGTCGCTGATGATGATTGAAACTTCGGCATCGGTCCAGCGTGCCTCGACTTCGACGCGGGTTGCGGCGAAATCGACGGCATTTTCGAGAAGGTTGCCAATCCCGTAATTCACGGCCGGATTGCGCAAGACCCAAGGTTCGGGCGAGGCGGTTCCATCGGGCGAATTGCCCCTGACCAGGATGGCAACGCCGGAGCCGCGCAATGGATCGGCGATTTCCTCCAGCATGACGGTAATCTTCAGCCGGGCGAACATCGCATCGGTCTGTGCCTCGCGGTCGGACAGGCGCGAAAGAATCTCCCGGCAGCGATCGGCCTGGCTCAGGAGCAGGTCGAGATCCTCCGTATACTGACCAGAGTCGGGAAAGTCGCGCTTCAGCTCCTTTGCGACAAGAGCTATGGTGGCGAGAGGCGTGCCGAGCTCATGGGCCGCGGCGGCCGCGAGGCCATCGAGAGCGGAGAGCTGCTGTTCGCGGGCAAGCACCATTTCGGTGGCGGCCAGCGCTTCGGACATCTGCCGCGCTTCGGCGGCGATCCGGCTGGCGTAAACTGCCGAAAAGACCGTGCCGCAGAGGAGTGCGGTCCACAGGCCGGCAACATAGAGCGGCGGCACGACCAGGATTTCCCCGGCCTTCCACGGCAAGGGAAGATGGACGGTAGTCAAAAGAGTGGAGAGCGACAGGGCGAGGGCCGCAAGCCAGATTGTGTGGCGCGGAGAGAGTGTCGTTGCCGAGACCATCACCGGCACGAGGAAAAGAAAGGCGAAGGGGTTTTCGAGGCCGCCCGTCAAATAGAGCAAAGCGGCAAGCTGAACGATGTCATAGCCCATGAGAAGTGCTGTCGCATGGTCGGACAGCCGCAAGGTCGAGCGCCAGCGCAGAGCGAGGAAGATGTTCAGCCAGGCGGACAGCGCGATGACGGCGAGGCAGAAGCCCAGGGGCAGCGGAAAGCCCAACACCAGATAGATGAACAGCACCGCAGCGGTCTGGCCGATGACGGCAATCCAGCGCAGCCAGACGAGGGTCTGCAGCCGCAGGCCCCTGGTGCGGCTCGACTGCTGATCGAAGGTTATCTGCGGCAAATTCATAGTGGGTCGCCCGCCCAGTTTAGTCTACGGTGCGCCGCCACGATACGGGCGCTCGCCGATGAAAGCCTTGCTGGAAAAGAGAATATTCGCCGTTTGCATCCTGGTAGCCGCCGCGCTCGTCGCCGGCATCGCAGGGTACAGTACTCTCGGACCTGGGCGCATGCCGGTTTCTTCGGGCACCGCGCTGGTAGGCGGGCCGTTCACCCTCACTAGCCATGAAGGCAAGCGCGTCACCAACGAGGATTTTCGGGGCAAGTATATGCTGGTGACCTTCGGATTCACCTACTGCCCGGATGTGTGTCCGACGGAACTTCAGATCATCTCGGCGGCGCTGGAGCTGCTCGGGGAGCGGGCAAAAGATATTCAGCCGATCTTCATCACAATCGATCCCGAACGGGACAGTGTGGCGGCTTTGGCACAGTACATGCCCAATTTTCATCAGCGCTATGTCGGTCTCACAGGCACTCCGGAAGAGATTCAGGGCGCCGCCAAGGCCTATCGGGTCTATTATGCAAAGGCACCCGTGCAGGGGGGGCAGGACTATGTAATGGACCATTCGAGCATTATCTATCTTATGGATAAACAAGGAACATTCCTCAAACATTTCAGTTATGGAACTGATGCCAAAAAGCTGGCGGAGGGAATTGCCGCAGCGATTGAGAGCCAATGATTAAGCTTTTGTCAGAAAAAATTCCTTATAATTATCTCGCCCAAGAAAACCTTGCGGCGCAGTTCAAGTATGCGGCAGTCTTCCTCAGGGCGTTGAGGGGGCAAGCTGTTGTTATACCACCTCTATGAGCTAAACCAGGCAGCAGCCGCACCGCTGAACGCTGCAGCGGGGCTTAGCCAATTCTTCTGGGCCCATCCGAGCAATCCGTTCGCGGCCACGACATGGGGCCGGACCATGGCGGCGTCCATGGAAATCATGGAACGCACCACACGGCGGTTTCGCCGGCCGGAGTTCGGGATCACGAGCGTGACGGTCGATGGCCGAAAGTTTGCCGTTAGGGAAACGACCATTCTGACCAAACCATTCTGCCGGCTCCTGCATTTCCATAAGATGGAGGGAAAGCGGCCACTGGAGCCCCAGCCGAAGCTCCTGATCGTAGCGCCAATGTCGGGGCATTTCGCCACGCTGCTGCGCGGCACGGTCCAAGCCCTGCTGCCGCATGCCGAAGTGTATGTGACCGATTGGATCGATGCCCGCGAGGTCCCGCTCAGCGAGGGCCGCTTCGATCTCGACGATTATATCGACTATCTGTTCGAGATGCTGGCCCTGCTCGGACCCAGAACGCATGTGATGGCGGTGTGCCAGCCCTCGGTGCCGGTGCTCGCCGCGGTGGCCCTCATGTCGGAACGGAAGGATGTCAATCTTCCGCAGAGCATGATTCTGATGGGAGGCCCCATCGACACAAGAAGCAATCCGACGGCCGTCAATCTCTATGCGATGGAGCGCGGGGTCGACTGGTTCAGGCGCAATGCCATCGCGGCGGTTCCCTTCATGCACCCCGGTTATCAGCGGGATGTCTATCCGGGGTTCATGCAGCTCACCGGCTTCGTGGCGATGAACCTCGACCGGCATGTGGATGCCCACCGGCAGCTCTATTGGCATCTGGTCGAGGGCAACAAGGCGGAAGCCGGCAAGCAGAGAGAGTTCTATGACGAATATCTCTCCGTCATGGACCTGACCGCGGAGTTCTATCTGCAAACGGTCGACCAGGTATTCATCCAGCATGCCCTGCCCTCTGGCACGTTCATGCATCGCGGACAGGCAGTTGATCCGGCAGCCATCAGGAAATGCGCCCTGATGACGGTCGAGGGGGAAAGAGACGACATCTCGGGGATCGGACAGACCCTGGCGGCGCATGGCTTGTGCAGCAACATCCCAGCCGATAAGCGGATGCATCATCTGCAGGAAGGGGTCGGACACTTCGGTGTGTTCAGCGGTTCGCGTTTTCAGCGGGAATTGGTACCGCGGATCGTCGACTTCATGGGGAACCACAAGAACTAAAAAGATGGGGGTCCATTTGACAATGCCAAAACGGCTGCGTGCGCCGGACGTGGCAGAATTGGTCGTGGGCGGAGAATTGCTGCCGGTCACGATCAAGCGCCATGCGCGGGCAAGACGGATGATCCTGCGCCTCGACCGACAGGCGACGCGCGTGATCGTCACCATGCCGGAACGGGCAAGCCGCCGGAAAGCAATCGAATTCGCCCGCATGAACGAGGGATGGATCAGGTCGCGCCTATGCGCCGTTCCGCCACCGATACCCTTCGAGCAAGGCGCCGTTATTCCAGTGCGGGGCGTACCGCACGAGATCCGCCATTTCGATACGAAACGCGGCGGGGTGCGGATTTCGGAGCGGGCCCCGGACAGCATGTCGGTCATCGAAGTTGCGGGTGACATCGCGCATCTCGGCCGGCGTATTCGCGACTGGCTCAAGGAAGAAAGCAAGAGAGAGCTCGCCGCTGCGAGCCTCGCTTATGCAACGGCGATGCGGGTACGGTTCTGCAAGATCTCGGTGCGAGATCCGGCCAGCCGATGGGGATCGTGCTCGGTCCAAGGCCATCTCTCCTACTCGTGGCGGCTCATCTTTGCTCCGCCTTTCGTTCTGGATTATGTGGCCGCCCATGAAGTGGCGCATCTCGCGCATATGAACCATGGTCCGAAATTCTGGGCGCTGGTGGCAAAGCACTGCCCGGAGTTCGAAAAGGCGCGCCTATGGATGAAGCGCTACGGGCGTGTGCTCCACAGCTACGGCAGCTGAACGCCGAGGGCCACGACAAAGCAGGCACTTTGTGCACTGGCTTCTTTTTCTGTCATGCATCTGCCGCTGGCCGAGATGGCCGGATCAAGTCCGGCCATGACGGAACTACCGCCGCTCGCGGACTTTCTTCAACTCATCGCTCATGCGCTGCCGGCGGCTGGACTGGCGTTCTCCGAACTGGTCGATGAAATCTCCAATTTCGTCGTCGCCGGTCGCGGGCGGGGTGCTCCAAATGCTGCGGAAAATATCGAACAGGCGGCTTTCGGGATTGCGGGCGGCAGTCCGATATTCGCCCGGAAGGGCTGCGTATTGAAGGCCGTCGTGGGCCGGCTCCATGATGTCTTTCCATATGGAAGCCGGAATGGTGCCGCCCGTCACCCGGCTTGTCGGCGTATTGTCATCATTGCCAACCCAGACGCCGCAGACGAGATATGCCGAATAGCCCAAGAACCAGGCATCTCGGTAATCCTGGCTGGTACCGGTCTTGCCGGCGATATCTTGGCCTTCGATAAGGGCGCGCTTGCCGGTGCCGCTCTCCACGACTTCGCGGAGCATCGAGTTCATCGCACCCAGACTCCAGCCGTCGACCACGACGCCGAGGCCGTCGCCCTGGCGCTCGTAAATGACCTTGCCGTCACGGGTGATGATGCGGCTTACGACATAGGGCACGACGGCGGTGCCGCCGTTGGCGAGGGGAGCAAAGGCGGCGGTCATTTCAAGCAGTGTCACCTCCGAGGTGCCGAGTGCGATCGAAGCGTTGGCGACAAGCTCTGAATTGACGCCGAGGCGGTGGGCGGTGGTGATCACGTTCTCAGGCCCGACTTCTACGGCAAGCTTGGCAGCGACGGTATTGAGCGACAGCGCCAGAGCCTTCTTAAGCGTCACCCGGCCAAGATATTTGCGCTTGTAATTTTCAGGCTCCCAGTCGCCGATGCGCACCGGCTCGTCGACCCGAACCGTGTCCGGTGTCAGCCCCCGGTCGAGAGCTGCCAGATAAACGAAAGGCTTGAAGGACGACCCCGGCTGACGTTTTGCCCTGACGGCGCGGTTGAACTGGCTGCGGATATAGGACTTTCCCCCCACCATGGCGAGGACGGCGCCGCGCATATCCAGAGTCACGGCGGCTCCCTGGCTCACCTTCACCTTCGCCCCGTCGGTATTGATGCGGCGGCGAACGGATTTTTCGGCAATCGCCTGGAGGTTCTGATCGATCGTGGTTTCGACGATGATCGACTGATCGAGCGTGCCGATCAGATCGGGAAGCTGCTCGGAAATCCAGTCGACGATATACTGGGTCGCGGATACATATTGAACGGGCTTGACTGCGGCGGGCTTGCTGATCGCCTGATCGGCGTCCTCGGCCGTGATGAAACCGGCTGAAACCATATCTTGGATCACCATGCCGGCGCGGGCGCGGGCGGCAGCTGGATGATGGATCGGGTTGTAGGTGGCGGGAGCCTTGAGCACAGCTGCGAGGATGGCCGCTTCGGGAATATTCACATCGCGCGCGGATTTGCGGAAGTATTTTTGTGCCGCCTTCTCAATGCCGGTGGCGCCGGCACCATAATAAACACGATTGAGATAAAGCTGGAGGATATCGTCCTTGGAGTATTTGGCCTCGAGCCAGATGGCCAAGACGAGCTCCTGCAATTTGCGCTGCATGGTTCGCTCTGGCTTGAGAAAGAGATTTTTCGCAAGCTGCTGAGTGATGGTCGAGCCGCCCTGGACAATGCGGCCGGCGCGAAAATTACTGAGCGCGGCGCGCCCGAGGCCGATCGGATCTATGCCGAAATGGGAATAGAAGCGCCGATCCTCGATCGCGATTACAGCCTGGGGAACATAGACAGGGAGCTCGTCGAGCCGGACCTCGTCGCCGAAGAACGTGCCGCGTTCGGCGATCACCTCGCCGTTGGCGGCCAGAAGGATCATTCCAGGCTCGCGCTCGGGGACTTTAAAGAGACCCTGCTGATCGAGTGAGAACCAGACATAGGCGGTGAGGCCCGCAAGTGCGATGAGACCCCAAAGGCATAGCATGACGCCCCAGGCGAGAAGGCGAAACGTCCAGGGACGGCGCCGACCGTCGCTGCGCTGAGGGGGTTTTCTATGCTCGGAAAAGAGCTGCGGTTCGCTTCGCCCGTTGCCCCTCGCCCGTTTGCGCCGCCTGCCGATCCCGAAAATGCCCATATGGTTCCTGAACAATAAAGCCAATCATGTCGAGATCATGGCTGGCTAGACATCGAGATTGGCGACGGAGAGCGCGTTTTCCCGAATGAAGTCGCGGCGCGGTTCCACGACGTCGCCCATGAGCTTGGTGAAGAGATCGTCGGCTTCATCGAGCTCGCGCACCTGAACTTTGAGGAGGGTGCGCACGTTCACATCGAGCGTCGTTTCCCACAGCTGTTCGGGATTCATCTCGCCCAACCCCTTGTAGCGCTGCATGGTGATGCCCTTGCGGCCGGCGGCGAAGACAGCATCGAGCAGCTCGAGAGGACCATGAATGACGGTCTCCTGGTCCTTGCGGCGCAGCTTCGCCGGGCGCGCATAGATCTCTTGAAGATGGACGGCCTTTCTGTCGAGGCGCATGGCGTCGGCGGATGCGATCAGCTTGCCGTCGATCGTCCAGCTTTCCTTCACGCCGCGAACTTCGCGCGAGAAGGTCAGGCCGCCATCGCTTATGGGCGTGCCGTTCCAGCTGCGCTCGGTTTCCTCGGAAATCACGTCAAGACGGCGGGCGATGTAGCGCGCCGCTTCCTCGGCGTTTTCCGGATTGGACAGAACATCGGGATTAAGCGCGCCGGCAATCGCCGCCTGCTCGATCACCGAGCGCGAGTAACGGGAGTGCAGCGCATCGAGCGCGGCGCGCACGTTGATCGCCTCGTCGACGATCGCCCGCAGGTCGACGCCGGCACGTTCCTGGCCGTTGCCCAAGATCAGCACCGCCTCTTCCAGCCCAGAATCGATCAGATAATTCTCGAGCGCCTTGCGCATCCTTCAAATATTGCTCGGAAGCGCCGCGCTTGACCTTGTAGAGCGGCGGCTGGGCGATATAGAGATGGCCGCGCTCGATGATCTCGGGCATTTGCCGATAAAAAAAGGTGAGCAGCAGCGTGCGGATATGGGCGCCGTCGACATCGGCGTCGGTCATGATGATGATCTTGTGGTAGCGCAGCTTGGCGATGTTGAAGCCTTCGATATCGGTGTCGCGCCCGATGCCGGTGCCAAGCGCGGTAATCAGCGTGCCGATCTCGGCAGAGGACAGCATCTTGTCGAAGCGGGCACGCTCCACATTCAGTATTTTGCCGCGCAGAGGAAGCACGGCCTGATTCTCGCGGTTCCTCGCCTGCTTGGCCGAACCCCCGGCGGAATCGCCCTCGACGATGAACATCTCGGCGCGGGACGGGTCGCGTTCCTGACATTCGGCAAGCTTGCCCGGCAGGCCCGCCATGTCGAGCGCCCCCTTTCGGCGGGTGAGCTCGCGCGCCTTGCGCGCAGCCTCGCGGGCAACGGCCGCCTCGACCACCTTGCCGATGATCAGCCGGGCTTCGTGGGGATGCTCCTCGAACCAGCTGCCGAGATGCTCGCCGAGAAGCCCTTCGACGATGGGCCGGACTTCGGAGGACACCAGCTTATCCTTGGTCTGAGAGGAGAATTTCGGGTCGGGAACCTTGACGGAAAGCACGCAGGTCAGTCCTTCGCGGGCATCATCGCCGGTGAGGGTGATCCGCTCCTTGCGGGCGACCCCCGATGTATTGGCGTAATTGTTGACCACGCGAGTGAGCCGCCGCGCGAAAGCCGGCGAGGTGGGTGCCGCCGTCACGCTGGGGAATGTTGTTGGTGAAGCAGAGTACGGTCTCGTGATAACTGTCGTTCCACCACAAGGCACATTCGACGACAATGCCGTCGCGCTCGGCACGGATCGAAACCGGCTCGCCGATAAGCGGTGTCTTCGTGCGGTCGAGATAACGCACGAAAGCGGTGATGCCGCCATCGTAGCGCAGTTCGACTTCCTTCGGCTCGACGCCGCGACGATCGGCAAGGATGATGGTGACGCCGGAATTGAGAAAAGCGAGTTCACGCAACCGATGTTCGAGGGTGGCGAAATCAAACTCAGTGCGGGAGAAGGTTTCAGGCGAGGGCAGAAAGGTGACTTCGGTGCCGCGGCGGCCGCCGGCGTCGCCGACCGCGGCAAGCGGCGCATCGGCATTGCCGTTGACGAAGCTCATTGCATACTCCGTTCCGTCCCTGAAAATCCTGAGCTTGAGGGAGACGGAGAGGGCATTGACGACGGAGACGCCGACGCCGTGCAGGCCGCCGGAAACCTTTCTGCCAGGTCCATCGGGCTCATCGTCAGCCGGATGGTGCCGAGCTTCCGGCAGATGCAGGAGCGCATCGACGAGGTCAACCGACTCCTGCGGGAGCAGATCACCGGCGTCCGCGTCGTGCGTGCGTTCGTGCGAGAGGGCACGAAGCGGACCGATTCCGCAGGGCCAACGACGACCTCACGGAAGTCGCCATCCGCGCCGGTCGCTGGCAGGCCGGGATGTACCCGACCGTGATGCTGGTCGCCAACCTGGCCACGGTGGGCGTGCTCTGGTTCGGCGGACACCGGGTCGAGGGCGGCCAGATGGAGGTCGGCGCGCTGACCGCCTACATCTCGTACCTCATGCAGATCGTCATGTCGGTGATGATGGCGACCTTCATGCTGATGATGGTTCCGCGCGCGGCCGTTTGCGCTGATCGCATCGTGGAGGTTCTCGACACCGAACCGTCCGTCGTGCCACCGGAGTCAGCCGGTTGCAGCGTTGCCGCACCGGGAACATTGCGGTTCGATGACGTGACGTTCGCCTACCCGGGCGCTGACGCACCAGTGCTACGCGGAGTCTCGTTCGAGGCGGTACCGGGCGAGATGATCGCCATCATCGGCTCGACCGGCGCTGGCAAATCCACCCTCGTCAATCTCGTGCCGCGCTTGTTCGACGCCACCGGCGGGTCGGTGCAGGTCGGCGGGGCGGACGTCCGGGACGTGGATGCTGACGTGTTGTGGTCGCAGCTCGGGCTGATCCCGCAGCGCGCCTTCCTCTTCTCCGGCACGATCGCCGACAACCTCCGCTACGGCAAGCCGGATGCGACAGAAGCCGAGATGTGGGATGCCTTGGGGATCGCGCAGGCGCGCGACTTCGTCGAGGCGCTTCCGGACGGGCTCAATGCACGGGTTGCGCAGTCTGGCTCGAACTTCAGCGGCGGCCAGCGACAGCGGCTCGCCATCGCGCGCGCCGTCATCAGGCGCCCAGCGATCTACCTGTTCGACGATTCGTTCTCCGCGCTCGACCTCAGCACCGATGCCCGGCTGCGGGCCGCACTCCGTCCGGTCACGGTGGACTCAACGGTCGTTATCGTCGCGCAGCGGATCTCGACCATCAGGAATGCCGACCTCATCGTCGTTCTCGAGGATGGTGAAGTGGTCGGCCGCGGGACGCACGATCAGTTGCTGGACGGCTGCCCGACATACGTCGAGATCGTCGAGTCGCAGCTCACGGCGGAGGACGTCGCATGAGCAGCACCAACGGCGCTCCGGCGAAGCTCAAGGAGACCGAACGCGTCGAGACTGCCTCGGGCCCCTTCCCCGGGCGCGGCCCGCTCGGCGCGGGGATCGTGGGCCAGAAGGCCAGCACGTTCTGGCCGTCGACCCGTCGGCTGCTGGAGCGGATGCGGCCCGAGCGCGCGAAGGCCTTCGCGGTCCTCGGCCTGACGGTGTTGAGCGTGGCCGCCACGTCCGTCGGTCCGAAGATCCTCGGCGCGGCGACCGACGTGGTCTTCACCGGCCTGATCAGCAGCCGGCTTCCGGCCGGGCTCACCAAGGCCGAGGCCATCGCCCGCCTTCGGGCACAGGGCGAGGACCAGGTCGCCGACGATGGTCGCGGCGATGGACGTCGTGCCCGGGCAGGGCGTCGACTTCACCGCGGTCGGTCAGGTCCTGATGTTGGCCGCCGGCATCTATGTGGCCGCGTCACTGCTGGCCTGGTGGTCCGGCCATCTCGTGAACGACGTCGTGCAGGCGACCGTCCTGCGGATGCGCTCGGACGTGGAGGACAAGGTCAATCGGCTGCCGCTGAGCTACTTCGACGCCCAGCCGCGTGGCGAACTGCTCAGTCGCGTGACCAACGACATCGACAACGTCAGCACCACTCTGGCGCAGACCTTGAACCAGCTTCTCCTCAGCCTGCTGACGGTCGTCGGCGTGCTGTCGATGATGTTCTGGATCTCACCGCTGCTCGCACTCGTCGCCTTGGCGTCGGTACCGATCTCGATGTTCGTGACCCGCGCCGTGATGCGCCGCTCGCAGGGACTCTTCGTCCAGCAGTGGCGAAGCACCGGTCGATTGAACGCACACATCGAGGAGACCTTCTCCGGACACGCGCTCGTGAAGGTGTTCGGCCGACAGCACGAGGCCGAGCGGGTCTTCGACGAGCAGAACGACGAGCTGTTCCGGGCGTCCTTCGGCGCTCAGTTCGTGAGCGGCGTGATCATGCCGGTCATGATGTTCCTCGGGAACCTGAACTACGTGGTCATCGCGGTCATCGGTGGCCTACGCGTGGCCAGCGGCTCGATGTCACTGGGCGACGTCCAGGCATTCATCCAGTACTCCCGCCAGTTCACCCAACCGCTCACGCAGGTTGCGTCCATGACCAACCTGCTGCAGTCGGGCGTCGCGTCGGCCGAGCGCGTGTTCGAGCTTCTGGACGCCCCGGAGGAGTCGGCCGACCCGCGCCGACTTGGCGGGGACCGTCGGCGGTCCGCCGGTGCGCCGAGGGCCGGGCCAGGTCGAGTTCGAGAACGTCGACTTCTCCTACGTCGAGGACCGCCCGCTGATCCACGACCTGTCGCTCGTTGCGCAACCGGGTCAAACCGTCGCGATCGTCGGTCCGACGGGGGCCGGCAAGACCACGCTGGTCAACCTGATCATGCGGTTCTACGAGCTCGACGGCGGCCGGATCCGGCTCGACGGCGCCGACATCGCGACGATGCCGCGCGGCGAGCTGCGCAGTCGCATCGGCATGGTCCTGCAGGACACCTGGCTGTTCGCCGGCACCATCCGCGACAACATCGCCTACGGCCGGCCGGACGCCACCGAAGACGAGATCCTCGAGGCCGCGCGGGCAACGTTCGTCGACCGGTTCGTCCACTCGCTGCCCGGAGGGTTACGACACGTCGTCGACGAGGAGGGCGCCAGCCTGTCGGCCGGCGAGCGGCAGCTCATCACGATCGCCCGCGCGTTCCTGGCCGATCCGGCGCTGCTGATCCTCGACGAGGCGACGTCCTCGGTCGACACCCGCACCGAGCTCCTGCTGCAGCACGCGATGGCCGCGCTTGCGCGCCGACCGGACGTCCTTCGTCATCGCCCACCGGCTGTCGACGATCCGCGACGCCGACCTGATCCTGGTCATGGAGGACGGCGCCATCGTCGAGCAGGGAACGCACGAAGAGCTGCTCGCGCACGACGGCGCCTACGCCCGGCTGTACCGCTCGCAGTTCGACGCGGCGGTTGTCACGGAATAGGTACGCGTGAGCGGCATGACTCAGCAGGTCCGGTACGACGTCGACGACGACATCTGCACGATCACCTTGGATGCGCCCCAACGGCGCAACGCCGTGGACGGCCCCATGGCGGCCGAGCTCCTGGCGGCATTCGAGCAGTTCGAAGCCGACGACGCGCTTGCCGTGGCGATCCTGCACGGCGCCGGCGGCACGTTTTGCGCCGGTGCTGACCTGACGTCAGTCACCGACGAGGCGCGGCGACCGCAGCTCGACCCGAACGGTCCCGGGCCGATGGGCCCAAGCCGCATGGCGTTGTCGAAACCACTCATCGCCGCGGTCTCGGGCTATGCCGTCGCCGGCGGCTTGGAGCTGGCATTGCTGGCCGATCTGCGGGTCGTCGAAGAGGACGCGGTCTTCGGTGTCTTCTGCCGGCGTTGGGGAGTGCCGCTCATCGACGGCGGAACCGTGCGGCTCCCGCGGGTGGTCGGGCACGCGCGAGCGATGGACCTGATCCTGACCGGTCGGCCGGTGCGTGCCGATGAGGCAATGCAGATGGGCTTGGCCAACCGTGTCGTGCCGGTGGGTGAATCGCTGACCGTCGCTCATCGGCTGGCCGAGGAGATCGCCGCTTTCCCGCAACTGTGCATGCGCGCCGACCGCGCTTCAGCCATCGCCCAATGGGACCTCCCGCTCACCGACGCTTTGCGCGCCGAGGGTGCCGGGGGGCTCGACGCGCTCCTCGCCGAAGGCGTCGCAGGCGCCGACCGGTTCGCCTCCGGTGAAGGCCGCCACGCCGAACGTAACCTTGAATGCCACGCACGTTCGCCAAGCCTGACTCGATCCGCGGTACTGAATTGTGGCTTCGAACGCCGACTCTGGCAGAATGGCGCCTTGCGTCTGGACGCCGTGGGCCCTCTCACCTGCGACGACCGGCTCACCGGCTTCGCCGCCCGTGTCCCCACCCGGATGGCGCACCAATCACACCACATACCAAGGAGACACCACACTCGTGGCAGTCAAGATTCGCCTCAAGCGCATGGGCAAGATCCGTACGCCGTTCTACCGCATCGTCGTGGCCGACTCGCGCACCAAGCGCGACGGTCGTGTGATCGAGGAGATCGGCACGTACAACCCCAAGACCGAGCCGTCCACCATCAGCGTCGTGTCCGAGCGGGCGCAGTACTGGCTCGGCGTTGGCGCCCAGCCGACCGAGGCCGTCGCCGCCATCCTCAAGCTGACCGGCGACATCGGCGGCAACGCGACGCTCAAGCAGCCGGAGGCCAAGGCCGACAAGGCCGCCGCCTTCGAGAACGCGCTCAAGGAACTGCACACCGATCTCCCGAAGGCCAAGCCGGCCAAGAAGAAGGCCGAAGAGCCCAAGGCAGAAGAGGCCAAGGCGAAGAAGCCCAAGGCGGAAGAGGCTCCAGCTGAGGAAGCTGCTGCTGAAGCGCCCGCCGAGGAAGCTGCTGCTGAAGCGCCCGCCGAGGAAGCTGCTGCTGAGGCTCCCGGCTGAGGAAGCCGCTGCTGAGGCTCCCGGCCGAGGAAGCCGCTGCTGACGCCCCGGCGGCCGAGGAAGCGCCGGCGGAAGAAGCTCCCGCCGACGCCCCAGCTGAAGACACCGTCAGCGAGGCCTGACCATGGCCGCGCCGATCCGCGATGTCGTCGAACACCTCGTCTCCGGGATCGTCGAGAACCCGGACGACGTGTCCGTGCGCGCGAAGCAGACGCGTCGTGGCGACCTGCTTGAGGTCCGGGTCAACCCCAACGATCTCGGCAAGGTCATCGGGCGGCAGGGGCGCACAGCCTCGGCCATCCGCAAGGTCACGGGTGCGATAGCCGGCGGCAAGGGCATCCTGATCGACTTCGTGGACGTCGACCGTCCCCCACGCCGAAACGGCGCGGGTGGTACCCCCAGCCGCTGAGTCTGAGGGTCCAGTCGTGGGGGTGCCCATCCGTGTCGTCGTCGGCCGGATCGGTCGGGCCCATGGCATTCGCGGCGAGGTCGCGATCGACGTCCGCACGGACGAGCCGGATCGCCGGTTCGCGCCGAAATCGATCCTTGTGGCAGGGGACCGGACGCTGACGGTCTCCAAGATGCGGTGGCACTCGGGCCGGCTGCTCGTCGCGTTCTCCGAGGTCGCCGACCGCACGGCGGCCGAGCTGTTGCGCGGCACCGTGCTTGAGGCCGACGTTGATCCTGACGAACTGCCAGCGGACGAGGGCGAGTTCTACGACCGGCAGCTGATCGGGTTGGAAGTCAGGAATGCGGCTGACGCCGTGATCGGCACGATCACGGCCGTTGCGCACCACGGCGAGCAGGACACGCTGGTGCTCCGACTCGGCTCAGGCGACGAGATTCTCGTGCCATTCGTCTCCGAGATCGTCCCGATCGTCGACCTGGCGGGTGGCTACGTGGTCGTCACGGATGTGCCGGGACTGCTTGATCCGGAGAACGCCCAGTGAGCGGGCGGTCGTGATCATGCGCATCGACGTCATCAGCATCTTCCCGGAGTACCTCGCGCCCTTGGAGCTCTCGCTCATCGGCAAGGCGCGTGAAGCCGGGCTGCTCGATGTACGCGTCCACGACCTGCGCGAGTTCACCCACGACCGGCACCGGACGGTCGACGACACGCCCTACGGCGGTGGCGCCGGCATGGTCATGAAGCCCGAGCCGTGGGGCGAGGCACTCGACGCCATCGCGTCGCCCGACGCCGTCATCGTCGTGCCGTCGCCAGCCGGGCGAGCCGTTCACGCAGTCCGTCGCCGAGGAGCTCAGTGGCCACGAGCAGCTCGTCTTCGCGTGCGGTCGGTACGAAGGCATCGACCAGCGCGTCATCGACGACGCGCGCACCCGCTGGACCGTGCGTGAGCTGTCCCTCGGCGACTTCGTCCTCAACGGGGGAGAGGTGGCAGCGCTCGCCATCGTCGAGGCTGTGGTCCGGCTGATTCCCGGCTTCATGGGGAATCCGGAGTCCCTGGCCGAGGAGTCGCACGGCGCCGAGGGCCTCCTCGAATACCCCGTCTACACGAAACCGGCGTCGTGGCGGGGCTTGGACGTCCCCGACGTCCTGCTCTCGGGCGATCACGCCCGCATCGCGGCTTGGCGCCGCGACCAAGCCGAATCGCGCACGCGCGAGCGTCGGCCGGAGCTTCTCAGACCGGGCTCTGCCACTGAGAAATTGCTTAACGAGCCTGAAACATAACGCTGCCCATTGCGAAACGTGGGAGCGGCAGGATCCAGCGCACCAACTGATTCAGGGAAAGGTTTGGTATGGATCCCGCACCCATTGCCGGCGGTGACATCACTGTCGGAACCATCTGGCTGCTGATCGCCACAGCTCTCGTCATCTTCATGACGCCGGGCTTGGCGTTCTTCTACGGCGGCTTGGTCAAGGCCAAGAGCGTGGTCTCCATGGCGATGCTGAGTTTCGGTGCCATGGGCATCGTCAGCGTCCTGTGGGTCCTCTACGGCTTCAACATCGGCTTCATCGCCGGCGACAAGACGGACATCATTCCGGGCGTTCTCGCACATCCGACGAACAACGGCATCGGGTTGTCGAAGGTCTTCGACGACCCGACGTACACGGCGTTCGTCGCGTTCGGAGCATCCTTCGCGATCATCACGGTCGCCCTGATCTCCGGAGCGATCGCCGACCGCGCCAAGTTCTTCCCGTGGCTGCTGTTCGCCGGCATCTGGGCGACGATCTGCTACTTCCCGGTGCAGGGCTGGGTCTGGGCCTGGGCACTCAACGAAGACGGCTGGGGCGACCACCTCACCGGCTGGATCGGTGCCATGGGTGCGCATGACTGGGCCGGCGGTACCGCGGTTCACATCAACGCTGGTGCGGCCGCGCTCGCGCTCGCGCTGGTGCTCGGCAAGCGTCACGGTTTCAGCAAGGAACTGCGAAGCCGCACAACGTCCCGCTCGTCCTCATCGGCACCGGCATCCTCTGGTTCGGCTGGTTCGGGTTCAACACAGGCGCGTCCTACGGCTTCACGGCGTTCGACGCTTCAGCCGCTGGCCTGATCTTCGTCAACACGCTGGTGGCTCCGGCTGCGGCGATGCTGTCC
>CAVYOS010000009.1:0-146578 GCA_963770205.1 uncultured Alphaproteobacteria bacterium
TGCTCGAATAGCCTGTTCCGGAATCGTTTAAGCGAAATTGAAATTCCCCTTCCCTTGAGCTTCTCCATGGCGTTGAAGGCTTGATCGGGATCGCTGACCAGATGCCGCTCGGTGGGCTTTCCAAATCCAGCCGCTGCGGCGGGAAGTTGGTCTCCTTCAAAATATTTCCGATGATCTCATCGAACCGTGGGTTATGAAACTGAACCGGCGACACATTCACCGAAAGGAGAATGCCTTCCCAGCCGACGGCATCCTTGCATGCCTGTCGCAGCACATGGTTTCCGAGCTCTTCGATGAGCCCGTTTTCCTCGGCGAGGGGAATGAAGATATCCGGGCCGATCATTTCTCATCCCGAAGCTGCCAGCGCGCCAGCGCTTCCACGCCGCAAATCTCCTGCGTTTGGGCATCGGCGATAATTTGATAGGCAACTGAAATCTGCCCGCTTTTCAGCGCCTCTCGTAGCGCGGCGGCGAGCTGAACCCTTTGCCTGAGCCTCAGGTCGATCTCTGCGTCATAGAAGGCAACCCGGTCCCCTCCGTCCTTCTTCGCCTGATACATGGCTATGTCTGCCCGTCGCAGAAGTTCTTCAAGCGGCACCTGGCGCGCGTGTCCGCATGCCACCCCGACGCTGGTGCTGATCCTGATTTCCCGCCCATCGAACATGAAGGGTTCCCGCAGAAAAGCGAGAAAGATCTCGCCGATCCTTATGGCCACGCCCTGCGCATCGGGTCCGTTGACCAGCACCGCAAATTCATCGCCGCCAACGCGGCCGAGTATGCCGCGGTGGGCCGTCAGACAGGAAAAACCTGCTGCGCATGCCCTGAGAAGCCGGTCGCCGATATCATGGCCATAGGCGTCATTGACCTGTTTAAAGCCATCCAGATCGATGAAGACAATGCCTGTGAATTGATCTTCGGGCGTTCCCGCATTGCCCCGAGCCTCATAGGTGGCCTTCAGTGCCGAGCGATTGGGAAGGCCTGTCAGAAAGTCATGGCGCGCTGCATGCTCTGCGATGCTTCGGCTGAGATGGGCGCGCCTCACATTGATGCCGCGGCGTACAGAATGATGCCGCCCGTGACTGCCGACAGCAGCGCCAATATGATCCACACTGCGGGCAAGATCTTGTTGAGCGCGATCGTTCCGGGCGTGCGTTTCGTCCAGCCGAGCGATCCGATGACCGTGCCGAGAGGATCGGTCAGCGGAACGGTGAATTGGACGTTCTGATGGTCCGCAGCAAGATGGAACCCTGGGATGACGAACTCATTGCGCAAACGCGTGATATTTTCCGCCGTAAGATGTTTCGCGAGCAGCAACAGGCGCCGCTGCCCGGTAGGCAAAGTGATATTCTGTGAATAGGGCACGACCGATCCAACGGCGACAGCGGCTATCCCGCGCGGCGTTGCCACAAGGCCACTGCTGGCCTGGTAGTCCACAGCATCCGGCCTGAGGGCGCGCAGGAGCACCTTGAGCGCCGGGCCGAAATAACTGCCCGAGCCGACGGCCAGCGGCTTGCCATTGCCGTAGGCGCTGAGGTCTCTGTCCTTTTCATCGATCAGGTAGGCCGTGTCGAAGACGACGCCCGCTTCGGTGACGTCTCGCAGCACATCTGCAATAAACTCGGCATCGGGCGTATTGTAGAGTTTTAACGCAGCATCGTCCCAATTGGCATAATCTTGCAAATTGTCTCGCAGTCGCATTTCGAAGGCGGTGACGGCGGCCTTGGCACTCTGCCGTGTCAGCGAAAGGTCGATGGTGTTGACTTCCGTGGCAAGTTTGCCGAGCGCAAAGAACACGACCGCCGCGGTCGAAACATAGTGGTCGCAGCCGATAGCGCGATCCAGAATTCCAGCCAGCCTGGAAGCCGGCGCCAGATTGCCGAAAACGGATTTTTCACCTGCGGGCGGTCACTGTGATGCGTGAGTGATCCGCAAAGCTAACCTTGACCCGGATAGAATTGGTTAGAGTTGCCGATAAATCTCACTTTATCGTAAAGGCAGGGATAATTTTGCTGTTTGCCCGACCTCTGCCCCGGCCCTTGCCGCACCGCCGCCAATCCCTATAGTGCGCCCGGGTTTGTGCTTTTCCGGATTTCTCATGCAGCATGTTAAAAAAGTTGTTCTCGCCTATTCCGGCGGCCTTGATACTTCGATCATTCTAAAATGGCTGCAGCTCAACTATGGCTGCGAGGTGGTGACGTTCACCGCCGATCTCGGCCAGGGCGAGGAAGTCGAGCCGGCCCGGCGCAAGGCCGAGATGCTCGGCATCCGGCAAATTTTCATCGAAGATTTGCGTGAGGAGTTCGTCCGAGATTTTGTCTTCCCGATGTTTCGTGCCAATGCCCTTTATGAGGGGGTCTATCTACTCGGCACCTCCATCGCCCGCCCGCTGATTGCCAAGCGGCTGGTCGAGATCGCCCGTGAAACCGGCGCAGATGCCATCGCCCATGGTGCCACCGGCAAGGGCAACGACCAGGTTCGCTTCGAGCTTGCCGCCTATGCCTTGGACCCTGACATCAAGATCATTGCTCCATGGCGCGAATGGCCGTTCAAGAGCCGCACGGACCTGATTGATTTTGCCGAAAAGAACCAAATTCCGGTCCCTACGGACAAGCGCGGCGAGGCTCCATTCTCCGTCGATGCCAATCTTCTTCACTCCTCTTCGGAGGGCAAGGTGCTCGAGAATCCCTGGGCCGAGCCGCCGCCCTATGTTTATCAGCGCACCATTGCCCCGGAAGATGCGCCTGACCGGCCGACCTATGCTGAGATCGAATTCTGCAAGGGCGATCCCGTCGCACTCGATGGCCATCCGCTGCCGCCGGCAGCGCTCCTCGCCGCCTTGAACGACCTCGGCCGCACCAATGGTATTGGACGCATCGATCTCGTCGAAAACCGATTCGTCGGCATGAAATCCCGCGGCATCTACGAAACGCCTGGCGGTACGATCCTCCATGCCGCCCATCGCGCCATGGAAAGCCTCACCCTTGACCGCGAGGCTGCCCATCTAAAGGACGCGCTCATGCCGCGCTATGCTGAGCTCGTCTATTATGGCTTCTGGTTTTCCCCCCGAGCGCGAGATGCTCCAGGCCCTTGTCGATAAAAGTCAGGAGCACGTCGAGGGCCTCGTCCGGCTGAAGCTCTATAAGGGCAGCGTCGCCATTACGGGCCGCAAGTCGCCGAAATCGCTTTATTCAGATGCCCTTGTGACCTTCGAGGATGATCGCGGCGCCTATGATCAGAAGGACGCTTCGGGCTTCATCCGCCTGAACGCCCTGCGCTTGCGCACGCTTGCCGCGCGCCGACGGTCCCATAAGATTTGAAGCGGCGGGGTCGCACCCCGAAATTTGGCCTCGCATGCGCCCCGGACCGTGCTAAAGGGCACCCCCGGAACCTTCAAACAATCACACACGCGCTGCAGCCTTTTCATGGATTTACGCAATATTGCCATCATTGCTCACGTCGACCACGGCAAAACGACGCTGATCGACCGGTTGCTCGCCCAGTCCGGCTCCTTCCGGGAAAATCAGCGTGTCGCCGAGCGGGCGATGGACTCCAACGACCTCGAGCGCGAGCGGGGCATAACAATCCTCGCCAAGGTCACCTCGCTTCAATGGCAAGGCGGGCGCATCAACATCGTCGACACTCCGGGCCATGCCGATTTCGGCGGCGAGGTCGAACGCATTCTCAATATGGTTGACGGCGCCGTGCTTCTCGTCGATGCCGCCGAGGGGCCGATGCCCCAGACCAAATTTGTTCTGTCCAAGGCGCTCAAGATCGGGTTGAAGCCGATCGTTCTGGTCAACAAGATAGATCGCCCGGACGAACGTCACGTCGAAGTGGTCAACGAAATATTCGACCTTTTTGCCGCTCTCGACGCCACCGAAGCGCAGCTCGACTTTCCCATTCTCTATGGCTCTGCCAAACAGGGCTGGATCGCCGCCAAGCCCGATGGCCCCCGGGAGTCAATGGCGCCCCTGTTCGACCTCATTCGCTCCATGTTCCGGCCCCTGCCGTCAGTGCCGGGCCATTCCGCATGCTGGTGACCACCCTCGAGGCCAATCCCTTTCTCGGCAGGGTTCTGACAGGTCGCATCCGCTCCGGTTCGGTCAGGGCCAATCAACCGGTGAAGGCGCTCAGCCGTGACGGCAGCCTCGTCGAGAACGGCCGGCTCTCCAAGGTTCTGGCTTTTCGCGGGCTTGATCGTCAGGCGGTCGAGGAGGCGCAGGCTGGCGACATCATTGCCATTTCAGGTCTCGTCACGGCCACGGTCGCAGATACCATTTGCGATCTGGCCGTCGAAGAACCGATCTCCGCCCAGCCTATCGATCCGCCCACTCTCACCATGACATTCCGCATCAACGACGGACCGCTGCCGGGCAAGAGGGCGACAAGGTTCAGAGCCGTGTTATCCGCGACCGCCTTCTCAGGGAGGCCGAGGGTAATGTGGCGCTCCGCGTTGCTGCTTCTGAAACCGAGACCGATGCGTTCGAGGTCGCCGGCCGCGGCGAGTTGCAGCTCGGAATTCTCATCGAAACCATGCGTCGGGAGGGTTTCGAATTGACAGTCGGCCGCCCGCGCGTGCTCTTTCGCGTCGACGAGCAGACCGGCGAAACCCTGGAGCCCATCGAGGAAGTCGTCATCGATGTCGATGAGGCCTTCGCCGGCATCGTGGTGCAGAAGCTTTCTGCCCGCCGCGCCGAGCTCACGGACATGCGGCCGTCCGGCACGGGCCGCCAGCGCATTGTTTTCCATGCGCCCACCCGCGGCTTGATCGGCTACCAGAGCGAGCTTCTCTCCGACACGAGAGGGACGGCTGTCATGAACCGGCTGTTCCATGCTTATGGTCCTTATCTCGGCGATATTCCGGCACGGCATACCGGCGTTCTCCTATCCAATGCCGAAGGCGAGGCGGTGGCTTACGCGCTGTTCAACCTGCAGGACCGCGGGCCGATGTTCATCGATCCCGGCACCCGTGTTTATAAGGGCATGATCGTCGGCGAGCACACCCGCGGCAACGATCTCGAGCTGAACGTGCTGAAGGGCAAGAAGCTCACCAACGTCCGTGCCGCCGGCAAGGACGATGCTGTTCTTCTCACCCCGCCGGTACGCATGACCCTGGAACGCGCGCTGGCCTACATCGCCGACGACGAGCTCGTGGAAATCACGCCGCGCTCCATCCGGCTGCGCAAAAAGCTCCTCGATCCGCACGAGCGGAAACGGTCCGAGCGCCAGCGTTCTGCCGGCGCGGGCTGATCGTTCAGGAAAGCGCCGGCTCCGCGATTCCTCTTTGCCGGCAGGCTGCACGCAGCGTGTTCTGCAGCAGACAGGCGATGGTCATCGGCCCGACGCCGCCCGGAACCGGCGTGATCGCGCCTGCGACCTTGGCGCAATCTTCGAAATCGCAGTCGCCCACCAGCACGGCCTTGTTGCCGCGCTCGACCCGGTTTATGCCGACATCGATGACGCAGGCGCCAGGCTTGATCCAGCTGCCCTTGACCATTTCTGGCCGTCCGACAGCCGCAATGACCAGATCTGCCCTGCTGCACACGCCGGGCAGGTCATTCGTTCGCGAATGCGCGATCGTGACCGTGCAATTTTCCGCCAGCAGCAATTGCGCCACCGGCTTGCCGACGATATTGGACCGCCCGATCACCACGGTGTCGAGGCCCGCCAGTTTGCCCAGCGTTGTCCTTGCCAGCATCACGCAGCCGAGCGGCGTGCATGGCACGAGGCTGTCCTGTCCGGTCGCAAGACGTCCCGCGTTGATGACATGAAATCCATCGACGTCCTTGGCGGGATCCAGGGCATTGATCACCTTTGCCGCATTCATGTGCTTGGGCAGGGGCAATTGCACGAGAATGCCGTTCACGCTCGCGTCGCTGTTGAGCTTTGCCAGAAGCCTTAGCAGTTCCTCTTCGGTGGTTTCTGCCGCGAGCCGATGTTCCCACGAATTCATGCCCGCTTCGATGGTCTGCTTGTGCTTGTTGCGCACATAGACTTGGCTCGCCGGATCCTCGCCGACCAGCACGACTGCAAGTCCCGGCGTCAAGTCATGTTCGTTCTTCAGAGTCTTCACAGCCGACGCGATTTTCTGCCGCAGCCCTTGCGCATAGGCTTTTCCGTCTATGATCTTCGCTGTCATTGTTTCTCCTTGCGCTGAGCGGCGAGCTGGGGGCGATGTGACCTGAAGCTGCGTTGCGTTGCCGCCGATCAGCAGGATGATGCGAGAACTACCGTCAAACCCGGACACCACCGAGGTAGTACACGACCAGATATCTTATGAAGATGATGCCAATGAACAATATGACTGGAGACAGGTCGAGGCCGCCGAGATCGGGCATGAAACGCCGGATCGGCCTGAGCAGCGGCTCAGTGAGGCGGTGGAGCACAAAATTGACTTGCCGCACGAAGGGATTGTGGATGTTCACCACGTTGAAAGCCAAGAGCCACGACATGATCACCATGGCGATGACCACCCACCAATAGATGTCGAGGATGATCAGAATGAGAACGACGAAGGGATTCATGAGGGAAGGTCGGGGCCTGATTGCGAGTGCGCCACATCTACCCGCCGCGCGCGGGGAGCGCAAGGAACTAACACCGCGCTGCCTGCCTTGACAGCCGCCAGGGCCACCTCCTACATACCCCTCTTCGTCCCGAGGGGGCAGTAGCTCAGTTGGGAGAGCGCGGCGTTCGCAATGCCGAGGTCAGGGGTTCGATCCCCCTCTGCTCCACCATTTTCCCATCCCGATGCGTCCAATAGCGCGCTCCGCGAATTCCTTTAGAGACCCAGTCCACGCACGAGAAGCAGTCCTGATGCTGCGCAGGTGACAAGAGTAAGAACGATCCCCATGTGCAGCCGCAACAGCAAGAAGGCAGCAAGAATGAGGAGAATGACAGCCGCGATGTCAACGCTCATCAGATCGACCCACATCCCAAGCGAGCGTGTTTGAACCCTCGAAAACAGCACATGCACGCCGAACCAGATCGTCAGGTTGAGAATGACACCGACGACTGCTGCTGTGATTGCTGAGAGTGCCGATCCCAGCCGTGGTACCGACCGGAGCCGCTCAATATATGGCGCACTTACAAAGATCATCAAAAATGAAGGTGCGAATGTAACCCATAGGGTAATTACCGCCGCAGCGATGCCGCCGGCAAGACCGCCGGCCTGACGATAACCAGCAAAGAAGCCGACGAACTCAGTTACAAGTATGAGAGGCCCTGGGGTTGTCTCGGCCAATCCAAGCCCGTCGACCATCTCTCCTGCTGATAGCCAGCCATGCACCTCGACGGCCTGTTGCGCCATATAGGCCAGCACCGCATAGGCTCCGCCAAATGTGACGATTGCCAGTTTGGAGAAGAACAGCGCAATTTGACTAAGGACGTGGCCCGAGCCGAACAGGAGCAAGCACACCGCCACTGGCACCAGCCAGACGACAAGCCAGAGCGCCGCTGTCGCTGCCGTCCACTGCCATTTGACGAGAACCTGCTTGGTCGCACTTTCTGGAGGAGCGGTCGAGGGCCGCACAAGGCCGATCATTGCCGCTGCCAGGATTACGACAGGAAACGGCAGGTGCAATAAGAACAGGGCTACAAAGGCCGCTGCGGCAATGGACCAGTCCAGCCGTGTCTTGAGGGCTCGTTGGGCTACCTTCAAAAGAGCTTCGACGACAATAGCCAGCACGGCTGCCTTGACGCCAAGGAACAGGCTCGCCACCAAAGGCACACTGCCATATGTGGCGTAGAGGATGGATAGGCCGAGGATCACAATCGATCCGGGAATCACGAACAAAAGCCCGGCAGCCAAGCCGCCGCGCCAGCCGTGCAGACGCCACCCTGCATAGGTCGCAAGCTGCATTGCTTCGGGCCCGGGCAACAGCATGCAGAAGTTAAGCGCGTGCAGATATTGCTCTTCTGTCAACCACCGCCGCTCATCGACGATGATTTTGTGCATGAGCGCAATCTGCCCTGCTGGTCCTCCAAAGGACAGCAGTCCGATCTTCAGCCAGACTGGCAAAGTTTCGCGGAACGATGGAACGTAAAGTTTGCTGTCCTCTTTCATTGTGGCTTGGCTTTGTTGGTAGGCCAGTTATGCGTCTCATCGGTCGCATCGCGGCACCATCGATAAAGCGCGTCATAGACGACCATCCCCGACTCAAGCTGTTCGAGATCGTCGGAGAACATGCGCGACAGGCCAAGGGAGACTGCCAGCAAGCCGCTGGCTTCCGCTACATCACTCAAGGCGGCAGTGTCTGCCGCCCGCACCATGGCAGCCAATTGACTTAAAGGCGGAGTACAGAGATCGAATTCTTCTACCATGGTATCGAAAGTGCACTTTGTTCCCCGGTGACTCCAGAACGTGCCCTCTATGTCGAACGGTACCGCGCCGAAGCGCTCTGCGACCATTTTCACTTCAGAGGGAGCGACAAAAAGAAACACAGCCGATGGATCGACAAACCGACGAATGAGCCACGGGCAAGCAATGCGGTCGATTTTGGGGCGAGAGCGAGTGACCCAGATCGTTCTGCCTTGCAAATCTCGGATCGGCATCTTTGAAGTCGGCACGGCCGGTTGGCCAGCCGCTACCCACGCCTCGAAGCCACCCTCAAGATTGCTGGCAGACCCGCCATAGTGCCGCAGCCAAGCCGCAGCCCCTTCACTCAGCTTCAGCCCTTGCTGGCAGTAAACAACGACATCGGAATTAACCGAGCGCCCCCACTCGGCAGCGCGTTGCCAGTCTCGTCGGATAGCACCGGGGAGGAGCCTCGGGTCCGCCGCGAAGTCCTCCTCAGTCCGCACATCGATGAGTTGGGGGCATTTCGGCAAGCCAATGAGGCGACTCAATTTATCTGTAGAAATGCTGGTCGGTGACGGCATGGCGCGTCCTCCTGAGGCGGGTGGGTTGAGGGGAACGCGATGCTTCGGCCTGTCGCCTTATGGGGTGATCGCAACCCCAGACATCAAATTGAAGCCGAGCAGCCTCGGTGTCAACTGAGGAGTTCAACAGACTGTGGGAAGGAGCAGTTCTGAAGAGCGCAATGACTTGCGGTAAATCGCAGCAAAATTGCAGGGCATCAGGAAGCTGCAGTCGTAGCAATCTGCGCGAAGCCCGGAGGGAAAGTGATCGCGCTCAGGCCTGCAGCAAGAGACGCATTACGTCTGAGTGGTTTTTGAGCTGTCGCCAGCTATGCGCTCCTTCATGAAGCGGGCTCCTTTTCCGCTCCGATGTCATGGCAGGTGTCATGCGGCTGCCTGTTCCGAATGGCTGAATTGAGCAGTTCCTTGACGGCGTGGTCACAAGTCTCGGTCGCCGACAGCCCCTTCTCCAGACAATCGCGGATCATTCGGCGCAGATGCTCAATAGGCATGTTTGGATCGACCATTTTCACCAGCACCATGGGATTGCGGCGCGCAGCCGTTTCCCACACGGCTTTGAGAATCTGGTCTACCTCTTGCTCCTGGACCTGCCGATGCCGCTCAGGGGTATTCCTCTTGGTAGTCATCTGACACCTTAATGTATGGTCTCCCCCAACAAAGCGGCGCGCGCTTCGTCGGGATCGGAATGATAGCCAACGCCACCTGCCGACTTTTGGATCAGGGCCTCAACGATCTCTTCAAGTGCAACATTATCCCCGAGATTGGCAAGCCTGATTTTCTCGGCCTCGGCATAGACCTGAACCAATTGGCGTTGCTTGGCGGCAGCCGTAACGACGGCGCTGATTGCCATGCGCATCTTCCGTGACAAAACATTCATCCCATTTCTCCCTGTTAAAAGGGACCATGCGCCTCTGCAGGGCAATGACAAGTCCGCAAGGGCTAAGCCTGAGTCGTTGTCGCGTTGTACCTAATTCTTGCTCATGGCGCCTCTGGAGGCAAACCCCTGCAAGGCAGCGAAGGCTTGGTGTGCTACCGCACCGTCTATTGTGCTGGTAACGCTATGAGCATATGAACCATCAGAAGCGCCTGAAGCGCTTTATGAGTAAGTGTCTGGTAAGTGGAGAAGTCCAATGTCACAAGGAGATCGCGATATTCGGATGCAGATCATGCTGCAGCCGGAGGAGTTGGGAGCGATCGAGGACTGGCGGTTTAGCCAACGCATGCCCAGCCGGGCCGCGGCTGTTCGCGAACTGTTGCGCCGCGGTCTTGCGTCTGAAGGTTTTAACCTTGCAGAAGCGGGCAAGCGCTCCTCGTCGTTTGGCGTGGTAGACCCCAAAGAGGCCAAAACACCACGCCGAAAGCCTGATGGGAGCTAGTTCAGATCACTCGCCATTGCCGCTCTGGTTAAGCTGTTCGATCAAATCCTCTTGCTCATAGAGGGCATCGGATGCCGTGGCCACCGCTGCAAGCACGCGCCGTGCCAGGCGGCTGTCTTGAGCGTTTTCACGCAGATGATCGATGAGGCGTTCCTGCTCTCTGATGATCGGCGTCGCTTGAGCGACAAAGGCTTGGGCCAATGCCAGAAGTTCATGATGGGGAATGTCCATGGCGACCTTTCTTGAACCCTCGGAGAGACTAACTGGAGCAAGACTGGCGGAGTTCCTGCCCTGCTTTTCAGTCTCTCGATGTACCGATCAGACCGCACTCTGGTCCTAAGTCGCTATCCGTCAAGGGTTGGTGAGAATTCCGACACATCCGCTGCGGCTGGCTAGCGCTGCTTTGCTCCGAAACGGCGATCGTATTCCGCTTCGGCGACCCCATAGCTCCCATTGGTGAGCTTAATGAGGGTGGGGCGATCGAGAATGGTGATCATCCCCCGCTTGTTGCGGATAAGGTCGCGGTTCTCCAGTTCGCCCAGAGCGATGGTCACACCCGAGCGCTGCACCCCGAGCATCGTCGCCAAAAACTGATGGGTCAGAGGCAGTGGCTTCGGGTTCAGCCGGTCCTGGCACATGAGCAGCCACCGGGCCAACCGCTGGGTCAACAGCGATGCCGCATTGGAAAGTGCCGTCTGCGATGTCTGGATCAGGAATACCTGCACATAGCGCAACAGCAACTGCTGCAGGGTGCGGCTCTTGTCCATTGCCGCTTGCAGCTTCTGCGCTTCGATGCGCAAAGCAGTGCCGGGCACTTGAATGAAGGTCTCATAGGGCGATTGATCGTTGCCGAGGACGAAATACAGTCCGGTCACGCCTTCCTTGCCGATAACGCCGATCTCGATCTGACCGAAGCTCTTGGTATCCCCGACCACCGAAGCAATGCCATCCTCCATAAAATACACATGCTCGATGGGCTTGTTGGCCTTTTCAAGGGTTTGCCGCAGCGGCAGATCGACCGGCTTCAGATTGGCAGCGAGAAGCTGCCGGTCCCCAGCCGACATGAAGTTCAGCATACGGTTGGGGGTGTTCTCAATATTGGTGCGAATATCCATAGCTCATGTCCTTTGGTGGACAAGAGCGAGCGCAAAGGCCCTCAGCCATCATATTTTGTTTTAGCGGCGCCAGTTTGCACTGATTTGAGGCAGGTCGCCCTCTATGGCCGAAACACCGGCCCTGTGCCAGACACTGTGTGCTCCCGCACAGTCAACCCCCTAGAGACATCCGGCCCCCCATCTTAACGGTTTCACCCAGGTGAGAACCTCGGCTCTATGTGTAGGGGCATCCCGCCTTGCGGACGCAGTGTAACACGCGCGATGGGGTGGGGCCGATGTCCAACGACCGGCTTGAATCGAAAGGCATGAACCAAAAGTGCGAGAACGACGGTGGCTTCGATCATAGCGAAGCTCGCACCAATGCAGATGCGGGGTCCCGCGCCAAATGGTAAATAGCTGCAGCGCGGGCGCGCCCTGGTGTGTTCCCCACCGAACCTATCGGGATCGAAGCTATTGGGGTTTGTCCAAAAGCGCCGATTACGGTGCAGGGGATAAATTGTGATGGTCACCTGAGTGGCAGGTGTCAACTGCTCGCCGCCAAGCACGAGTGGAACCAGCGGCTGGCGGGAAATCGCCGGCGCTGGCGGATAGAGCCGCATTGCTTCCTGCAGCACCTGCCGCGTGAACGTCAGGCGCTCCACGTGCTGCGCCTCGACCGTCTTGTTCCCTATCGCCGCCTGCACCTCCGCTGCAACCTGGTCTTGGACGTCAGGATATTTGGCCAGCAGCCAAAGTGTCCAGGTCAGGGCCACGGCCGACGTTTCATGCCCGGCAAGCATGAAGGTAACGAGATTGCGCACCAATTCCTCATCGTCCATGACGCGACCAGTTTCCTCATCACGCGCCTGCAAAAGCAGATCGAGCAGATCAACGCGGGAAGAAGGCACTTGCCGCCGTTGCGCAACCAGGTGAGCGGCTTCACGATAAATGCGGTCGCGTGCTCGGGCCGCGCGCCACCGGCCAGGATAGGGGAGCCAGGAAGGAGCGTGGAAGGTGGCTAAAATAAATCGCCAGGGAACAGACGCAAGATCGATGGTCAAAGCATTGGCAATCATCTCTGCTTTAAGAGGAGCGGCGCCGAGTACTGTGTCGGCAATAATCTCGAAGGTGGTTTTCGCCATGGATTCAGCGACGTCGATTGGGACATCGCGTGGCGCCGTTCGCCAGCGGTCAACCTGCCGCGCCGCCGTCGAACTGATAATGGGGACCAGGGCCAGGACCCTATCGGGCCGAAAGGCTGCGGCGAGTGCGCGCCGCTGCCATCTCCAGTCCGCTCCTTCAGCCATAAACAAGGAGGTAGTTCCAAGCATCGGCGATAGGAGCTGTCGCGCCAAATCATCTCGGCGAAATAGCTCCGCTCGTGTCACGAGAATGTCGTGAATTAATTCCGGTTCGCTGACCAGAACCGAATCCAGAAACCGGGTTCGGTATCGCAACAGGCCCCGATCCTCGTATAGCGAGCGGGGATAGCTCTCAATGAAGTTGTGAAACGCGGCGCGAAAGGTTGGATGAGCCGGTGGCTCGAAGTGAACGAGATCATTATCGACCGTACTCGCCATGAAAAGCATCGGTCAAACGGACCGCACCTCTAACATCACCTTGCATGAGCCCAGCGGGGCACCAAATCCAACCTCCTATATTGAAATGAGTTCGGTTTTTGCCAAGGGATAATTACACTGAGCAGCTTGGCCTGCCGTGCACTCAAGCGAGGTGGCGGCGCTCACGATTGCCACTTCGTTTCTTGCTCAACGGAACCGCTTCGACCTATGGTCTGTGTCTAGCCGAATCAGGGAAGGACCTGTTGAAATGCGCCTGAACCTAAATCGCCCGAGCAACGTTGTATTTTTCATTTCTGTCGCGCTGGCGTTGCTGTCGCTGATTGGCCTGTTCGCCCGTTTCCCGATGTTAAGCAACAATGCCTATCTGCTTCTGGCAATTGCTTATGTGGTGCTGGTGATCGGCAACCTGGTGAAGGGCGCGTAACCAGGCTCATTGGAGTTCGGCAGCCCTATGCTCCACCACTCCTCATGAACGAAAACGAGTGAGAGAGCGAGGCTTGGCAGCCCGCTCCCCCATCGGTTTGGCCGAGTACGCAATACCTGATCTCAGCGCTGATCAGCCTTGCAGCAATTCGCGTGCCAGCTTCGGCGGAATTGGCCTGTTGTAGCTTTACCCCGAGAATGGCCTTCTGGAACGGCGCTCACCACCGACCGGGCCGCTTGCCCTATTGCAAAATGCGAATCCGGCTTTGCATTATGCGGAATGAGTTATTCCCTATTGCGTTCCCTCATCGTCATTCCGGCGAAAGCCTACTAAAGCCGTCATGGCCGGACTTGATCCGGCCATCTCGCGCCAGCGGCAGATGCGGGGGGTGGGGGGGCGGATCAAGTCCGCGTATGACGGGATGAAATGGGGAGAGGCGAAACTTTCCTCTTGACAACATTCCTAGGTGTGTGTATATGGTCAGCATCTGCTCCAAGAAGGAGGCGGTCATCGCGAAGCCTCACCTCTTCTTGTTGAAACGTGGAGCAGCTGCCGTCTGTCCCAAGCCGCCCTTGAATAGCGCGTCTTGGCAGGTACGGATGGCGGTGGGAGCGCTGTCGAGCCTCCGCATATCCGCCCTCGTGCAAACGAGGGCAATAGTCCCACTCAGTTAATTCTCGTAATTAATGGAAGTGGGCACCAGTCCTACTCTTTGAAGTAGGCACCTAGGAGGGCCAGCCTCCCACCTCTCCTTCACCCCGGAGGGCGAAAAGCCCGACCGAAGCGCTTACTGTCGTGGTGCCTGCAACATCTTGATCACCGGCAGCAGGAACCAGCGCGGTGCATATCGCCCGGCATAGGCGGAGAACTTGTTGAACGTTCCGGGGATGACGATCCGCCGGTGCTGTTTGAAGCCTTCCCAGCCGGCAAGCGCCACCTCTTGCGCCGACTGTCGTGCGAAGTGGCGCATGAACTTCAGTGATTGCATTCCCGCCCGTTCTTGAAACCCGGTGGCAACCGGGCCCGGACACAAGGCCGTAACCGTGACGCCGGTGCGGTCGAGCTCCGCCGCCAGCGCCTCGGACAGCGACAGCACATAGGCCTTGCTTGCGTAATAGAGGCTCATGAACGGCCCCGGCATGAATGCTGCCGTGGACGCGACATTGATTATCCCGCCGCTCTTCCGGGCAATCATCGCCGGTAGCGCTCTCAAGGTGAGATCGGTCAGGGACCTCACATTGAGGTCGATAACGCCGATTTGCTCTTCATAGGGAAGTTCCGCCGTGCGCCCGTAAAGTCCATAGCCGGCATTGTTCACCAGAATGTCGGGCGACATGTGCCGCTTGTTCAGCTCCTCGAACAAAAGCGCCCCTGCCTCCGGCCTGCCGAGGTCGGTAGCGATCACGCTGATTTCGCGCTTTGCGTATTTGGCGGCGATTTGTCCCCTTACGCGATTGAGTTCGTCTTCCTTTCGCGATACCAGGATTAGATCGCATTGCTCCTCCGCCAAGAGATGTGCAAACGCTTCACCGATGCCTCCCGATGCTCCTGTGATCAGGACAAGGCGGCGCGACCGGGCTTCGGGATCTTTATCGGCAGGCATGGTCCCTCTTTGCTATGAGCTTGGACCCCAATTTGGGCATTTCTACCATGCGATGTCGCTCATCCCGCATAGAATCTGCGTTGTCCGTTTCGGTAGTCGCATCGCCGCTCCTCCCGCAAGTGACAAGAACAGCGGTTACAATTAGGCTTGCGTTTTGCCAGAAAGGCCTCACGCCGATGCTTGCGCTCGAAATTCTCCTGCTCCTTGCACTGGTTCTGGTGAATGGCCTGCTCGCACTCTCCGAGCTCGCCGTGGTTTCGGCGCGCCCGGCGCGGCTCAAATCCATGGCGGAGCAAGGTGTGCGCGGCGCGCGGCGCGCTCTGGCGCTTGCCTCCGAGCCCGGCCGTTTTCTGTCGACCGTTCAGATCGGCATAACTCTTGTTGGCGTTCTTGCCGGGGCGTTCTCTGGCGCAACGCTCGCGGTACGGCTGGAAGCCCTGCTCACCGAAGCAGGCATGCCGGCACGCGCGGCGGAGCCTCTGGCCTTTGTCTTTGTTGTTACCGCCGTGACCTACGTATCCTTGATCTTGGGCGAGCTCGTTCCGAAGCAGCTCGCATTGCAAAATGCCGAGCGCTTGGCCTGCGCCGTCGCTCCCGCGATGATCCTTCTTGCCCGCATCGCATCCCCTTTCGTTTGGCTGTTGAAGACGTCCGGAGATGTCGTTCTGCGGCTCCTCGGCCGGTATCACACCTCGAGATCGCAGGTTACCGACGAGGAGATAAGAACGCTCGTTGCCGAAGCCGAAAGCGTCGGTGTCATCGAGCCTGCCGAGCGATCCATGATAACCGGCGTCATGCGCTTGGGCGATCGCCAGGTCCGCGCCGTGATGACGCCGCGCCGCGACGTCGGTTCCATTGATCTGTCCGACTCGCTCGAAGCCATGCGGCGCAAAATTCTCGCCAGCCCCCATTCACGGCTGGTGGTCACCGACGGCTCGCCGGATATGGTTGTCGGCGTCATCCAGGCCAAGGATCTGCTCGATGCCTATATGAGCCGCCGCAAGTTTGATCCCCGCAAATTCGTCTCCCCTGCTCCCATTATTCCCGAGACCATGGATGCATTGGATGCCGTCCAGATTTTAAAAGAGGCGCCGGTGCATGTTGCTCTCGTCCATGATGAATACGGTCATTTCCAGGGCTTGGTGACCTCTGCCGATATTCTCGAAACGATCGTCGGCGCGTTCCGTACCGAAGAAGGCCCCCCTGAAAAACATATCGTTCCGCGCGACGACGGATCGCTTCTCGTGGCCGGCCACACGCCCATTGAGGAACTCGCCGACGCGTTGCATATCGCTCTCCCGGAAAGCCGGAACTTTCATACCGCCGCCGGTTTCGTACTGGATCGGATGCAGCGGATACCGGAAATCGGCGAAAAATTTACTGAGAATGGCTGGTGTTTCGAAGTGGTCGATCTCGACGGGCGCCGGATCGACAAGGTTCTCGCCTCGCGCAAGCTGCCGACCAGGCGCAATCAGCCGCATGCGCACTGAAATTTTTTCTTCTTAAGGGACGCTGAGCCAGCGACGTTCTCGCCCCGAACGGAGGGCCGTGTCGATTACCTTCTGAATTTCCCAGGCTTCGCGGAAATCCGGACCCTTGGGTTCCCTCCCGTCGATGGCCTCGAGGAAATCCGCCACTTCGATGGTCTTGAGATCGTTGAAGCCGAGCTGATGACCTGGCGCAACGCAGAAAAGCCCATACGGATAATGCGGCGGTCCGGCCTCGATACGAGTGAAGCCCTCCCGGCCGTTTTCTCCGGGCTTGAAATGTAAAAGTTCGTTCAGCCGTTCCTGCGTGAACACCAGTGCTCCGCGGCTTCCGGTAATCTCGAACGCCAGCTGCATTTTGCGGCCCGTCGCCACCCAGTTCGCCTCGATCGTGCCCCCGCAGCCCCGGGCAAATCGCATGATCAGCCGTGCGATATCATCGACAACGACTTTCCGCATCTCCTTCGCTCCGGCTGCCACTGGCCGCTGCTTGATGACGGTCTCGATATCGGCGCTCACCTCGCTGATCGGACCAAGCAGAAACCGCGCCATGCCGATGATGTGGCTCCCGAGATCGGCAATGACGCCGCTGCCGCCTTCGGGATCGATGCGCCAATTATGTGGCACATCTGGACTGCCCATGTAGTCCTCGGCATGAATGCCGCGAAAGCTGGTGATCTCGCCGAGTTCCCCCTCTGCGATCATGTGCCGGGCAAGACCGATGAGCGGGTTCTTGATGTAATTATAGCCGACCTGCGTAACGGCCTTCGCCTTCTCCGCCGCCTCCATCATCTCTCTTGCGTCATCGCCATTTGGCGCAATCGGCTTTTCGCAGTGAACATGCTTGCCGGCCTTGATTGCCGCGAGCGCCATCTCCTTGTGAACTGGATTGGGCGTGGTGATCGAAACGATCTCGACCCTGGGATCCTCCACCAGATCTCTCCAATCCGGAGTGAACCGCTTGAACCCGAGTTGCCGGCAGGCGCGCTCGCCCGTTTCCTTGTTGTTGTCGGCAACGGTTTCGAGAACCGGCTTGAGCCGAACCGGAAAAATTCCTGCAACGGCGCGGTAGGCCAGACCATGGGCTCTTCCCATGAAGCCCGTGCCGATGATGCCGACGCCGATTTCGCGCATGCTTAAACCTTGACTGCCTTCCCTTCGGCTACCAACTCGACTGCAGCATCGGCCAGCCTCAGCGCCTTGCATCCATCGCGCACCGTCACCGGCATCGGCGTTCCCTTTTCCACCGCCTCGGCGAACAGCTCGAGCTCGATCCGGTAGGCATCCACATAGCGTTCGAGGAAGAAGTTGAGGATCGGATCCTGCACTTCGGTTTCATGGGCCGTATACCGGCGCACCGTCGTTGGTCTGAGATTGCTGTTCTGCAGCATTCCTTCGGACCCGAGAATCTCAAACCGCTGGTCGTAGCCGTAGACCGCCTTACGATAGCAATTGATATGGCATTGCTTGCCGCTGGCCGTCCGCATGATGATCATCATCGTGTCGAAGTCGCCTGCCTCCTTCACATAAGGTTCTGTCAGCGCGCTGGCCATGGCCATCACCTCTACGGGTTCCTCGTCGAGGAGAAATCGCGCCATGTCGAAGTCGTGAATGGCCATGTCGCGGAAAACACCTCCCGAGGTCTCGATATAGGTCGCCGTTGGCGGCGCCGGATCACGGCTGGAAATGATCACCTGCCTCACATCGCCAATCTTTCCGGCCAGGATCTGTCGCTTCAGCTCCTGCGCGCTCGGATCGAACCGCCGGTTGAAGCCGACCATCACATTGGCCTTGAGCCGCTCGACCTCTTTGGCCGCGATTTCCGCTCTGACAATGTCGAGATCGACCGGTTTTTCACAGAGCACCGCCTTTCCGGCTCTCGCCCCCTGCAGCAGGAAGTCGACATGCGTGTGCGTCGGGGTACCGATGATGATCGCATCGACGTCCTTGCGCGCGGCGGCCTCCTGCGGATTGGTCGATGCTTCGCAGCCCAGAATTTCAGCGAGACTGTTCGCTGCCTCGGTTGCCGGATCGGCGACGACCACCAGCTTGAGCCGCCGGTTCAGCGCCACGTTGCCGGCGTGGATTTTTCCAATGCGGCCGGCACCAAGTACAGCAACACCTAGCATTTATGACCTCCTAGGACTTCTGGATTGGCGATGAGCGATGGATCGACGCGGCCGTCGAGGCCATCGAGACAGTTCTGTGCCGATATCACCGCCATGCGCTCGGCGCACTCCTCGGTGAGGGCGGCAGAATGGGGCGACAGCACGACATTATCGAGAGCCAGCAGCGCATGCGTGGCGGCCGGCGGTTCTTCGGCGTATACATCGAGACCCGCTGCCATCAGGCGCCCCTCGCGCAAAGCCTCGGCCAGCGCTTCTTCATCGATCAGCCCGCCCCGTGCCGTGCAGATCAGAACGGCATCAACCTTCATGCGTGCGATTCTCTTCGCGTCGAACAGGTTTCGGGTCTGCGCCATGAGCGGCAGGTGCAGGCTTACCGCATCCGCTCGTGCAATGGCTGCATCGAGATCGGAGATCAGTGTAACGCCGCTGTCGGTCGTTCCCCCCTTGACCAGCGGATCATACGCCTCGATCTTCATCCCGAAGGCTCTGGCGCGCGCGGCCACTTCACTGCCGATGCGGCCGTAACCGATGATCAGCAGCGTTTTGCCGTTGAGGTCGCGCGCTCCGAGCGTGTCGCGTATCTGCCATCCGCCGCTTCGCATTGCCCGGTCATAGGCCATACCTCGCTTCATGCAGGCAAGGAGCAGATAAAGCGTATGCTCTGCGACCGATACCGCATTGACATTGCCGACGAGCGCCAGCGGAATGCCGCGTTCAGTGAGAGCTGCAACGTCGATATTGTCATAGCCGACGCCATGCCGCGCAACGACCTTGAGGGCCTTGGCACCTTTAATGGCTTTGGCCGAAAGGGTGCTGGTGCGGATGAGCAGTGCATCGGCACAAGCGACCGCCGCCTGCATTCTCGCCTCGTCGAGCAATTGATGCTCCTCGATGTCGAGCCCGTGCCGTCCTTGCAGAACGGCAAGCCCGCTTGGGTGGATTTTCCCGGCAACGACCACACGAGGCATGTCAATACGTCTCGCGCGCCGCGGCCGGGGCGGTTGTTTGCTTGAGGCCGGCCCGCATCTCGCTCACCACCTCCTGCGCCTTGGCCGCCATGAGCCGCGCATCGGAAGCGATCGTTACGAACTGATACCCGATTTCCACCATTCCCAGGGCGTAACGTGCCGTTCCATTGTGGATCCCGGCGACCTTCTTGTGCGCGCGCGCACGCTTCACGATGAATTCTATCGCTTCACGAACCGGCTTCTCCTCCTGATCGAACTTCGGCGTGCATCCCAGCGCCAGCGACAGATCGGCCGGCCCCACATACACCCCATCCAGCCCAGGTACGGATAGGATGGCGTCGAGATCGTTCAGTGCAGCCCGCGTCTCGACCATCGCCAACAGCGCGACCTCGTCATTGGCGTGCTGCGCATAATCAGCCCCGGCATAGAGCAAGGCCCGGATCGGGCCGAAGCTGCGTGCCCCAAGCGGCGGATAGCGCCCCGCCGCAACAAAGGCCTCGCACTCTGCCCGGGAATTGATCATCGGGCAGATCAGGCCATAACAGCCGGCATCGAGCATCTTCATGATGATGCCTGATTCGAGCCATGGCACGCGCGCGACTGGCACGACCGCCGTCGTCGAGATGGCCTGCAGCAAAGGAATAGCCGTGCCATAATCGAGCACGCCATGCTGCAGATCGACGGTGAGGCTGTCCCACCCCTGCTGCGCCATGGATTCGGCCGAAAACGAACTAGGAATGGCGAGCCAGCCGTTGACGGCTGCGCCGCCCGATGACCAAAGGCGCTTCAAAGGATTTGGACGCATTGCTCTCTCTAGAATTGTCTATTGGGGAACGAAATGGACATATTTCGGCTCGAGATAGTCGCGCAGCGCATGACTGCCGCCCTCGCGCCCGAAACCGGACTCGTGAACGCCGCCGAACGGCGCTTCCGCGGCCGCCAGCGCATAGGTGTTGATGCCGACCATTCCCGCCTTGAGCCGCGAGGAAATCTCGTTTGCCGTGGCTGCATCCCTGGTGAACACATATGAGGCGAGCCCGTAATCGATCGCATTGGACCGTTCGATCACCTCTTCCACACTTGTGAAGCTGCTGATCGGCACCACCGGCCCAAATGGCTCCTCACGCATGATCCGCATGTCGTCGCTGCATGCTGAAAACACGGTTGGCTCGAAATAATAACCAGCGTTGAAGCCATGCGGCCGTTGACCGCCGCATTCGAGCTTCGCGCCCGCCGTGCGTGTCTCGGCCACGAGATCTTCAATCGCTCTGAGGCGCTTTGCCGTTCCAAGCGGGCCGACATCGGTATCGCCCTCGAGTGGCGATCCGATCTTGAGCTTTTTCGTCAGCCCGACGAAACGCGACGTGAAGTCGTCGAGCTTGCTCTCATGGATGAAAAACCGCGACGGCGACACGCACACCTGCCCTGCATTGCGGAACTTCACCGGCACCGTGATCTCCGCGGCCTTGATGGCATCGCTGTCCGCGCACACGATCACCGGCGCGTGGCCGCCGAGTTCCATCGACATTCGCTTCAGCGTGTCCGCACTCTGCCGGAAGAGCTGCTTGCCGACATCGATCGAGCCGGTGAGCGAGATTTTCCGCACCGCGCGCGACTGCATCACCACGGCGGCAATGGCCGAAGCCTTGCCGAGCACGAGATTGACCAATCCGGGAGGCGTCCCTGCATCATGACAACATTTGATCAGCAGCATGGCGGAGCCCGGCGTCTCTTCCGAGGGCCTGCAGACGATCGAGCAGCCCGCCGCGATTGCGGGCGCGATCTTCCGCGCCAGCAGCACGAGTGGAAAATTCCACGCGGTAAAGGCGCCAACCACGCCCACCGGCTCCTGGCTGATGACGATCCGGCCGTTTGGCTGCCGGCTTTCTACTGTTTGACCGTAAAGCCGCTTCGTCTCTTCGGCGAACCATTCGAATTGATCGGCGGCAAGGCTTATTTCACCCGCGACATGTTTGATGGGCCTGCCGAGTTCCATGGCCACCATGTGGCTGAACGCATCGGCGCGCGCGCGCATAAGATCGCCGATCCTGCGAATGATCGCTGCCCGCTCCCAGGCATTGAGTTTGACCCAGCCGTGCCGGGCTTTTTCCGCAGCGGCAATGGCCGCCTCGACATCGGCGTCTTCGGCAATCGGCACCGACCCGATAGACCGCTCGGTTGCCGGATCGAGGACCGGCTGCATGCGCCCGCCCGAGCCTTGCCGCCAGGCACCGTCGATATAGAGCCCAAGGCCCTCGTACACTCGTGCCTCCCGAAACCTATTTACTGCTAGCAGGCTGGCTGGCTAAATGTGAAATATAGCCGATAGAAAAAGATAATCGGATCAGTGCATCGAGTAAACCATCATCCTGACCTGAACTGGAAGCCGTTGACGATGAACTGGGCAACGCCGCCGTCTTGGAGCTCAAGCTGGATGTTCGCGTCTTCAATTGGGAGGAACAGGGCATGAAAACCATTCGGCTCACTATGGCCCAGGCGCTCGTGCGCTTCCTCATGGCCCAGCGAACGACCCTCAACGGTCGCGACGCGCCGCTCTTTGCCGGTCTTTTCGGCATCTTCGGCCACGGAAATGTCACCTGCCTCTCCGAAGCCCTCGAACAGGTGAAGAACGATTTTCCCACCTGGCGGGGTCAGAACGAACAGTCCATGGCCCTTGCCGGCATTGCCTATGCCAAGGCCATGAACCGGCGCCAGATCATGGTATCGCTTTCCTCGATCGGCCCCGGTGCAACCAACATGGTCACCGCCGCGGCCGTCGCCCACGCCAATCGCCTCCCCATCCTTCTGCTGGCAGGCGACGTCTTCGCCAGCCGCCTGCCCGATCCCGTCCTCCAGCAGGTTGAGCATTTCAGCAATCCGTCCATGACCGTCACCGACAGCTTCCGGGCGGTTTCGCGCTATTGGGACCGCATCACCAGGCCCGAGCAGATCTTGCAGTCTCTGCCGCAGGCGGTTGCGGTCATGCTCGATCCCGGCGAATGCGGCCCGGCTTTTCTGGCGCTCTGTCAGGATACGCAGGGCGAAGCCTATGATTATCCGGCCCGCTTCTTCGAGCCGCGCCTTCACGAACCCCGTCGCCCGCGACCGGCGTTGAGCGAGCTTGCGCGCGCAGCCGAGGTGATGAAATCGGCAAAGCGCCCCATCATCATCGCCGGTGGCGGCGTGCACTACTCCGAGGCCACGGCCGAACTCGCCGCCTTCGCCGAGAAGCACGCACTTCCTATTCTCGAAACCATTGCCGGGCGCGGTGTGGTTGCTCACACACATCCTCTGAACGCCGGGCCCATCGGCGTGATCGGATCATCCTCGGCGAACGCCCTTGCCTCCGAGGCAGATGTCGTACTTGCCATTGGTACGCGGCTGCAGGATTTCACCACCGGCTCCTGGTCGGTCTTCCAGCAGGAAGACGTGAAGATCGTCTCCGTCAATGCCGCCCGTTTCGATGCCGTCAAGCATCTGGCCCATTCCGTGGTCGGCGATGCGCGTGAAGCAATCGTCGAGCTCTCGCCCGCGATGGGAACCTATCGTGCGCCCGCCGATTGGGCCGCAAGGGCGAAGGCGCTTTATGAGGAGTGGAACCGTACTGTCGATGAGCGCACCCGTCCAACCAACACTGATCTGCCGACCTATGCCCAGGTTGTCGGCTCGGTCAATCGCAAGGCCGGCGACCGCGACCGCGTCGTCACCGCTGCCGGCGGGCTGCCTGGGGAACTGACCAAGAATTGGAAGATCAAATCCCCCGGCACCTTCGACTGCGAATTCGGCTATTCCTGCATGGGTTATGAAATTGCCGGTGGCTGGGGTGCCAAAATGGCGGTGCCCGATGCCGATGTTTTCGTTATGGTCGGCGACGGGTCCTATCTGATGATGAATTCCGACATCTATTCTTCGGTGCTGACCGGCCACAAGCTGATCATTGTCGTCTGCGACAATGGCGGATATGCCGTCATCAACCGGCTGCAAAACTTCAAGGGTGTCCCGTCGTTCAATAATCTCATCAAGGATTCCCGTCACCGCAAACTGGTGATGGTCGATTTCGCCAAACATGCCGAATCCATGGGGGCGAGAGCCGAGCATGTTCGCTCCTTGGGCGATCTCGAAGCTGCAATCGAACGGGCCAAGCGCGCCGACACGACTTCGGTGATCGTGATCGACACGGATGCCTACAGCTGGACCCCGGGCGATGCCTGGTGGGATGTCGGCGTGCCGGAAGTCTCGACGAGTGAAAAAGTTCGCGCCGCTCGCGGCGACCACATGAATGCAAAGAAGAAACAGCGCGCCGGCGTATAGCGCGGAAGCGGGCAGGAAATGTTCGTGCGTTTTGGGGTTGCCCCTATAGCCTGGACAAACAGCGACCTGCCCCAGCTCGGCGGTGACACCTCGCTTGAAACCTGCCTGGAGGAGAGCCGCGCGGCAGGCTATTCCGGCACCGAGACGGGCGTGAAGTTTCCAATGGATCCGAAAATGCTTAGGCCCATTCTTGCTACCCATGGGCTCGCCCTGGTTTCGGGGTGGTTTTCCGGCGAGCTCCTCTCCGGTTCCCTTTCTCGCGAGAAGGAGCGAATGGCCGCCCAGATCGCGACGTTCAAGGCGCTTGGCGCGCCCGTTCTCATCTATGCCGAAACGACAGGCAGCGTGCAGGCGCGCAAAGATACCGGCATCTCAAAGCGTCCGCGGCTGGCCGACGCCGATTTCTCCGACTACGGCAGGAAACTGACTTCCCTGGCGGAGTGGCTGGCGGCTGAAGGCGTGCCCATGGCCTACCATCACCACATGGGAACGATCATTGAGAGCCAGCGCGACGTCGATCTGCTGATTGCAAACACCGGCCCCGAGGTCGGCCTTTTGCTCGACACGGGGCATCTTACCTATGCCGGGGCCGACGTGCTTGCGACCACGAGGCGCCACGCCCGCCGGATCAACCACGTGCATTGCAAGGACATCCGTCCGGAAGTGCTGAAGCGAGCGCGCCAGCGCGATATGTCCTTCCTCGATGCGATCCTCGAAGGGGTATTCACCGTGCCGGGCGACGGCATGATCGATTATTATGCCTTTGCGAGATTGCTGGCCGAAATCGGGTATTCCGGCTGGGTGGTCGTCGAGGCCGAGCAGGATCCCGTCAAGGCACCGCCCTCGGAATTTTCGAAACTTGGGTTTGAGCATCTGACCGAAACATTCCGTGCAGCCGGATATGAGATAAGGGAGTAGCGCGTGGTCGCAGAAACTTATGAGAAACTGTCCATGGCCGGAAAGGTCGCGGTCGTAACCGGCGGCACCCAGGGCCTCGGCGAGGCGACCGCCCATCTCTTTGCCGAGCGCGGTGCAAAGGGGCTCGTGATTTGCGGCCGCAACGCCGAGAACGGCGCCCGTGTCAAATCATCCCTGGAAGCGAAGGGCACGCGGACCGTCTATGTGAAAGCCGATCTTGCCGGCGTGGAGGATTGCCGAAAGGTGATCGCCGAAACGGACAAGGCTTTCGGTCATGTCGATGTGCTGGTGAACGCGGCTGCGATTACCGACCGCGGGACCATCTGGGACACCGAGCCGGAGCTTTTCGACGCGATGTTCGCCGTCAATGTTCGCGCACCTTTCTTTCTCATGCAGGACGCCGCCAAGCTGATGAAGCGCGAGAACCGGAACGGCGCCATGGTGAATATCATTTCCATGTCCGGCCACGGCGGACAGCCGTTCATCACCGCCTATTGCGCCTCCAAGGGAGCACTCATCACCCTCACCAAGAACGTCGCCTTCAGCCTCATGCGCCATGGCGTCCGCGTCAATGGTCTGTGCATCGGCTGGACCGACACGCCGGGTGAAGACAGGATCATGAAGATGTATCACGACGCCGCCGACGGCTGGCTGCAGCAGGCCGAAGCCTCCCTGCCCTTTGGCCGCCTGCTCAAGCCCGACGAGGTTGCCCGCGCCACCGCCTATCTGTCCACAGATGAGTTTGGCCTGATGACGGGATCGATCATAGACTTCGACCAGCAGGTGCTGGGTTGTTACGAGCGCGCGCCGCAGCCGGCGCCCTTGAACTGACGGGCGGCGGAGAGGTGCCGATCCGGCTGATCCGTGGAATATGCAAGCCGGCGTACGGGACGCGCTGGAGGTGACCGATGGCTTTGCTTGAGATGTCGAACATATCGATGCACTACGGCGCCATCGAGGCGCTGAGCGGTGTCGATTTCGTCCTCGAGCCGGGCCGCATTACGGGGCTCATGGGCGATAATGGCGCCGGCAAGTCGACGCTCGTGAAGATCATTGCCGGCAATTTTCCGCCATCTGCCGGAAAGATGTTTCTCGAAGGCCGCGAGGTTGTGTTCAGCAAGCCGGTTGATGCCCGCCAAGCCGGCATTGAGGTCGTCTACCAGGACTTGGCCATTTGCAACAATCTCACTGCTGCGGCCAATGTTTTCCTCGGCCGCGAGGAAATGAAGGGCTTGTGGCCGGTTCGCATCCTCGACAATTGGCGCATGAGCGGCCGTTCGAAAGAACTCTTCGAAGAGCTGAAATCGGAGACCCGTCCCGATGATGTTGTCCGCAGCATGTCGGGAGGCCAGCGCCAGGCAGTCGCCATCGCCCGCACGCACCTCTCGCGGGCGAAGATCGTCTTGATGGATGAGCCCACCGCGGCAATCAGCGTCCGCCAGGTCGCCGAAGTGCTCGATCTCCTGCGCCGTCTGCGCGACCAGGGCATGGCGATTGTGCTCATCAGCCACCGCATGCCCGACGTGTTTTCGGTATCCGATCAGATTGTCGTCTTGCGCCGCGGTCACAAGGTCGCCGACAAGCCGATTTCGAAAAGTTCTCCGGAAGAGGTAACAGGCCTCATTACCGGTGCGATCAAGATGGCTTGAGGAGAAAGAAGAGACAATGACTGCCGCACCAGGCTTTGCCTATTCCGGTCCTCGAACGGGATTTCTCCAGAAAATCATCTCGAAACAGCCATTCTGGGTTATGATCGCCGTGGTCATCATCCCCATGGCGATGACGCTTGTCGAGCCGTCATTCCAACGCGCCTTCTTCAGCGGGGAGAACTTTGTCAACAACACCCGCAATTTCGCCTTCATAGCTATCATGGCCTTGGGCCAGGTCGCGGTAATGATAACAGGCGGCATCGATCTTTCCGTCGGTTCCACCTTGGCCCTCAGCGGCATCGTGCTCGGCTTGCTCATGGATGCCGGCCACTCTTTCTGGCTGGCGGCTTTCGCCGCCTTGCTCACCGGATTGGCCGTCGGTGCGGTGAATGGTTATCTCATCGCCTATTGGCGGCTGTCGCCTTTCGTCGTCACGCTGGGCATGCTGAGCATCGGCCGCAGCCTTGCGCTTGCCATCTCCAACAACAAATTCTTTCACAAATTCGGGCCCGACAGCCTCTTCTCTTGGAGTTCGGCGGCGGCAAGACCTTCGGCATAGCCAATCCGGTGATCGTGATGGTGATTCTCGCCCTGATCATGGGGTTTGTTTTCAAATACACCCGCTATGGACGCCATCTCTATGCAATCGGTGGAAACGAACATGCGGCGCAGCTTACCGGTGTGCCGGTCGATTTGTTGAAAGTCTCCGTTTATGTCCTGTCCGGCCTGATGACGGCTATTGCCGCCATTCTGATGGTGGGTTGGCTGGGCTCGGTCACCAATGGTATCGGTATCGGTTATGAACTGCGCGTTATCGCCTCTACCGTGATCGGCGGGGTAAATCTTTTGGGCGGCGAAGGCGGGGCCTTTGCCGCCGTTGTGGGTGCCGCCCTCATAGAAATCATACGCAACAGCCTTCTTCTCGCCGGAGTTGATCCCTATTGGCAGGGAACCTTCGTTGGTGTTTTCATTATCCTCGCGGTCCTGCTCGAACGCCTTCGGGGCCGCAAGGTCGGTTGATGGTGAGTGCAAGGCGTCCCAATGGGAGGACTACAATGAAACGTTTGCTTACGGCGGCGGCAGCCCTTGCCGCGGTCTTCGTGCTTACGCATCCTGCGGATGCACAGGACAAGATCCGGTTCGCGCTTGTTCCCAAGGCGATGAACAATCCGTTCTTCGACCTTGCGCGTGATGGTTGCATGAAAGCTCAAGAAGAGCTCAAGAATATCGAATGCGTCTATATCGGCCCGGGCGAGCACACCGAAGCCGAGCAGGTGCAGATCGTCCAGGATCTCATCACCCAGCGGGTGGATGGGATCGCCGTGTCGCCGTCCAACGCTGCCGCCATGGCAAGCGCGCTCAAGGCGGCAAAGGACGCCGGCATCCCCACCCTGACATGGGACGCTGATCTCTTGCCGGAGGACAAGCAGTATCGCGCCGCTTTCATCGGCACGAAGAACTATGATATCGGCGTCGAACCTCGCCAAGATCGCCCAGCAGCTGAAGCCTCAGGGCGGCAAGATCTGCCTGCAGACCGGCGGCGCCTCCGCGGCCAACCACAACGAACGTCTTCAGGGCATCCGCGACACGCTCGGTGCCCGTACCGGCACCCAGCCTCCCGGCGATCCTCTGAAGGGCGAGAACGGCTGGACCGAGGTCGAAGGCTGTCCGCTGATCACCAACGACGATGGTGCCGTTGCCGTTCAGCAGCTTCAGGACATCCTCGGCAAATACAAGGATGACCTCGATGTGTTCATCACCACGGGCGCCTTTACCCAGTGGTCCGACAATGCCTTCCGCCAGGCGATCGATCCTTACAAGGACAGGGTCAAGTCCAAGGACCTGGTCTTCCTCTCGGCCGATACCCTCGACATGCAGATGGCACAGCTGAAGGAAGGCTTATCCAACGGCCAGGTTGGCCAGCGTCCCTTCCAGATGGGTTATTTGGCCATGCAGCGGCTGAAGGACCTCAAGGAAGGCAAGACATTGCAGGATCCCGAATATACCGGGCTGGATGTCTGCACCAACGACAATGCCGAGAACTGCCTCGGCAAATAGTCTTTGATCGGTACCGACAACAGGCGGGCGAGCCATTGGGCTCGCCCGTTCTGCTTGGGGGCTCTCCAGCTTTTCGGTTCATCTTCCGCGAAGCAAACTGATAATTTAGTAAACGAGATGTTTACGAACTGATCCGCATCGAATCATCCGTTAATCATGAATTGACTCCTGCTATCCGACTCTCGCGCAACTGCTTTTTCATCGCTCTTGACTCGCAGGTAAAATTTACCCGCGCTTCACCCTTCTGGCAGGGCGCATTATCAAGGTTAAATTACTCTTTATTTTCAGCGATTTGACTTCCGCTCCTGAACGTTTTGTCAACGCCTGGGCTGCAATTTCTACCCCGCGGTTAACGAGTGGGGTCATTACATGTGGAGCGCAAGACTGGCGACTGTCATCGCGGGCCTGTTGCTGATGTCGGTTCCCGCGGTTGCAATGAAATTCGAAGACCATGGTGGCTTAACCATTCCGCGGCACCTGCCGCCGAACGCGCCTAAATTCAGCCACGCCCCGACAGGTTTACCAGGGGCTGGGCCATCCCGGCCGTCATGACGTTTGCGGACCGCCCGTCTCTAAACCCTCATCAAACCGCAGCCCCTGCTCATCGCGCAATGAGATTTGCCGATCGCCCCGGGCTAAATCTCCGCCAAATCGCTGTGGCCCCGATAATTCGCACATCGATGCGTTTCGAAGAGCGTCCTGGGCTTAAGCTCCGCCCGGTCGCTGCACGGCTCGTTGAGCCTCTTCGGTTCACCGATTACTGCGCCGGCGCGGCAAACTGCGGTCCCTTCGATGTGGCGTTCCATCGCGCATTGCACCTTCCCGAGCAGGACCCTGCCCGCATCGCCATGAGGCTCGACTCGGTGATCGCCAGGGGCCGCTTGACCTCTGCTTTTCCGCTCCATGCGGCCGGACCGGTGGTCGCAGCAACTGAGACGTGCCGAACGTTTCTCGTCTCGAAGCTCGATTATTTCGCTTGTCTGGGCCTGCCGTCCGGAACGCTGAAAAAGGAGATCGGCAGCCCAATGTTCAAACGCGCCGGACTGATCCCCCGCGGCGGCGGCCGCTACCAGCTTGGCACCCCGTACCGGATCGGCGGCCATCTGTTCCGGCCTCGCAAAGTCCCCGATTACGACGAGATCGGAATTGCCTCCTGGTACGGCCATCGTTTCCATCGTCGGATGACCGCAAATGGCGAATGGTTCGACATGGAATATTTTACTGCCGCTCATCCCACCATGCCGCTCCCCAGCTACGCCAGGGTAGTCAACCTGGAGAACGGCAAGGAAATGGTGGTGAGAGTGAACGATCGCGGCCCCTTCGTCGGCAGCCGGCTGATCGATCTTTCGAAGAGGACCGCCGAGATGCTGCAATTCAGGGTACAGGGCATCGCCAAGGTTCGGGTCCAGTATATTGGTCCAGCCCCCCTCGACGACAACGGCCAGCATCTGGCGGCCGTGAATTTCGAACTCAGGCGCGGAACGCCTCTTGCTGAAATCATCACCGTCGCAAGCGGTTTGCGCCAGCGGCACGCGATGGCGGAAAGCGCTCGTGCCAATGCCAGCCTGCCCGCGCAAGCCTTTTAGCCAGTCAATCCGTCCAGGATGACGAGGGTGGCCTTTGCATTGGCGTGCCGCAGCGGCCTGACAGCGAGGTATTCGGCCGAACCCAGGCACGTCTTTGCCTGCGCCATGCTGGGGAATTCGATGACCACAACCCTGCTTGGCGTCCACAGATCGGACTCAAGCACCTCCATCTTTCCTCCGCGCGCGCGGTAAACACCGCCGAACTTCTCCACGATGGGCCGAGCCTTCTGCTTGTACTCTTCATAGGCTTCGGGATTTTCCAGCTTCGTGTCGACGATCACATAGGCAGTCATCATTGTCCTCCGCTCGATCCGTTAGTTCTTGAGGCGATATCCGGTTTTGAAAATCCACCACACGATAACGAGGCACCCCGCCAGGAACACCGCCGCCATCACCAGGCTTGTTCCCACTCTCACATCCGCACTTTCATAAAAGCTCCAGCGGAATCCGCTAACGAGATAGACCACCGGATTGAACAGGCTCGCCGTCCGCCACGGTTCCGGCAATATGTTGATCGAATAGAAGCTGCCCCCGAGAAAAGTCAGTGGTGTTATGATAAGCAATGGAATGATCTGCAGCTTCTCGAACCCGTCCGCCCAGATACCGATAATGAAGCCGAACAGGCTGAAAGTGACCGCTGTCAGCACCAGGAAGCCTGCCATCCACACTGGATGGGCAATTTCGATCGGCACGAACAGGGCCGCTGTTAGCAGGATGATTGCGCCGAGAATTATGGACTTTGTCGCTGCCGCGCCCACGTAGCCGATTACAATCTCCAGATATGATACGGGCGCCGAAAGAATTTCGTAGATTGTGCCCGTGAATCTTGGGAAATAGATACCGAAGGACGCGTTGGCGATGCTCTGCGTCAGCAGCGACAACATAATGAGACCCGGCACGATGAACGCGCCGTAGCTGATCCCGTCGATGCTTTCAATTCTTGACCCGATCGCCGCGCCGAAAACCACGAAATAGAGTGTCGTCGAGATGACCGGCGACAGAATGCTCTGAAACAGGGTTCGCCACATCCGAGCCATCTCGAAGCTGTAGATCGCTCTAACCGCCCGCCAGTTCATTTTTTTCTCTTTACCAGATTGACGAAAATATCCTCAAGCGAGCTCTGGCTCGTTTGCAAGTCCTTGAACCTGATGCCGGCTTCGTTCAAATCCTTCAGTAGCGTCGTTATGCCGGTGCGTTCGCTCTTGGTGTCATAGGTATAGATCAGCTCCTGGCCGCCATTGGCCAGTTCCAGATGATGTCGGCTGAGCGCCTCCGGCACGACTTCGAGACTTTGATGCAGCTGGACCGTCAGCTGTTTCTTGCCGAGCTTCTGGATCAGCTCCGCCTTGTCCTCGACCAGTATCAGCTCGCCGTGATTGATCACCCCGATCCGGTCCGCCATTTCTTCGGCTTCCTCGATATAGTGCGTCGTAAGTATGATGGTCACGCCCGAAGCCCGCAGGTCTCTTACGAGTTGCCACATGTCCTTTCTCAGCTCGACGTCGACACCTGCCGTTGGCTCGTCGAGAAAAAGTATTTGCGGCTCGTGCGATAAGGCTTTTGCGATGAGCACGCGGCGTTTCATCCCGCCTGACAGCGTCATGATCTTGCTGTCCTTCTTGTCCCATAGCGACAGTGCTTTGAGCACCTTGCCGACATGTTCGGGATTGTCGGGTTTGCCGAAAAGCCCGCGGCTGAAGCTTGTCGTTGCCCAGACGGTCTCGAAGGCGTCGGTCGTAAGTTCCTGCGGCACGAGGCCGATCAGTGCGCGCGCCGCGCGATAATCCGCAAGGATGTCATGTCCGTCGACCTTCACCTGGCCGCTGCTGGCGTTTACAATGCCGCAGATGATGCCGATGAGTGTCGTTTTGCCGGCGCCGTTCGGTCCGAGCAGCGCGAAAATTTCTCCTCGCCTGATCGACAGGCTCACCGCTTTCAGCGCCTCGAACCCGCTCGCATAGGTTTTTGAGACCTTATCAACGCTGACGACGGTCTGCATGAACGCTGCTGTATCGCAATGTTATTGGAAATCCGCGTTTGCTCAGTGCATGAATGCCTCTCAAAAATCAAGTGAATCATACAACCTATTTCGATGATGCTCCGCATCGGCCAACCCTCTGTTGGCAAACGGCCGTGGTGCAAATATGCTGATTTGACAGATGAAATGAACCGGAAAGACGGAGAAGGGCTTGCCAGAGTTCTAGGGGGAGGTCCCTGCCGGATACGGCGCAAAAGGAGAAATCATCAAAACCGGCTGCCATTGACGTTCAGCGGGTCAGCAAGGTTTTTGGATCGGGCCATGAAAGCGTAAGAGCGCTCGATGATGTATCCCTTGCCATCGGGGAAAACGAATTCTTCACGCTGCTTGGTCCTTCCGGTTGCGGCAAGACAACGCTCCTGCGGCTCATTGCCGGATTCGAACATCCCTCCAGCGGGCAGATAATCCTTTATGGCCACGATATATCGCCGCTGCCGCCCTACAAGCGGCCGGTGAATACGGTCTTCCAGAATTATGCGCTGTTTCCCCATCTGACGGTGGCCCAGAATGTCGGCTTCGGACTGCAGATGCTCGGCAAGGATCCGGGGGAGATCGAGACCACGGTCGGAAAAATGCTCCGTCTGGTGCGCATGGAAGAATTGAAGGACCGCCGCGTCGGCCAGATCTCCGGCGGCCAGCAGCAGCGGGTGGCCCTGGCTCGCGCTCTGGCGCCTCGACCCAAGGTGCTGCTGCTCGATGAACCGCTCTCCGCGCTCGATCTCAAGCTGCGCAAGGAAATGCAGATCGAGCTCAAGCGTCTGCAGCATGAAACCGGCATCACCTTCGTGTTCGTTACCCACGACCAGGAAGAGGCCCTCACCATGTCCGACCGTTTGGCCGTCATGAGCAGCGGGCGGATCCTGCAGATCGGCTCCCCTCATGAAATATACGACCGCCCGCAGAACCGCTTCGTCGCGAACTTTATCGGCGATACCAATTTTCTTCAGGGCCAAGTCACCAAGGCGGCAAATGGCATCGTCGAAGTCAAATTGGCATCCGGAGCCGTGGTATCGGCCAACGTGGCCGAAGGCTTGGAGGCCAAGGGCAAGGTCACCATAGTAGTGCGCCCCGAGCATGCCTCGCTCGTGCCGCCGACCGGGCCGGTCACGCTCCAGGGCACACTCGAGCACATCGTCTATTTTGGCACGGACACCCATTATCACGTCAAGCTCAAGCACGGCAGCGAGTTTATTGTCCGTGAGCAGAACGATCGCGGCAGTAGCAGCAAATGGTCGACCGGCATGAATGCGGGAATCCTGTTCGACGAAAATGCCGCACAGGTGTTGAGCGATTGAAATGGTTGACACCGCCTTAAACGCGCCGGTCGATCCTGCCGCCAAGGCCGCGGTGGAAGTCGAACGCAGGGACATCCGCAATCGCTGGCTGCTGGCAGCTCCGGCGCTGGTTATCATCGCCTTTGCTGCCGTCGGCCCGTTGCTCATCATGGTGATTTATTCGTTTCTCACCAAGGGTCCGTACGGCGGCGTGATATGGCAATTCTCGACCGACGGCTGGTACCGGGTGCTGTTCGAGACGGACATTTTCGACGGCACGGTCACTCTCGCCGACGCCCATCTGAGTATTTTATGGCGTTCGACAAAACTGTCGCTCGCCACCACGCTGCTGGCCCTGATCTTGGGGTTTCCCACGGCCTATTTCATCGCAACTCGACCGGAGAGCATGCGGGGCCTCTGGCTGTTTCTGATCACGATACCTTTTTGGACGAATTTGCTCATTCGCACCTTCGCGATCATGGAGGTCATCCGCAACGAAGGAATCCTCAATTCCTTTCTGATCGGTGTGGGCCTGATCGACCGGCCCATTCAAATTATGTTTACCGATTTCGCCATCATGCTTGGAATGGTCTACGTGTATCTGCCGCTGATGGTCCTGCCTCTGTATGCCAGCATGGAAAAACTCGATTTCCGCCTGATCGAGGCAGCCTACGATCTCTACGCCACCCGCTTTCAGGTGCTTCGGCGCATCATCATCCCACTGGTCATGCCAGGGATCATCGCCGGCTCTATACTCGTGTTCATTCCCTCGCTCGGCGCCTATGTGACGCCGCGCGTGCTCGGTGGCGGAAAAAACATGATGCTCGGCAACTTCATCGAGCTGCAGTTCGGTCAAGGTCGCCACTGGCCGCTCGGAGCCGCTCTGGCCATCACACTCATGGCGGTGGTGATGGTGGCCCTGCTCGTCTATGTTAAAAATGCTTCCCGGTCGACGGCGCACCATGACTAGGCAATCACGCGGCAAGGGATTTGCCGTCAGGCGGCAGCCGGGGTTCGCCGCCATCGCCATCTTCTGCTTCATACTGCTCTACCTGCCCATCGCGACTCTCGTCGTGTACTCGTTCAATGCCGGAACATCGATAGCGATCTGGGAGGGGTTTTCCTGGCGCTGGTATCAGGCAGCCTGGCACAATGACCAAGTCCAAGATGTCTCGTTGCGTTCTCTGCTCATTGCTGCCGTCGCCGCGTTCGTCTCCAGCATTTGCGCGACCATGGCTGCTCTCGCCACCACGCGCACCAGGCATTTCCCCGGCCTCACCTTCATCTATGCATTCGTTAACCAGCCGCTCATGGTGCCGGAAATTGTGACCGGCGTGGCCCTGCTCATCTTCTTCGCCATGATCAAGATCCAGACCGGCTACACCGGGATCGCCTATCTTCTGGCGGCACACACGGCCTTCTGCATTCCTTTTGCCTACCTGCCGATCAGGGCGCGGCTGGAGAGCATGGATTTGTCGCTTGAGCGTGCCGCCGCCGATCTTTATGCAACGCCATGGAAGACATTTCGCTATGTGACGTTGCCGATCCTGTGGCCCGGCATCCTCGCCGGCGCCATGCTCGCTTTCGTCGTCTCGCTCGATGACGTGGTGATCACGGAGCTCGTCAAGTCGGGTGGCCAGGATACTCTCCCGACTTACATGCTTGGGCAGCTGCGCCGCGTCGTAACCCCCGAGATGAACGCAATTTCCAGCGTGTTCCTCTTCATATCCATTCTGACCGTGACAATCTTCTTCATTCTAAGCCGAAAGAGGCAGTAAAGTGCCCCACAGCGATACCAGGGAGGTTATGATGAAATCTAAATTTGCGGCCGCCGCCGCTGCGCTTGCCTTATTGGGTCTAACCGGGGAAGCGCTGGCCGATGGCGAGCTGAACATCTACAACTGGGGCGACTACACCAACCCCGAGCTCATCAAGAAATTCGAAAAAGCCCATAACGTGAAGGTTACCGTCACCGACTACGACTCCAACGATACGGCGCTCGCGAAGGTGAAGGCAGGTGGGCATGGTTTCGACATCGTCGTTCCGTCCGCCAGCTATATTCCGATCTTCGTGCAGGAAGGCCTTCTATTGGAGACCCGGCCCGACCAGATGGCGAACTTCAAAAACGTCGACCCGCGCTGGGTAGACGTACCCTTCGACAAAGGGCGCCGTTACACGGTTCCCTGGCAGTGGGGCACCACCGGGGTGATCGTCAACACTAAATTCTATTCCGGTGATCCCAACACCTCGGCCATCTTCATGGATCCGCCGGACGAGCTTAAGGGCAAGATCAACGTCATTCCCGAGATGAGCGACGTCATGCATCTGGCAATCCGCTACGCCGGGGGCCAGTGGTGCACCGGCGACAAGGAACTGCTCAAGAAGGTGAGAGACCAGCTGTTGGCTGCCAAACCACATTGGCTGTCCATGGACTATGGCAATGTGGAAAAATTCTCGAAGGAGGATGTTGCTGCGGGTGCCTATTGGAACGGAGCAACCTTCCGCGCTCGCCTGCAAAATCCCAAAATCGTCTACGGTTATCCGAAAGAAGGCTATCCGATCTGGATGGACAATGTTTCCGTGCTGAAGGATGCAAAGAACGTCGAGAACGCCAAGCTCTTCCAGAATTTCATCATGGATCCGGAAAACGCCGCGATGATTTCTGCTTTCGCGCGCTACGCCAATGGGATTAAGGGTTCGGAGGCCTTCATGCCGGAAGACATGAAGACGGCCCCGGAAATCGCTATCCCAAAAGAGTTCGACGGCCTTGGCAGTTTCGCCGTAACCTGCCCGCCTGAGGTGCAGGAGCTCTATACGGCGATCTGGACCGAGCTCACCAAGTGAGTCTGCATTCCGGGCGGCTTGCCGCCCGGAATTACTCAGCCGCCCAGGAATCCTTCCAGCACGTTCACCGTATTGACGCCGATCGCCTCGATTGCGTAGCCGCCTTCCATCACGAACAGCGTGGGCAGCTTCGCCTTCTCGATGCGGGCGCCATATGTCCTGAAATCATCCGAGTCGAGCTTGAAGAAGCTGATCGGGTCGTCCTTGAAGGTATCGACCCCGAGCGAGAGCACCAGCGCGTCGGGCCCATAGCCGCTAATGCGCCGCAAGGCATCGCCAAGCGCCTGCTCCCAAACCTGGAAAGATGTGCCGGCAGCCATCGGGTAGTTCACGTTGAACGCCTCTCCTTCGCCTTCTCCGCTCTCATCCGCATAACCTAGGAAATATGGAAAGGCATCCTCGGGCCTGCCGTGCAGCGAGACAAAAAGCACATCCTTTCGCCGGTAAAAGATATCCTGCGTGCCATTGCCATGATGAAAATCGACATCCAATATCGCTACCCGCTTGGCGCCTTGATCCAGAAACATCTGAGCGGCAATAGCGGCGTTGTTGAGAAAGCAATACCCGCCATACATATCGCGCGCCGCGTGATGGCCGGGAGGACGGCAAAGCGCAAAGGCCGAACGCTCGCCCGCGCCCACGATCCGCTGTGCTGTCTGCACCACCGCCGCGCTCGACTTTGCCGCGGTCCATGTACCCGCGGTGATGGCCGTTTCGGTCGCGAGCGCGTAATAGCCGGCCCTGCCGTCGATGTTTGTCGGCACCCGCAGCTGCATGCGTCGCGCGGGGAAGCCGGAAGGAATAATCTCGCCGCGGTGGCCGGCCTTCGACCATTCCGCCCATCCACCCTCCAGAAATTGCAGGAAGCCGGCGTCGTGCACGCGCTGGGCGGCCTCTATGGAGAAGTCCTGAGGCGGTTCGATTCGGCTGAATTTCCGCTCCTTCAGGCGAGCGAGAATGTATTCCACCCGTGAAGGCCGCTCGAATGGAGTGACGAACTGGCCAAAGTAGAGTTCCGCCTGTGGAAAGTGATAGCGGTGATCTTCAGAGTAAATGACTCGCATGCCCTGATCTCCAAGTCGGACTTATCCCACCACAGATAAAGACGTTGTTGAATCCGTCAATCGCTGAGAGTTCGCGCCAGGACGCTGAGAGCGCGTGCAAGCTGCGGATCATTCCCTTGCGCATAACGGATGTCGAATGGCACAGGGAGTGTTGGCGTCACGCCGCGGCCTTCCAATCGTTCGCCGTCGACCGAAACATCGGCAACCGCCAGCAAGAGGAGGCAGCCATTGGACAAGAGATACGCACGCCCTGCCAGCAAGGCGCCGGCGCTGCGGGTACCCACGACCGGACCGAGACCGTGTTTTTTGAATCCATAGGAAAGGACTTCTTTCCCGCTGCGGGTACCTTCATTGATGAGCAGAACAACCGGTTTCCGCCACTTGCCGTTGACGATGTTTTGCTCGCCGCTTCGTTCCGTTAGGGTCATGGTCGGGCTGCGCGCGTTGAAGATATCCAGATAGCCTGGTTCGGCACCGCCCCACCCGTCCCGCAGATCCCAGACGAGAGCATCGGCGTCCTTGAGCGCTCCGCTGGTTAGCAGCTCTTCGAGTTGCTGCTGATAGGCCAAGCGCGCATAGGACCAAACATGGACATAGCCGACCTTCAAGGTGTCGACATCGATGATCCGCGCGCTTCTCTCCATTGCTTCGCGGTACATTTCATTTGGCCGCAGCTGCCGTGGCGTCACGGCTATGGCCTGTGTATCTGTTCGTGCACCTCGCCGGATCGTCAGGATCACTGCCTTTCCAGCCTTGTCGGTGAACGACCGAACAGGCTCGAAGGGAGCGCCATCTACCTTGATCAACTCGTCCCCGACCAGGAGCTTGGCCGCTGCGGCGGGGAAACCGGCGAGCACTCCTGAAACAAAATGCCGTCCTTCGATAAACCGGGTCAGTATTCCGATACCGACGTAAGACACTTCTCCGTTCGGCGGGAAATGCTTTGGCAAGTGTCGCCGCAAGCCCCCGGCAAAAATATCGGCGAGATCGTAATAAGCAGTTTCGGCCGGCGTGTAGTAGCCCGTGTGAGAGGCGCCGAGTTCCGCCAGCATCTCGTTGATGATGCGGGCAAGCTTGCCATTCGGCTGCTCTGCTTGCGCACGATATTTTTTGCCGACCGCCTCCCAGTTCAGTCCTTTGAATTTCGGATCATAGAATGAATCCCGCACGCGGGACCAAACCTCGTCGAAAATTTTCAGATTGGCTTCCCTGGCCGGGTCGCGGTCGCTGGCGACCATCGGCGCATGCGTTTCGGCAATGGCCATGGCTGGAAAGCCCTGCATGTTTGCAGGCAGGGTTGCTGCCAGCGCTAGGCCAAGCAGGGCCCGGGCAAGCTGCCGCACGCGGATGTGCATGGATACTCCCTTGATTGAATAGCAGGTCGCTGATGCGTGTCGTTGCAGCCCCCGCCAGCGCGGTTGGCCGCGTGAGCTAAATGCTGGTGCCGCCTGCGTGACTCGAACACGCGACCCTCGCATTACGAATGCGATGCTCTACCAACTGAGCTAAGGCGGCTTACCCGCATGGGAAAGGGCGAATGGGCGGCGCTCTCAATACTCCTTCCTGCACATGTTTTCAACTGCCGGAAAGCCGCCGCGCCCAATCATCTGGCTGTCCTCCCGCTCTGGCCTCCTCGTCGCGCTCGGTTCCGGGATCATCAGGTACCGGAATTTTCGGGAGCATGCCGCTTGTCTCGTTCACCGACCTCCGCTCTTCAAGCTTGGGGGCGATGGTCGGCTTGGCGGGCTCGGCCGTATCGGCAGCATCGCTGTCCACCGGCACATGTTCGCTTTCTGCTGGCTGCTCGGCCTCGATCTCGGCTTTGCTCGGCTCTTCCGCTGTCGGAAAAGCAGGCGCTTCCGCGGCGCCATCGAACGACAGCCTTTCGACGGGCACTTTCCACTGAAAAGCCCCGAGTTCGCCCGTCACCGGCGACACCGGTTGCCACTGATCCGAAACCATCCCGTCGGCAGTCCATTTGGGATCGGGCGGAGCCCGCATGCCGCGGGCCAGCCACTCTCTTGCAAGACCCTTGTCGCCCTCGCCTTCCGCGATTTCAGCCATCAATGAACATAACCGCGCCCGCGGGCGCTCATCGAGGAAACCGTCGAGAATATCCTTCGCCCGCGCCCAGTCGAGCGCCGCGATCGCAGCTTCTGCCGACCCGACAGCGCCTTCTTCTCCGCCGCCGAATTTCTGCACGAGGTCGTCGGCCTTTTTCAGCCGTTCGCGTGGCGACGCGCCTGACTTTTGGTAGGCATAGACCCGCACCAGATCCGCGTGCGGATTGATGCGGAATGTTCGCTCGATGACCCGCGCCGCCTTTCGCGCCTGCCTCTGCGAAGCGTAGATGCGCCCCGCTGCGACCGCCGCCGGCACCAGTGCAGGATCGAGCTTGTGAGCCTTCAGCGCGAGCTGCAGCGCCGCTTGCGGAGAAATCTTCTCCTGTTCGAGAGCCTGCGCCGTTAAAACGACGGCAAGCTTCCGGTTGGCGGTTGCCTGATCGATAAGGCGATTTCGCCTCTGCGCATCGAGCGTGGCCGCTGCTCCCTCCCAATTTCGTTCTGCGCATTGCGCGGCCAATATTGCGTTCGAGGCCCACGGCAGGCCGGCACTGATTTTCAAAGCTTCCGCGGCGATTTTCCCGGCCTTGATGAAGTCGCCGCTTTGTCGTGCCTGATTGAACAGGCCGCGCAAGCCCAGCAGCCTTGTTTCATCCGTCTTGGACATCGCTTCGAACAGCTGCGTTACCCTTTTGCCGTCACCGGAAAGCTGCGCGGTTTGCACCTCCAGCAATCGTGCCAGCGGCTCCTCTTGCAGTGATCGCGCCGCGATCTGCGCATGTCTGCGCGCGGCCATGAGGTCACCGGCACCGATGGCGATGATGCCGCGCGACAGCGACTCATACCCTCGCCTGTTTCTCCGTTTTCTGAAGAGCCTCGCCATTGTGCCCGGCGCCCGGAAGCTCTTGCGCACCAGTCCATAAAGCCAGAGGCAAAGGACGAACGCGGCGAACATCACTACCAGCCCGACCGCGAGCGGCGCCTCGATGCGATAGTCGAGCCAATCGACCCTGAGCACGCCGGGCCGGTCCGCAAGCCACGCGACGGCTCCGGCCAGCGCGACGATGACCGCAAACCGGAAGAACAGGCGGATCATGCGCCCCCGCCCAGCTTCTTGAGCACATCGGCGGAAACAGCCTCAAGCGCCCGGTCGGTGACAACCCGCGCCTCTGCTGCATCGAGCCACGCTTTGAGCAGCTGCGGCGGATCGCCCGATACGCCGCGAATTTCCTTCACTGCCAGGGTGAGATCGCCCCCTTCGAGCCGTGCCTGTGCATCCTCCGCAGCCGTAATCCATTTGGCATCATCGATCTTGCGAACGCTGATGAGGGTTGCCGCCTTCGCCTTCAGCGCGTCCCATACCCCACGTCCGGCGGCTGTCTCGACCGGCGCTTCCGGCGTTTTCAGCGTGACGAGCGCCTCTTGGAGCTTTGCAGACAGGTCCGCCATGGTCGAGACGCCGTTGGCGGCATGGACCTGGAGACCGGCCGCTGCTTCCATGCCGGGTGCGAGCGCGTCGAATGTCTGGAGTTCCTGGGCGAAGGGCCGCCCTTCGCTCGCCACTGCCTTTAGTTTCACCAGAGCGGCGGCGATTGCACTTGGCTTATCTGTCGCGACGGGCTGGGGTGCCGGTTCGGCATTCAGCTGAGATTGAATTTCACCGATCCGCTGCGCTGTCGACTCGATCTCCTGCTGCTGCGACCCCTGCCCCCCTTCGATGGTTTTCAATGACGATTCGATGCCGCCGAGCGCATCGCTGAGCGTGTTGATTCTCCCATTGATCTCGCTCATCTGCTGTCTGAGCGCTTCGAGTTCGGCCGGGTGGGACTGACTGGACCTGCTGCTGCGGTCGCGCTTTCAATTCATTGAGCAGCCCCGCCAGTTCCTCTATTCGAGCCAGCATCTGTTGGTTTGCCGATTCAATCGTCTGCAGTCGCTGGGTAAATTGAGAATCCTTGGCTTCGGGCTGCCCGCGCGGTGCAAGCGTGAAGGCAGCCCAGCTGCCGGCAGCGATGATGAGCACGACAAGGCCTGCTACCAGCACCAAAGCCGGGCTGAAACGAGACTTTTTTGCAGCACCGACCGTCTCGTGCTTCTGGAGCTTCTGGAGCTTCTGGAGCCTCTGGCGCGCCGGCGGCGTCATCGGCCCGGACTTCCTCCGCTTCGAGATCAATAACGGGCGGCTGAACCGGTCGCTCCGCCTCTCCCGCTTCATCTCGTTCATCCACCATGGCTTGACTCTTCGATTTGAGCTTTCGCTTCGTTTGCTATGAGCTCGAACATTGCCTGCTCGCTGGAATTGCTTGCCGTTTTCGTCGGCCAGCCATTGGGAATTACGCCCGCCACCGCTCCGGACAAGCAGAAATGCGTGAGCTTGTCCATATAAGGACCAAGACCGGCTGCGGCAATGCACTTGATCCATGCCATTGCGGTTCGGCGGGAGTAGAGCAACACCCCATCCGCGGCACGCCGCCTGATCGCCCCGGCTAGGCCGGCTGGTAGCTCGCTTGCCGGCACCGCTGCATACATGATGACGCGGTCGACTTCGAAGCCCCTGTTCGTCAAAGCTCCCTCGAGATCACCCGAGGTCTCTTCGCCCGAAAGATAAAGAAGCGGACCTCCGCTGGCCTCCAGCGCCTTAACGGCCGCAGCCGCGATCGCGGCGACATCGCCGCCCGCTTCGGTCACATGGGCGAAACCGGCAGCGTGCGCTGCAGTGCGCGACTGGGGGCCGACTGCCAGCGCCGGCACGCCCGCAAGCCTCTGCTGGGCAGGATGATTCATCAGCGCTCTTGCCCCATTGGCACTGGTGATCAGGACGGCCTGATAAGGTCGGTTCGGTATGGGTCTCTGCGCGCCCATGCGGATATCGAGCAGCGGTGCTGTCAAGGTGCTATGACCCCGGACTTCGAGTTTGCGTTGCAGTTCTTCAGCGTCTGGCTGCGGCCTGGTGATGATGAGATGCATGTGATCAGAGCACCAGGTGCCCGCCCCTGCGTTTCAACTCCATGCCGGCATCCTGGCCCAAGGCCCAAGCCTCGCCTGGCAGTCCTTCCCGGCTGACCGAGAATGCTTCTCGCCCATCGGGCGTCAGGGTTTCTCCCTTGAAATACAGCCGTCCACCGCTGACCTTTGCATACCCCGCAATTGGTGTTTTGCACGATCCGTCGAGTTCGGCAAGAAAGCCTCTCTCACACGCAACGGCCTGCGCGGTGACTTCATCGTTGATCAGGGCGATGGCTTCCGACAGCGGCCCCTCTTCACTTCGGATCTCGATCCCGATCGCACCTTGGCCCAGCGCCGGCAGCATATCCTCGACCGCAATCGCCGCGGTGATCTCATGCTTGAGCCCGAGTCGATTCAAGCCGGCACAGGCCAGGAGAGTGGCATCGACTTCTCCTGCCTTGAGCTTCCTCAGCCTCGTGTCGACGTTGCCCCGGAAATCCGAAAACGCCAGATCGGGCCTGCGCCGGCGCAGCTGAGCCGTGCGGCGGATGGATGACGAGCCGAGGCGAGCTCCCCGTGGCAGCGCATCGATCGATTTTGCGATTGGGCTGAGAAAAGCATCGCGCGGGTCCTCACGGGTGAGCAGGCCGCCGATGACAAGCCCTTTCGGCAATACCGCCGGAAGATCTTTCATGGAGTGAACGGCCAGATCGATTGTGCGCCTTAAGAGCGCCTCTTCGATCTCTTTGGTGAAAAGGCCCTTCCCGCCGATCTCGCTCAGGCTGCGATCCTTGATGCGGTCGCCCGTTGTCACGATCGCCACGATCTCGATCTGCTGCGCTGCCATGCCGAGCGCCGAGACGAGGCGCGCCTTGACCTCCTCTGCCTGCACGAGGGCAAGCTTCGAACCGCGGCTGCCGATACGAAGTCTGGAGATTTGCATGCTGCAGATCGGGATGTTAGGACCGGTTTGGCCGGCAATATAACCGGCTTCCCTCCTGGCGTAGCCAGATAGATTGCCACATGAATAATGCTTCCGCTCTCACGATTCTCGGCATCGAAACCTCCTGCGACGAGACTGCCGCCGCCATTGTTCGGCGCACCTCCGACGGGCGGGGCAGCATCCTGTCCAATTGCATGGTCTCGCAGCTGGCCGAGCACGCGCCTTATGGCGGTGTCGTTCCCGAAATTGCCGCACGTGCCCACATTTCTTACCTCGACGAACTGATCGCGCGTGCCCTTAGAGATGCAAAGTGCCGAATTAGGGATCTAGACGGCATCGCCGCGACCGCCGGACCGGGACTGCTTGCCGGCGTGCTCGTTGGTGTCAGCACGGCGAAGGCCCTGGCCTTGGCTGCTGACTTGCCCTTTTTGGCCATCAATCATCTCGAGGGCCATGCTCTAACCCCCGGGCTGACGGGCGGCATAAGGCCTCCTTATCTTCTCTTGCTGATTTCCGGCGGCCACACCCAGCTTCTCGCCGTCACCGATGTTGGCTGCTACAGCCGTTATGGCACGACCATCGACGACGCTTTGGGCGAGGCTTTCGACAAAACTGCCAAGCTGCTCGGACTGCCCTATCCGGGCGGGCCGGCGGTTGAACGCCTTGCCCAGGAGGGCAATGCCATCCGGTTTGATTTCCCGAGACCGCTTCGCGGCCGCGCCGACTGCCACTTCTCCTTTTCCGGCTTGAAGACGGCCGTTCGCCTCGCGGCAGAAGCGGCGGCGCCTCTTGATGGCGCGACAATCCGCGATATCTGCGCTGCCTTCCAGGCGGCTGTCGTTGACGTCCTGACGGATCGTTGTGCCTTTGCCATGGATCGGTTTTGCAGAGATTTTTCCGGCGCCGACCGTCCGATCCTGGTTGCCGCCGGCGGCGTCGCTGCCAATCAGGCCGTCAAGGCTGGCCTGCAGCGCTTGTGCGGCGAGCGGGGCTTCCTGCTCGAGGTTCCGCCTCCTGCTCTGTGTACGGACAATGCCGCCATGGTTGCCTGGGCCGGTGCGGAACGGCTTGCGCGAGGGCTCATCGACAGCCTCGATGCGCCGGCCCGCGCCCGCTGGCCGCTGGATCCCTCGGCCGAGCCGGCGCCGGGAGCGGGCGTGAAAGCATGACGTCGCATTCGCCATTGATTGGTGTCATTGGCGCGGGTGCCTGGGGGACTGCCTTGGCAACTGTCGCCGCTCGTAGCGGGAAGCCCGTGGTCCTCTGGTCCAGAAGCCGCCACACGGCATCTGAGCTGAACGAAACGAGAAAGCATGCCCGCCTGCCGGGGGCCACGCTACCCTCGGCAATCCGGGCAACTGCCGAGATCCGGGATCTGACACCCTGTCGGATGATCATTCTCGCCCCTCCCGCGCAGGCGCTTCGCGGTATCATGGCAGATGCTCCTTGGCTTCCTTCAGGAACTATCCCCATTGTCGTTGCAGCAAAGGGTATAGAGCTCGGCACCGGAAAATTCATGACGGACATTCTCTCCGAAATCTGTCCACGGGCTGATCCCTACATTCTGTCTGGCCCAAGCTTCGCCGCCGACGTCATGTCGGAGAAGCCGACCGCCGTGACGCTTGCCGGCAGAACCCTTGAAGGAGCAGCAGCGCTCGCCGCAAGTTTGAGCCTTCCCATATTCCGCATCTACTCCTCCGCTGATCGCCTCGGCGTTCAGATTGGGGGCGCCATCAAGAACGTCCTCGCGATTGCCTGCGGGATAAGTGAGGGAAAGTCTTTGGGCGACAGCGCCCGCGCCGCCTTGACCACGCGCGGGTTCACCGAAATGCTGCGTCTGGGCCAGGCGATGGGCGCCGATCCGGCAACCCTCACCGGCCTTTCCGGCCTGGGTGATCTTATTCTCACCTGTTCATCGCTCCAGTCCCGCAACTTCTCCTTCGGCATTGCCATCGGCCGAAGCGATCCGGCCACTGCCCGCGCTGCAACGCGCGGCATGACCATCGAAGGCGAGGCAACCGCCAAGGCGATCATGGACGTGGCGCGCAAACGCGGCTTGGACCTGCCTTTATGCACCGCGGTGAACGAAATCCTCGAATGCCGCATCGGCGTTGATGCCGCGATCAACCAGCTGCTCAACCGGCCCTTGCGGCCGGAACGCGGCTGACGGTGAGTTGGAGGTGAGACATGGCTTATTGGCTGTTGAAATCCGAACCCGATGATTGGTCATGGGATCAGCAGAAAGCACGGGGCAAGGCAGGCGAGGACTGGAGCGGCGTGCGCAATTACCAGGCGCGCAACAACCTTCGTGCCATGAAAGTGGGCGACCGGGGATTTTTCTATCACTCCGGCGCTGGGAAGGAGATCGTTGGAATAGTGGAAGTCGGCGCACCTGCGCACCCCGACCCAACGGATAAGACCGGCCAATGGCTGAGCGTGAAAGTGCGGGCGGTCCGGGATATGGCTTCGCCGGTTTCCATGGCGGACATCAAGTCTAATTCACGGCTCAGGAATATGGTATTGGTTAGAAATTCTCGTCTCTCCGTTCAGCCGGTCAGTCCTGACGAATGGCGCATAATATGCGAGATGGGCGGTCTTGATCCTACTGCGCATTCGTCCTGATGCCGGACGTTCCCGACTACGCGGCTTTCATCCGGGCAAACACCAGATTCCTTCGCCCGCCGCTTGTCCCCGCAATCGGATTGCATCTCGCCGATGAAGCCGTACCGCTTTGGCAGAAGACTGAAGAGGAACTGCGCTGCATCGGGCTGCCGCCGCCGTTCTGGGCCTTTGCCTGGGCAGGCGGCCAGGCACTCGCGCGCTATGTTATGGACCACCCTTCGATCGTGCACAATCGCAGCGTCGTGGATTTGGCCTCAGGTTCGGGCATCGTTGCCATCGCCGCTGCCAAGGCGGGAGCCAGTGCGGTTCTTGCCTCCGACATCGATGCCTTTGCCGCTGCTGCCATCGCTCTCAATGCTGCCGGCAATGCCGTTCCGGTCGAGGTGACTACGGCCGACTTGCTCGCCGCCGAGCCGTCGCCTGTCGACCTCATATTGGTCGGTGATTTGTTCTACGAGCAGCCACTCGCAACCCGGCTGCTTTCTTGGCTCAAAACGGCCAGCCGCCGCGGCACCGACATCCTGATCGGCGACCCGTTTCGCACCTACCTCCCTCTCGGTGAACTTGACCTGCTTACCACCTATCATGTTCCGGTCTCGCGCGATCTCGAAGACAGTGAGATCCGTCGCACCTCGGTGTTTCGTCTCAGGACGGGGGAAATTGCCTCAGGCGCGGATTCATAGCAGGATAGTTCACTGACGATGCGAAAAAGAGGTTTTCGTTGATGTCCGACAAGGTCTACCCCGTTCCTTCGCAGTGGAAAAAACGCGCCCACATTGACGATGCGGCTTACCGGAAAATGTACGCCGAGTCGGTTGAGAACCCGGCTAGGTTTTGGGCCAAGCAGGCAAAGCGGATCGACTGGTTCAAATCTCCCAAAAAAATAAAGAACACCACTTTCGAATATCCCAACGTATCGATCCGTTGGTTCGAGGACGGCCTGCTGAACGTTTCCTATAACTGCATCGACCGCCATCTGAAGAAACGCAGGAACCAGACCGCCATCATCTGGGAGGGCGACGAACCTTATTACGACCGGCGGATCACCTACGGCGAGCTTTATGAGAACACCTGTCGGTTTGCCAATGTGCTGAAGAAGCACGGCGTCAAGAAGGGCGACCGTGTCACGATCTACCTTCCAATGATCCCTGAAGCTGCTTATGCGATGCTCGCCTGCGCCCGTATCGGCGCCGTGCACTCTGTCGTCTTCGGAGGCTTTTCGCCCGACTCGCTTGCGGGCCGTATCGTCGACGCCGATTCAAAATTCATCATCACCGCCGACGAGGGTCTGCGCGGCGGCAAGCGCGTCCCTTTGAAGGCCAATACCGATGAGGCTCTGAAGCGCTGCGCCGGCAACGAAAAAGTTCTGGTGATCCGCCGCACCGGCGGCTCGGTCGGCATGAAGGACGGCCGCGATTTTTGGTATCACGAGGAACTCCGCGGCGTGTCCGCCGAATGTTTGCCGCAAAAGATGAAGGCGGAAGATCCGCTGTTCATTCTTTACACCTCCGGTTCGACCGGAAAGCCGAAAGGCGTGCTGCACACCACGGGCGGTTACCTCCTCCATGTGTCCATCACTCACGAATATGTTTTCGATTACCACGAAGGCGATGTCTATTGGTGCACCGCCGATGTCGGTTGGGTCACCGGCCACAGCTACATTCTCTATGGCCCCCTGGCCAACGGTGCCATCACTATGATGTTCGAGGGCGTTCCCAATTATCCCGATGCATCGCGTTTCTGGCAGGTCATCGACAAGCACAAGGTCAACACGTTTTATACCGCGCCAACCGCCATTCGCGCCTTGATGGGAGCGGGAGAGGAATTCGTTAAGCGGTGCTCGCGGGCCTCGCTGCGCCTTCTCGGAAGCGTGGGCGAGCCCATCAATCCCGAGGCATGGGAATGGTACCATCGCGTAGTCGGCGACGGCCGTTGCCCGATAGTCGATACCTGGTGGCAGACGGAGACGGGCGGCATTATGATCACTCCGCTGCCCGGTGCCACCAAGCTCAAGCCTGGGTCGGCGACACGCCCGTTCTTCGGCTGCAGGCCAGCGCTGGTCGACGATGCCGGAAAACTGCTCGACGGACCGGCTAGCGGCAATCTTGTCATTCTCGACAGTTGGCCCGGGCAGATGCGCACGGTTTACGGCGATCACGACCGCTTCGTTCAGACCTATTTCTCTGCCTACCGCGGTATGTATTTTACCGGCGACGGGAGCCGGCGCGACGAGGACGGCTATTACTGGATCACCGGCCGGGTCGACGATGTCATCAACGTCTCAGGTCATCGTTTGGGAACCGCTGAGGTAGAATCGGCCCTTGTCGCACATCCAAAGGTGTCCGAGGCCGCCGTCGTGGGCTATCCCCATGATATCAAGGGACAAGGCATCTATTGCTATGTCACTCTCATGGCCGGCGAGCGCGGCGATGACGAATTGCGCAAGGAACTGACCGGCTGGGTCCGCAAGGAAATCGGCGCTATCGCCACCCCCGACAGGCTTCAGTTCGCCCCCGGGCTGCCGAAGACCAGGTCGGGCAAAATCATGCGCCGTATCCTGCGCAAGATAGCCGAGGATGATTACGCCAGCCTTGGCGACACCTCGACCCTGGCCGACCCTTCCGTGGTGGAGGACCTTGTTGCCAACCGTCAAAATCGCCGGGCTTGAGTCTGTCAGCGTACTTCTGCTTGCACTGTGGCATTTTGGTCAAATATTCTCCGGCTAAAGGTGGGGGCGCCTCTAATCCGAACGGGTATTGCGATGGATCGTCGGTTTTTCCTGCTTTCCGGTCTAGCCGCGCTGACGGCCACACCGGCTTCCGCCGAATGGCGGTTTGGCAATAAGCGTTTCAACTTCAACGACCGCACGCGAATGAAATACAAGGGCAAGAAGGTCGTCCCCCTGAGGACGTCCGAAGTGCCCGGCACCATCATCATCAGCACCCGCCAGCGCAAGCTCTATTATGTTCTGGCCGACGGCAAGGCCATTAGCTACGGGGTCGGTGTCGGTCGGTGGGGATTTACCTGGCGCGGAGTCGCCAAAGTCGGCAGAAAGGCCGAATGGCCCGACTGGCATCCGCCCAAGGAAATGGTTGCGCGCGATCCCCTGGCAGCTGAGTTCGCCAACGGCATGCCGGGTGGACCCAACAATCCGCTCGGTGCCCGCGCGATGTATCTCTACCAGGGCAGCCAGGACACCCTCTACCGTATCCATGGCACGCGCGAGCCCTGGTCGATCGGCCTTGCCGTCTCCTCCGGCTGCATCCGCATGCTGAATGAGGAAGTGATCGATCTCTATAACCGGGTGAAGGTCGGCACGAAGGTGGTCGTCAGCTAGGCTGTTGAACCCGCCGCGGCATAACATCATATGAGTTTTGGCCGTTCGTCGGCCAGGGAGCCCTATGATGAATGTCGTACGCACCGGAATTCTGCTTGCCGCCCTGACCGGCCTGTTTCTCGCCGTGGGTTATCTGCTCGGCGGCAATTCAGGCATGCTGATTGCCCTGGCCTTCTCGATCGCCACCAATCTTTTTGCCTATTGGAACGGCGATAAGATGGTGCTGTCGATGCACGGTGCCGAGCAGGTGACGCCCCAGGAAGCCCCCGAGCTTTACGCTCTGGTCGATGGTTTGGCGCAGCGCGCAGCGCTGCCGATGCCGAAGCTTTATTTGATATCCAATCCCCAGCCCAATGCCTTCGCCACCGGCCGCGATCCCGCTCACGCCGCCGTGGCAGTGACGACAGGCCTGTTGCAGCATCTGAGCCGCGACGAGCTTGCCGGCGTTATTGCGCACGAGCTGTCCCACGTGAAGAATCGCGACACCCTCATCATGACCATCACGGCAACGCTCGCCGGAGCGATTTCCATGCTGGCCAACTTCGCTTTCTTTTTCGGCGGCCGGGATCGCAACAGTCCCCTGGGGCCGATCGGATCGATCGCTATGCTCGTGCTCGCGCCCCTCGCGGCCATGCTGGTGCAGATGGCCATCAGCCGCACCCGCGAATATGCCGCCGACCGGCTTGGCGCCGCTATTTCCGGAAAACCTTTGTCGCTTGCCTCCGCCCTGCGCCGCATTGCAAGCGCGGCACGGCAGATACCCAACGAGACGGCCGAGGCCAATCCTGCCACCGCGCACCTCTTCATCGTGAACCCGCTTTCCGGGTCGGGCTTCGATAATTTGTTTTCAACCCACCCCAATCCCGAAAATCGCATTGCAGCGCTCGAGCAAATGGCGCTGGAGATGCAGGCCCAGGGTGCGAGCCGATATGATCGTCAAGCCGGTAGCGCCTCACGGGGTCCCTGGGGCTGAAAGCCGTCGTGAACGCCGATACGGCAATGCCGCCGCTTGCTGGCCTTCTTCCGCGGGCTGAAGCGGTTCGGCTGGTCAGCCTCGTGCTGCGCCGCCAAGCCCCGCTGGATGAGGCTTTTGACGAATCGGCAAGCCGCGGGTCGTTATCGCGGGCAACGCCTCAGGATCGCTCCTTGTGCTATGCGATCACGGCCACCGTGTTTCGCCGCAAGGGCGAAATCGATTATCTGCTTTCCAAGCTTTTGGCCAAGCCGCTGCCGCGATCATCGGGCCTGGCGCGCGAAATTCTCCTAACGACGGCAGCCCAGCTGGTGTTCATGCGCACGGCCCCCCATGCCGCTGTCGCTCTGGCGGTTGCAATCGCCAAGGCCGATCCTCAGGCTAGGCATTTCTCGGGCCTTGTGAATGCGGTGGGGCGTCGTCTCGCCGATGCCGGAAAGGCCGGCTCAGCCGATGATCCAGCAATCAACATACCGTCCTGGCTGTTCGCGAGGTGGCTCGCCCGTTTCGGACCGGATACGGCTCGCGGGATAGCGCGCGCGCACAGCGAAGGTGCCCCCTTGGATCTGACGGTAATCGGCGACGCTGAAGGCTGGGCCCAGCGCCTTGGAGGCAAGCATGTCTCAGCTCAGACCGTCCGGCTGTTTGACGCGCAGGGGCCCATCACCGATCTTCCCGGTTTCGCGGAGGGGCAATGGTGGGTGCAGGATGAAGCCGCTGCTATCCCTGCCAGGCTGCTTGGGGACGTGAAGGGCCTTAAGGTCTTGGATCTTTGCGCCGCACCCGGCGGCAAAACCGCTCAGCTGGCCAGTGCCGGCGCCACAGTGACGGCCGTCGACAGGTCGGCTCGGAAAATGCAGCGGCTCGAAGAAAACCTTCGCCGTCTGCGGCTATCTGCCGAGACGGTGGTCGCCGACGCTCTGACCTTTCAGCCCTCCGAAAGCTTTGATGCCGTGCTACTCGATGCACCCTGCGCGGCGACGGGGATTACAAGGCGACACCCCGACATCCCCTATCTCCGCCGGCCCGAGCAGATCCTCGAATTGGCAGCCCTCCAGCACACGCTTCTGGTCAAAGCCGCTTCCCTTCTTAGGCCGGGCGGTACACTGATATATTGCACCTGCTCGCTCGAGGCCGAGGAGGGTGAAGACCATTTATCGAGGCTCCCCTCAAACCTCACGCTTTTGCCGCTCACCCCCGAGGAATTCGCGCTTCGGCCGGAATGGCTCGATACGCTTGGATGCCTTAGAACGCTGCCAAGCCAGGGGCTTGATGGCTTTTTCGCCATGCGCTTGCTGCGTGCCCGTTAATTTCTCATTAATCTTATTAAATCATTAACGCACTCTGCCGATAACAGTGAATTTGACAGAGAGGCTTCCGCCGCCGGCAGGTCTTCATGAGTTTTGCGCATCTCGATACCTCGCGTCCGGACCGGGCCAATTCCATCGATCGTTCGGCGGCTCGCCGGCGTTCTCTCGCCTGGCCGCCGAATTTGCTGTCGGTGAAAGTCACAGGGCTTGCCATCGCCCCGCGGCGGCTGACCCTCGGCGATCCTGCTTTGGGCAAGCAACTTTATTTTGGCAGATTTCGTTGCGGCGGCGTCCAAGCGAACTGCCTTCCCGGTGCGATTTTCACCAGTGGCCCTGCCGATCGGGAGTGGATCGCAGCCCTCCATGGGTTCGACTGGCTCGCTCATGTCGAAGCCACCGCGCTCGAGCTCGGCCGCGTGCAGGCCAGAGCCTTGATCACCGATTGGCTGAACGGCAACCGCCGCCATCCCGCCGGGGCAAATACCCTCCAGGTCCTCTGTTCTCGCATTAAGGCCTGGATATTCGCCGCTCCTTTCTTGCTCGCCGGTGCCGATGAGATGTTCAGGCACGTTTTTTACTCAGGGCTGACAGGCCAGATCCGCCATCTGCACTGGCGCACAGCTCTGACAGGCTCTATCGAAACCCGGCTCGATTGTGCGGCTGTGCTGGCCCTTGCCGCCATCGCCTTGAGGGGGCTCGAGACCTCGCGGCCCGCGGCCCTGCTCTTCTTATCGGAAATGCTCGACCGCCGGATATTTCCCGATGGCGGACACGTATCGCGAAATCCCGCAGAACTCGTGCGGCTGCTGCTCGTACTTCTTCCCCTGCGACTGGCATGCGAGGAAGCCCGCATTGAAGTTCCAGCCCGCCTGCAGGCCGCGATCGACCGCATGCTTCCAATGCTGCGATTCTTTCTGCATGGCGATAAGGGCTTGGCGATTTTCCACGGGACAAGCGACCCGCTCCCGAGCGAATGCACGGCCATCCTTGCAGCCGATTCCATCGGCGGGCGTCCGTTGTCCCATGCCGTTCATTCTGCCTATGTTCGCCTTGCCCATGGCAGCACGGTTGTGATTTGTGACATCGGAGTGCCTCCTCCCGGCAGCCGCAGGCAGTCGCTGTCTCCCCTGGCCTTTGAGTTCTCCGACGGTGGATGCCGTATCGTGGTGAACTGCGGCACGCCTGTTTCCGCCAACGTCCGGCTCTCGGCCGTGTCGGTCCTGCCCGAAGCCCACAGCACGGCCGTGCTCACACCGGCCTCCGCCCCGCCTCAGGCCTCGCGACGTTTCCTGACAGCTTTCGGCTTCGCGTCACGCACGGTTCCGGCCTCCACCGCCGAGGTCGGTTCAAGCGACCTGGGCTCGATGATCGATGCCGGCCACAATGCTTATGAGCGCGCGACCGGCTTCGTTCATCAGCGGCGGATCTTTCTTTCCGCCACCGGAGACGATCTGCGCGGCGAGGACAGCTTTCCCTGCACGCGGTCAAGCGCAGGCGCCGCTGAAACGGCTTTCGCAATCCGCTTTCATCTCCATCCGGCGGTGAAGGCAACCCTTGCCATGGACGGCGCCAGTGTCGTCCTTCTCTTGCCCAATCGGGCGGGTTGGAAATTTTCTGCGCGCGGTGCGGCCATCCGCTTGGAAGAGAGTATCTGCCTCTGGGGCAGGGCAGGGCCGCGCAAGACCACGCAAATTTTGTTAGCAGGCACGGTCGCCGGCCCGGTAAACTGGGCTTTCAAGCGCATCCGGAAAAATCCGGCCGCTGCCGGCATCTCCGATCAGGACACCGCCCTCCTCCTCTAGCCGTTTGCCGAACGCCCGCGCCATGCTATGCGCAACCATCGAGCATAAGAAAAGCGATGGATGAATGAACCGTCCCGTCCGGCGTGCGCTGCTCTCCGTCTCGGATAAATCCGGCCTCGCCGATTTCGCCCGATCACTTGCCGAAATGGGTGTTGCGCTGATTTCCACGGGCGGAACGGCGAGGGCCTTGCGATCGGAAGGATTGGACGTGACCGAGCTGTCCAAGCTCACCGGCAGTCCTGAAATTCTCGATGGCCGGGTAAAGTCGCTTCATCCCTTCATTCACGCAGCGCTTCTGGCCAAGCCGGATGACCCTGCCCACCAGGACTCTCTACGTAATCTAGGCATCGAACCGATCGATCTGCTGGTGGTCAATCTCTATCCCTTCGAAGCGGCCGTCGGTTCCGGAGCAAGCGTCGAGGACTGTCTGGAAAATATCGACATCGGTGGCCCGGCAATGATCCGGGCCGGTGCCAAAAATCATCGCGCCGTCGCCGTTGTCACCGATCCTGACGACTATTCCCTTGTTCTCGCCGAGATGCGCGCCGGCTCAGGGCTCCTGAGCGAGGCGTTCAAGGCGAGCCTCGCCGCCAAGGCTTTTGCCCGCACGGCTGCCTATGATGCTGCGATCAGCTGCTGGTTTCTCGAACGAACGGGCGGTGAGCCGCCGCCCTATTTTGCCGTCGGCGGCCGGCGCCTGTCGCCGCTGCGCTATGGCGAGAATCCGCATCAGCGGGCGGCTTTTTATTCAAGCACCTCGAAGGCCCTTGGCGACCTTGTGGCCCACCAGGTCCAGGGCCGCGAGCTCTCCTACAACAACATCAACGACGCCGATGCCGCCTGGCAATGCGTGAACGAATTCACCGATGGTTGCGCTTGCGTGATCGTCAAACATGCAAACCCCTGCGGTGCCGCCTCAAGGGATCGGCCTGCCGAAGCCTACCGTCGCGCGCTGCTCTGCGATCCGGTGAGCGCCTATGGCGGCATCATCGCTTTCAACCGGGTGCTCGACGAGGAAGCTGCGGCAGAAATTGTTAAACTGTTCACCGAAGTGGTGATCGCCCCGGCAGCTTCTCAAGCCGCACGGGACATACTTTGCCGCAAGCAGAACCTCCGCTTGCTGCTGGTCCCGTCTTTATCCGCTATGACGCCGCCGGGCGGATTCGCGGTGAAGTCTGTAGTCGGCGGACTGCTGGTGCAGTCGCTCGACGATCGTGTGCTCGGCGAGGCCGGCGTGAAACTTGTTACAAAACGCGCGCCATCCGCAGCGGAGATGGCCGATCTGATCTTTGCTTTCACGGTGGCGAAGCATGTCAAGTCGAATGCCATCGTCTATGCGAGGAATCTCGCAACCGTCGGCATTGGTGCAGGCCAGATGTCAAGGCTCGATGCGAGCCGTATTGCTGCACGCAAAGCTGAAGACGCCGCAAGGGCGGCAGGCCATGACCAGTCGCTGGCGCACGGCTCCGTGGTCGCTTCCGACGCCTTCTTCCCTTTCGCCGATGGTCTATTGGCCGCTGCCGAGGCTGGTGCAACCGCGGTCATTCAGCCTGGCGGATCGATGCGGGATGATGAGATCATTGCGGCTGCCGATGCAGCGGGCCTGGCAATGGTCTTCACCGGAACCCGGCACTTCCGTCACTAGCGGCACTCATGTGAGTGCCCGGTACCATGTATCCGCCAGCGTATAACCTTCCGGCCACGGATCACGCGGATCGAGTAAATAGCTGTGAATGCCGGTAATCCATGCCCTTCCGCTGATGGATGGCACAATGGCCGGCGTCCCATTCCTTAGCCGTGTCACCGACTCGATCTTCGCGTCGAAACGAGAGTCGATGATGGAGCGGCTCACGAACCCCTCGCCTGCCGATATCTCGCTTTTTGCATGCATGACCGCAAGCCTGGCGCAGGTACCGGTCCCGCAAGGCGAGCGGTCGAGCTTTCCTGGCGAAATCACGACTGTATTGCGGCCGGTGCTCAAACCCCCCTCGCTGGTGACGGGCAGGGTGAATTCGGTGAAGGCGATTTTGTTGAACGCGGCGATTTCCGGATGTTGGACTTCGAGCTGCTGACGCGCCGCCTCCTTGATGCGTTCGCCTGTTTCCACCAGCTGCCGTGCCTCCTCGGGCCTGAGCTTGAAACCGAACTCGCGCGCATCGACGATTACGAAGAATGCACCGCCATAGCCGACATCGACGCGAACCGTGCCGATGTCAGGCACTTTGATCTCGGCATCGAGAATCGCCGCGTAGCAGGGCACGTTGACGAGCTTCACCCGCTCTACGCGGCCGTCCCGGCATTGGGCTTCGACCGGAACCAGCCCGCCCGGCGTTTCGAGCGTGAGACGAGTTACCGGCTCCATCATGGTGATCATTCCGGTTTCCAGCAGCACCGTGGCGACGCAGATGCAATTTGAGCCGGACATCGGCGGATAATCATCTGGCTCCATGATGATGAAGCCGGCATCTGCCGCCGGATCTTTCGCGGGCACGACCAGATTGGCGTGAGTGAAAGCGCCGCCGCGCGGCTCATACAAGAGGAACTTGCGCAGCGCGTCGTTATTCTGCATGAGCCACTGCTGCTGCTCATAGACGCTAGCACCCGGCGGCGGCAGCACGCCGCCCGTAATGACTTTCCCGACCTCCCCTTCCGCGTGGGCGCCGATCACGGTAATGGTCCGGCTCGCCTTCATCGGATCGCTCTCAATTGGATTGCGCGGGCTTGGTGACATCGTTTTCGGGATTGATTTCGTATCCCGGACCGATCACCAGAGGCGATTGTGGCAGAAGCGACTGGTCGATATCGCTTTTGATCGTCTTCTCGATGCGCTGGAGTTCCTCCCCGCCGGGTTTTTCGAGGATTCGCACCACGACTTTATAAGGCACATCCTTTTTCACACCCTTCAGCGGTGGCGTCCGCAACACATATTTGCGCTGATCGCTGGCAGCCTTCACCTGCACGACCACGGCATTGCCCCCCGCCGGATTTTCAAACTGCCCTTCGATGACGGCATCCTGCGGCAAGGTTCCTTCCGTTTTGACGACCACCCCGTAATAGGCTTGTCCTACCCGGTAGTTGAAAATAAATCCGCCTCCGGCAAAGGACGCCGCCGGCCCCTGCGGATTGTCGCAGCCCGAAACCATCCATAGTGCGAAAAGGCAAATGCCGCGTTTGATGATCACTTCTCGTAATCCCTTCTTAATTTTACCCCGAGCAGCCCCTCCGGCCGGATGACAAGCAGGCTGAGAACGATGGCAAACACTGCGGCATCGCGGTACCCGAGCGGGAAAAATGCTGCCCATGCGGTCTCCAGGAAAGCCAGCACGAAAGCCCCCGCAATGGCGCCGCCGATTGTTCCGAACCCGCCGATAAGGGATGCGAACAGCGCCTTGAGACCGAGCATCAGCCCCATGTAGAAACTCACCCCGCCATAATAGATCGCCAGCGTAAATCCCGCCGCGCCTGCATAAACGGCGGCAACGACGAAGGTCAGGCTGGTCACCTTGCCCACATCGATCCCGATGAGTCTCGCGAGCGGCGCATCTTCCGAACAAGCGCGCCACAGTCGTCCGAGCTTTGTCCATCGCAACGCGCCGCTCATGGCCAGGAGAACGGCAGCCGTGCCGCCGATGATCAGCATTTGCATTGCGCTGATCCTGATCATGAAGCCGCCGGCCATGCCCTCGATGGCCGCATTACCGAGTATCGGTTCGAGCCATTGCTCCCGCCCGCCGGACTGCAGGCGCATCGTCTCCTGCAGCACGAGGCCCAAGCTGACCGATGCGATCAGCAGCGTCTGGCTCCGGCCCGTCATCAGCGGCGCAAACACCGCCTTCAGCGAAAACAATCCCAAAGCAGCCGCGCTCAGCATGCTTCCGGCAAGCCCCGCGGCAAGCATTGCCGCCGTATGAGCGCCAAGCGTCACGGCCGCGAGCGCGGCGTAAAGCGAGGCGAAAGCACAAAACATCGCCATGTCGCCGAACGATAGGACGATGCGATTTGTGAGCCCATGCACGAGCGCATAAGACACGGCCAGCAGGCTGTAAAACGAGCCTACGAGGAGCGCGTTGAAGACTTGCTGGACAACATATCCGGTTGGGAGCAATTTGTTTTGCCCGGCAGACTAACGATCAAACGTAGCTTTACCGGTTAGCATGAAACCTAAATACCGCCCTGTCAAATCTCTCAGGAAAGCCATTCCCTTCACTTGGCAGGATCATCATTTTGTCAATCACCTGCCGGCGCTCGATTTTGCCAATACCGTCGTTTACCGCGATCGCCCCGACCGGCGCGAGGACCGGTTGCTGAGCCTCGCCGATCTCGACGAGTGGCGGCGCTTCGCCGGAACGGGCCTCGGTCCGCCGCGCGTATCCTTCCGGCAAGTCTTCGAGGCCCGCGAAACCATCGACCGATTTTTCCGTCACACTGCCGGCGGCTCTCCCGTGGGTGCGGATTTCCGCCGCCTTGTCCGCCTCTATGCCCGGCATGGCCCGACGTCTGCACTTGCAAAAACAGGGCAAGGAATCAGACTTAGGCACACCGCGCACCCCGCCGGACGGCCCTCGTTTCTGGCAGGCATACTGCAGTCGGCTATTGAATTAGCCTTCTCGCCCGGCCTTGAGCGCGTGAAAGTCTGCCCTGCCTGCGGCTGGCTTTTCATCGACCGTACCCGCAATCGCTCAAAGCGCTGGTGCATAACGGCGCTGTGCGGCAACCGCAGCAAGATGCACCGCCACTATCGCCGGCAGCGTTCTAGGACTTCAAAGTCGCCTTGACGCTTGTCTTCACGGCCTTCAGCGCCTTGGAGACCGGACAGATTTCCTTCGCCGCTTCTGCCGCTTTCGCGAAGGTCGCTGCGTCTATTCCCGGAACGATGCCCTCGGTTTCCAGTTCGATCGCGGTGATATCCGCACCTTGTTGACCGACATCGAGCCTGACTTTCGCGGTCGTCCGGATGCTCCGCGGCGGATGCCCGTCTTTTGTCAAAACGCCCGACAGCTGCATCGAGAAACAGCCCGCATGAGCAGCGGCAATCAGCTCCTCTGGATTGGTCCCTTGCCCGCTTTCGAACCGCGAGCCGAAGGAAAACTCGCCCTCGAACGCGCCATTGCCGAAGGCCATATGGCCGTGACCTTCCCGCAAGGAACCGTGCCATTCAGCCGTTGAACTGCGTATCGGCATCTCTACCTCCCTTTACAATTGCCGGAGAGGTTATGGCATGGACCCTTCGGGCTCAAGCCGATAGTCTTCTAAAGCCTGCGCGATGGAGTGTCGAAGCAATGACCAGCCAGATCGAATGGCTTTCCCCTTCTGGAACTTACATGGGGGTGCCGAGTGGCCGTTCGATCCGGCCGGGCCAGGCGGCAATCATTGGCATCCCCTTCGACTGCGGCACCCATCCAACCCGGATCGGTGCCCGCATGGGACCGGCTGCCATACGCCGGGAATCCGGCCTTGTCCGCCCCTTCTATCCACCCCTCTCCGATTCAAACGTGCTCGACGACCTGAACGTGATCGATCTCGGCGATATATCCGTGACGAGCAGCGAGATCGCAGCGTCATTCGCCGCAATCGAAAGCGCAGTGGACGCCGTGCTGTTCAGCGGCGGTTATCCGGTGACGCTGGGCGGCGACGGCTCCGTGTCGCTGCCGCAGCTTCGCGCCGTTCACCGTCACTACCCCGAGCTTGTGTTGCTTCACATCGATGCCCATACCGATGCCTACGATCTGCCCGGCTACAACACGTCCACCACCTTCACCCGCGCCGCGGAGGAACGTCTGATCGATGTGAGCCGCTCCTTTCACATCGGTGCCCGCGGCACCCTTGCCATGCCCGGGATCTATGAGCACACCAGGGGCCTTGGCTACCGGCTGGTTCTCGGCGATGAGCTCCGCCGGCGTGGCGTGGCCGACGTACTGTCCGATGTGCGGGGCGCCATCGGAACGAGGCCCGTCTATCTCTGCTTCGATATGGATTTCATCGACCCGGCCTGCGCACCGGGCGTGGCAACACCGACCTGGGGAGGACCTGATGCCGCCAGCGCCCTGGATTTGCTCCATGGGCTCGCCGCCATGCGCGTCGTAGCGCTGGATGTGAACACGGTAAGTCCGTCCCATGACGTCGGGGGAATGACTGCCTGCCTTGCTGCGCAGATTGTGCTGGTTGGCCTGCATCTGATCGCGCTTGGCCGAAACACCGGTTAGCGCTTTGGCCGGGTGTGCCGCTATGGTAAAGGCGCTTCATGCCTGCCTGTAATATCTGCGGTGGCACTTCCTTCGGAGCAGGTCCCTCCGGCCGCCTCGCCGAAAATGGCCTTCCATCTCGCTGCCTGGCCTGTGGTTCCTTGGAGCGCCATCGCGTGGCGCGCCAAATCATCGACGCGATTCGCAGCCCCGCGCATTTTTCCGGCTATCGTCTCATGCGGTTTAGTCCCGACCCGATCGTGGATGAATCATGGTTTGCGAACTGCGAACTGTCGACCCATGGCGGCGACAATTCCTTGGACCTTCAGGCGATCGCCCGTCCCGACTTGGCCTTCGATGTCATCATCTGCTCGCATGTGCTTGAGCATGTACGCGACGATGCCAAGGCTCTCCGCGAACTCATTCGCATTCTGTCTCCGCGGGGATTTCTTATTCTCATCGTTCCGCGCGTTCTTACCGGAACATTGACGCAAGACTGGGGATTTCCCGATCCGGAGAAGAACCTCCATTACCGGGGTTATGGCCGCGATTTCGACGCCATGCTTGCCAACACGCTGCCCAATATCCACATACTGGCGGCGGCGCTGCCCGACCCCGTCACCGGAGATGCCAAGCGTATCCATATGCTTACGAAATCAGACTTCTGGCGCGATCGCCTGCTTGCCAATGTTTCGGCTGCGCGCCGGGTCGCATAGCCAGCTTTGCTCGCGAGACGCAAGCCTTGCTTCGAGGTTCCTGGGCGGCTACAGACTCCGCTCCGGGGGGCCGGATAGCTCTCACAATCATCGAGTCCTTCCATGAAACAAACCACCTCCGCCACGCTTATCGATGAGGTTCTTCAGTGGCTGAACCAGCAGGCCCTGAACGATACCGGCCTCGAGGCCATAGCACGCGGCACCTGCGAGCGCCTGGCCGCCGCCGGTCTTCCTCTGGCGCGGGCCTATATGTCCTTCTCCATGCTGCATCCGCTCTATCGCGCCGTCGGTTATCTATGGGAGCGCGGCAAGGGCCTTTCGGTGGAGAAGCATCGTCATGTGCGTGGCGGCGAGGCTGACCGGTTTCTTAAGAGCCCGTTTTACCATCTTGTAAAAAACGATTTGCCGCACCTTCGGCGCCGCATCCACCCGAGTGGCGGGCCTGCCGAATTCCCCGTATTTGATGAGCTGCGCGAACAGGGCATCACCGACTACCTCGCTTATACCCGCAGGTTCCGGCCCTCCTCCGAGCAAGGCATGATCGGCTCATGGGCATCCGATCGCGATGACGGATTTTCCGATGAGGACATTGCGGCTCTGTTGCGTATTCAGGAAAGCTTGGCTGTCGCCTCGAAAATCGCCGTCAAAGGCGAGCTCGCCCGCAACATGCTCACCACCTATCTTGGCGCCGGCGCCGGTGAGCGCGTGCTCTCCGGTCAAATTCAGCGCGGCGACGGCGAGACGATCAAGGCCGCCATTGTTGTGGCCGATGTGCGCAATTCGACGATCCTCGCCGAGGAATTGGGGCGCGAGCCGTATATTGGTGTCCTCAACACCTTTTTCGATGCGGCGGCCGGTGCCTTCGCCGATGGCGGCGGCCATATATTGAGTTTTCTGGGCGACGGTTTCCTGGCGATTTATCCCTCGGGCGACAGCCCGCGCAGTCGTCGCGAAGCATGCCAGCAGGCATATGTCGCATCTGTCACCGCCGCTCTTCGCATGCGCGAGGCCAATGAAATCCGCCGCAAGGATAGCCTTGTCGAGATCGGCTATGGCATCGGCCTGCACATCGGCAATGTCATGTTCGGCAATGTCGGCCTGCCTGATCGCTTGACCTTCTCTGTCTTTGGTGCCGCCGTCAACCAGGCGACGCGGCTCGAGTCACTGACGAAAACCTATCGAATACCCATCATAGCGAGCGAGGAATTCCGCTCAAGGTGCGAGGGCAATTGGAACGAGCTCGGCAGTGAGGTCCTGCGCGGCCTGAGCCATCCAATCAAGGTCTTCTCGCCGGCAAACATCGATCAGGTCGAGCCTGCTCTGGCCATATCGCGCCGGGTCAGTGAGGATGGCCATTCCGATGCCGAGAACGTCGTGCTTCTGCACCGCAGCGGAACCGGACGCAAGGGCCGTTGAGGAAAACCGGCAGGCCGGCCTTTTCACCTTAGTCCGTAACCATGCAGCAAGCAAATTTGCAGAGGCTTTCGCTTTTGGTTCATTATCCATTAGGACCGCTCGCTGAACCCACCGCATTCATTCCATGAGATCGATTGGACGATATATCCTGATCGGCCTGCTGACGGCGGCTCCGCTTGTCATAACTTGGTGGATCGTCGGTTTTCTGTTCGCGCAGCTCTCTCATATCGGAGCGCCGCTGGTGCGCGGCGTTGCGAGTGGGATCCGTCCGCGGTATCCCGAATGGGCCGATTGGATCGTCAATGATGCGCTCCTGTCGATCGTCGCGGCTTTGATCGTTCTCATCTTCCTGTTCGTGCTTGGCTGGGGAGCGGGCCGTGTGGTGGGTCAACGGCTGATTGGCTGGTTCGAGGCCCTGATCGGAGCGATCCCCTTCGTCGACAGCATCTATCGTGCCTCGAAGAGATTCCTCGCAATCGCCGGGGCCACCACCGAGAACGAACGCCGCGTCGTGCTCATCGATTTTCCCTCTCCCGACATGAAGGCGCTTGGCCTTCTTACCCGGGTCTTGCACGACAGTGACACCGGCGAGGAACTGGCTGCCGTCTATGTGCCGACCGCGCCCAATCCGACGTCCGGCTATATCGAGATCGTCCCCATGCGGATGGTCACTTTTACCGACTGGACCTTCGATCAAGCCATGTCGTTTGTGGTCACGGGGGGATCGAGCGCCCCCGACACGGTCAGGTTCGCCCGAATTCCGCGCGATCCGCTCGCGAGCGGCAGGTTGGCGGTGAAGGAGCGGCAGTCCGGCAGCGCCTCGTAAACGTGCACGGTCTTTCCGGCCCGAACGAACTTTCCTCTTGACAACATTCCTAGGTGTGTGTGTATGGTCAGCATCTGCTCCAAGAAGGAGGCGGTCATCGCGAAGCCTCACCTCTTCTTGTTGAAACGTGGAGCAGCTGCCGTCTGTCCCAAGCCGCCCTTTATGCGCGTCTTGGCAGGTACGGATGGCGGTGGGAGCGCTGTCGAGCCTCCGCATATCCGCCCTCTCCCAAAGAGAGGGCAATAGTCCCACTCAGTTGATTCTCGAAATTAATGGAAGTGGGCACCAGTCCTACTCTTCGAAGTAGGCACCTAGGAGGGCCAGCCTCCCACCTCTCCTTCACCCGGAGGCGAAAGCCCGGCGGAAGAGAATTTCTATTGCGTTTTTCCTTCTCCCCTTTGTGGGAGAAGGTGGCGAGATGCGTTTCAGGCATCGAGCCGGATGAGGGGTACCCCCTCACCCTACCCTCTCCCACGAGGGGAGAGGGAAATATTTTCCTCTTGACAACATTCCTAGTATAGAGTAGTCATTCTTCACCCTGCTCCGTGAAGGAGGCGCTGTCCGGATGTCGCCTTTTGAGTGTGGAGAAAGGGCCGGTGCCTGTAGGCAAGCCGTGGACTGGCTGCCGTTGACCAGGGGTTGAGTGCTAGGCCGGCGCGGCTTCGAAACATCCCGAAGCGAGTGACGTGAAAGTGACCTCCCAAAATCACCGGGGTGGAGCGCCCTCGCACCATCTCTATTAACACCAACGTTGGCGCCACCGCGAGGTGCCGCTCCACCCCTCCTTCATCCCGGAAGCGAAAGCTGGCGGAAGGAATTTCTATTGTGAATTGCCGCAAGACCCTGTCGTATCGTTGACCTATGACCGAGACCTCGCGCCACGATGCTTGGCAAGCCGGCGATGCCTATGATCTCTACATGGGGAGGTGGAGCCGAAAGATCGCGCCCCGTTTTCTCGATTGGTTCCATGCTCCAGATCACTTGGACTGGCTCGAGGTGGGTTGTGGAACGGGGGCGCTGTCGGCGGCGATCCTAGCTGCGTGCAATCCCAAGAGTCTGATCTCTATCGACTCCTCTGAAGGCTTCATTGCCAAAGCCCGATCGAATGTCCCAGATCATCGCGCCGAGTTTCGAATTGGCGATGCGCAGGCTCTGCCCATTAATGCGGGCAGCCGAGATACAGTCGTCTCTGCCCTGGTCCTGAATTTTGTGCCCGATCATGAAAAGGCCTTGGCCGAAATGAAGCGGGTGGCCCGCGTGGGGGGAAGAATCGGCTATTACGTCTGGGACTATCCGGGGGGAGGCCTGGAATTCACGCGGGCCTTCTGGAATGCTGCAAAAGCCATCGATCCCGCCGCCCGGGATCTCACCGAGGACAAGCGCTTTGCCCAGTGCACTCCCTATGCCCTGACTGATCTGGCAAGGAGAGCCGGTTTGGCGGAACTCGCTCATACTGCGATTGAAGTGCCGACGGTGTTCAGAGACTTCGAGGATTATTGGCATCCCTTCACTCTGGGCGCAGGACCTGCACCGGCTTACTGCAAAAGCCTTGATCCCGACGCACGGCAGCGCCTGAAACAAAAGCTGCACGACACTCTTCCTCGCAGCGAGGATGGGTCGATCCCTTTCAAGGTGAGAGCTTGGGCGATCAAGGCCACGGCCTGATGATTGCTGACGCACATCGGAAACCTGGAGCGGGCGATGGGATTCGAACCCACGACCCCAACCTTGGCAAGGTTGTGCTCTACCCCTGAGCTACGCCCGCACGCTCCGCGCCCGCTTGAGAACGGACCGGGGCCCTTATTGCCCAATGTTGTCCAAAATGCAATAGACACGGCCGATGAACGACCAGCCAGCCGTCCAGTTGGAATGCCCTGCACCAGCGAGCCGCGAGGATCTCTTCGCCTGCCTGGCGGGCCTCGCTATCGAAACAACCACACGTGAACATCCTCCGGTATTCACCGTCGAGGAGGCGCGTTCCCTGCGCGGAGAAATCCCAGGCGCCCATTGCAAGAATCTGTTCCTCAAGGACAAGAACGACGTGCTTTGGCTGATCGTCTGCCTTGAGGACCGCCGCGTCGATTTGAAGGCGCTTCCCGCCCGCATCGGCTCGGGCCGTCTGTCTTTCGGCCGTCCCGAGCTTTTGCGCCGCATTCTGGGCATTGATCCGGGTGCGGTCACGCCCTTTGCGCTCATCAATGCCCCTCCGGGGTCGGTCAACGTCGTGCTCGACGCCGATATGATGCGCCATGACCTCGTAAACTATCACCCCCTTGAGAACTGTGCGACGACCACCATATCCCCAGCGGATCTTCTGAAATTCATCCGTTCCTGCGGTCATGATCCGAAAATCATCGGCCTGAGTTAGCCAGCTGGCCGCCCGTCTCTGCGCCAGATTGCAATTTCGGCGCAATATCCCTACTTACTGTTGCGACAAAACAACCTCGCTGATCCTGGTAGACAAGCAATGGCAATGATCGTTGGCAGTGATTCCGCGGCCCGTACAGCTCCGACCCCGGTAAAGGAGTCGAATACCAAGAACTTCATGGCGGACGTGGTGGAGGCCTCTCGCCAAATGCCGGTGCTTGTTGATTTTTGGGCCCCCTGGTGCGGCCCCTGCAAGCAGCTCGGCCCCCTGCTCGAGAAGATCGTTGGGGAAACCAAGGGCGCCGTTCGGCTGGTCAAGATCAATATTGATGAGAACCAGCAGCTTGCTGCTCAGATGCGCATTCAGTCTATTCCCGCCGTCTTCGCCTTCGTCAACGGCCAGCCGGTGGATGGCTTCATGGGTGCCTTGCCGGAAAGCCAGCTGAGGCAATTTGTTTCCCGTCTCACCGCCGGCGCCCGTGGCGATGAACTCGAAACAATGCTCGCCGAAGCCGAACAGGCGCTGGCTGAAGACGACCTGGCCGCGGCCGGTCAGATTTTTGGCCAGGTGCTGCAGATCGACCGTGAGAACGTCAAGGCCATCGCCGGGCTGGCCAAAGCTCAGATCAAGAGCGGCGACCTGGATGGCGCCAAAGCAACATTGGCGCTCGTGCCTCCGCAAAAGACCTCCGATCCTGAGATCGCCAGCGTCAGGGCTATGATCGAACTCTCCGCCAAGCAGGCTGATCCAGGCGATGTCAGGAAGCTTGCAGCAGCTGTGGAGCAGAACCCTGCAGATCATCAATCACGCTACGACTTGGCCGTGGCCCTCAACGGCATCGGGCGGCGCCAGGAGGCCCTTGATCACCTGCTGACGATCATCGGCAAGGAACGCGGCTGGAATGATGAGGCCGCGCGAAAGCAGCTGGTGCAGTTTTTCGATGCTTGGGGACCGAAGGATGAGTTGACCCAGTTGGGTCGGCGCAAACTGTCTTCGATCCTGTTCAGCTGAAAGGCTATCCGCATGCCCGGTATCAAAGTATTCTCTAACCTTCACGACCTGCCGGTTCGCATTCCGATCTTTCCGCTCGCAGGTGCGCTGCTGTTGCCGCGTACCCAGCTGCCGCTGAACATATTCGAGCCGCGTTACCTTGCCATGATCAACGATGCCCTTGCCGGCGATCGCATCATTGGAATGACGCAGCCTCTTGCCGAGGATGCTTCTCCTGCCGCCAACTTCGACGCGCCGGCAGTTTACGGCATAGGCTGCGCTGGACGGATATCGTCTTTCATAGAGGTCGATGACAACCGAACATTGATCACCTTGGCGGGCATCGCGCGTTTTTGCGTTGTCCGTGAAATCGCATCGGTTACTCCCTATCGGCAGGTGGAAGCCGATTACTCCCCATTTGCCGACGATCTCAAGCTGGGCCACGGGGAGGAGGTTGTGGATCGCCAGCAAGTGCTGACGACATTTCGCGCCTATCTCGACGCCAATGGGTTGAAGACCGATTGGAACGAAGTTCGCGCCGCCTCGAACGAACTCCTGGTGAACTCCCTGTCTTCCATCGCGCCATTTGCGGTGGCCGAAAAACAGGCTCTTCTCGAAGCGCCGAGCCTCAGCGCCAGGGCGGAGCTTCTCGTCGCCCTCACCGAGTTGAGCCTTAATCGGCCCGATGGCGGCCTCGGTCGCCAGCTTCAGTAACGGGCACTTTATGGAACGCCAGATCGATCCCGGACTGCTCGAGATACTCGTCTGCCCCGCCACCAAGACGCGGCTGGAATATGATGCCGCTCGCCAGGAGCTCGTCTCGCGCGCTGCGCGGCTGGCCTATCCCATTCGTGACGGGATTCCCATCATGCTTACCGACGAGGCCCGACCCCTGCGCGATGATGAATGACGCTTCGCCTTGGCCCGAAGAGCTACGCCTGCAGCATGGCGGAAGCCGGTTGCAGGTGACCTACGACTCCGGCGAGACAATTGTTCTCTCGGCCGAGTTTCTGCGCACGCACAGCCCGAGCGCGGAAGTGAAAGGCCATGCGCCGGGTGAAGAGAAGCTGGTTTTGGGCAAGCAGAATGTGCGTATCGTCAGGATCGAGCCGGTTGGCAATTATGCAGCACGCCTGGTTTTCGATGATGGTCACGCAACGGGTCTCTACAGCTGGGATTATCTGCTGAAGCTCGGCCGGGAACGGGACCGTCTCTGGGCGTACTATCTTTCCCGGGTGGCAGAAGCCGGCTCGTAGCGCTAAAGCGCCTCGCCACGCATCAGCTTGGGCACCTCTCCGCTCAATCCCGCGGCTTCCCGCATCAGTACGGTCTTGGCCGGTTTTAGCAGCCCTACCGCCCTTAGGCCTAAATCGCGGATGAATTTCACGGAGGGCTGCTCATTGCAGAAAAGGCGGTTCAGGAGATCGGTGGCGAAAGCAGCCATGACCGTATCCATCCTCCGCCGTGACTGATAGTTTTCCAGACATCCCTCACTGCCGATATCAAGCCCAAGTCGCAGATGTTCGACGAGTGTCTCAGCCAGAGCCGCTATGTCGCGCATGCCCAAATTGAAGCCGAGTCCGGCAAGCGGATGGATGACATGAGCCGAGTCGCCCACGAGCGCGATGCGTGGGCCGATCAAGGATTTCGCAATCATCATCGACAATGAATGGGCTTGCCTTGCGCCCGCAACACGGATGCCTCCGAGATGTTGGCCGAGCCTAGAGCGAAGCGCTTCAGTAAAATCTTCATCGCTCCCGGCCATCAGCCGTTTCGCCAGCCTCTCTTCTTCTGTCCACACAATCGACGAGCGGTTGCCGGGAAGCGGCAGCACGGCGAAGGGTCCCGCGGGAAGAAAATTCTCATGTGCCTCTCCGCCATGCGGCAGTTCATGTGCAATTGTTGCGACAATCCCCATCTGCCGGTAATCGATCTGCAGCGCTTCGATCCCCGAGGCTTTTCTCAACGCCGAGTTCTTTCCATCGGCCGCAATGACCAGCCGTGTCAGCAGCAGGCGTCCTCTGCTGGTTTGAACCGCGACGAGACCGTTCTTGACCGACAGTTGGCTCGCCCCCTCACCGACCAGCTGCACATGCGGGCTGAGGCTCACCTGATCGGCGAGAATCGAATGCAGTATGCTGCTCTCGACGAAATGGCACGAAGCTTGGTTGTGGGGCGCTTTTTCCTCCATTCTCAAAAGCACGGGATGCGCTGCGACGCCCGGCATCGAATCCGTCACGACAATCTCGCGCAAGGGTTCCGCATGAGGAGCGATCCTGCCCCATAGGCCCATGGCTTCGAACATACGCTGCGAGGAATAGGTGATCGCCAGCGCCCGTGCATCCGGCAGGGTGGCGACGGAATCGAGAGGATTCGCCAATATGACCTTGAAGGGTGTTCTAACGGCGGGTGCGCCGAGTGCCAGCGCCGCGGTGAGTCCCGTGAGCCCTCCGCCGACTATGACAATATCGCTTATTTCTTCCTCGGCACCCATCGACGGGCGTGATATTCCCAAACCCTCTTCAAAACAACCGCGGACTTGCGGGTGGGAATGGCTGAGGGGCGATGCATGGCTGACGCCGTTACGGATCTGTTGCGGTTGCTCGATATTGAGCCTGATGGGCAGGACACCTTCATCGGCAGGAGCCCCGAAATCGGCTGGAAGCGTGTCTATGGCGGCCAAGTGGTGGCACAGGCCGTCGTTGCGGCCGAGCGCACGGTTGATGAAACGCGCCCCATCCATTCTCTTCATGGGTATTTTCTGCGTCCCGGCAATCCGGCAGAACCCATCCTTTACACCGTGGACCGTTATCGCGACGGCCGGAGCTTCACTACCCGCGGTGTCCTTGCCCGCCAGAACGGCGAAATTATTTTCACCATGTCCGCCTCATTCCACCGTTTCGAGCAGGGCCTCGAGCACCAGCTCCCCATGCCGGATGTGCCGCCGCCTGAGTCTTTGCCCGCCGATGAGGAACTGTTGCGTGACGCTGGCCGGCCCATCTCGCTTTCGATGCAGAATTATCTCACCCGCGACCGGCCGATCGAAATCCGCCCTGTCGATACCGACAACTATGTCAGGCCGCCAACGGGAGCCGCGGCACGGCGCGACATATGGATCAAGGCGAAGTCGCCCCTGTCCGACGTCCCCGCGGTCCACCATAGTGTCTTTGCCTATGCCTCGGATCTCACCATCATCGAAACGGCCCTCCTTCCCCACGGCCGGAACCTTTTCGATCCTGATGTGCTGCTGGCGAGTCTAGATCACGCCATTTGGTATCACCGGCCTTTCCGGGCCGATGAGTGGCTGCTTTATTCCCAGGATTCTCCCGCCGCCGGCGGGGGCCGCGGCTTCAATCGTGGCTTGGTTTTCACGAAGTCTGGCGAGCTTGTCGCCTCTGTGACCCAGGAAGCCATGATGCGCCTGAAACGAGGCTGAGCGCCAAGGGAAGCCTTTACCCGGCTTTAACTATCCTGCCTCAGAATCATTAACTCTTTGTATTGTTGCAGTTTTGCCTTCTCGACGTATCAGCGGCCAAACCCGGCTGAGTGCGTCGGATACGCATGTGGAGAGCCAGCCAAATGTCCTTCTCAGGACCTGTCGATACCGATGATAACGCTGTGCCGGCGGCACTGCGGGCATTTTTTCGAAATCGCGTGCTGGAAGGAACCGGGCTTGCCGTTCTGGCAATCAACATATCGCTGAGCCTTGCCCTGGCAACTTGGTCGCCGGCCGACCCAAGCTTGACCGGATCTGGCGGATCAGCCGCATTGAATTGGTTTGGTCCGTGGGGCGCGACCCTTTCCGATGCCCTGATGCGCCTGCTTGGACTGGGCACGCTGGGCCTTCTCGCTGTCCCGACGGTTTGGGCCATGGAACTGATCGCCCATAAGCTGCCTCAGAAGCCACTTCGCCGCATGCTGGCTTGGGCCATTTGGCTTCTCGTCCTCACCGGTTTTCTCTCCTTGTTGCCGCAGCCTGCCGGCCTGCCTTTCGCGGAAGGACTTGGCGGAACCATGGGATCATTCGTCTCCGCGAGCCTTCTGTGGCTTTTGTCCTTCGGTTTGAAAGGAACCTTCGCGGCTATCGTAAGCGCCGTTCTTCTGGGCTTTGTTTCACTCTCGGCGTTTTTCTGGGCCATCAATCATCCGCGGATCAATGCCCTGCTTTTGGCGGCGATTTTCGGCGAACGCACCCATGATGTGATCGATGCCTCTGTTGGCGCACTCGGTCATTTTTTCTATTCGCTTGTCTCCGCCTTTAGCCGTGCGCGCAGTAGGCTTGAGACTGATGCCGGTGGTCATCGGGACTCGATTTCATCCCCGGGCATGTTCCGGCGCCTCTGGACGTGGCTGTTCAGTCCGGCGGCCGCCGCGGGCGAGGCACGCCATGAGCCACAACTGCCAAAGCCTCGCTTAGCCAAGCCAACCCGGCAGAAGAAGCCGGATCCTCGGGAAGATGCAGAAGTTGCCGAGGAGGAAGAACCGGACGAGGAGGACGAGGGCGCATCGATCGATGATGACGCGGAGGGCAGCGGCGAGCAGGGTGAGGGCCCACGCATTTCCCGCAGCACCAAACAGGTTAGACAAAGCAAGGGCGCCAGCAAGGGAGGCAGGCCTGTCGTCCACGAGAACTTCAATATGCCGACCCTGTCGCTCCTCGCCGAGCCGAAGCATGTCGGACGCAGCGAGCAGGAGTCAGATGAGCTCCTTGAACAGAATGCCAGAATGCTCGAAAGCGTGCTCGACGATTTCGGCGTCCGCGGTGAGATCATCAACGTGCGGCCGGGACCTGTGGTAACGCTCTACGAGCTTGAGCCCGCACCTGGCATAAAGTCGTCCCGAGTAATCGGTTTGGCCGATGATATCGCGCGCTCGATGAGCGCGGTTGCCGCGCGTGTCGCCGTCGTGCCGGGGCGCAATGCCATCGGAATAGAACTGCCCAATGCGCGCCGTGAAATGGTATTTCTGCGGGAATTGCTGGGCTCTGAACCATTCGAGAAAACCGCGCAGAGCCTCTGTCTTGCCCTGGGCAAGAATATCGGCGGCGAACCCGTCTTTGCTGATTTGTCGCGAATGCCGCATCTGCTGATTGCCGGCACCACGGGCTCCGGCAAGTCGGTGGGCATCAACACCATGATCCTGTCGCTGCTCTATCGGATGCCTCCGGAGAAGTGCAAACTCATCATGATCGATCCCAAGATGCTCGAACTCTCGGTTTATGAGGGAATCCCGCATCTGCTCGCTCCCGTAGTTACCGATCCGAAAAAGGCCGTCGTGGCGCTGAAATGGGCGGTTCGCGAGATGGAGGATCGATACCGCAAAATGTCCAAGCTCGGGGTGCGCAATATCGATGGCTACAACGCGCGTGTTCAGCAAAACCTCGGCAAGGGCTTGGCGATTACGCGCAAGGTGCAAACCGGCTATGACCCGGCGACCGGCCAGCCGATTTTCGAGGAGGAGGAGATCGACCTCCAGCCGATGCCCTTCATCGTGGTCATCATCGACGAAATGGCCGACCTGATGATGGTCGCAGGGAAGGACATTGAAGGAGCCGTGCAGCGGCTTGCCCAGATGGCTCGCGCCGCGGGAATTCACGTAGTCATGGCAACCCAGCGGCCTTCCGTCGACGTGATTACCGGCACGATCAAGGCCAACTTCCCGACTCGTGTCAGCTTTCAGGTCACATCGAAAATCGACAGCCGCACCATTTTGGGCGAACAGGGCGCCGAACAGCTGCTTGGTCAGGGCGATATGCTCTATATGGCTGGCGGTGGCCGGATTATTCGCCTTCACGGCCCCTTTGTTTCCGACGAGGAGGTCGAGAAGATCGTCCGCTTCCTGAAATCTCAGGGCGCGCCGGAATATGTCGATGCCGTGACCGAAGAGCCTGAAGGCGAGGAATATGGCTCATCAAGCCTGGGCTCCCCTGAGGGCGGCAGCGGCGATGAGCTATACGATCAGGCCGTAGCCGTTGTCCTTCGCGACAAAAAAGTGTCTACAAGTTATGTCCAGCGCCGGCTGCAGATCGGCTATAACAAGGCGGCAAGCTTGATCGAGCGCATGGAGAAGGAGGGTGTGATCACTCCGGCCAATGCGACCGGCAAGCGCGAGATTCTGGTGGGCAATGATGCCGTTTGAATGCCGCAAATCTGCCGCCTTGGTTAGACAGTAACGGCATTGGCTTGCAGTTCCGCATAAGGGGTGAGGAAATCATTATGACACTGGTAAGCACCTGTCTCGCACGGTGTGCGAGAATGGCTCTCTCGGCCCTCTGTTTTGGCCTCCTTATCTCCGGCGGGCCCGCTCTTGCCATCTCCCTCAGTCCCGAAGAGACATCTAAGGTCGAGGAGGTTTCCACTTATTTCAACAGCTTCAAGACCTTGAAGGGCGAATTTACCCAGGTCAGCCCGCAGGGCAGGGTCTCGGCTGGGGTATTTTTTCTGAGCAAGCCCGGGCGCCTCCGGTTCGAATATGCACCGCCTAATCCCTTTCTCGTCGTATCGGACGGGTCTTGGGTCGTCATAGAGAACCGCAAGCAGAAAACCACCGATCAATATCCCTTGGCAGCAACCCCGCTGAAGCTACTGCTTGCTGAACAAATCGACCTTCTCGAGCAGGCAGAAGTCAAAAGTGTCGAGACCACCGAAGGTGTCTCTACCATCGCGGTCGAAGACCGCAACAAGCTCATTCCGGGTCGCTTGGTGCTCGTTTTCGACAACAATCGTAAAGAGCTCTCTCAATGGATCGTGGAGGATGCCAGGGGCAAACGCACCACAATCTCCCTTGCCAATTTAGAGACGGGCGTTGACCCCGACCCAAGCTTGTTTGTGGTCAAGATTGCCAAGCGGAAGAGCACCCGCTGATCGCCTCACCAGCATTATCACGAAATTGTGGCCACGATTCTGTCGAAACCAAATGCAGGTCTTCCTAATTATCTAGCAGTACAGGCTGTCACCCTGGCGGCTGACTGCCCCCGCTCATAAAGCCGCCGACAGCTGGTACGCGTCGGCTTCCCCTCCCGACGCACAAGCGCTGAACGCGCCGGGCGCCCAGCCCCCGACTGGGCGCCCGATTTTTTTGGCCTAGATTTGACCAGGAAATTCAAGCTAATGCTGGTGAATTCATAGGCACCGGCAATGGCTTTAAGAATAGCGACCTGGAACATCAATTCGGTTCGGCTCCGCGCCGAACTGGCGGTGAGACTGCTGAAAGAGCAGCAAATCGACATCCTCTGCCTACAGGAAACAAAATGTCCGCCAGGGCAATTTCCCTCTTCTGTTTTTAGAGAAGCAGGATTTATCCACATCGCCGATCATGGGCAGGTCGGGTATCACGGAGTGGCGATTGTCTCCCGGATACCCTTCCACGAGATATCTCAGCGTCAGTTCTGCGGTAAGAACGACGCGCGTCATATTGCCGTTCGGGTAACCGGCGATGTGCCGGTCCTGATCCACAACCTTTACGTACCGGCAGGCGGGGACCTACCAGACCCTCAGGTCAACGGGAAATTCGCGCACAAGCTGCAATTCCTCGATGAGCTAACCCAGTGGTTCGGGGAGGCCGGTGACCACCGGGCAGAGCCGGCGATGGTTCTTGGTGATCTGAACGTGGCACCCCACGAGAATGATGTGTGGTCCCACAAGGCGCTTCTCTCCGTGGTGAGTCACACCCCGGTCGAAACCGACAAGCTCAAGGCGTTCCTTTCCCGAAGCGGCTTGGTCGACGCCATGCGTGTGCGCGTACCTCTGGAAGAAAAGCTCTACACCTGGTGGAGCTATAGGGCCCGCGACTGGCGCGCCTCGAACCGCGGGCGGCGACTGGATCATATCTGGCTTGATCCGGAGCTCAATCGTGCATGCAGCACTTTGGATGTGATTAGCGAAGTTCGAGGCTGGCTCCGGCCGTCCGACCACGTGCCGGTGGTCGCGACGATCGGCTGAGACTAGGCTTGGAACAATGGTTTGACCATCGCTATGGCTTGGACTGAAAGTCCCAGCCGCGAAGCGAGTTTCCGCAAAATACCCGCGCCGAATTCGGGAAACTCCCCGGCGACTCGCAAAAACAGCTCGCGATCGATCCTCTGCGCTGCGAAAGCGCTGGCCGTCTTGACGGTAACACCATAAGCGACATTTGCGATCATCGACAATTCGCCGAGCAGCGCCCCGCTCTCCGCCGTCGCCACTACATCGCCTGATGCCTCGGCCGTATCGTAGACCTCTGCCCTGCCTTCGAGCACGAGATACGCGGCTGCACCTGTAGTGCCCTTCTGGAAGAGGATACTGCCTTTTTCAAGGTTTACGCGTTTCGATGCGAAAGACAAAAGCTGCAAATGACCGGCCTCGCTGTCCGCAAACAGTGGAATCTGTTGTAAGACCCGCACGTCGGCCTTCACCCGCATTTGCCTCTCCCGCCGCCCCGGACTGATTCTGCCAGTCCGATTCGCACTCTGAATCAACGGGACTCAAGGCACAAGCTTATAACCACCGGTTTCCGTCACCAGGATCTCGGCATTGGAAGGGTCGCGTTCGATCTTTTGCCTGAGCCGGTAAATATGCGTTTCAAGCGTATGGGTCGTGACCCCTGCATTGTAGCCCCACACCTCATGCAGCAATATATCGCGCCCGACGGCCTGATCGCCGGCCCTATAAAGGTATTTGAGAATCGAGGTTTCTTTTTCTGTCAGCCTGACCTTTTTGTTCTCTATGGTCAGCAAGAGCTTGGCACTAGGCTTGAACGTATAGGGGCCCAGTTTGAACACGGCGTCTTCGCTTTGCTCATGCTGTCTCAGATGCGCCCGGATGCGGGCAAGCAGCACCCCGAAGCGAAACGGTTTCGACACATAGTCATTCGCACCCGAATCCAGTCCGAGGATCATATCTGCGTCTGACCCCTGAGCGGTGAGCATGATGATCGGGCCCTTATAGCCGTTGCGCCGCATGATTTTGCAGGCTTCCCGGCCGTCCATGTCCGGCATGTTGACATCGAGGATCACCAGATCGACATGCTCTCCGCGAACCATTTTAAGGCCGGCAGTTGCACTGGCCGCATCCATGATCGAGAACTCGCCATGCAGCGTGAACTGTTCCTTCAGCGTTTCTCGCAGCTGATCATCATCATCGACGATCAGTATCTTCTTGGCCGTGCTCATTAGATTTCCCGTATATGAGGGTGGTTCAAGCAGCTCTGCTTGGCGTCAGAACGGGCAAACCGGCCCAGATATGGCCAATTTTATCGAGGTGGCATCATATTGCAAAGGCCCATGTCTACCGCCCACGAGCCGCTGGTCGTCACCGCTCTGCGCGGCGCCGTCGTCGGGACAATAAGCTGCGGCGGCAAAATCCACCGCTGTGCCCTGGGCAGCAGCGGCATCCTCGCGGCTAAATCCGAAGGGGATGGTGGAACGCCCGCCGGCCGCTGGCCGCTCCGGCGCGTTCTTTACCGGCCTGACCGCCTTGCACCGCCGCTGACTGCCCTGCCCCTGTCGCCCATTCGGCCCAATGACGGCTGGTGCGACGATCCAGCCGATGCCGCTTACAATCGTCCCGTGACGCTTCCGCACCGCTCGAGCGCTGAGTTCATGTGGCGGCCCGATCACCTCTATGATGTAGTGGTCGTGCTCGGCCATAATGACGATCCCGTTATCTCCGGCGCCGGCAGCGCAATCTTTTTACACCTCTCCCGCCCCACATACGAGCCCACGGCAGGCTGCGTGGCTGTGGACCTTCCCGATATGATCGAAATACTCCGTCATTCTTCGCCCGGCATGGAGATGCTGATCGGACTTACGCCCTAATTTTCCGGTTTTGTCCGCTCGCCGAATATTGCCGACCCAACCCGGACATGGGTCGCACCGAACTCGATCGCTTTCTCGAAATCTGCACTCATTCCCATGCTGAGTTTGAGAAGATTGTTGCGCCTGGCGATCTTCGCAAGGAGCGCAAAGTGCATTGCCGGCTCCTCGTCGATTGGCGGCAAACACATGAGCCCCATAATCGGTAGAGCCAGATCCTTGCAAAAGCCAATAAACGCATCCGCCTCGCTAGGTGTGACTCCCCCCTTTTGGGGCTCCTCCCCGGTGTTCACTTGTATGAAGAGCTCAAGGAAACGGTTTTGCTTCTTGATTTCCGCAGCGAGAACCGTCGCGAGTTTCGGCCGATCCACCGTGTGAATTACATCGAATAGCCCCACCGCTTCCGCCGCCTTGTTGCTTTGCAGGGGGCCGATGAGATGCAGTTTGGTCTGTGAATAGGACGCGGTGAGCCGCGGCCATTTCGTTTTGGCCTCCTGCACGCGGTTTTCCCCAAACACCTCGTGACCTGCCTCCAGAATCGGTTTGATGTGCTCGGGGCCGAAGGTCTTGCTGACCGCGATGAGGATGATATCGCTTTCCCGCCGCCCCGATACCGTTGCAGCATCGCTGATCCTCCTTCTGACCTGGAGCAGTCCTGTTGCTCCTGCCGCCGCTGGTATTGTGTGATTGGAACCGGTCAAGGGGTCTGCATCCTCATGATGGCCAGGGATATGACTGAGCTTGCGGCTTCTTTCAAGTATTGGTAGGCAGACCGGACCATTTGATCGACCGTGACGTGAGCCTGATGCATGGCAGTTGAACGCTACAATCACCGTACCGCCGAGGCGCATTGGCAAGAGCGTTGGCGGGAAGAGCGCTGCTTCGAACCGGCGGCAGACGAGGGTCGCCGAAAATACTATGTCCTGGAGATGTTCCCGTATCCCTCGGGCCGCATTCATATGGGCCACGTTCGCAACTACACGATGGGCGACGTGATCGCGCGCTACATGCGTGCCCGTGGCTGCAACGTGCTGCACCCGATGGGGTGGGATGCCTTCGGCATGCCTGCCGAGAATGCCGCCATAGAGAAAGGCGTGCACCCGAAAACCTGGACATACGAGAACATCGCCACTATGCGCCGGCAGCTCCAATCCATGGGTTTGTCGCTTGACTGGAGCCGCGAGATCGCCACCTGCGATCCGACCTATTATCGCCACGAGCAGGAGATGTTCCTCGATTTTTTCGCTGCGGGTCTGGTGGAACGGAAGATTTCCCAGGTGAATTGGGATCCGGTCGACCAGACCGTCCTTGCCAACGAGCAGGTGATCGAGGGTCGCGGCTGGCGCTCGGGCGCAGCTGTCGAGAAGCGAGAGCTCGCACAATGGTTCCTCAAGATTACGGCCTACTCCGATGATCTGCTTGCGTCTCTCGATGGCCTCGACAAATGGCCCGATAAGGTCCGGCTCATGCAACAGAACTGGATCGGCCGTTCCGAGGGCGTTCGTTTTCGCTTTGAGCTCGAGGATGAAACCGGCAGGCCCGACGCACCCCTTTATGTCTACACGACCCGTCACGACACGATTTTCGGAGCGAGCTTCTGCGCTGTCTCACCTGATCACGAATTGGCAAAACGGCTTGCCGTAAAATTGCCCGAGGTGGCAGCCTTCCGGCGCGAGTGCGAGGCCCTTGGCACGAGCGAGGAGGCCATCGAGCGCGCAGAAAAAAAGGGCGTGTTTCTGAAGCTTTTTGCGCGCCACCCTTTTCGGCGGAACGTTCGCCTGCCGGTCTACGCTGCAAATTTCGTCCTCATGGCCTACGGCGAAGGCGCAATTTTCGGCTGCCCTGCTCATGATCAGCGCGATCTGGAGTTTGCCCGGCGCTATGATTTGCCGGTCATCCCCGTCGTTGCACCCGCGGAAGCCGATCCGAAGGCGTTTGCAATTGGCCAAGAGGCTTTCATCGAAAAAGATGAAACCGCGGCCGTGCTTATCAACTCCGATTTCCTCGATGGTCTGAACGTTGTCGAAGCCAAGCGGGAAATCGCCACACGGATGGAGCAAGCGCGGATTGGCGAACGACAGATCAACTATCGGCTCCGCGACTGGGGTGTTTCCCGCCAGCGCTATTGGGGCTGCCCAATCCCGGTTATTCACTGCAATCGCTGCGGCATTGTTCCTGTGCCGAAGAACACGCTTCCGGTCGTCCTCCCCGACGACGTCACTTTTGATCAGCCCGGCAACCCCCTTTATCGCCACCCGACCTGGAAACATGTGAACTGTCCGGGCTGCGGCGCTGCTGCCGAGCGCGAGACTGATACCTTCGATACCTTCGTCGATTCCTCCTGGTACTTCGCAAGATTCTGTGCCCCCCATTCTGATCGGCCCACCGACCCGGCGGCCACCGGCTACTGGATGCCGGTCGACCAATATATTGGCGGCATCGAGCACGCGATCCTGCATTTGCTTTATTCGCGCTTTTTTACCCGGGCCATGCGCCTGACCGGCCATATCGAGATCGACGAACCTTTTGCCAGCCTGTTTACCCAGGGCATGGTCATCCACAGCACCTTCCGGACACGCAAGGGCGAGTGGATTCTGCCGGCCGAGGCCATGGAGAAGGATGGCGGTTGGGTACATTTTTCGACCGGCGAAGAATTGATCGTTGGTCCCCCGGAAAAAATGTCGAAGTCGAAAAAAAACGTCATAGACCCCGAAACCATTATCGAGCAATACGGTGCCGACACCGCCCGCTGGTTCATGCTTTCCGACACGCCCCCCGAGCGCGACATCGAATGGACGGAAAGCGGGGTGTCGGGTGCTTGGCGCTTCACCCAGCGCCTGTGGCGCCTGATCAACGATATTTCCACATTGCCTCTGCCGGTAAAAGATCCACTCCCCGGCAGTCACGAGGCTTCCCTTCCCCTCCGGCGCAGCATTCACCAGACCTTGTATGCCGTCGGCCTCGATATCGAATCACTGCGTTTCAATCGCGCCATCGCCCGCATTTACGAGCTTGCCAACATCCTTGGTGCGAGCTTTGGTTCTTTACAGTCCGCCCCGATGTCGCCGACCGTTTTGCGTGAAGGCGCGGGAATTCTGGTCCAGATGTTCGCCCCGATGATGCCGCATCTTGCCGAGGAGTCCTGGAAAGTGCTTGGCCGACAGGGACTTGTTGCACATGCGGCATGGCCGGCCGCCGACCCCGGTTTGTTGCTGGAGGACACGGTGACGATAGCCGTCCAAGTTAATGGTAAGCGCCGCGATGAAGTCACGCTGAAAAAAGGCTTGCCAGCCTCGGAGGTTGAATCGATCGTTCTAAAGCTGGATAATGTGCGCCGAGCTGTGGATGGCAGGGCTGTGCGCAGGATCATCGTCGTGCCGGATCGAATTGCGAATGTGGTGGTAGGCTGATGTCTAGGTCGCGGCAGGCACTTGGAATGATGGCGCTGGCCATCGGCCTTTCCGTTTCGGCCTGCGGCTTCCAACCTCTATATGGCACGTCGCCAAGCGGTTCGAACGTTTCGACAGAGCTCTCCGCCGTGGCTATCGACGAGCAGGACACCCGGCTTGGCCAGCTCATCCGCAACGACCTTCTGTCGACGATGTCGGGTGCCGGCGCGACGCGCTACCGTCTGCAGCTGATGGCGCTCGACGGTACGAAAACCATGATCGAAAACGACAATGAGGATACGCGCCGCTTCAATTACCGGGTAAACGTCGCCTATCGCCTTATAGACCGGGAAACCGGCCAGGAATTGAACAGCGGAAAGACTTTCTCGCAAGTCTCATATGATCGGACCACGTCTGATTTTTCCAATGTTCAGGCCGAAACAAATGCCATGGAACGCGCCGCGAAAGAGGTAGGCAACGACATTCGCACCCGCCTTGCAGCTTATTTTGCCGCGAGCTGATCAGATTCATGGCCATCCTGAAGGCTTCAGCGCTTGAGCAGCATATTTCTCGCCGTCGCCTGGCTTCCTCATACCTCGTTTATGGTCCTGATACGGGTAAGGTCGGCGAGACCGTTCGCCGCCTTGTTGCCCATGTCGCTGGCAGCATTGACGACCCCTTCACTGTTTCGCGTCTGACAGAGGATTCGCTCGCAGACACCGGCCGTCTCGCCGATGAAATCCTCTCCAGACCTATGCTCGGCGGCAGAAAGGCAATTTGGTTCGTTTCACCAGGCAATGATTTCCTCAAGGCTCTCGAGAAGCTCGGGCCTATCGCGCCTGGAGGAAATATTCTCATTATAGAGGCGGGCAACTTGCCGAAATCATCTAAGCTGCGTGCTCTATTCGAACGCGACCCAGCGGCATTCGCAATCGCCTGTTACGAGGATTCCCTGGAGGACCTCGACCAGCTCATAGAAGACTCATTTGCCGCAGAAGGTCTAACGCTGTCGGCAGCTGCAAAAGGCGCCCTCCTCGGTCATCTCGGGGAAGATCGCACGCTTAGCCGCGGTGAGATCGAGAAACTGATCCTCTATTGCCTCGGAAGCGGCAGGGTCGATCTTGCAGATGTTGAGGCCGTGTGCAGCGGCAAGACCACCGCAGATCTCGACGACCTGAACGATGCGGTATTTGCCGGCGAGCTGATTTCGACGGATACTTTGGTGGATCGGCATTTGAAAGCAGGCACGCCCGGATCACGCCTGCTCGCCGCCGCTTCTCTTCACTTGTCGATTCTTGAGAAGTTTCTTCTCGATGTCGAGAATGGGGCGCAGCCGGTCCAGGTGTTGAAGACAGCCCGTCCGCCGATTTTCTTTCAGCGCCATGGTTCACTTATCCAGCAGCTCAACACCTGGAACATCCAAACTATTGTTGCTGCTGCCGACACGCTGGCACGGGCGACGCTGCAGACTCGCGAATTTGCCGCCCTTGAATCCCAGATCGCGGGGCGCGCGCTTCTCTCTCTGAGTCGCCTCGCTGCCGAAGGTCGCAAGAGCCGTAGTCTTTAGTCTGTAGACTGATTATTGCCGGCGCAGGCGTAGGCACATTGCTTCCAGCTGCTCGAGCGTCTTGTAATGAATGATCAGGCGTCCGCTGCCTTCGCCATCCTCTTCGATTTCCACTTTGAGGCCCGTCGCCTCCCGCAGTGATTGTTCCACCGCCCTGGTGTTGGGATCGGATTTGGCCGATCCGTTTTTCCTTCGGCCCGCAGTCTCTTCCGTCGTCGTGCGCGAAAGCTTCTCCGCGTCGCGCACGCTCAAGCCAAGTTTGATGATCTGCGCTGCCAATTCCGCGGGCTTATCGACGGCAATCAGCGAGCGGGCATGGCCTGCGGTGAGGTTGCCCTCTTCGATGTGTCGCTTCACTTCTTGCGGCAGCGACAGGAGCCTCAATGTATTGGCAATGTGACTCCGGCTCTTGCCTACGGAATCAGCGAGCTGCTGCTGAGTATACTGGAACTGCTCCGTGAGTTGGGCATAGGCACGAGCCTCTTCCAGGGCGTTGAGATCGGCGCGCTGGATATTCTCGATCAGCGCCACTTCCAGCGCTTCTCCGTCTGACAAATCTCGAACGATGACCGGAACATCATGCACCCCCGCCCGCTGCGCGGCTCGCCATCGCCTTTCGCCCGCGACGATCTCGAAAGTTTGTCCGTCATTTTTTGATCGGGCCACAATCGGCTGCAGAAGCCCCTTGTCCCGGATCGACCGGGAAAGGTCCTCCAGATCTTCCTCGTTGAAGGTCTTGCGTGGATTGTTGGGATTAGCGTGTAGAAATTCGATCGGAATCTGCCGAAGCGCACGCGCATCCAGCCGCGCCGGTTCCTCGCTGGGCTCATCTCCGATCAGCGCGGCCAACCCACGGCCAAGACGCCGCTTCGCCTGTTGAGGCATCATGTCCACAGTTTCCCCTCTCGCATCTTCGGGGCGCCCGGCGCCCATTATGCCGCCCGCAGGTGCCGCTCCCGGCGGATAATTTCCGATGCCAAGCGGATATATGCCTGGCTGCCGGCGCAGTCATTGTCGTAGAGCAGCACTGGCTGGCCGTATGACGGAGCCTCCGAAACCCGTACGTTGCGCGGTATCACCGTTTGGTAGACCTTCTCTCCCAGTACGCTCCGCACATCCTGGGCGACCTGCTCCGACAGACTGTTACGCTTGTCGAACATGGTGAGCACGACCCCTTGAATGGCGAGTCGAGGATTGAGGTTAGCCCTGACCCGCTCCACCGTCTTAAGCAATTGGCTAAGCCCCTCAAGCGCGAAGAACTCGCATTGCAGCGGCACCAGTACGGCATCCGCCGCCGTAAGCGCGTTGATGGTGAGCAGGTTTAGTGACGGCGGACAATCGATGAGCACATAGCTATACTCCCTGCCCTGCGGCCTTTCGCGGATTTCAAATGCGATTGCATCCTCCAGCCGATAGGTCTTCCGGTCAAATTCGGAGAGCTCCAATTCGGCACCGAGCAAATCCATGGTCGACGGAGCGCAATAAAGCCGCGGTATGCCGGATTCAATCAGTACCTCGGAAAGCGTCGCTTCCCCCATCAGCACATGATAAGTGGACTTCATCCCTCCGTGACGCGCAATTCCAAGTCCTGTGCTTGCATTGCCTTGGGGATCGAGATCGCAAATGAGAACGCTTTCGCCAACCGCAGCAAGTGCGGTCCCCAGATTGATCGCCGTTGTGGTTTTGCCGACCCCGCCCTTTTGATTGGCAATAGTGAGAATCCTGGGCCTAGCTGCCACTTGGATCGTTTCCATCGATGTGCCGCACCTTGAGGATCTCCAGGATGACCCCTCGCGAATCAGTTACACTGGGATGCCTGATATAAATGATTCTCCAGGATTTCATGGCTTCGGTCAATTCAGCACCCGCATCTTGGCCCTTATGAAACAGCGCTCTCCCGGTTTGAAGGAACGGTGCCGCCAGACCGAGAAGCCTGTACAAGGGAGCAACCGCGCGCGAGGTGATGACTGGATCAGCATATCGAAACGGCTCAAATCGACGTGTTCGGCCCGGCTCTGAATTATCTGAACGCTGATCTCTGAGCGTCGGGCAACTTCTTTCAAGAAGGCAGCCTTCTTCCCATTGCTCTCGATGAGGGTGACCCGATACTCCGGAAAGGCCAAGGCCAGCACTAGGCCCGGAAGGCCGGCGCCCGAACCAAGATCGACGACGGTCTTCTCGCCCGTGCCGATATAAGTTCTGAGCTGCAGGGAATCGGCAATATGCCGCTTCCACAGGAAGGGGATGCTATCGCCGCCGACCAAATTGAACCGCGTCTGCCATTTTAGCAGAAGATCGGCGTATAGTTTCAGCCGCGCCTGTGATTCACGTGAAACATCGAAGCGCCTGAAGACCTCTTCGGAATTCACTGGTTCAGCCCGACGCGCCGATCCTCGAAGCCATCGGTTTTTTGACGAAGCGCAGAAGTGCGCTCACCGCGGCAGGCGTCATGCCCTCGACCCGAGCGGCCTGTCCCGAACTCTCCGGCTTCATTTGGGAAAGTTTCTGCTGAAGTTCGGCTGAGAGGCTCGGCACAGCCCGGTAATCAAGATTATCCGGAAGCACTAGGGCCTGCTCGCGGCGGTAGAACTCAATGTCCGCGGTCTGCCGACCGACATAACCGCTATACAGCGCCTCTGCCTGCAATGCCTCCAGCGCAAAATCCGGTATGGCCGAGAGTTGCGGCCAGATTGTCAGTAACTGGCCGAAGTCGATTTCAGGGTAGGCCAGAAGCTCGAAGGCGCTGCGCCGCTGGCCATCCTGATTGAGTTTCAAGCCAAGCCGTGAGCCCTCGCTTGGCGTCAGCGAAACCGACTTCGCCAGCTCCTTTGCTTTGGAGATTTTCGCCATCTTGGCGAGGAACACCGCCATGCGATCGGCGCCGACGATGCCCGCGTCGTGACCTAGCGACGTCAGCCGTTCATCGGCATTGTCGGCCCTCAGTATCAGCCTGTATTCCGACCGTGAGGTGAACATGCGATAGGGCTCCGACACCCCACGGCTGACCAAATCATCGATCATGACCCCGATATAAGCCTGCGTCCGGTCAAGCCTGAAATCACTGTTGCCGGCGGTGAACCGGGCAGCATTGATGCCAGCGATCAACCCCTGCGCAGCCGCCTCCTCGTAACCAGTGGTGCCGTTGATCTGCCCCGCAAGGAACAGCCCGCCCACGGCCTTGGTCTCGAGGCTGGGCTTCAGCTGTCTCGGATCGACATAATCATATTCGATGGCATAGCCGGGGCGTATGATCCGGACCCCCTCAAGTCCTGGAATGGTGCGGATGAAGGCTTCCTGCACCTCCTCGGGCAAGGAGGTCGAAATGCCATTGGGGTATACGGTCGGATCGTCGAGCCCCTCGGGCTCAAGGAAAATCTGATGCGATCCACGCTCGCGAAAGCGCACGACCTTGTCCTCGATCGAAGGACAATAACGCGGTCCTGTGCTTTCGATCTGCCCTGAATAAATCGGCGAACGTCCCAAATTGGCAGCGATGATCTGATGCGTCGCAGGCGTGGTCTTGGTGATATGGCAAGGAATCTGGCGCGTCGAAATATCCTTCGTCATGAATGAAAATGGTACCGGTGGATCGTCTCCGAGCTGAACCTCGAGCGCCTCCCAGGTGATGCTCCGGCCGTCAAGTCGCGCCGGCGTGCCTGTCTTGAGCCGTCCCAGAGTGAAGCCCTGGGCTTCGAGCACTTTGGACATTCCAAGTGCCGGGCGCTCCCCTGCCCTTCCAGCCGGTATCTGCTTCTCGCCGATATGAATAACGCCCCTGAGAAAAGTGCCCGTGGTCAAGACAGCAGCACCGCTGGTGATGGCCTCGCCTCCCTCCAGCAGCACCCCTTCCACTCTGCCGTTGCGAAGGATGAGGCCCTCTGCCGTGGCTTCACGGACCGCAAGATCCCTTTGCGCTTGGATCGCCGTTTGCATGGCCTGCCGGTAGAGTCGGCGGTCAGCCTGTGCCCGCGGTCCCCGCACTGCTGGGCCCTTCGAGCGATTGAGCATTCTGAATTGAATGCCGGCAGCATCTGCGACCCTGCCCATCAGGCCGTCGAGTGCATCGATCTCGCGCACCAGGTGGCCTTTCCCTAAGCCCCCGATTGCCGGGTTGCACGACATCTCTCCGATCGTATCGAAACGATGGGTAACGAGCAGCGTTCGCGCACCCGAGCGAGCTGCCGCTGCGGCTGCTTCACAGCCAGCATGTCCGCCGCCGATCACGATCACATCGTAACGGTTCTTTGACATTGATCCTCCAAGCCCGCGCCTTTTATCCGCCCCCCGGGAAAAGGTCAAAATCTAGGCAGCTCGTATTTTCACGTGAAACACATTAATTGCCGTTAACTATTTACCGATGCAGAAATCGCGGAAGATCAGATCGAGAAGGCTCTCGACATCGATATGCCCGGTTAGCCGTCCGATATCAGCCGCGGCAAGTCGTAACTCCTCCGTAATAATTTCTAGGGCGGGAGCGGGTTTCCCAAGCGCCGACAGCAGATGAAGTCTCATCGAGACGAGGGCCTCCCGATGACGCCGCCGTGTGATCAGCACCGTTTCTCCCATGGCGGTCAGGTGTTGCAGCCGTGCAGTGATCGCCACCTCGAGGTCTGAAAGGCCCTCCCCGGTCACGCTCGAAATAGCCACATAGGGCCGTCCATCCGGACCAGCCTCTTCTGGTAGTGCCAAGTCGCGCTTATTCCAGATCCATATCACATCCGATTCGAACGGCGGCTGGTGGGCCAGACCCGCGACATCCGGTGACGATAGCCAAAGAATGAGATCAGCTCCTTCCAAAGCTTTTCCGGCCCTCGCCATTCCGGCCTGCTCGATGGGATCCTCGCTGGCCGCTCTCACACCCGCCGTATCCTGAAGTATGACTGGTATGCCGGCCAGATTGAGGTGCACTTCCACCAGATCTCTTGTAGTTCCAGGGATTGGTGAAACGATTGCTGCATCCTTTCCCCCGAGCCGATTGAGAAGACTCGACTTTCCTACATTTGGCGCGCCGGCCAGCACGATCCGGAACCCCTCCCTCAGGCGTTCTCCCGCCCTTCCCCGCTCGATTTCGGTTTCAAAACTACGCACCAGCTCTTCGAGCTGCGCTTCATGGGCGCACAAGGCCTCCTCCTCGACATGAGCTTCATCCGCGAAGTCGATGGCCGCCTCGAGCCTGGCAAGAATGCGGATAATGTCCTGCCGCCATTTTGCGATCAGCCTACTCGCACCTCCTTCGCTGTGATGCAGCGCCTGCCGCCGCTGCGCTTCCGTCCGCGCTTCGATCAGGTCGGCAAGGCCTTCGACCTCCATAAGATCGAATTTACCATTTCCGAACGCCCGCCGGGTAAACTCGCCGGCCTCAGCCATGCGGACGCCTTCGAACCTCGCCAATGCGTTGAAGAGCGCCTGCACCACGGCCGCTCCGCCATGAACATGAAATTCGGCCACGTCTTCCCCGGTGAAGGACGCAGGACCCGGGAACCATAAAACGAGGCCGCGGTCGATCAGCTCCCCGTTACCTGGCGAGCGAACTGCGCTCAGTGTTGCAACGCGCGGAACGGGCAGCGCGAGACAAAGTTCTTTGACAATAGGGCCGGCGCTCGCTCCACTCACCCTGATGACTGCAACACCGGCCAGACCTGAGCCGGAGGACAACGCATAGATGGTATCGGAAGCGCTCATCTCGCCTCGAACAGCTTTATTTCGGCATCGAATCGAAGCCGCGAAATTCTCTAATTCCGCTCTACAACGCTCTGGGAAACCCCATGGACGCTAATGCTACCGATAACCAGCTGGTCCGCGAGCAGAGCCCCTATTTGCTTCAGCACAAGGACAACCCCGTCCACTGGCTGCCCTGGGGTAAGGAAGCCTTCTCACGCGCAACCCACGAAGACAAGCCCATTTTGCTGTCCGTCGGCTATGCCGCTTGCCACTGGTGTCACGTCATGGCGCACGAAAGTTTCGAGGATCACGAAACAGCGGATCTCATGAACCGGAATTTCATAAATGTGAAGGTCGACCGTGAGGAGCGCCCCGAGGTCGACAAAATTTACATGGACGCGCTTCATCGTTTGGGCGAGCAGGGGGGCTGGCCGCTCACCATGTTTCTCCGCCCGGACGGAGTGCCCTTCTGGGGCGGCACTTATTTTCCGCCCGAGCCTCGTTATGGCCGGCCCTCTTTCCGCCATGTGCTTGCCGAAATAGCCCGCATTTGGCGCGAAGAACGCCACAAGGTCGACGGAAACAGCCAGGCGATTCTAGACGCCTTGCGCCACCCGCAGCAGTCGGGACCCGCAGCGGAACTCAGTTCGGTGGTCTTCGATCGCGCGGCGCGCGCGCTCTGTGAGGCGACCGATTTGACCCACGGCGGTCTGCGCGGTGCACCGAAGTTTCCCCAAGCCTCGATCTACGAATTTTTATGGCGCCAGCATCTAGCGACTGGCGAGCCCCGTTATGCGCAGGCAGTGAAGGCCACTCTCCTCAATCTCTGCCAAGGTGGCATCTACGACCACCTGGCTGGCGGTTTTTCGCGTTATTCGGTGGATCATCTTTGGCTCGTCCCGCATTTCGAAAAAATGCTTTATGACAATGCGCTGATCGTTTCGCTCCTGTGCAAGGTAGCCGCTGCAGAGGATGCACCGCTGTTTCGCACCCGAATCGATGAGACTATAGCCTGGCTTCTTACTGAGATGCGCACGGCTGCCGGCACTTTCGCGGCAAGTTACGACGCCGATTCAGAGGGTGAGGAGGGTCGCTATTATGTGTGGACCTATTTGCAGGTCGCCGAAACCTTGCTACCTGAGGCATCGGAGGTTTTTTGTCGTATATACGATGTAACCCCCGAGGGAAACTGGGAAGGCAAGAACATCCTCAATCGCCTGAGATTTCCGTCACCTTTGGATGACAATACCGAGCAATCTCTGAAAACGTCACGGGGCCAACTCCTAGCCAAGCGCCGGGAGCGGCCGCAGCCGGGGTTCGATGACAAAAGCCTGGTCGATTGGAACGGTCTCGCCATAAGCGCTCTCGCTGATGCGGCCTTACTCTTCGATAATCGCGAATGGCTTTCCGAGGCTGAGAAAGCTTTTGCTTCTCTTCTCGAACATCATTGGCCTCAAGGCGAGCTCCATCATTCATACCGCAACCGTGTGCTTCGCACCCCGGCGACGGCGGATGACTACGCCAATATCGTGGCCTCTGCGCTCACTCTCTACACGGTGACTGCTAGCCAGACTATCTCTCCAAGGCGCGCGAAATGCTCGTCGCGGCCATTGAGCATCTTTGGGACGATCAGGAGGGCGGGTTTTTCTTCGCGCCGCAACAGTCTCCCGAATTGATCGTGCGCTTTCGTCATGCCCATGATGACGCAACGCCCAATGCCAATGCCACCATGCTGAATAATTTCACCTGGCTTTATCATCTGACAGGCGAGGATGATTATCGTCGTCGCGCTGATCAGCTCTTCGCTTCATTTGGCTCAATCGCTGCGGCCAACCCTTTGGCCACGCAACATTTCTATCGGCCGCCACCGATTAATCTCGATCCCGTGCAGGCAGTCATTATTGGCATCCCGCGGGGCCGCGCGGGGCAGGCATTACTGCGTGCGGTGACGGCATTGCCCATCGTCCGGCCCATTGTGCAATTCATCGCGCCCGACGAGGATCCTGCCGGCGCATCATCCAGCAACTGGTAAATCGCAGCTGAAGGGCGTCCAACGCTCTACCTATGCAGGGGAACGCGTTGCGCTAAGCCCGTAACCGAGCCCGCGCAGGCCGGTCAGGCCTTCGCAAGCCTGAGCTGACTAGGCATTCATCGAATCGAAGAAATCGCCGAATTTGTCTTCGTCTGCCGCAGCTTGTCGAGCAGAAATTCGATGGCATCGACCGTGCCCATTGGATTGAGAATGCGCCGGAGCACATAGGTCTTCTTGAGAAGATCGGGCGGCACCAGCAACTCCTCCTTTCGCGTTCCCGAGCGCAAAATGTCGATCGCCGGAAATACGCGCTTGTCGGCAACCTTGCGGTCCAGAATGATTTCCGAATTGCCGGTGCCCTTGAATTCTTCGAAGATCACTTCATCCATGCGGCTTCCCGTATCGATGAGTGCCGTTGCGATGATCGTCAGCGAGCCGCCTTCCTCGATATTTCGTGCCGCACCGAAAAACCGTTTCGGCCGCTGCAGCGCATTGGCATCCACACCGCCCGTCAGCACCTTGCCCGAGGAGGGCACCACGGTGTTGTAGGCTCGCCCGAGCCGCGTGATCGAATCGAGCAGAATGACCACGTCGCGGCCATGTTCGACAAGGCGCTTCGCCTTCTCGATGACCATTTCCGCCACCTGAACGTGGCGAACCGCCGGCTCGTCGAAGGTCGAGCTAATGACTTCTCCCTTCACCGACCGCTGCATGTCGGTCACTTCCTCCGGCCGCTCGTCAATCAGCAGCACGATCAGAAAGCATTCCGGATGGTTCGATGTAATCGAATGGGCGATGTTCTGCAGAAGAACCGTTTTGCCGGTGCGCGGCGGTGCAACGATCAGTCCGCGCTGTCCTTTTCCCAAAGGCGCCACGAGATCGATGACTCGCGCCGAATAGTCCTTCTTCGTCGGATCGCCGACTTCCATTTCCAGCCGCTCGTCGGGATAAAGCGGAGTCAGATTGTCGAAATGGATTTTATGGCGGCTCTTTTCGGGGTCCTCAAAGTTGATCGTATTGACCTTCAGAAGTGCGAAATAGCGTTCGCCATCCTTGGGGCTGCGAATCTCGCCCTCCACCGTGTCGCCTGTTCGCAGGCTGAATCGTCGGATCTGGCTGGGGCTTACATAAATATCGTCTGGCCCCGCAAGATAATTGGCATCCGGTGAACGCAGGAACCCGAATCCATCCTGCAAGACCTCCACAACGCCTTCCCCAACAATGGAAACATCTCGACGCCGCCAGGCTCTTGAGAATGGCGAACATAAGCTCCTGTTTGCGCATCGCATTGGCGTTCTCGACTTCGAGCTCTTCGGCAATCGTGAGCAGCTCAGCCGGGGTTTTGCGCTTCAGATCGTGAAGTTTCGTCTCTTTCAGTTCGGCGATGTTCGTCATGTTGAGGGAAGGTTGCTGGCCCAAGAGGCCAAGAAATGTTGATCCTGCTGAAATAAAAGCCTGCTACCCATCTTGGTAGTGCGACTTGTGGAGGGAGTGAGCACGGCGTTGGGTCGCCGCGATACGGATGTCATAACCTACCGATACGGCTTCGACAACATCAGTTATGATGGAAGGCTATCAAATCCAAGATCAAAAGAAAATAGCGATTTGCCGGTTTTGTCAAAAAGGCTTCACGATGACCATGATCACGATCACGACCAGCAGCATGGTGGGGACCTCGTTAAGGATCCGGAAATAGCGGCTGCTGTGCTGGTTAAGGTCCTTCTGGAAGGCGCGCAGATGCCAGCCCAGCCTAAGATGAAGTGCCGTCATTACCAAGACAGCCCCGAGCTTCGCCCATGCCCACAGCGCCATGCCAGACCCGCCCCGGAAGACCATCCATGCCAGACCTGCGCCGGAGAGCCAGGTCATGATCATTGCCGGCCTCATGATGATCCTATACAGCCGACTTTCCATAGTCTTGAACACGGCAGGGTCACCCTTCTCGGCCACGGCCGCATGATAGACGAACAGCCGCGGCAAGTAAAACAAGCCTGCCATCCAGGCAACCACGACAGTCACATGCGCCGCTTTGAGCCAGAGATACGCGCTAGCCACCGGCGGCTCCATCAGCCTTGCGCACCGCCTCAACAAGCCTCGCAACATGCTCCGGTGGAGTTTCCGGCCGCACGCCGTGGCCAAGATTGAAAACATGACTGTGCGCAGGCAACAGGGCAGTGATACGTCTTACAGCTCTGTCCAGCGCTTCCCCGCCGGTCGACAGAATGAGCGGATCGAGATTGCCCTGAACGCTGATCCGCGGCATGAGCACGCTCCTGACCCAAGCCAAGGGCACGCTCTGTTCAACTGAAACGCCGGCAAGATCGCACCTCGTCGCAAAATCGCAATGCGCTGCCCCAAGGCCGCGTGCAAAACCTATGACCGGAACTGTCTTCACGCGCTTCCGTACCCCAGTAATGATTGCTTGCACCGGTTCGAAAATCAGCTCCTCCTGAAGAGTTTCGGGCAGGTCGCCAGCCCACGAGTCAAAAATTTGTAGCACTTCTGCACCCGCCCCGACCTGAGCTGCAAGATAGTCGATGGACCCTTCGACAAGCCGGCGCATAAGCTCCTTGAACCAGTCGGGTCTCCTGATTGCAATTTGTCTCGCAACCAGCCGGTCCTCACTCGATCCGCCCTGGATCATATAACTCGCAACGGTCCAGGGTCCGCCGCAAAATCCAATCAGCGTCTGATGGCTCGCCAACGTCTTCTTGACTAACGCCAGTGTTTCGAACACTGCGGTTAGCCGCCCAAGATCAACCGCGCTTGCCAGATCTCCGACATCAGCTTCCGAGCGTATCGGCGTCAGCACGGGCCCTTCACCGTCGCGAAAATCCAGATTGCTTCCCAGGGCACGCGCGACAAGTAGAATATCCGCAAACACGATCGCTGCATCTAAATCATATCTACGCAAAGGCTGAAGCGTAACCTCGCTTGCAAGATTTGCATCATCACAGAGGCCGAGAAATGAACCCGCATACGCGCGAACCTCTCTGTACTCCGGAAGATACCGCCCCGCCTGTCGCATAAGCCATATCGGTCGACGTGACGGGATCCGCCCAGTCAGAACATCGATCAACGGTTTTCCCGCTGGCATGCCTCTTCCTTAACGACCCTCTACTAGAGTCTTAACTTAATTGATGTTGTTGTTTGGCGGTGGACAGTGGGGATATCAATTATCCAATTCCTTTCTCCCCAAATAATCCCTGTGCACGTTTTCCGGCATCTGCCTTGTCCTGGCAATCAACTTAAATTTGCCCGAGAAACCAATGGATTAAAGCTGACGAAATGACGTATTCCACACCTGCTCGGCTGGTTTTCCACTGTCTTCCCTATATTCTCATTATCGTCTCTCGCACTTTGCCCAGATCGCCGGTTTCTTGAGAGTGGATAATCGAGAAGGCTTGCTGCATAAAGCCCTCCCCAGGCGCTGCGATACGCGCCTAAATCACACTTCATCAACACGTTGGTGTCTACCCTGTGAATAAGCCAAGCCGACAATACTTTCACATGCACCTCATCTCAGACGCGACGGGTGAGACGCTCAATACGGTGGCGAGGGCCGCGGCCGCCCATTACGCTGATTTTCAGCCCCTCGAGCATATTTATGCTCTTGTTCGCACCCCCCGCCAGCTCCAGCGCGTGCTGGGTGAAATCGAGCGTCAGCCAGGTATCGTGCTTTTCACTATTGTCGACAATTCTTTACGCGCCCAGCTCGAAGATCACTGTGCACGGCTGGGCATTCCCTGCATCTCCATACTCGATCCGGTCATAGCTAGCCTTGCTGCCTATCTCAATGCTCGGTCTCGCCCGCAGATTGGCCGGCAACATGCCCTCAACGCTGAATATTTTCGGCGCATCGATGCCCTGAACTTCACCATGGCTCATGACGATGGCCAGAATGCCACCGATCTCGAAAAGGCCGATGTCGTTCTCGTAGGCGTCAGCCGCACGTCGAAAACCCCCACCAGCATCTATCTTGCGAACAGAGGCATCAAAGCCGCCAATGTTCCAGTGGTGCCTGCCATTGCTCTGCCGACCGAGCTTCTTGCAGCTGAGAAGCCGCTCATCGTCGGGCTCATCGCCAGTGCCGAACGCATCGCCCAGATACGGCGGCACCGTTTGCTCACCTTGAAGGAGCATCGCGAAACCGCCTATGTAGATAAGCTAGCAATCACCAACGAGCTGGTTTACATGCGCAAGGTCTGCTCGATGCACAATTGGCCAATCATCGATGTTACGCGCCGCTCGATTGAGGAGACCGCCGCTGCAATTCTCAATCTCCTCGCCGATCGCACCGATACGTCGGCTTTTACCGAATGACAGATGAGAGCGAAATTGTGCTCGCTTCGACGAGCGAAATTCGGCGCCGGCTCCTCGAATCTGCCGGAATCAATGTTCGGCCGGTTCCGTCATGTGTTGATGAATCGGCTATCAAGCGAGCCTTCGGCCAGAGGGCGGGCGCCGACTTCCCAAAGCTCGCCGGTGCGTTGGCCAAAGCGAAAGCGGAAGCCGTTTCTCTTCACCACCCTGCAGCCCTGGTGATCGGGGCCGACCAGCTATTGCTTTTCGATGATAGACCATTTGATAAGCCAGGCGATCTGAAAGAGGCTGCCATGCAATTGAAGTTGCTGCGCGGCAATACCCATCAGCTTATTACGGCTGTTGCTGTAGCAAGAGGAGGCGCCATCGTCTGGACAGACTGCGATATTGCTAAACTCACCATGCGGCATTTCAGCGATGATTTCCTGACCGATTATGTTGTGTCAATGGGCGGGGATGCCTTGACCTCTGTTGGCGCTTACAAAATCGAGGGCAGGGGAGTGCAGTTGTTCAACAGAATCGAGGGCGACTATTTCGCCATCTTGGGTCTGCCGCTTTTGCCCTTGCTGTCCTTTCTAAGGAGAGAGGGATGCCTGCCCGAGTAGGTGAGCTACGCAGCTGTGTTATCGGCTGGCCCATCGGTCATTCCCGCTCGCCTCTCATCCATAATTACTGGCTGAAGCATTATGGAATTGGGGGTGAATACGTCAAGCAGCCCGTTTCCCCAAACGAGCTTCAGGCTTTCCTGTCCAGCCTTGCGGCGCGTGGCTTTTTGGGTTGCAATGTGACCGTGCCGCACAAGGAGCGGGCCGCAAATTTCGTAAGGCTTGCCGATCCTCTCACCCGCAAGCTCTCTGCGGTGAATACCGTTTATTTCGAAAACGGCGTTCTCCTGGGCACGAACACCGATGGCTTCGGGTTCATGAAGAACCTTGCCGCCGCAGCTCCCGATTTCGAATGTCGCGGCAGCTCTGCTCTGCTTCTAGGAGCGGGAGGCGCTGCCCGGGCTATCGCTGGCGCCCTGCTGCATGCCGGGTTAGGCAAGCTGGTCATCTGCAACAGGTCTCTCGAACGGGCGCGTGCGGTCGCCAGCATTTTTGGCGAAAACATCACCGCCGCGCCATGGGATAGCGCCCCTTTGGCAATGCGTGACATTGATCTTCTGGTCAACGCCACCGCCTTGGGTATGGATGGCAAACCGCCGCTCGTTTTGTCGCTCGAAACCCTGCCGCGTTCCGCTGTGGCCTGCGATATCGTCTATGTGCCATTGGACACGCCGCTGTTGCGCGAAGCGCGAGGCAGAGGCAATCGCACGGTCGATGGCCTCGGCATGTTGCTGCATCAGGCGTGCCCCGCCTTCGAGAAATGGTATGGCATTCGGCCGGAAGTCACGACCGCTCTCCGCCGCATCGTCGAAAGCGATATTCTCGCGCAACCCCCATTGGCGACGCCATGAGGATCATCGGCCTCACCGGTTCAATTGCAATGGGCAAGACCCATACCGCCCGGATTTTCGCACAGGAAGGCATACCGGTGTTCGACGCCGATGCAGTTGTTCATGCGCTCTACCAGCGAGGCGGCAAAGCCGTGAACATCGTCCGCACTTTGAGTCCCAAGGCGGTTATCGGAAATGCTGTCGACCGAATGCGGCTTTCTGCCGAGATCATGAACGACGAAGGGTTGCTCAAGCGTCTCGAAGCGGCCGTTCACCCGCTCGTCCGCGAAGAACAGGCGCGGTTCATCGAACGCGAACGCCGCAAGAAAACACCCCTCGTCCTGATCGACGTACCACTGCTCTTTGAAACTGGCCGGGAAAACGAATTTGATTCGATCATCGTCGTATCGGCTCCTCCGGCCATCCAGCGGCAAAGGGCACTCGCCCGGCCTGGAATGACGCCGGAAAAACTCGACCTCATCCTTTCGCAGCAAATGCCGGATCGTGAGAAACGGGCAAGAGCTGACTTTGTTGTGGATACCACTGGCAGCGATGAAGTCGCCCGTAGCCAGGTCAAGCGTATTGTGAATCAATTGTCGGCCCTATCCTAGCGGCGGCCGAGGCACTGATGCGCGAAATCGTGATGGATACCGAAACGACCGGGCTTGACCCGGCGCAGGGTCATAGAATTGTTGAAATCGGCGGGATCGAACTCATCCGTCATGTCCCCACCGGCAGGCATTTTCATGAATATATTAATCCAGAGCGTGATATTCCCGCCGATGCGGTCGCGGTCCATGGTCTTAGCGCCGACTTCCTTCTCGCCAAGCGCGTGTTCGCGGAGATCGTTCAAGAATTTCTCGATTTCCTGGGCGATGCGACGCTAATTTTTCACAATGCCGCATTCGATGTGGCCTTTCTCAATGCCGAGCTTGCATTCCTTAGCCGCGAGAAGATCCCGCCCGAACGCGTGATCGATTCGCTTCTGCTCGCCCGCCAGCGCCATCCCATGGCGCCAAACAGTCTGGATGCTCTTTGCAAGCGCTATGGCATAGACAACTCGCGCCGCCGTAAACATGGAGCGCTCCTCGACGCAGAGCTGCTGTCGGAAGTCTATATAGAACTCATCGGCGGCAAGCAGCCGGCCCTCACTCTCGCGGATATCCCGCGCGACCGGCAGGCCGCTGCCGCTGCAGTGCCACGGCTGATCCCTCCGCGTCCCCACGCCCTGCCGTCGCGGCTTACGCTTCAGGAAATTGCCGATCATGAGCGGATGATCAACTCTCTTGGCGCCACGTCCCTCTGGCGGATCAACGCCTGAAGCTTGTGCTAGATCTTCGGCTGGCCCTGTGCCAGCCGCTTCTGATACATGGCGGCAAAGTCGATAGGATCAAGCATAAGCGGCGGAAATCCGCCGTTGCGGGTAGCATCGGCGAGAACCTGGCGTGCGAAGGGAAAAAGCATTCTCGGGCACTCGATCAACACCACCGGATGCAGCGCTTCCTGGGGAATATTCTCCAGTCGGAAAACCCCCGCATAGAGAAGCTCCGCTGCAAAGACCACCTTATCGTTATGCGAAGCCTTGGCGTCGAGGTGCAGCTCGACCTCGAAATCGGTCGGCGAGATCGTTCGGGCGTTGACATTGACAGATATGCTGATTTCCGGCTGGTTTGCCTGGGTGTTCAGAGATTGGGGCGCATTGGGATTCTCGAAGGACAGGTCTTTGAGATACTGGCCCAGGATTTTCATTTGCGGTGCTGGGTTTGCTCCTGCGGCGGGAGGGCTGGTTGCAGGCGCCTCTGTCGGTTCCCTCTCCTCCATGGCATCAATCTCGGCCGCTTCGCTGCCGCCGTTCACGCTCTTCGCTTGGGCCTTTTTGGCCGCGATTTTGCCTGCTTTTGCCATGAAGTTTCTGCCTCGATCTGCTGGCTTTGGCCCCTATTTGACGACTGCAGGTGGCTAACATGACTTCACCGTCCCCGCAAGGCAGAGAGCAACGGCATCGCTATTGGACTTCCGATTGGCGATCCATATATGGTGATGGATCGTGACTCTCACCGTCGCGATGTCTTAATCTGGGCGTCGGCCTGCTGTATGGCGGGCGCCCCACGGACTTCAGAGTTATGAACCACATCTTTGACCCGCTAAATATTTTCGTGCTGGCGATTGCCGTGGTTATCTTTTGGCGGCTTAGTTCAGTGCTCGGTCGCAGGACGGGCAATGAGCGCCCGCCGATCGATCCTTTTGCGACGCGGGAGAAGCTCGAGAAGAAGCTCGCCGACGGTTCGGTCGCCGAGCGGGCGGGGCGCCGGCTGCCTGATTCCGGAGCAACCGCACCGGCGGGCTCCGCTGCGCCAACAGTGCCGGTATGGGAAGGCTTTGCCCCGAAGGGCTCCGCCACGGCCAAGGGCCTTGAGAAAATAGCCGATGCCGATCGTCAATTCTCTCCTGGGGCGTTTCTCGAAGGCGCCAAGACGGCTTATGAGATGATCGTCACCGCCTTTGCTGCGGGTGACAAGCAGGCGCTAAAGCCCCTTTTGTCGCGCGATGTGTATGAGAGCTTCGCGCGTGCCATAGATCAGCGACGCCAGGCCGGCGAGAGCCTGGAAACCAACTTCGTCGGCATCGGCAAAGCCGAGATTGGCAGCGCCGATCTGCTGGCTAAGAAAGCAAATATTACCGTTCGCTTTACCAGCGATCAGATATCATCCCGCAGGAATAAGAGTGGCGATATCCTTGAGGGTGATCCTAAGAAAATTCGCGAGATCACCGACCTATGGACCTTCGAACGTGATCTATCCTCGCGGGATCCGAATTGGACTCTTGTTGCAACGGGTACCTCGGCCTGAGCGAGGTCTCGTTTTTTTCTTCTGTCTGGTTGTTGCCGGTTTGAGTTTGCTCGTTCTCCGCCCTGCCGCTATGACCCCCACAAACTTAAGGCCTATTTCTTTTGCCGCCATCCACGGGTGGCAGGATGATGATTTGGCTGAAGCTTTTGCCGCCTTCGCCAAATCATGCTCAGAGATCGAAGAGCGCGGCCGCGCCTTCTCGCGGCCGGTCCGCTTCGGCGGCGAGCGCCAGGATTGGCTGTCTCTTTGCGCCGCGGCACGAAACCGTCATGCCAATCCCCGTGACTTTTTCGAAAAGCATTTCACCCCCTTCCTTGTCGAGGATCGGCAGCGCCCGGGGGGGCTTTTCACTGGCTATTTTGAACCCGAAGCACTAGGTGACCGTCGCCCTCACGGACCTTTCAAAGTGCCGCTCTATGCCAAGCCTTCCGACCTTGTACCCTTCGACCCGGACACACAGCAACGGCTTGGCCTGCGCTACGGCCGGTACCAGGATGGCATTCCGACGCCTTACTTCACCCGCCGCGAGATCGAAGAGGGCGCCCTCGCCGGCAAAGGGCTGGAAATCGTCTGGCTGAGTTCATGGGCGGATGCCTTTTTCATGCAGGTGCAAGGCTCTGGTCGGGTGAAATTGCCCGACGGCAGCCTGATTCGACTTGCCTATGCAGCCAAGAGTGGCCACCCCTATACGGCCATCGGCGGTACTCTGGTAAAAAAGGGCATATTGGCACCTTCGGAAATGTCGATGCAGGGCATCCTTGCTTGGATGGAGCGTCATCCCGCTGAAGCGCGTGACCTCATGTGGCAGAACCTGTCTTTTGTGTTCTTCCGGGAAATCGATGTAGAAGATCCGTCTCAAGGGCCGCCCGGAGCACAGCAGGTCGAACTCACGCCTGGACGCAGTCTTGCGGTCGATCGTGACATTTGGGCGTTCGGAACGCCCCTGTGGATCGACACCGCAGTTCCGGTTAATAGCACCCAAGGCGCCGAAAAGCCTTTTGCCCGACTCATGATCGCGCAGGATACCGGTTCCGCCATCAAAGGCGCCGTTCGCGGCGACATCTTCTTTGGTTCCGGCGTCGAAGCGGCGTACCGCGCCGGTCACATGAAGGCGGGCGGACGCATGATTGCCCTTCTTCCGAAGGCACTGGCCGACCGGCGGCCGAAATGACCAAAAAGACCCTTCCGCCTTCGAGCCTGGTGCCCGACAGCAAACTCTGGGATGAGATCAAGCAGGCCGTCGTGCCGCTCAAACGCGATATGGGCAAAGCTCCCGATCTTGCCGGCGCTCCAGCAAAGCCTCAGGAGGCTTCTCGATCCCGCGGGCCCTTGATGACCGGCCGCAGCGCATCATCGGCAGAGCCTCCTGCGCTGACCGGGCTTGACCGGCGAACCTCCCAGAGGCTTACCCGCGGCCTTATCGCCTATGAAGCAAAGCTTGACCTTCACGGCACGACCGCCGAACAAGCCAGGGGCCAGCTGCAGCGCTTTCTTCTGGAAACGCGGGCCCGGGGAAATCGGCTGGTTCTCGTGGTGACTGGAAAAGGAGCATCCCCCTATGCCCGCCATACGCTACATGGCGACAGTCACTATCATGTTCCCGAGCGCCAGGGTCGCTTGCGGAGGCTCGTTTCCGACTGGTTTCACGAACCGGAATTTCGTGAGCATGTAAGCGGATTCCAGCCAGCGCATCCGCGACATGGGGGAGGCGGAGCGTTCTACGTGCGCCTCAGACGCCGAAAGGACAGGGCCGTGACGCCTTTCGGCGAAAAACTGCGTGCTCTGCGCGCTGCCCGGGGCGCCACGCTCAAGGAGATGGCCCAGGCGATCGGAGTGTCCAGCGCGTATTTGTCTTCCCTTGAACATGGTCGCCGCGGCCGGCCGAGCTGGTACCTCATTCAGCGCATCATTACCTACTTCAATGTTATTTGGGACGAGGCCGAAGAGCTTGTGAAGCTAGCCAACCTTTCTCATCCGCGCATCGTTGCTAGAACCGCGGGCCTGTCGCCCCGCGCGACGGAATTGTGCAATCGTCTCGCTGCCAGTGTCCATGATTTGCGAGAAGACGATCTGGCCATCCTGCTCAAGGCGCTCAATGAAGCAACGGGCCGCAGCAAACGCGGCAAGATTAGAGAATGAAGCGTGAGAGATCGGTGTTTCTTGCTAGATCGCCGATATGGCTCTCCACGAACTGCCGGTCAATGACGATTGTCTCTCCGGGATTATCGGGCGCGGAAAAGCTGATTTCGTCGAGCACCCGTTCGAGAACCGTATGCAGCCTGCGCGCGCCGATGTTCTCAACCGATGAATTGATCTGCGCGGCAATGCCCGCCAGCGCCGCCACCCCGTCCTCATGAAACTCCAGCTTGATACCCTCCGTCGCCAGCAATGCACAATATTGCTTAATAAGGCTGCTTTCTGGCTCGGTCAGTATTCTGCGAAAATCTTCTTCGCCCAGCGCCTTCAGCTCGACCCAGATCGGCAGCCGTCCCTGCAACTCCGGCAACAGGTCTGATGGCTTCGCAATATGAAATGCTCCCGACGCAATGAACAGGATGTGATCGGTTTTCACCGGTCCGTGCTTTGTCGATACCGTGGTACCTTCGATCAGCGGCAGGAGGTCCCGCTGCACGCCCTCGCGGCTCACATCAGCGCCTTGCCGATCTGAACGCGCGGAAATTTTGTCGATCTCGTCGATGAACACGATACCATTGTTCTCGACCGAAGCTGTCGCCTCGTGCACTACCTTGTCCTGGTCGAGAAGCTTGTCGCTCTCCTCTGAAATCAGCACCTCGTAACTGTCCCGGACGGTCATCCGCTTCGGTTTCGTTCTCCCGCCGAATGCCCGGCCGAGAAAATCCGAGATATTTACCATCCCGATGGAAGAGCCTGGCATACCCGGCACGTCCAAGGAAGGCAGCGACGGCCCCGTATCGGCTACCTGAATCTCGATCTCCTTCTCGTCCAACTCACCGCTGCGCAGTTTCTTGCGAAACGAATCGCGGGTGGCTGCGGACGCATTTGCGCCGACCAGCGCGTCGAGCACCCGGCCTTCCGCATTCATCTGCGCCTTGGCCCTCACATCTTGGCGTCTTTGAGTGCGCACCTGCAATATGGCAACCTCCATAAGATCGCGGACGATCTGTTCGACATCGCGTCCGACATAGCCAACCTCGGTAAACTTCGTAGCCTCGACCTTAAGAAAAGGTGCATTCGCGAGCCTCGCCAGCCGCCGTGCGATTTCGGTTTTTCCGACACCTGTCGGCCCGATCATCAAGATGTTCTTCGGAATAACCTCCTCTCGTAACGCCGGCTCCAGACGCTGACGGCGCCAGCGGTTGCGCAGCGCAATCGCCACGGCGCGCTTGGCATCGTTCTGCCCGATGATATGCCGATCCAGCTCCGAAACAATCTCACGCGGCGAAAAATCTGCCATGCTATTCGCTATCCAGTTTCTCTATTACCAGGCTGTCGTTTGTGAACACGCACAGGTCGGCGGCGATTTTCATTGCCTTCCGAGCTATTTCTTCCGCGCTCAGTTCCATCTCAATGAGTGCGCGGGCTGCCGCCAGGGCGAAATTGCCGCCCGATCCAATTCCGGTAACCCCGAACTCCGGCTCGAGCACATCGCCGTTGCCCGTAAGCACCAGGCTTGTTTTCCGGTCGGCAACGATCATCATTGCTTCGAGCCGCCGCAGGTAACGGTCTGTCCGCCAATCCTTGGCGAGTTCCACGCATGCGCGCGTCAGTTGCTTGGGATACTGCTCGAGTTTTCCTTCGAGACGCTCGAACAGCGTCATGGCATCGGCAGTGGCGCCGGCGAAGCCGGAAAGCACCTCCCCCCGGCGAGCGGCCGCACTTTCTTGGCATTGGCCTTGATCACCACATTCCCGTGACTGACCTGACCGTCTCCGGCGATAACCACCTGCTTTCCCTTCCGAACCGTCAGGATCGTCGTTCCATGCCACTCGCCGGCACCGGTATTGCTCATCGCTTATCAACTCCTCGAACCGCAGGAATGGTGTACCGGAAGGGTTAACCGGGCCCTGATACCGCCCTCGCCAAGCCAAAGCCCACCTGCTAAACAGCGGCACAAAACTGCAAGGATCAGCATATGCGCATGGCGTCTATAAAGCGCAAGACCGGCGAAACCAGCGTCGAAGTTTCCCTTAGTCTGGATGGCGAAGGCACATACAGCGTTTTGACCGGCATTGGTTTTCTCGATCACATGCTGGCGCTGTTTGCACGCCATTCGCTGATCGACTTGGAGGTCAAGGCCGAGGGCGACCTGCAGGTTGATATGCATCACACGGTAGAAGACGTGGGCATTACCCTCGGCCAGGCTCTGAGCAGGGCGCTTGCCGAGCGCCGTGGCATCAGGCGTTATGGCTACGCCTATGTTCCGATGGACGAGGCCCTGACGCGGGTGGCGCTCGATCTGTCGGGCCGCCCCTATCTTGTCTGGAACGTCGCGTTTTCCCGCTCGACCATCGGCGAATTCGATGTCGAACTCGTGCGGGAATGGTTTCAGGCTTTCGTGCTCAACGCCGGCATCACCATGCATGTGGAGACGCTGCAGGGCGACAACAGCCACCATATCGCCGAGTCTTGTTACAAAGCACTGGCACATGCCCTGCGCCAGGCAGTCGAATTGGACCCTCGCCAGCAATCGCGAATTCCCTCAACCAAAGGTATTCTTCAGGGTTGAATCGAGATGAAGATTTTCACCGCTCACCGGCCGCCGCAGGCTTCCCAGGAAGAGGCGGTTTTCATAAAGGAAGGTTTCTCCTGGCCTGCTTTTTTCTTTCCAGTCATATGGCTTGTCCTCAAGCGGCTGTGGTTGCCGCTCATCCTTTACCTTCTGGCCGTTGCGCTGGTTTTTGCTCTCGCCGCCCGGCTGTCGCTTTCGGACACCTTCGTGCTCATTGCAGCGCTGGGGCTTAACCTGTTGCTGGGCATGGAAGGCAATGAGCGGCGGCGCCGTGCCATGGCAAGGCGCGGGTTCATCGAGGAAGGTCCATTCGTCGGCAAAGATGTCCAGGAGGCGGAATTGAAATATTTCCATCTGCAGCATGGCGAACGAGCCTCGGCGGATGCTGCGTGATGCGTGCCGCCATTGTCGATTATGGGTCCGGCAATCTCCGCTCGGCGGAAAAGGCCTTTGAGCGCGCCGCATATGAACGAGGGATACGGGCCGAAATCCTCGTGACTCATGATCCGGAGGAAGTGCGCCGCGCCGATCGCATCATCTTGCCTGGCGTTGGCGCTTTCAAGGACTGCCACGATGGGCTTCATGCCATCATCGGCCTGGCCGAGGCCTTAGAGGAAAAAGTGATCAAAAAGGGAAACCCTTTCCTGGGCATTTGCGTCGGTATGCAGCTCATGGCGACGAGCGGAATGGAATTTGGCGAAACGCCGGGATTGGGATGGATCGAGGGTACCGTGCGTCGCATCGAGCCCCACGACGTGGCGCTAAAAATCCCCCACATGGGCTGGAATGCGATCACGCCGCTGCGCGATCATCCGCTGCTCGCTGGCATGACCTATGGCGAGAACGCTCCCCACGCGTATTTCGTCCATTCTTATGGGTTTGCCCCCGACAACCCCTCCGACATTCTGGCAACGACTGATTATGGCTGCGCAATGGTCGCTGCAGTGGCGCGCGGCAACATGGCGGGTACCCAGTTTCATCCTGAGAAAAGCCAAGCGCTGGGCATTAATCTTCTTGCCAATTTTTTGGAGTGGCGGCCGTGATCCTGTTCCCTGCCATCGACTTGAAGGACGGCCAATGCGTGCGCTTGCTGCGCGGCGACATGACGACTGCGACCGTGTACAATCCAGACGTTGCCTTCCAGGCCGCGCAATTCGAGAAAGCCGGTTTTCGATGGCTTCATGTCGTTGATCTCGACGCCGCCACTGGCGGTTCGAGCAACGCCGCTGCCATTGCGTCTATCCTCTCTGCGGTTCGCATTCCGGTCCAGCTGGGTGGCGGCATTCGCACGCTTCGGGCGATAGAAAACTGGCTTGGCAAAGGCGTGCGGCGCGTCATTCTGGGAACGGCAGCTCTGCGCGATCCCGATCTGGTGCTCACCGCCTGCCGAAAATTCCCCGGTGCCGTTGCCGTGGGGATCGACGCGCGCGCCGGCCAGGTTGCGATCGAAGGCTGGACGGAGCGAACTGGGGTTGGGATGATCGAGGCGGCAAGGCGGTTCGAGGATGCAGGCGTCGCCGCGGTCATCTATACCGATATCGATCGCGACGGCTCTCTTTCAGGGCTCAACCTCTCCGCAACGCTGGCTCTGGCCCATGCAGTCAATCTGCCGGTTATTGCCAGCGGCGGTCTGGCCTCGCTCGAGGAAATCAGCCGTCTGATGCAGCCCGATTGCGCCCGCCTTGCTGGCGTAATCGTCGGCCGCGCCCTCTACGATGGCCGCATCGATCCCGCCGAAGCGCTCCGCTTGGTGAGATCCGCATCGGAGGCCGCTTGAGTGCTCAAGACAAGAATTATCCCATGTCTGGACGTGAAGGATGGCCGAGTCGTCAAAGGCACAAGATTCACGGACCTGCGTGATGCCGGCGATCCTGTTGAGGTTGCTGCCGCTTACGACCATGCCGGCGCCGATGAGCTTTGTTTTCTCGACATCAGTGCCAGCCACGAGAACCGCGGTATCTTGCTCGATATCGTGCGCGCAACCGCGGAGCAGTGCTTCATGCCCCTAACCGTAGGCGGCGGCGTAGGAACTCTGGACGATATCCGCGCCCTTCTGCTTGCCGGTGCCGACAAGGTGTCGATCAACACCGCGGTCATCAGAGATCCGGCGTTTGTCAGCCTCGCGGCGCGACGCTTCGGCAGCCAGTGCATCGTCGTTGCCATCGATGCCAAGCAAACCGCGCCCGGCTACTGGGAGATTTTCACCCATGGAGGCCGCCGGTCTACCGGCATCGAAGCCGTTCGATTCGCCAGGGAAGCGGCCGCGCTCGGCGCCGGGGAGATATTGCTGACCTCTATGGACAGGGACGGCACCAAGGCCGGATTCGACATCGACTTGACGCGGACGGTCGCGGATGCTGTCACAATACCCGTCATCGCCAGCGGCGGGGTAGGCAGGCTCGACCATCTCGTCCAAGGGATCAGGGATGGCCATGCCGCCGCGGTCTTGGCCGCATCGGTTTTCCATTTCGGCGAAATCTCCATCATGGAGGCCAAGCTTCACTTGGCGGCAAACGGAATTCCCGTGAGGCTCGACTGAATGGCATTGAAATGACCGGCAATGATATCGAAGTCCTGGCCGAACTCATCCGCGCTGATTGCCGCTCGGCGAACGGCTTCGCCGGAAACCTCCTACACCGCCAGGCTCTTCCACGAAGGCGTCGAGAAATGTGCCAAGAAGTTCGGCGAGGAAGCGGTCGAACTCGCTCTCGCCGCCGTCCTCGCTGACCCGGCGCACATTCGCTCCGAGGCTGCCGATGCCCTCTATCATTTATTGGTCCTTCTCGATATCTGCCGTATTCCCCTCGCCGAGGTGACGAAAGAATTATCCGAACGCATGCGCATGGGCGGATTGGACGAAAAGGCGTCCCGGAGGAAATGACCGTAAGGACAGCACAGATCCAGCAGGAGATCTCCCCTTACCGGCAATTTTCACGCGCCGAATGGGCCAAGCTTCGTGCCGACACGCCCCTCACCTTGAATGAGGAAGAGCTGAGCGAGCTTCGCGGCTTGAACGATCGGGTCGATCTCGACGAGGTGGTCGCGATTTATCTGCCTCTGTCACGGCTGCTCAATCTGTACGTAGCCGCCACCCAGTCGTTGTTTCGCGCTACCCACGAATTCCTTGGGGGCAATGAGCACAAGGTGCCCTATATCATCGGCATGGCCGGAAGTGTCGCGGTTGGAAAGAGCACGACCGCCCGTATTTTGCGCCACCTCCTCGCCCGCTGGCCGAACCATCCAAAGGTCGATCTCGTAACAACTGACGGCTTTCTCTTGCCGAACACTGTCCTGCGTCGTGAAGGACTGATGGATCGCAAGGGTTTCCCTGAAAGCTATGACCTTCCCGCCCTCCTGCGCTTCCTCTCCGACATAAAGGCCGGCAACCGCGGAACCACCGCCCCGATCTATTCTCATCTTACCTATGATATTCTTCCGAAGGAGCGCGTCGTTATTGACCAGCCGGATATCCTCCTGGTTGAAGGCCTCAACGTTTTGCAGACCGGTCGGCCGCCACGGGACGGAAAGGCCATTCCATATGTGTCGGACTTCTTTGATTTCTCCATTTATCTCGATGCCGATGAAACGGTATTACGCCAATGGTACATCGATCGCTTTTTCTCCTTGCGGGCCACCGCCTTTCGCGACCCGCGCTCCTATTTTCACAAATACGCCTCCTTTGACGACCGGGAGGCCAGGGAAACGGCAATCCGCATCTGGGAAACTATTAATCTGGTCAACCTGCGCGAAAATGTACTGCCCACCCGCCGGCGTGCGGATCTTATCCTCCGCAAGGGCGCCGACCACGTCATCAATCGCGTTTGGCTGCGGAAGCTTTGAGATCACCCGAAACCGGCTGCCTCCGCCAGTGCCTTTAGTGATGTCTGCGGCCGCGCGCCGAGATGCGAGATGACCTCTGCTGCTGCAAGCGAGCCGAGTCTAGCGCACTCGGCAAGCGGTCGACCGCGCGTCAAGCCGAAGAGAAACCCCGAGGCATAGAGGTCGCCGGCGCCCGTTGCATCGACGAGCTTTGCAATCTTTTTAGCCTCGATTATGTGGAACTCGTCTTTGAAAGCCACAATGCTTCCCGCTTCCGATCGTGTCAGTACGGCGAGCTCGACTTCTTTCCGCACGTGCTGCAGAGCCTCGTCGAAAAAGCGGGTTTCATAGAGCGAGGCAAGCTCTCGTTCATTGGCGAAAAGAATATCGATGTCGCGCGCAATCAATTCCCTGAAGCTGCTTCTGTGCCGGTCGACGCAGAACGAATCAGACAGCGTGAGGGCGACCTTCCGCCCCGCTTGCCGGGCAAGCTGCGCAGCCTTCACGAAGGCATCCTTTGCCGCTGGTGGGTCCCACAGATAACCTTCCAGATAGGTGACCGCCGCTTCCTCAACCATGACTTTGTCGATGTCTTTGGGCGAAAGTGTCGTGCATGCGCCGAGATAGGTGTTCATCGTGCGCTCGCCGTCGGGCGTAATCAGAATGAACGATCGCGCCGTTGCGGGTCCGCTCGTTGCGGGCTGCCCCTCGAAAATGACGCCCGTTGCTCGAATATCGTGCGTGAAGAACTCTCCGAGCTGATCGTCCCTGACCTTTCCAACGAAGGCGGCCCTCCCACCAAGCGACGAAATCCCTGCTGCCGTATTTGCGGCAGAACCGCCTGAAATGATCACCGAGGGACCGACCAGTTCATAAAGGCGGTGTGCCTCGGGCTCCTCGATGAGCCGCATCGATGCCTTGACGAGTTCGTTCTTTTCCAGAAATGCCTCGTCCACGCGCGCCAGCACGTCGACAATGGCATTTCCAATGGTAAGAACGTCGATCGGCATTCGAGTCATGTGCGGAACTCTGAGGAGGGCGGCATTGGTTAAGCAGATTTGTGGTTTGGCCGCAATCGCCGCTTCGGCAACCAAAACGAAGGGTTCACGATGATCGCTGCAGCGCTCAAGGCAGCCGGTGATGTGCTGTCTCGGCCCTTTCGCTCCGTGCTGTGGAAATCCCTTGGCTTAAGCATCCTTCTTTTCATTTTTCTGTTATTCGCCTCACAGTTCGCTTTAAGCTATCTCGAATTTGCCCGTTACGGGTGGCTCGAACCGGTGATCGCCCTAGCCGCCGGAGCCGGACTGCTCCTCGCCTTCATTGTTCTTGCAGCCCCCGTGACGGCGCTCTTTGCCGGCTTTTTTCTCGATCACATTGCCGCCCTGGTCGAGCGAACACACTATGCGGCGGAGCCTCCGGGCAAATCGCTGCCAGCCGCACAATCTCTGCTTACAAGCCTGCGCTTTGCCCTAACAGTGCTCCTTGTCAACCTGCTGGCGCTGCCGTTTCTGTTGTTCGGCATCGGCCTGATCGCGATGCTGCTTGCCAACGCCTATCTGCTGAGCCGCGAATACTTCGAAATGGCGGGCCATCGCCATCTGCCGCCCCAGCAAGTTGCTGAACTTCGCCGGCTTCACGCACGCCCGCTGTTCCTCGCAGGCCTGCTTCCTGCCGCGATTATGCTTATTCCCTTCGCTAACCTCTTCGTGCCGCTGTTCGCGACCACTTATTTTACTCATATCTTCAAATCTATCGTGCGGGGCTAGGCGTTTTGTCGGGGTAGAGGCAGATGTCGCGGATCGGGCAGCGCCAGCATTCCGGCCGCCGCGCTTTGCAAATATAGCGGCCGTGGAGAATGAGCCAGTGATGTGCGTGGGTCTTGAACCGCTCCGGCACTGATTTCTCCAAGCCCATTTCCACTTCGAGGGGCACCCTTCCGGACGCCAGTCCGGTTCTGTTGCCGACCCGGAACAGATGCGTATCGACCGCGATCGTTGGCGCTCCGAAAGCGGAGTTCATCACCACATTGGCCGTCTTGCGACCCACTCCCGGCAGAGCTTCCAGTGCTTCGCGGGTTTGCGGCACCGCGGAACCATGATGTTCAATGAGCGCCTTTGAAAGCGCGATGATATTTTTTGCCTTCGTGCGATAAAGACCGATAGATCTGATCGCCTCCTGAAGCTCCTCTTCCCCTAGCGCGACCATCTTTTCCGGAGTATCGGCGATTTGGAATAGCGATCGCGTGGCCTTGTTGACGCCGGCATCGGTTGCTTGCGCCGAAAGAACGACGGCGACCAGAAGGGTGAAGGAATTGGTCGAAACGAGTTCCCCTTTGGGTTCGGGGTTGGCTTGCTGAAACCGCCGAAATATCTCGGCAATTCCTTCTGGTTTAAGTTTTCTTGATCGTTTCATTTTGTCCGAGGTGGAAGCGAAAAAAGAGAATGGATAAGCTCGTGGCTATGGACAAGCCGATATTTTCGATAACAATCGCGCCGCATCGCTCATTAAGCCCGTTTGGCTTCGCCATTCTCCTCAGCGTCGTTGCCGCCATGAATCTCGCGGTCGGCTTCCTCTTCTGGTATCTCGGGGCTTGGCCGGTCGTCGGATTTATGGGCGTGGATGTCGCCTTGATCTGTTTGGCCTTCCGTTGGAGCTATCGGCGAGCTCGGCGCCATGAAGATCTCCTCGTAACAGCCACCGACCTGCAGCTTAGCCGCTTTGCCGAAAATCGGCTCATCGAACGCATCAGTTTTCCGCGCGGGTTTGTTCACGTTGATCTCGATCATGACCACGACCGTGAACTGGTCGGTCAACTCTATTTGCGGTCCCGCGGCCGTGCTCATGAAATTGCCTCGTTCCTTGGTGGCCAGGAGCGCCTTGCTTTGGCAGAGGCCCTCAATCGTGCTCTTGCCACACCGAAAATCTGATGTGCACAAGAAACGGGTGGCTGTGCGCATCGGAGGTGCCTATCTTGCCTCGAAAGGATGAGCACCATGTTGGATACAATTCACCACACCCCAAGCGACTACAGCTACGTAAAACGCGCTGTAGCCTTCATTTCCAAGAATTGGCGCGATCAGCCCTCTCTGGAGGCGATTGCGACCGAGGTAAACGTCAGCCCTGGTCATCTGCAGCGGGTGTTTACTCGCTGGGCGGGGATTTCACCCAAGGCGTTTCTCCAGGCGCTGACGCTTGATCACGCCCGTGCCATGCTGCGCGATAGCGCCAGCATTCTCGACACCGCTTATGAAGTGGGCCTGTCCGGCCCAAGCCGCCTTCATGACCTCTTCATTACCCACGACGGCATGACTCCCGGCGAATATAAGCTGCAGGGCAGGGGGCTCGTAATCCATTATGGCTTTCACCCATGCCCCTTCGGCAATGCGCTCGTGATGGTGACAATTCAAGGCCTATGCGGCCTGGCATTTGCCGATGAGGGTGAGGAAGCTTCCGCCCTCGCTGACATGAAGTCTCGCTGGCCCAATGCATCTTATCGGGAGGACAGTGCCCGTACTGCGCCCTTTGCCGGCCGGATATTCAACACCGACCTGTGGCACGCCGATACCCCGCTGCGCGTTGTCCTGATTGGAACGGATTTCGAGATCAGGGTTTGGGAAACCTTGTTACGGATCCCGGTGGGCAAGGCCTCTACCTATTCCGACATCGCCGCCCATCTTGGCAAGCCAAAGGCAGCGCGCGCCGTCGGAGCAGCCGTAGGGAAAAATCCGATTTCCTTCGTCGTTCCTTGTCACCGTGTTCTCGGCAAGTCAGGTGGGCTTTGCGGCTATCATTGGGGCCTCACGCGCAAGCAGGCGATCCTGGGCTGGGAAGCCGGTCTATCTTCCGGCGCCCTCTGAGCTGATCAGCTTGTAGAACACCGATGTCGCAACCAGCCCTCCCTCCGGCTTATGGGCATAGTCCGGAATAGTGCCCACGCGCACATAGCCAAGGGACAGGTAAAGCTGCTCGGCCGCGTCGCCTGTCGTCGTGTCGAAGGTTAGAAGCGAGCGCTTGAGGGCCCTCGCCTGGGCCTCTACCTGCGCCATGAGCGCTCTGGCGATACCGCGCCGGCGTGCACGCCTGTGTACCAGAAGCTTTGCAACTTCGGCGCGGTGCGGCTGGTTGGGAAATTGCACCGGAACAATTTGAACCGTGCCGACAGCGACGGAATCCATCAGCGCAGCGATGACGATCCGCTTGCCCGCGTCACAATCATCTGCGACCGAGAGCCAGAACGCCGCTGCATTGGCCTGGTCGAACGGCAGCATGAAGCTCACGCCGGCCCCTCCCTCGACGCAGTCGAGGAGAATACTGCTGAACTCCTCGATGCGTCGCCGGACCTCCTCACCTTCCATTCGCCGGATTTCAAAGCCCTCGATCATGAAAGCTTTAGAGTCTCTTTCGATTGAACGGAGCCGTCGTCCTTCAATTGGTAAACGATGGGAACGCCGGTTTCGAGTTCCCGCCGCACTATCTCCTCACCGCTCAGATTTTCCAGCGCCATGATTAGAGCCCTGAGCGAATTACCATGCGCCGAAACCAGAGCCCGTTCCCCCTTGAGCACCCGAGGAAGGATTTCCTTTTTGAAATACGGCAGCACGCGCGCGGCAGTGTCTTTCAGGCTCTCCCCTCCGGGCGGCGCAATGTCGAACGATCGCCGCCAGATATGCACCTGCTCCTCACCCCAGCGCTGTCGGGCATCATCCTTGTTGAGCCCTGTAAGTTCCCCGTAATCCCGCTCATTCAGCGCCTTGTTCTTGATGACGGGCAGGTCCGTCTGCCCGAGTTTATCGAGCATGATGTCCAGGGTATCCTGTGCGCGCTTGAGATCGCTGGTGAAGGCGACATCGAACCGATAACCGTCCTGTTTTAGTTTTTCGCCAGCGGCTTTTGCCTCAGCGATACCTTGTTCCGTCAGGCCCGGGTCTTTCCATCCGGTGAAAAGATTTTTGAGGTTCCAATCGCTTTGTCCATGCCGTACTAGCACGAGGAGCATGTTCATGACATTCTCACGAGGGTTCAGTCGGCCAGTCCCATAACATCGGCGATGCTGTAAAGCCCGGGCTGCTTGTCTTTTGCCCAGAGCGCTGCCCGCATGGCACCATGGGCAAAAATATCTCTCGAACTCCGCCCGGTGCACCAACTCGATGCGCTCTGACGGACCGGCGAAGATGACGCTGTGCTCTCCCACCACGCTGCCGCCGCGCAGGCTGCCGAAACCGATGTGACCTGGTGGACGAGCCCCCGTCTGGCCATCCCGGCCCCTAATCGCCTTTTCCTTCAATTCGATATTGCGGCCTGCCGCCGCCGCCTCGCCAAGCAGCAGCGCTGTTCCCGACGGCGCATCGACTTTGTGCCGGTGGTGCATTTCCACTATTTCGATGTCGAAATTGCTCGGCAGCGTTCGTGCGATTTTTTCAACGAGTGCTGCCAGCAGATTGACGCCCACGCTCATATTTCCAGACTTGACGATGCGGGCCTGCCGGGCGGCGTCCCTAATCTTGCCTTCGTCTGTCTCGGACAGACCTGTGGTTCCGATGACATGAACAAGGCGCCTCCGAGCGGCGATCTCGCTCAAAGTTACCGTCGCTGCCGGCACGGTGAAATCGATAACGCCGTCGACCTGCGCCAGAAGCCATTCCGGATCGTTGCTCACCTTCACCCCGAGCTTGCCGATTCCCGCAATCTCGCCCAGGTCCGAACCGACCTGCGGCGATCCGCCTGAACTCAAGCCCGCCTGCAATTTCAATTCCGTTCGTTTCGTTGGCAATCCGCGTGAGTGTGCGGCCCATCCTCCCAGCAGCGCCGGCGATGGCGATCTTCATTCGGCACCTTCCACGATAACGATTTCGGCGATGGCGGCGGCGGCCCGCTTTGCCTTCGCTTCGTGGTATTCCGGCGAATTGTAGCAGGCGATTGCCTGATCGAATGATGGAAACTCGATGACCACGTTGCGCGGATGGCCCTTGCCCTCGAGCTGCTTGTATTTGCCTCCCCTGGCGAGAACGCGGGCATCGTATTTCTTGAAGGCCAGGCTCGCGCCTTCGGCGTAGAATTTATACTGGTCGGGATCGGTAACAGTGACATGCGCGATCCAGTAGCCCTTCATGGCACTCTCCACATCGACGTGCGAAGGAGGCACAACACCACAGACGCTGGCTGCTGTGAAGGCGTTTCGCCGCCAACATTATTGCGCTAGCTGCCGAAACCATCCCAGAACGCTTTGGCGCGTGCAAAAAATCCGTCCGACTGGGGTGAATTGTCCTTCGCCTCCTGCTCAAACTCCTTGAGCAGCTCTTTCTGCCGACGTGACAAGTTCACCGGCGTTTCGACCGACACCTGGATATACATGTCCCCCGCCTGACCCGATCTCAGAACCGGCATTCCCTTGCTGCGCAGCCGGAACTGTTTGCCGGCCTGTGTCCCCTCGGGCACGGCAACCCGCGCCTTCTTTCCGTCGATTGTCGGAACTTCGATTTCCCCGCCCAGAGCCGCCACCGTCATCGAGATCGGCACCCGGCAGAACAAGTCGGCACCGTCGCGCTGGAAAAACTCATGGGGCTTGATGGAAAGGAAAATATAAAGATCGCCCGTGGGTCCGCCTCTTAGCCCCGCTTCGCCCTCTCCAGCGAGGCGGATGCGTGTTCCGTCCTCGACTCCGGCAGGGATATTCACCGACAGCGTGCGCTCCTTGGTCAGGCGCCCGGCACCATGGCAAGCGGTGCATGGATCTGAGATGACCTGCCCGCGGCCCTGGCAGGTTTGGCAGGTCCGCTCCACCGTGAAAAAGCCCGACGACTGCCGCACCGCGCCAGATCCCTGGCACGTAGGACAGGTCTTTGGCGAGGAGCCGGGCTTTGCCCCTTTCCCCCGCAAACCTCGCAGGTGACGGACGACGGCACGCGGATTTGCGCAGTTTTACCCGAATAAGCCTCAGTGAGGCTGATTTCCATGTTGTAGCGAAGATCCGAGCCGCGCTGCGACCCTGACCCTTGGCGTCTTCCGCCGCCGCGGCGCCCGCCCATGAACTCGCCGAACAGATCCTCGAATATATCTGACATCGATGAGGTAAATTCAGGGCCGAACCCTCCATGGGCAAAGGGACCCTGGCCCCCCATCCCGCCCTCGAACGCGCGATGGCCGAAACGATCGTAGGCTGCCCGCCTTTGCGGGTCCTTCAGCACATCATACGCTTCGTTGATTTCCTTGAATTTCTGTTCTGAGGCTTTGCTGTCCGGGTTCGCGTCTGGATGATGCTGCTTCGCGAGTTTCCGAAACGCAGATTTTAGTTCTTTCTCGTCCGCACTTCGGCCGACGCCCAGCACCTCGTAATAATCGCGTTTTGCCATGCAGACTTGGCCCCGGAACCGGAATTCGGCCCACCTGCAGTGAATCCGCAGGTGGGTGCCGAAACTTTATTTTATGCCGATTTCTTGTCGTCGTCTTTAACTTCGGTGAAGTCCGCATCCACGACGTCGTCCTTTCCGCCTCCCTCGTCCGCCGCCTCGGAACCACCGGCATCGCCGCCGCCCGTGCCCTGCTGCTGGCTTTTATAGGCAGCTTCGCCAAGCTTCATAGCCGCTTGTGCCAAGCCATTCGTTTTGGACTGAATCGATTCGACGTCCTCGCTTTCCATGACGCTCTTCAGATCGCTGATCGCTGACTCCACGGCTGACTTGTCCGCTTGCGAGACCTTGTCGCCAAGTTCGCCCAGCGTTCTTTGCGTCGTATGGATCAGTGACTCTGCATGGTTTTTGGCCTCAACCAACTCCTTGCGCTTCTTGTCTTCCGCAGCATGTGCTTCGGCGTCCTTTACCATCTTCTCGATCTCGGCTTCGTTGAGCCCACCCGAAGCCTGGATGCGAATCTGCTGTTCCTTGCCAGTTGCTTTGTCCTTCGCCGAAACATTGACGATGCCGTTTGCGTCGATATCGAACGTCACCTCGACCTGCGGCACACCTCTCGGTGCGGAGGGAATTCCCATCAGGTCAAACTGCCCGAGTAGCTTGTTGTGCTGCGCAATTTCACGCTCGCCCTGGAACACCCGAATGGTGACCGCCGTCTGATTATCGTCGGCGGTGGAAAATACCTGGCTTTTTTTCGTTGGGATGGTTGTGTTGCGCTCGATCAGCCGGGTGAAAACACCGCCTAGCGTTTCGATGCCGAGTGACAGCGGCGTGACGTCGAGAAGCAGCACATCCTTGACTTCGCCCTTGAGAACACCGGCCTGGATTGCTGCGCCGATGGCGACCACCTCGTCCGGGTTGACTCCCTTGTGCGGCTCCTTGCCGAAGAAGCGCTTCACCGTTTCGATGACCTTCGGCATGCGGGTCATGCCGCCCACCAGAACCACCTCATCGATTTGTCCTGGCGACAGGCCGGCATCCTTTAGCGCCGCCCGGCAGGGCTCGACCGTCTTCTGGATCAAATCATCCACCAGCGATTCCAGCTTCGCGCGGCTGAGCTTCATGGTGAGATGCTTAGGGCCTGACGCATCGGCCGTGATGAACGGCAGATTGACCTCGGTCTGTGTCGAAGACGACAGTTCGATTTTCGCCTTTTCCGCCGCTTCTTTCAACCGCTGTAAGGCAAGCTTGTCGTTTCTGAGATCAATTCCCTGATCTTTCTTGAACTCGTCGGCGAAGTAATCGACGATCCGCATGTCGAAATCTTCACCCCCCAGGAAGGTGTCGCCGTTCGTGGATTTTACCTCGAACACGCCATCGCCGATCTCCAGAACCGAGATATCGAAGGTACCACCGCCGAGGTCATAGACCGCAATGGTGCCGGCTTCTTTTTTGTCGAGGCCGTAGGCCAGCGCTGCCGCGGTCGGCTCATTGATGATGCGCAGGACCTCCAGGCCGGCGATCTTGCCGGCGTCTTTTGTCGCCTGTCGCTGGCTGTCATTGAAATAGGCGGGCACCGTGATTACAGCCTGTGTCACTGGCTCGCCGAGATAGCGCTCGGCCGTCTCTTTCATTTTTATCAGGACATAGGCCGAAATCTGCGAGGGAGCATATTTTTGCCCGCGCGCCTCGACCCAGGCATCCCCGTTATCCGCCTTGACGATCTTGTATGGAACAAGCTTCTTGTCCTTCTCCACCATGGGGTCGTCCCATCTGCGGCCGATCAGGCGCTTGATGGCAAAGAACGTGTTTTCGGGATTGGTGACTGCCTGGCGCTTTGCCGGCTGGCCGACAAGCTGCTCTCCGTCCGCATTGAACGCGACGATGGAAGGTGTCGTGCGTGCTCCCTCCGCGTTTTCTATGACCTTCGGGGTCTTTCCCTCCATCACGGCAACGCACGAATTTGTGGTGCCGAGGTCGATGCCGATCACTCTAGCCATTGTTCAAATCCTCCTTGCGGCAGGCCGCCTTATGGGCCCTAACAGCACCCTCTTGCCCCGGTTTTCCGGGGAGGTAGCCTCCGATTGTTAACTTCGCTTCGGAATCACTCTCAAGGTTCAGCCGAAGCGTCCGGTGGCTTATATAAGGTTAGCCGTTTCGGCCATCAAGTTGCTGTGATCAGCTTATGATGCAAGTGCCGGTAAAAAAGACCAACGGATTTCGCTATCTGCCCGGTTTTCTCGATGGGCGGGCCCAATCTGCGATCCACGGCCTGCTCGAAAAGGCGGTGATCGAAGCACCCTTTTTTACCCCCGTTATGCCCCGCACCGGCCGCCCTTTTACGGTGATGATGACCAATCTGGGCAGGCTTGGCTGGGTCTCCGATGCCACGGGCTACCGGTACCAGCCGGTGCATCCTGAGACCGGCCGCCCATGGCCCGATATGCCAGACGAAATTCTAGCGGTCTGGCGCGCGGTTTCTTCCTACTCCCATGACCCCGAAGCCTGCCTCGTGAACTATTATGCCCAAGGCGCGCGGATGGGCTTGCACCGAGATATTGACGAGGATGATCTGAAGGCCCCGGTTGTTTCGATTTCACTTGGTGACACGGCGGTCTTCCGCATCGGCGGCCGCGAGCGCAAAGACAGAACCGAAACGCTCAAATTGGTCTCGGGCGATGTCGTCGTTTTAGGTGGGCCGTCACGCCTCCGTTACCATGGAATTGATCGGATACTGACCGGCACTTCGAGCCTTCTCCCGCAAGGGGGGCGGATCAACCTCACTCTGCGGCGGGTAACGAGGCCCGCCTGTTAGGGATCATTGGCAGGAGCCTTCGCGACACCAACGAGAGCTGGCCTGAGACAGCGGGTGCCGATGGCATAGCCGTTCTGCATGACCTGAACGACGGTACCGGCCGGGTGATCGGCCGTTGGCACTTCGAAAATGGCTTGATGCATATGGGGGTCGAATTTCTGCCCTATCGCATCGATGCGCCTAATGCCATGGCGCTCCAGCACGTTCGTCAGCTCGCGTTCAGTGACTTCGATCCCGGCTAGAAGATTGCTGCTCATCTCGTCCGCAGCCGTTCGCTGCTCCGGTGTGACCGCAGCAAGAGCCCGCGAGAAGTTATCGGCAACGCTCAGGAGGTCGCGCGCGAAATTGCTAGCGGCGTAAAGCGTCGCCTCCGCTTTTTCGCGTTCCAAGCGCTTGCGCAGGTTTTCCATATCGGCCAAGGTTCGCAGCAGCTTGTCCTTGAGCTGCGCATTCTCTTCCTTCAGCGCATCGACCGCTTGCAGCGCGAGCTTCAGCGGGTCGGATTCTTGAACAGGCTGTTCGGCGCCCTCCGTGTGGACTGCGATCGGTTCGGCCGAGTTCTCTACGCCCATGTCTTTCTCTTCGTTCATGCGTGCCCGGAAGTCGTGTCTGGCGGCGATATCATGGCTTGCGAGCAAAAAATCAAGTGAGCAGGCGTCCGACCACCCGCGCCGTATAGTCGACCATAGGTATGATCCGGGCATAATTGATGCGCGTAGGTCCTATCACGCCCAGAACACCGACGATGTTCTCCTTGCTGTCGTGGTAGGGCGCGATAATTAGGGATGAACCGGAAAGCGAAAACAGCTTGTTTTCCGATCCGATGAAGATTCTCACCCCTTCGCCCTTTTCTGCAGCACCCAAGAGGTCGACCAGATCTTTCTTGGTCTCCAGCACGTCGAAAAGCCGCCTAATCCGCTCGAGGTCCTCCATGGTTGTCAGGTCCTCGATGAGCTTAGACTGGCCCCGGATGATCAGCGTCTTGTCGCCTGCATTGTCGCCCGACCAGGTGGCGATGCCAGCCTCCACCACCTTCGCGGTCAGCTCGTTGAGCTCGCGCTTGAGCGTCGCCAGTTCGGCGGTGATGAACTTCTGCACTTCGGGCAGCGTCTTGCCCTGGCATTGTGCCGTGAGATAATTCGAGACCCTCGTGAGGGCGGATGGCGGCAGGCCGACCGGCACATCGATTGCGCGGTTTTCAACCGAACCGTCGTCGTTCACCAAAATGACAAGGGCGCGGCCCGGCCCCAGCGCTACGAATTCGATGTGCCGCAGTTTCATGTTGATCTTGGGCGCGACCACCACGCCGGCGCAGTGCGACAGACCCGACAGCATATTGGTCGTTTCGGTGAGGATCTGTTCGACGCTCCGTGGCCGGTTGGAGCCTGCCACCTGCGCATCAATCTTCGCCCTCTCTTCGGAAGCCAGCGGATCGATCTCTAGAAGCGCATCGACATAGAACCGCAAGCCCAGCTCCGTCGGCAACCGGCCGGCGCTCGTATGGGGGGAGTAAATGAGGCCCGCCTCCTCGAGGTCGGTCATCACGTTACGCACCGATGCCGGCGACAGCGTGCTTGGCAGCACTCTTGAAATAGTTCGCGATCCAACCGGCTCTCCCGTCTGGAGATAGGTATCCACCAGCCGGGAAAAAATCTCCCGGGACCGCTGGTCGAGTGCGGCGATGCCGAAGTGGCGCTCTTCTGCTCTTGATGTGTCCATCGTTGCCTCCGCTCTAAGATAACCTCGCTGAAGCGTCAATCAACTCCCCGCGGCCAATTGCATATGCGGCCCCGAGCGAGCTAAAAGGCTTGCTAAAGGTTAATGCGAGGGATGGATATGAGGACATCCGGCCGGGCGGCGGCGGAATTGCGCAGGGTAATTTTCGAGCGGCGCGTATCAAAACATGCCGAAGGCTCCTGCCTAGTGCGGTTTGGCGACACCCATGTTCTGTGCACCGCGACTGTCGAGGACCGGTTGCCTCCCTGGCTCAAGGGTCAAAACCGCGGATGGGTAACCGCCGAATACGGCATGCTGCCTCGATCCACCAACGATCGCATGAGGCGCGAAGCCTCCGCCGGCAAGCAGTCTGGGCGGACCCAAGAGATCCAGCGCCTCATCGGCCGCAGCCTTCGTGCCGTGGTAAACCTTCCGGCCTTGGGCGAAAACCAGATCACCATCGATTGCGATGTCCTTCAGGCCGACGGCGGGACACGCACGGCTGCGATCACCGGGGGCTGGATTGCCCTGCGTGATGCCCTTGATGCCATGGTGAATGCCCGGAGAATTTCAGTCAGTCCTCTGCGGGACCATGTGGCGGCGATCTCTTGTGGTATCGTCGGGGGCAGGCCGGTGCTCGATTTGGACTACGCAGAGGACTCTACGGCCGAGACCGATGCCAATTTCGTTGCGACCGGAACGGGCGGCATCGTCGAGATCCAGGCGACCGCTGAAGGCGAGCCCTTCGCCGAGGCGAGGTTTTTGGAAATGCTGGGTCTCGCCAAAGCAGGTATAGCCGAGCTTGTCTCCCTGCAGCAGCAGGCGGTGTCCTGAGCGACAATGATGGCTCCCCGGATATTGGAGACGGCTCTCTATGCGGACGACCTCGCCGCGGCGCGACACTTCTATGAGCAGGTCCTCGGCCTCGACTGTTATGCGGTAGAAGAGGGCCGCCATGTCTTTTTCAAATGCGGCGATCAGATGCTCCTGGTCTTCGATCCCCGTGCCACGGCACAGCCGCGCGGCACTTTGCCCGTGCCGCCCCATGGTGCCCGGGGTCCCGGCCACATTTGTTTCCGTGCATTGCCTTCGGAGCTTGACGGCTGGCGACACCGCCTTCAATCCAGCGCCATAGCCATTGAGGCCGAGCTCGAATGGCCCGGCGGAGGCCGCTCGCTTTATACGCGCGATCCCGCCGGCAACAGCGTGGAATTTGCTGAACCTCGGATATGGAACCTTCAATAATGGTCCCTAAGATTGGAGAAAAACTCATCCTTGCCAGCCATAACCCCGGCAAGATTCAAGAAATCAGCGCTCTTCTTGCTCCTCTGTCGATCACTGTTATTTCGGCGGACACAATGGGACTTCCCGAGCCGGAAGAAACCGGTTCCACTTTTGCCGAGAACGCCCTTATCAAGGCCAAAGCAGCGGCGACCGCGGGCCGCCTTCCCGCTCTTGCCGATGATTCCGGGCTTGCTGTTGAGGCATTGCTGGGAGAGCCAGGCATATATTCCGCCCGCTGGTCGGGACCGGACCGGGATTTCGCAATAGCAATGCGCAGTCTAGAGGAAAAACTGGCCTCCGCCGGGGCATCTGCGCCGGAACAACGCCGTGCCGAATTCATCTGCGTTCTCAGCTTTTGCTTGCCGGAAGGTTGGCACAAGGAGTTCGAGGGCCGCGTCGCAGGCCGGCTGGTATGGCCGCCGCGCGGCACTCTGGGCTTCGGCTATGACCCGATGTTCATGCCCGACGGTTATGATATGACCTTCGGCGAAATGGCGCCCGACTCTAAGCATGGCATATCGCATCGGGCGGCAGCGTTTCACAAATTCCACAGATTTCTCGAACAGCAGTGCCCGATCCGCTGAAAGATCTTTCGGTCTACGTTCACTGGCCTTTCTGCAAGGCCAAATGCCCTTATTGCGACTTCAATTCGCATGTAAGGCACGCGGGCGTGGATGCTTTGGAATTTGCCGACGCGCTAGTTTGCGAGCTAGTCTCGTTTGCCGGCCTCGCGGCGGGGCGCAACGTAAGGAGCGTATTTTTCGGCGGCGGCACTCCCTCGCTGATGCCCCCAGCTGCGGCAGCCAGGGTCCTCGAAGCGCTCGCCCGTGCCTGGCATCTCTCAAACGATGCTGAGATAACCCTCGAGGCGAATCCGACCAGTGCCGAAGCAGCTAACTTTCAGGGCTACCGCGCCGCAGGCGTCAATCGCTTGTCTGTCGGCGTACAGGCGCTCGATGATGGGGATCTCGCCCGTCTCGGCCGCCAGCACAATGTTGCGGAAGCACTCGCCGCCTTTCGGCTTGCTGCCCGCATCTTTCCCCGCGTCTCCTTCGATCTCATCTATGCAAGGCCTGGCCAGAGCGCATCGGATTGGCGTCGGGAGCTTGGCAGGGCGCTCGGTGAACAGCAGGGCCACATGTCGCTCTACCAGCTGACCATCGAGCCGGGAACGCCGTACCACGAGCTTCATCGCCGGGGTGCCCTCGCTGTTCCTGATGAGGATGCTGCCGAAGCGCTGTTCGACATCACACAGGAGCTGACCTCGGCACACGGTCTTGCTGCCTATGAGGTTTCGAATCATGCTTTGCCAGGTCACGAATGCCGCCATAACCTGGTCTATTGGCGCTATGGCGACTACATCGGTATAGGCCCCGGCGCCCATGGCCGCCTGCGCCTGGATGATGGCCGCCGTCTCGCGCTCTCGACAGAACGCCATCCCGAAGCCTGGCGCGCGCGTGTCGCTGCCAACGGCCACGGTCGCGTGGAGGAGCTTGCTCTGGAGCCCGGTGATCAGGGGCTGGAGCTGCTTCTAATGGGACTGAGGCTCGAGGAAGGCATAGCCCTGGCAAATTATGAGCAATTGGCCGGGCAGCGCCTTGATCGCGGCGTGGTCGCTGGGTTAATGGAGCAGGGATTGATCCGGCACGATGAAGAGCGTGGCAGCCTGGCAACCACCGCAAAAGGCCGCAAGCTGCTGAACTCCGTCATCACAGCCCTGGCAAGCGCTGCCGACCGTCCTTCAATTGGCTACTGAATTTGCGCCGGAAACCGTTTCTCCGCCAAAGCGCGAGGGAGCGGGCGCCACTACGCTCACACCGTTCGAGGTGACCTGCAGGATGGCAAGTCCCCGCTCGATAATTCCGTTCTCCCGAAATCGGAAAAGCCCGTTGATACCTTGGAAGCCCTCAGGGTTCGTGATGCTGGCCGCGCCAAACCGCTGTCCAGGCTGTCCCTTCGACAATATCACGGCAAGGCTCACGGCATCATAGGCGAGGCTGGCAAGCCGTGACGGCCTCGTGCTGTAGGAGCTCTTGTAGCGGTCATCGAAACGCTGCACGAGATCGGGCGAAACGCCGGCGTAAATGCCGCCGAGCGCAATCGGCGTCGACGAAGTGACAGGATTGTCCCAGAGCCCCGTCCCCAGCGTCTGAGTACGGTTCTGGTCATATCCGGCTTTCTTCAAGGCCGCACCGAGCGTGCGCAGCAGATCCCCCCCTTCGGCTATCAGCAGCGCTTGGACCTTCCGCGAGGGATCATTGACGGCAGCCATGATTTTATTGGCAGGATCGACGATAGCGAGATTGTTCCGTGGAAAGCGCTCGATCGCCGCTATGCTCACGCCATAGCGCTGGCCTGCCGCCGTCAGGGCTTTTTCGACGGCCAAGCCATATTGCACTTTGGGAAGAAGAGCCGCTATCGAAGTCTTGCCGGTCGCTCCGAGATGCCTAACGATGTTTGAAACTTCCTCCTCGGGCAGGAAACTCATGAGATAGGTGCCGTTTCCGGCAACCCCGCTCGAGGATGAGAAGGCGATCACCGGAACGTTTTTCTCCTGCGCAATGGGCGCCACCGCTTGAACCTCCGCGCCGAGCAGGGGTCCCAGGATGAGTTCCGATCCTTCCGCCAGCGCTGCTTGCGCGGCAGCCGCAGCACCCTCCGGCGTGCCTGCCGTGTCCTTCGTAATCAGCGTAATGCCGGAACTCCCTGCATCGATCAGCGCCATTTCGGCTGCCTGCTTCATCGAGATGGCAATTTGCGCCTGATCCCCTGCAGCCGTTGTCGGCAGCAACAAAGCCACCTTCACGCCTTCGCCCGACGGCGTCGGCGGCGTCGTTTGCAGCTGCGGCGATTCGGAATCGGAAAACAGATTGCCGAGTTTCGACATCCCGCCGCAGCTTGCGAGCACGACCGCCGCCGCCGCAAGCATGACGGACCTGATAGCCCATTGCCTTCTGGTGCCGCTAAATAAAACCATCATGCGATGACCCGTCACCCCTCTGCCTTCCAAAACGATCCGCTCGTCATGCGCGATTTTGGCATTGCCGGCGCCGTCCGACGGTCTCATACCCTTGTTCGGGGCATGAGGTTAGGTTAGCCGAAACTGCCCGTGTTTTGAATTGCCGAATTTCCAGGCCCACGAACAATGCCTAATCCCCCGCAAACTGACCGCCACTATACGATCGCCGGACAGCAGATCGAAGCCCCGCCGCTGCCTCCCGGCCTCCTCCTGGTCGCAACGCCCATTGGAAATTTGCAGGACATCACCCTCCGCGCCCTGCAGACCCTCGCGTCCGCCAATGTTATCTACTGCGAAGACACGCGGGTAACCTCCAAACTCATGTCACGCTATAGCATAGTCAAGCCGCTCAAGCCCTATCACGACCATAATGCGGCGAAAGTGCGGCCAGTGCTTCTCGAAGCGGTCCGATCGGGAGCGGCAGTGGCGCTGGTCAGCGACGCCGGCACGCCGCTGATTTCCGATCCGGGCTACAAGCTTGTGCGCGAAGCCATCGCCCAGGGCCTGAAAGTGGACATGATCCCTGGTCCTTCCGCTCCGCTAATGGCTCTTGTCCTGTCTGGTTTGCCGCTCGATCGTTTTTTCTTCGCCGGCTTTCTCCCGCCCAGGCAGATAGAGCGGCTGAAATTTCTGCAAGATTTCAAATCCGTGCCGTCAACCTTGATTTTCTTCGAAGCGCCCAGTCGAATTGAAGATTCGCTTCTGGCGATCGATGACGTTCTCGGCCAACGGCGCATTGCCCTTGCCAGAGAGCTCACGAAATTCCACGAGGAAATACTTCGCGGCGAGCCGCGCGAAATTGCAGCTCAGATCAGCGCGCGCGGCGGCCTCAAGGGCGAAATTACGATCATTGTCGAACCGCCGCCCCCGGCTCCTTCAGCCACTGCTGCGGAAATAGAGGCGGCACTCGATCAGGCTCTTCAGAGTCTGCCGCCGGCTAAGGCCGCGGGCAACATTGCAAAAAAATATGGCGTTCCGAGAAAGGATATCTATGCGTTGGCGCTCGCCAGGAGAAACCGCAAGGGCGGCGGCGATGTTGCCGGCTAGCCGCCGCCGCGCCGAACGGCGGGGCCGCACTGCCGAACTTTTTGCCGCTCTGTTCATGATGATGAAGGGCTACCGCCCTCTGGCCTGGCGTCTGAAAACCTCGCGGGGCGAGATCGATCTCATCATGAGGAGCGGCCGCCGCATTGTCTTTGTCGAGGTCAAGACCCGCGCCGATATCGACAAAGGCCTGACCTCGGTTACACCGCTCAAGGCACAGCGTATGTTCGATGCCGCTCGTCTGTGGATCGGCCGTAACGCACATGACCTCGGCGGAGACTATCGTTTTGACATCCTCGTGGTGTCTGCCTACCACTGGCCGCGTCATATCGAGAACGCCTTTGGTGCGGAACTCTGGTAGGACCGTGCAGGAGCGACATCAATGGGACTGAGCGTTGCCGTGCAGATGGACCCCCTACAATCCATCAATATCGGGGGAGATTCGACTTTTGCATTGAAGCTCGAGGCCCAGCGTCGCGGGCATACGCTATTCTATTATGAAACCAAAACCCTGGCTTTGGTAGATGGCAGGCTGTTCGCCACCGGCGCAGATGTATTCGTCAGGGACGAACTGGGCAATCACGCGACGATCGGCGAGCGCCAGCAAGTCGCTCTCGGGAATTTTTCCGTCATCCTCATGCGGCAGGATCCGCCCTTCGACCTTTCTTATATCACGGCAACCCATCTCCTTGAGCATGTGCAGCCCACAACGCTCGTGGTGAATGATCCGGCAAGCGTGCGGAATGCGCCCGAAAAACTATTCGTCACCCGGTTCGGTGAATTCATGCCGCCGACCCTTATCAGCCGCAATCCGGATGAACTGCGCGCCTTCCGCGCCGAGCATCGCGACATCGTTCTGAAACCTCTCTACGGGAACGGCGGGGCAGGGGTGTTCCGCATCAAGGAGGATGACGAGAATTTTGCCTCCCTCGTCGAGACCTTCACCTTGATGTTCCGCGAACCCTTTATGATTCAGAGATATGTTCCCGAGGTGCGGTCTGGCGACAAGCGCATCATTCTGGTCGACGGTCTGGTGGCGGGCGCCATCAATCGTGTGCCGCTTGTAGGCGAACACCGTTCGAACATGCACGTGGGCGGCCGGCCTGAGCCTGCCGATCTCACGCCGCGCGAGAAGCGAATTTGCGAGACGCTCGGACCCGAGCTGAAAAATCGCGGTCTTATCTTTGTTGGCATCGATGTCATTGGGGACTATCTCACGGAGATCAACGTCACCTCGCCGACGGGCATACGCGAGATCAAGCGGTTCGGCGGCAATGACATAGCGGCCCTTATATGGAACGCGATCGAGAACCGCCTCTAGTCGCATGCCTCTCGTATTGCAATTAAAACGTGCATGCAATAGTTTTCCCTCTCCCGGGCGGAGGGGACAAGCATGGTGGCGCGCGTTTCAACGGTAGCGTTTCTGGGAGTAGAGGCGCTCCCTGTCGACGTACAGGTCCAAATTGCTTCCGGCATCGTGGCCTTCACCCTCGTAGGTCTTCCCGACAAGGCCGTGGCCGAAAGCCGCGAGCGGGTCCGCGCCGCCCTGACTGCCTGCGGTCTGGCTCTTCCGGCCAAGCGCATAACGATCAACTTGGCCCCCGCAGATCTGCCTAAGGAAGGCAGCCATTACGATCTACCGATTGCCGTTGGCCTTCTCGCCGCCATGGGCCTTGTGCCTCAGGATGTTCTGGCCCGGTATCTGATTCTCGGCGAACTCGCGCTCGATGGTTCCGTTTCCAGTGTTGCCGGCACGCTGCCGGCGGCAGTGGCTGCAAACGCGCGGGGGCTTGGAGTGATCTGCCCCAAGGCCTGCGGGCCGGAAGCGGCCTGGGCGGGAGAAAATATCGACATCATCGCTCCGGCAAATCTCATTCAGCTCCTCAATCATATCAAGGGCAGCCAAGTCCTGGCCCGGCCATTGCCGGCAATCGCCGACGATCAAGGACACCTGCCTGATCTGAGGGATATCAAGGGGCAGGAAGCCGCCAAGCGCGCGCTCGAAGTGGCAGCCGCGGGCGGTCATCACCTCTTGATGGTCGGCCCGCCCGGCGCCGGCAAATCGATGCTCGCCCAGCGTACGCCCTCCATTCTTCCACCGATGAGTCCCACGGAAATGCTGGAAGTCAGCATGATCACCTCTGTAGCGGGCGAACTTGCAGGCGGCAAATTCACCCGCCGACGGCCGTTTCGAGCGCCCCATCACTCCGCCAGCGCCCCGGCACTCGTCGGCGGCGGCTTTCGAGCGCGCCCGGGCGAGATGTCCCTAGCCCACAACGGCGTGCTTTTCCTCGATGAGTTGCCGGAGTTCCAGCCCCGTGTCCTCGAATCGCTGCGCCAGCCGTTGGAAACCGGGGAAACCGTAATAGCACGCGCAAACCACCACATCACCTACCGGGCCCGCTTCCAGCTGATCGCCGCCATAAATCCATGCCGCTGCGGCGAGGCAGGATCTCCTGGTCATGTCTGCAAGCGTGGGTCCCGCTGTGCCAGCGAGTACCAGGCCCGCCTGTCAGGCCCTCTGCTTGACCGTCTGGATATTCAAATCGAATTGCCGCCGGTCAAGCCATCCGATCTCACGCTCCCGGCGTCGAAGGAAAAGAGCCTCGACGTTGCCGCGCGTGTCGCCGCTGCTCGTCAGCGGCAGTCGGAGCGTTATAGGCATCTGCCGAACATCCGTACCAACGCGCAGATCGACGGCGAACTCCTCGAGCGGTTTGCTGCTCCTGACGGCTCTGGTCTACAACTGCTGAGCGAGGCGGCTGATGCCATGAATCTCTCCGCGCGCGGCTATCACCGCGTCCTTCGTGTGGCCCGCACTTTGGCTGATCTGGATGGGCGCAACCAAGTCACGCGTCTCGACATCGCCGAAGCCTTGAGCTACCGGCAGCGGCTCGCCGCCTTCGATGCTGCCGCGTGACCGCGCTAGGTAATGCCGAAACCTGTCCGATGGATCGCATCTACAAACTTCGCTGCATTTACCTTAACGTCAACGGTAGCCATGCCCACTTTGTAAATACTCGATCCCACACCGAAGCCAGCCACTGGGGAACCACGAAAGGCTCCTATCGAATCTGGCGTGACGCCGCCGACCAGCACGAGCACGCTTGTCTTCGGCAGCACCACCGCCAGGGACCGAATGGCCGGCAGGGAAAAAAACTCCCCAGGAAACAACTTGAGCACGTCGGCACCGGCAGCCAGCGCCGCGAAAGCCTCGCTCGGTGTCATGACACCGGGCGCGCTGACGAGCCCGCGTGCTTTGGTTTTTCGGATCACCTGCGGATCCATGTTGGGCGACACGATGATGCGGCCCCCCGCATCCGCCACCTGGTCGACCTCCGCCTCGCTTAGTACCGTTCCCGCTCCCACGACGGCCCGCCCCGCAAGCTCCTCCGCGACATGCCTGACGCTCGTGAGCGGGTCTGGCGAGTTCAGCGGTATCTCAATCACGCGGATGCCGCTCTCAAATACGGCTTCGGCGATAGCCACCGCTTCGCTCGGCCTCACCCCGCGCAAAATCGCGATGATTGGCATTTGTCGAAACGCGTCTTTGAAATTCATCTAAAGCCACTCCGGAACAAGACGCAGCATTCCCGCCGTAAAGCACGCTTGCGGCGAAACGATCACGGCTTCGACCCCCTCGCGTTTCAGGGCTTCCGCATAATTCTGTGCCAGCACGTTTTCCGCAACCAAAGTTGCTCTCTGCGGCCGGCCGGCGGGGCCTAACGCGCTCCTCACCTCGTGGCCGATGAGCAAGCCCGATAAAAACGGCCCGACCTCGCTACCATCCATCTGCGCGTCGAGTACCGACGTCCGCGCTTCGAACGCTTGGTGAAGCAGCCCGCCCGCACGCGCGGTCGCCGCCAAGCCGCGGGAAAATCCGCTGCTTTCCTCCGGCTCGGTAGCCAACAGCCTCAGCACGGAATGATCGCGCAGCAGCCCGTAGAACTCGCCCGTCATATAGGTGCGAAACTCGGTGACTTGCCCGTTTGCAATTCGCGCCCATTTGCAATGAGTGCCGGGCAGGATTGCCATGCCGCTCTCAAGGCCGGTGCCAACGATCTTCGTTTCCTCCCCGCGAATGACATCGGCAACACCTTCATCATGCCAGATGAGTCCAGGCACGATGCCGGCGGCACGCCTAGGCGAAATGCTCACCTGCTCAATGCCGGCTTTGATCTCCACCACCGAGGCTGGACAGGCGACATAAGGCACCTCTTTCCAGCCGTTGCGGCTGCCGATCATCCCGCCCATCAGCACCGGCACGCGTGGAAATGCCTCAAGCCATTCTCCGCATCGGGCCGCTAGGATATTGCTGAAATCGCTTGTCGCTGCCGATGAGATGCCCTCACCGGAGGATACCGTTGCGAGTAGGCTTCCGCCTGTTCCCACGAGATACGCGCGGAAGCGAGTCGTTCCCCAGTCGACGGCGATGACTTGAGGCTGACCCTTCTTCTCATTTGCTTCCCTCGTCATGCCCAGCCGCCGTCGACCACATAATGCTGCGCCGTGCACGCGCCTGCCTCATTGGAGGCGAGAAACACTGTAAATCTAGCAATGTCGTCCGGCATGAGCTTTCGCTTGAGGCACTGCTGCGTCATGATTCTTTCCTCACCCTCCGGCGTCAGCCATCGCTCGATCTGCCGCGTTGTCATGATCCATCCGGGCGCAACGGCATTGACCCTGATGTTGAACGGACCATAATCGCGCGCGAGCGAACGCGTGAGCCCGATGACTGCTGACTTCGCCGCGGTGTAAATCGCCATTCCGCCGCCGCCGATCATCCACGAGATCGATCCCATGTTCACTATGGTTCCCCCGCCCAGCGCCTTCATGTCCTCCAGCACGGCCTGCGATGCAAAAAACTGATGCTTCAGATTGACCGCGATGCGGTCGTCGAAAAATTCCGGCGTCACCTCTTCGGTCCTGTGCCGCTCATCATGTCCTGCATTGTTGATCAGAATGCTGATTGGGCCAATGAAGCTGCGGATTTTCGCAATGGCTTTTCTCAAGGCCGCGACATCGGTGATATCGCAGGCCTCGAAATGAATGTTGCGGGATTTCCCGCCGAGACTTTCCGCGAGTCGTCGGCCATCCTCGACTTTGAGGTCGAGGAACGCTGTCTTGGACCTTTGGCGGGCAAACTGCCTGACGATGGCTTCCCCGATACCGCTTGCTCCACCGGTGACAACGACCGCTTTGCCCTCGAGATCGGGATAGATCGCGCCCTGCATCGCACTCATGAAGGTCGGCTCCCTGCAGTGTCGCGCGAGATAAGAAGAGCGATTAATATCCGTCAAGCACCATTATTCCCCCATCTGGCGGCAGCGACAACTCGTCGTTGGATCGGCGGAGGCTCATGTCATAGAAATCGAGTGGAGAGGAAACAAAGCGCATGGACACCAAACAGCACCCGGCAGGCAATCAGAAGCTCCGGTCGCGAGCGTGGTTCGACAATCCGGATAATCCGGGCATGACCGCCCTCTACCTTGAACGCTATCTGAATTACGGTCTCACCCTGGACGAACTACGCTCCGGCAAGCCCATCATCGGCATCGCGCAAACGGGCAGCGACCTTTCTCCTTGCAACCGGCACCACTTGGAGTTGGCAAAGCGTGTCCGGGACGGCATCACCGCTGCGGGCGGTGTTGCGATCGAATTCCCCGTCCACCCCATCCAGGAAACGGGCAAACGTCCCACCGCCGCGCTGGACCGGAATCTCGCCTATCTTGGGCTTGTGGAGGTGCTTTACGGTTATCCCCTCGACGGCGTCGTTCTCACCACCGGTTGCGACAAGACCACGCCCGCCTGCATTATGGCGGCGGCAACCGTCAATATCCCCGCCATCGTTCTTTCCGGCGGTCCCATGCTCAACGGCTGGTACCATGGCGAGCGCACCGGCTCAGGCACGGTCGTGTGGAAATCGCGCCGGGATCTTGCTGCCGGCAAAATTGATTATGAGGAATTCATCGAGATCGTCGCCTCTTCAGCGCCCTCCGCGGGCCATTGCAACACCATGGGCACGGCTTCGACCATGAATGCTCTGGCAGAAGCGCTCGGGATGTCGCTGCCCGGCTGCGCTGCGATACCGGCTCCTTACCGCGAACGCGGTCAGATCGCCTATGATACCGGCAGGCGAATTGTCGAGATGGTGTGGGATGACCTGAGGCCGTCCGACATTTTGACCCGCGAGGCTTTTGACAACGCCATCGTTGTCAACACGGCAATCGGCGGCTCCACGAACGCGCCGATACACATCATTGCGATCGCGCGCCATATTGGCATAGATCTCCCCATCGGCGACTGGGAGAGGATCGGCCGTCAGGTGCCTCTCTTGGTCAACATGCAGCCGGCCGGAAAATACCTTGGCGAGGAATTTCACCGCGCCGGCGGCGTACCTGCCGTCATCAACGAATTAATGAAGCTGAAGCTCATTCGCGAAGAGGCCAGGACGGTCAATGGCCACACCCTCGGCGAGAATTGCCGCGCCTGCAGGGTCGATGATTATGATGTCATTTACCCCGCCGAAAAGCCGATGCTGAAAAATGCCGGCTTCATCGTTCTGAAAGGAAATCTTTTCGACAGCGCTATCATGAAGACCAGCGTGATCTCGCAGGATTTTCGCCAGAGATATTTGTCGAACCCAAAAGATCCCAATGCATTAGAAGGACGCGCCATCGTCTTCAACGGAACCGAGGACTACCATGCACGTATCGAGGATCCTTCGCTCAACATCGACGAACACTGTATTTTGTTTATTCGCGGATCAGGGCCCGTTGGCTACCCCGGGAGCGCCGAGGTGGTAAATATGCAGCCGCCCGCCGCTCTTATTACCGCGGGGATTACCTCGCTGCCTTGCGTGGGTGATGGCCGCCAGTCGGGCACCTCGGGCTCGCCTTCGATACTCAACGCCTCGCCCGAAGCCGCTGTCGGCGGCGGACTTGCTGTTTTAAGGACGGATGATCGGGTGCGCATCGATCTCAATCGGCACGAGGCCAACATGCTGGTTTCCGCTGAAGAAATCGCCGAGCGTCGCGCCGAGCTGGAAAAGAAGGGCGGTTATCCTATTCCCGGCAACCAGACGCCTTGGCAGGAAATATACCGCACCTACGTCGACCAGCTTGATCGTGGGATGGTCCTGACGCCCGCTGTTAACTATCAAAGGGTCGCGCAGACCAAGGGCATTCCGCGCGATAATCATTAGCTTCGTACCGGAATCGCTAGAATTTTAGCCAATTTCATAGCGCTTTTCTAACCGGCGCCATGACAGTTTGACCTTCTTGTGGGTTATCCATGAAGTGGAGACTGGCATGCCGCCGGGTATCGGCAGAACGGGGCGCGTGTGGAAGTGCTGGTGAAAGCTGCCATGCTCCTCGGTATCCCGGCCGCAGTCCTTGCCAGGCTCTTCTACCGCTGGCGGCGAGACGCCACGGCACAAATTGCGGAACTCTCCGCCGCCCTCTTCGAGATGGAAACCGCCCGTCGGCGGGCCGAGGCCGCGAGTGCTGCCAAATCGCGCTTTCTCGCCACCATGAGCCACGAGATTCGCACGCCTATGAACGGCGTTATCGGAATGACCAGTCTGCTGCTCGAAACCTCGCTGACGCCCGAGCAGAAGTCCTATACGGCTGCGATCGACTCTTCCAGCCGCGCCCTGCTTTCAATTATCGACGAGATTCTCGACACCTCGAAGATCGAGGCGGGCCGCGTTGAGCTTGACGATCATCCCTTTTCCCTCTTCGAACTTCTCGAAAATGCTGCCGAGCTTCTGGCCCCGCGCGCTCATGCCAAGGGTATCGAGGTCGCCACCTATGTTTCGCGCAAGCTTCCGCCACTCATCATCGGCGATCGAAATCGTTTGCGCCAGGTCGTGTTGAACCTGATGGGCAATGCCGTGAAATTCACCGAGGGCGGCGGAGTGATGCTGCACGCAACACCTGCATCAGCGTCCGACCAGCCCGACACCGTCTCGATTTCATTCGAAATCATCGACACTGGAATAGGCATCTCGCCTTCGGACCAGCGGCAAATATTTGAAATGTTTGCGCAGGCGAGCGGCGACATCGCGGGGAAATTCGGTGGCACCGGCTTGGGTCTGGCGATCTCTCGCGATCTCGTTCGCCGCATGGGCGGAGATATTGAATGTCGATCAGAACCAGGCTCCGGGGCGACCTTCGCTTTTACGCTCCGCTTCAAAAGAGGTGAGGAGTCGGAAGCGGCTCTCCCATTGCCGCTAGCGGGCCGCACCGTGGCCCTCGCCCTGCCGGCCGGCCCTACAAGAACGGCCCTTACGCTCACTCTGGCCGATCTCGGCGCCGAAGTCGCCGAACTTGCGAGCGAACAGGCGGCGAGTGTGCTCATAAAATCCATTGCCGAGCATCGAATCGCCCGCACTGATCTCATCGTCGATGCTTCGATGGCCGCGCTCTTCCAGCGGTGGCTAGCGACCGCCGGCCACGCCCATCCACATTTGTGGCTGCTCATGCAGCCTGAGGAACGTCGTCGTTATCGCGGGTTCATAGAAGCCGGAACCAGTTACCTTTTGAAGCCTCTTCGCCAGTCCACCCTCATTCGCCAGTTTGTGGAAAGGGATATGCTTTGCCTGTCCGAGGCAGTCGTTCAGCTCAAGAAGATGGCCAGCGGCTCGTCGGAAGCCGACCCGCTCAGCGTCCTTCTGGTCGAAGATAATGCGATCAACGCAAGGCTTACGATCGCTATGTTGGAAAAGGCCGGGCACAGGGTGCGGCATCTGACGAGCGGCAGCGCAGCGGCCAACGAGATGTTCGCAAGCCTGTCCGGCAGTTCGAATGCGTTATCGCCTCCCGATCTCATATTAATGGACGTTCAGATGCCGGGCATGAGCGGCTTGGATGCAACCCGGCGGATCCGTGCGCTGGAAAATAGCTTTGCGGCTGCGTCCCGTCCGATCCTGGCCCTCACCGCCAATGCCCGTGCGGAGGATTATGATGCGTGCATCGCTTCCGGGATGAACGGGTTTCTTTCCAAACCCTTCGACCGCGCTGATCTCGACGAAGCGATTGCCCGGGTGGCACGGCGCACTGCCGCCTGAAGGACTGTCATCAAACAATCGCATTTGCCCTTCAGATACCGGCGGACACCAGGAGCTGGGAGGGAGGATGGGTTCGGAGGGCTCGCTCGCCTTCTCCAGTAAAACTCGTCAACGTGCTGCTTGCTCACGGGTGGTTCTCGCCGCTCGCGGTGCTTTGCGCGTTGTACTGTCGCGCGAGCCCCGTGATATTCGCGCTGCCCAGGAGCTGCGATTTCGCGTCTTTTATGAGGAGCTGCGGGCCCGGCCCGATGACGGGAACTTAGCCAACCGCTGCGATGCCGATGAGTTTGATGCTGCCTGCGACCATCTTCTCGTCATCGACGGCGCGGGCGAGCGCTCGAACTTACTTTCGTCCGGCAAGGCCGTCGGCACTTATCGTCTGCTCCGTCAGGCCGCAACTGAGAAAGGCGGCTTCTACAGCCAGAAGGAGTTTGACGTCACCTCGCTGATTGCCCGGCATCCCGCGCTTCATTTCATCGAACTCGGCCGCTCCTGCGTTCTTTCGACCTACCGGACGCAGCCGGTGCTCGAGCTCCTTTGGCTTGGCATATGGAATTTCGTGCACCGCAACCGCGTCGATGTGATGTTCGGCTGCGCCAGTCTCCCCGGCACGGATCCCGATGCGCTGAAAATCCAGCTGTCGTATCTGGCACAGCATTACTCAGCGCCGCCGGAATGGCGAGTGCGCGCCATTGCCGCCCGTGCTGTAGCAATGAACAGGCTAACCGACGGCAGTTATGATCGCCGCCTGGCCTCGCGAAGCCTGCCTCCCTTGGTCAGGGGATACACCAAAATAGGTTGTTTTGTCGGGGAAGGCGCGGTCATTGACCACCAGTTCAATACTACCGATGTCTTCGTGCTGATGCCGGTGTCCCGCATAAGCAGTCGCTACTCCGCACGTTTCGGCTCACCCGGCAAGGCCGTCCTCAGCTGTTGATGTCATAGGCCGTGATCGCTGCCAAATTGACGATATCGGATGCCGTGGCGTGCATCGAAACGATTTGCGCCGGCCGGTCGAGGCCAGTGAGCAGGGGACCAACAACAGTTACCCCGCCGAGCTGCTGCAGCATCTTTGTCGAGATGCTTGCACTGTGCGCTGCGGGCATCACTAGCACATTGGCCGGCTGCGATAGCCGGCAGAAAGGATATAGTGCCATCGCTTCTCGCGATAGCGCTACGTCGGCGCCCATTTCTCCATCATATTCGAAATCCACTTTTCTACCGTTGAGCTCCGTCACTGCCTCGCGGACGCGTTCCGCGCGTTCTCCCCGCGGATAGCCAAAGGTTGAATAGGAGAGAAACGCAACACGTGGTTCATAGCCGAAACGCCTCGCGACGTTCGCGGCCTCTTCTGCTATGTCTGCGATCTCAACTGGATCGGGCAGTTCGTGAACCGAAGTATCGGCGATGAACACGGTTCTGCCCCGGCACAAGGCCATCGACACACCGATCATCCGATGTCCGGGCCTTGGATCGATCGCGCGGCGTATATTGTCGAGAGCGAGGGAAAAATTGCGTGTGAGCCCGGTAACGAGGCCGTCCGCATCGCCGAGCGCCACCATGCATGCGGCAAACACGTTTCGGTCATTGTTCACCAGCCGTTGACAGTCGCGGGCGAGGAACCCCTGCCTCTGCAGCCGCTCGTAAAGAAAGCTCGCGTAATCCTCGTTTCTGTCGGAAAGTCGCGCGTTCAGTACGCTTACGTTATCCTGCAGCTCTAGCCCTGAGGACGACAGCACGTTCTTGATTTGCTCTTCGCGCCCGATGAGGATCGCCTCGCCGAGCCCGGAACTCGCAAAAGCGTTCGCCGCGCGTATCATTCGGTCCTCTTCCCCCTCGGCGAAGACGATCCGCTTTGGATGCAGCCGCACCTGGTCGAAGATGATCTGCAGCGAGCCTGCGATTGGGTCGAGCCTTGCCGACAAATCATCGGCATATTGCTCAAGGTCGGCGATGGCATGCCTTGATACGCCGCTGTCCATCGCCGCTTTGGCAACCGCAGGCGGAATGGTCGAGATCAGCCGCGGGTCGAATGGAACCGGTATCAAATACTCCGGTCCGAACCGGAGCCGCGATCCATGATACGCCGCGGCCACTTCATCCGGAACATCAGTGCGCGCGAGCTCGGCGAGAGCACGGGCGGCAGCGATCTTCATCGGCTCGTTGATGGTTCTCGCTCTGACATCCAGCGCCCCGCGAAAAATATAGGGAAAGCCCAGCACGTTGTTGATTTGGTTTGGGTAATCTGAGCGCCCCGTTGCCATGATGGCATCGTCGCGGATCTTATGCACGTCTTCGGGTAAGATTTCCGGATCTGGATTGGCCATGGCAAATATGATCGGCTTCGGCGCCATGGATGCTACCATCTTCGGCGACAACGCGCCCTTGACCGACAGGCCGAAGAAGACATCTGCTCCTTCCATCGCGTCTGCCAGTGTCCGAGCCTTGGTATCGGCCGCATGGGCAGATTTCCATTGGTTCATGCCCTCGGTTCGGCCTTTGTAGACCACACCCTTTGAATCGCACAAAATGACGTTCTTGCCCGGCACGCCGAGTGCTTTGACCAGCTCCACGCTGGCGATGGCTGCCGCGCCGGCGCCATTGCAAACCAGCCTGAAGGATTTCATGTCGCGGCCGGTAATCTCGAGGGCATTGATCAATCCAGCAGTCGCGATGATCGCGGTGCCGTGCTGGTCGTCGTGGAATACGGGTATTTCCATCATCTCCCGCAGCCGATGCTCGATGATAAAGCAGTCGGGTGCCTTGATGTCCTCAAGGTTGATTCCGCCGAAAGATGGGCCCAGAAATTTCACCGCGTTGATAAACTCATCGACGTCGCTCGTTCCCACTTCCAGGTCAATCGCATCCACATCGGCGAAACGTTTAAACAGCACCGCCTTGCCTTCCATGACCGGTTTTGACGCCAGCGCGCCGAGGTCTCCGAGGCCCAGGATCGCCGTCCCGTTCGAAATCACTGCAACCAGATTTCCTTTGGCCGTGTAATCGTAAGCGGTGTCGGGATCCTCGGCGATCCGCCGGACAGGCACCGCCACGCCCGGGCTGTAGGCAAGCGAGAGATCGCGCTGCGTAGCCATCGGCTTGGTCGGAGTGATTTCAATCTTCCCCGGCTTGCCCTGTTGGTGGAATTGCAGCGCCTCCAAATCGGTGAACGTCGGCCGCGCCGCAACCTTCTTCTCAGAAACCATGCAATCTGGATCTCACATGTCTATTGAATGCCCCATCAAGCCTAGAGCATGACCCGCCAAAGTGTAAGCACTTTGGCGAAAAGGTCATGCGTAGCCATTCAGAATGGCCCGCCAAAGTGTAAGCACTTTGGCGAAAAGGTCATGCGTAGCCATTCAGAATGACCCGCCAAAGTGTAAGCACTTTGGCGAAAAGGCCATGTGTACCATTCAGAATGACCCGCCAAAGTGTAAGCACTTTGGCGAAAAGGTCATGCGTAGCCATTCAGAATGGCCCGCCAAAGTGTAAGCACTTTGGCGAAAAGGCCATGTGTACCATTCAGAATGGCTCGCCAAAGGGTAAGCACTTTGCGGCAAGAGGCCAGCCCAAGGCGCGGCTTCAAAAACAGTGTAACCCTGCCGTCGGATGGACTAGAACTGCCGCCAAACGTGCTGGTATTGAAATGGCGCAGGACGCACATCCAGAACAGCTTTCATCGCGTCGTGAGCAAGCATTGCTTCCGGGGCGATCCGGTGCTTCGACGCCCATGATGTCGCAATATCTGGAGCTCAAGGCCGCCAATCCTGGCGTCTTGCTGTTCTATCACATGGGGGACTTCTACGAGTTGTTCTTTGAAGATGCCGAGATCGCCTCCCGCGCCCTTGGCATAACGCTCACCAGGCGCGGCAAGCACAATGGTGAGGACGTTCCGATGTGTGGTGTCCCCCTTCGCTCGGCCGATGAATATCTTCAGAAACTGATCCGACTTGGTCATCGCGTGGCGGTATGCGAGCAGGCCGAAAACCCGGGCGAGGCGCGAAAGCGGGGCGCAAAAGCGTTGCTCCGGCGGGAAATCGTTCGTCTCGTTACGCCAGGTACGATTACCGAGGATACGCTTCTTGAGCCCTCCCGTCATAACTACCTCTTGGCCATCGGCAATGACCGAGCTGCGGACCAGTTGGCTCTTGCCTGGGCCGATATATCGACAGGGGAATTTTTCATCGGCGGCTGTGAACATTGTAGCGCCATGGGCGAAATCGCCAGAATTGATCCCCGCGAGCTGCTGCTCGCGGAGCCGCTCCTGTCTGACGCCGCCTTCGGCCCCGCAGTTCGCCAATTGAACACGGCCATCACGCCTGTGCCCTCATCGAAATTCGACAACATAGGCGGTGAGCTGCGCCTGGCTGCCTATTTCAAGGTGGCGAGCCTCGATGGCTTCGGCAGCTTTACCCCGGGCCAGCTCGGTGTAGCCGGTGCCCTGCTCGACTATATCGTGCTGACTCAGGTCGGCAAGGTGCCGAGCCTGATGCCGCCCCGCCGCAGCCTGCCGTCTCATGTGATGCTGATCGATGCTGCCACCCGCAGCAGTCTCGAACTCGCGAAGAGGCTGGATGGCGGGCGCGCCGGAAGCCTGCTGGACATTATTGACGAGACCGTGACCGGCGCGGGTGCGCGGCTTCTTGCTCATCGTTTGTCGAGTCCTCTTACCGATGCGAAGGCGATCAACCATCGGCTTGACGCTATCGCTTACCTGGTCGAAGCCGGTGATCTGCGCAAGGAGCTTCGCAGGCAACTGTCGCTTGTTCCAGAAATCAGCCGGGCTCTGGGACGCCTTTCTCTCGAACGGGGTGGCCCCCGTGACCTCGCCGCTATCGCTCTCGGTCTTCGGCTCGCCGCCGAGATTGCCACTTGGCCCTTGGCCGGATCAGCTCTCGATGTTATTCCCGCCGAAATTGCCGATGCCTGCGATGCTTTATCCCACCCTCTCCTAACGGAGCTTGGCGCGGCGATCACCGCTGCCTTGGCCGGCGACCTGCCGCTGCTCGCCAGGGAAGGCAACTTCATTAGGTCAGGCTACCGCCAGGATCTCGACGAGGCGAGGAAACTCAGGGACGAAAGCCGCCGGGTCATCGCCGGCCTTCAGGCCGCTTACGCTGACAAGACCGGTATCAAGGCGCTCAAAATTCGCCATAACCATTTTCTCGGCCACTTCATCGAGATGAATCAGCATAATGGCGAAATTCTCCAGTCCGGTCCATGGAAGCATGAATTTATTCACCGGCAGACGATCGTCGGCGGCATGCGGTTCACCACCGTGGAATTGGCCGGCCTCGAACAGCACATTGCTGAGGCCGCCGAAAAGGCGCTGGCAATTGAAATGGAGGTGTTCATCTCGCTTCTCGCTCGCGTGAGAGAGGCGGCTGGCGCTGTATCCCGCGCAGCCGGCGCGATTGCCATCCTCGATGTAACCGCAGCTCTAGCCGAGCTCGCAGTTGCACGCTCCTACACGCGCCCTCTCGTCGACAACTCGGATGAATTCCGCATCAAGGCAGGACGTCATCCGGTTGTAGAGAAAATTCTCAAGTCATCGGCGGCGGGCAGCTTCATATCCAACGATTGCAATTTGTCGCGGACCTCTCTCGACGGTCGGCATCTTTTGCTGCTGACAGGGCCCAACATGGCCGGCAAATCTACCTATCTTCGTCAGAACGCCCTCATCGCAATTCTCGCGCAGATGGGGTCCTTCGTACCCGCCGCTGAGGCGCATCTGGGCACGATCGACAAGCTGTTTTCGAGGGTCGGCGCGGCCGACGACCTTGCCCGCGGACGCTCCACCTTCATGGTCGAGATGCTCGAGACGGCAGGCATTCTCAACCAGGCCACTCCCCGCTCCTTTGTCATTCTTGATGAAATCGGCCGCGGCACGTCGACCTTCGACGGGCTGTCCATCGCCTGGGCAACGCTCGAGCATCTTCATGAGGTCAACATTTGTCGCTGCTTGTTCGCCACCCATTTTCACGAGCTTACCGCCCTCGCTTCCAAATTGAGGTATTTGGGAAATGCCAGCATGAAAGTGCGCGAGTGGCAGAACGAAATCATTTTCCTGCATGAGGTTTCTCCAGGCCCTGCCGATCGCTCTTATGGCATCCATGTGGCCCGCCGAGCCGGTTTGCCGGCAAGCGTCGTTGCCCGCGCGCAACAGATACTCGATCTCCTTGAAAGAAATGAGCGCACTGCCGGCAGGCGCGAGCTTGTCGATGATCTCCCGCTGTTTTTCGTATCCAGCCATAGCGAGCCTGCAACGAGGGAGCCGAGCCCCCTCGAACGGCGTTTAGCCGAGATCGCGCCGGATGAACTGACCCCGCGGGATGCGCTGGAACTCATTTATGAATTGCGTGCCATGATGAGAAAGTCATGACCCTCGAGCTCACCACAGGGGATCGTCCCTCACTGAATGGCGCTTTTTCCGTTATGCGTGTCGAGGTCGATGCACTTCTCGCCGCCGGCGGGCCGCAAGCGTCCATCCGCTCAGGCTTGTTGCTCATTCTGCGGCGATATCTCAAGGAGCAGCGCGCTGAAGCCGAAGCGCGACTGAAGCAGGCTGGGAAAGGTCTCGAATGCGCCACTTCTCTGTCCCTGCTTCAGGATAGGATGATTGGTCTTCTCTACGATGTTGCCATTCGCCATTTCTACCAAGCGCGAAATCCCTCCACATCGGAACGGCTCGCGATTGTTGCCGTGGGCGGCTTTGGTCGCGGCACCCTTGCTCCTGGCTCGGACATCGATCTGCTTTTTCTGCTCCCCTATAAGCAGACGGCCTGGGGCGAAAGCATTGCCGAGTTCATTCTCTACGTCCTGTGGGATCTCCGGCTGAAAGTAGGCCATGCCACCCGCAGCATCGATGACTGCATCAGGCTTGCGAGCAGCGACGATACGATTCTCACCGCTCTTCTGGAAAAGCGGTTTTCTGTGGCGATGCCCGGCTGTTCGACGAAATGGCGGCGCGCCTGCGCAAGGAAGTAGTCGCTGGGGGAGTGAAGGAGTTCATAGCCGCCAAACTCGCCGAGCGCGACGCCCGTCATCTCAAGGCCGGCCGGTCGCGCTATCTGATCGAGCCCGATGTCAAGGACGGCAAAGGTGGACTTCGCGATCTTCACACCCTGTTCTGGATCGCCCGTTACCTCTATGACAGCTCATCACCGCTCGATCTCGTCGCTAACAATGTGTTTACCCGCAGCGATGCGGCCAAATTCTATCGCTGCGAGGATTTCCTCTGGGCTGTCCGCTGTCATTTGCACTTCATGACCGGCAATGGCACCGACCGACTGAGCTTCGAGTTTCAGGCGGAATTGGCGGAGCGGCTGGGCTACACGGCGCGCGGCGGCTTAAAGCATGTCGAGCGTTTCATGAAGCATTATTTCCTCATCGCCAAGGAGGTCGGTGATCTGACCCGCATTTTCTGCGCGGTACTCGAAGCTCGCGAGATGAAGAAATCTCCCGGCGTGGTCGAGTTCTGGCGCGGACTGACAGGCAGGAAGAAAGATCCCGTCCTCCCCGATGGTCACTTCCGCATCGACACCGGACGCATGAACGTCACTGACGAAACCATCTTCGCGGCCGAGCCCGTGAATATCCTGCGGCTCTTCTCATATGCCGACGAATATCATACCGGCGTTCACCCTGACGCATTGAAGCTCGTGCGGCGCTCGCTTTCTCTGGTCGGCAGCCGGTTGCGCGACGATCCCGAAGCCAATCGCCTGTTTCTGCGGCTGTTGACTGAAAGCCGCGATCCGGAGACGACCTTGCGACGCTTGAGCGAATCGGGGGTCCTTGGCCGCTTAATCCCGGAATTCGGCCACATAATCGCGATGATGCAGTTCAATATGTATCATCACTATACCGTCGATGAGCACCTCATCCGCGCCGTCGGCATACTGTCGGATATCGAGCGGGGCACGCTGAAGGAAGACCACCCCGTCGCCAGCGACCTCATTCATGCCCTAGCCATGCGCCGTGCGCTCTACGTGGCCGCTCTTCTCCACGATATTGCCAAGGGCAGAGCCGAAAACCACTCTATCGGCGGCGAAAGGCTGGCACGAACCCTCTGCCCGCGCCTGGGCCTTGCTCCTGCCGAAACCGAGACAGTCGCTTGGCTTATTCGTCATCATCTGCTGATGAGCGAAACCGCGCAGATGCGCGACCTCAATGACTTTAAAACCATTCTCGACTTCGCGCGAATCGTCCAGAGTCCCGAACGGCTGAAACTGCTTCTGATCCTAACCGTCGTCGACATCCGGGCGGTTGGCCCAGGTGTGTGGAATGGGTGGAAAGGCCAGCTCCTGCGTACGCTGTATTGGGAAACCGAGCCGATCGTGTCGGGCGGTCATACCGCCGTTTCGCGCAACATCCGGGTTGCCGAGGCGCAGGCATCGTTCCTCCGCCATTTTCCCGACTGGACCGAGGCGCAGCGCCGCTCATATATCGCGCGTCACTACGACGCCTACTGGATCACCGCCGACGAGACGCACCAGATCGCTCATGCCAAGCTGATCCTGGATGCCAATGCCAAAGGCCACACGGTCGCAACCGAAGTCACCACCGATGAATTTACCGCCATTACCGAGCTAACCGTCTATGCACCCGATCATCCGCGTTTGCTTGCACTCCTCACCGGCGCATGCGCGGCCGCGGGCGCCAATATCGCCGGCGCTCAAATATTCACCACGGCCGACGGCATGGCTCTCGATACGATCCTGATCCAGCGTGAATTCACCGATGCCAAGGATGAGCAGCGCCGCGGCGAGCGGGTTGCCGAACTCGTCCGCAAGGCGTTGCGGGGCGAGCTTCGGCTGCGCGAGATGGTAGCAGCTCTTCCCCGCGCCAGAGGTCGCATAAGGGCATTCAGCGTCGTGCCGCAGGTGATCGTCGATAACGACAGCTCCAACCGCTATACCGTAATCGAAGTCGCCGGCCTTGACCGCACCGGCCTTCTTTTCGACCTTACCGAGGCACTGTTTCGCCTGAACCTCAACATCGTTTCCGCCCATGTTACGACCTTTGGCGAAAGAGCGGTCGACGTCTTCTACGTCACTGACCTGACGGGCGCCAAGATAATGTCCGATGAAAAATTCAAAGCCATATCAATGGAGCTGACCAAGGCCCTAGACGCGAGCCCGCCCGCGCGTGACCTTCGCCCCGCCCATCTCCCAGACAAGCCTTGATTGGTTCCGAACGCCTGCCAGACGCAAACCGGGGGCTTACACTTTTCCTATCCATGCTTTAGAAGCCTCGGACCTTGGGGATGCTCCATGTCGCTGTTTCGCTCCGCCGCCACCGTAGGCTCGATCACGCTCATAAGCCGTGTCTTCGGTTTTGTGCGCGACATATTGATGGCCAATGTCGTCGGCACCGGCCTGGTAGCGCAAGCTTTCGTCGTCGCCTTTCGCTTCCCTAATCTTTTCCGCTCGCTTTTCGCCGAGGGCGCATTCAATTCTGCCTTCGTGCCGCTTTTTGCCAAGCACCTCGAGGCGGAAGGCCCGAGTCTGCAAAAAAATTTGCCGAAGAGGTGCTGGCGGTCCTTTTCACCTGGCTGCTCCTATTCGAAATTCTCGCCATAGTTTTCATGCCACTCGTGATCTATGCCATCGCCTGGGGCTTTGCCGCCGACCCGGTTAAGTTTGCCCTCTCTGTCGATCTCACACGCATCACTTTCCCGTATCTGCTATTCATGTCGCTGACCGCGCTCCTTAGCGGCGTGCTGAACAGCCTCCACCGCTTTACCGCAGCCGCGGTCGCCCCGATCGTGCTCAATTTTATCATGGTCGCAACGCTGGTGCTGGCAACCGGTCTGGGTTGGGGCGCCAGCCGCGCCACCGGTCATGCGCTTGCCGTGGGCGTGCTGATTGCAGGTGTCGCCCAGCTTGCCCTGGTGTGGACCGCCTCGGCCCGCGCCGGCATGCGGCTCAAACTGCGCATGCCCCGCCTTAATCCTGATGTGAAACGGCTCATCATTCTGAGTGGTCCCGGCGTCATAGCCGGCGGCGTAACTCAAGTGAATTTGCTCGCTGCCACCCAGATTGCCTCGATGTTCGACCGCGCGGTCTCCTATCTCTATTATGCGGATCGGATATATCAATTGCCTTTGGGTGTCGTAGGCGTGGCGATCGGCGTCGTTCTCCTGCCCGATCTTTCGCGCAAGCTTCGTGCTGGCGAGGCCCGGGCCGTGCTCCATGGGCACAATCGGGCTCTCGAGCTCGCTTTGTTTTTTACTTTGCCCGCCGCTCTGGCTCTCATGATAATTTCCGGCCCGGTGATCTATGCCCTATTCGAACACGGTGCCTTCGCGCGATCCGACAGCATCGCCACTGCTTCGGCACTCACTGCGTTTGCGACGGGACTGCCGGCATTTGTCCTGATCAAGGTTTTCGCCCCAGGATTTTTCGCGCGCGAGGATACCGCCACCCCTATGCGGTTCGCTATCATCAGCGTCGTGGTAAATATAATCGCCGCCCTTACGCTTTCTAAGCTCTGGCAGCATGCTGGCATTGCCGCTGCCACAGCTATCGCCGCCTGGGTCAACGCATCACTTCTCACCTCAACCCTCATGCGCCGAGGCGATTTCGCTCTCGATGCGGAGCTTCGCCGAAGATTGCCCCGAATGGCTGTGACCTGCGTTTGCATGGTGATCGTCCTCTGGGTCGGCCTACATCTGACGGCGGAGAATTTTCTTGAGACCGCTCCCCAGCACCTGCGCATACTGTCGCTACTGGGCCTGATAGCGGCCGGGTCCATTACGTATTTCGCCGTCTCACAAATCTCGGGCGCCATGAGGTTGGGCGAGCTTCGCGCCATGTTTCGCCGCGAGCGGCCGGGCCTTGGCCCGAAATGATTTTGCGGGCATACAGCCTCGCCACAACAGGGATGGTTCGATGACTTCCATTCGTCCGCGTGTATTTTCGGGCGTTCAGCCGACGGGCAATCTCCACCTCGGCAACTACCTCGGCGCGATCAGGCGGTTCGTCGAGATGCAAAATACGCACGATTGCCTCTACTGCGTGGTCGACCTGCACGCAATTACCGTTTGGCAGGACCCCCACGAACTCCGGCGCAATACGCGCGAGGTCACCGCCGCGTTCCTTGCTGCCGGAATCGATGCCGGCAAGCATATTGTTTTCAACCAGAGTCAGGTGCCGCAGCATGCCGAACTCGCCTGGGTGCTAAATTGCGTGGCGAGGCTGGGCTGGCTAAATCGGATGACTCAGTTCAAGGAAAAGGCCGGCAAGGACCGCGAGGCGGCCTCGGTGGGCCTCTATGTTTATCCAAATCTCATGGCTGCCGATATCCTAGTCTATCGCGCCACCCACGTGCCCGTGGGCGAGGATCAGAAGCAGCATCTAGAGCTTGCCCGCGACATCGCGCAGAAATTCAATGTCGATTTTTCCGATAGCATCCGTGAGGCCGGCTATCAGAACGGATTTTTTCCGCTCCCCGAGCCGCTGATCTCCGGGCCAGCGACGCGCGTCATGTCGCTGAAGGATGGCTCGAAAAAAATGTCCAAATCCGATCCTTCCGACCTGTCCCGCATCAATCTGACCGACGACGCCGATTTGATTGCCAAGAAATCCGCAAAGCCAGGACCGACCCCGAGCCGCTCCCGGCGGAGGCGAGCGGGCTTCGCTCCAGACCCGAGGCCGCCAATCTCGTCGGCATCTATGCCGCTTTGCTGGACACGACCAGCGAAGCGGTGCTCAAGGATTTTGGTTCTCGTCAGTTCTCCGTTTTTAAACAAGCCCTTGTTGATCTGGCCGTGGCCAGGCTTGCCCCCTTGGCTGAGGAAATGAAGCGCCTTTTGGCGGATCCGGCACATGTGGAGGCTGTCTTGGCGAAGGGCTCGGCCAGAGCAGAAGCCATCGCGGCACCGGTGTACGAAGAAGTTAAGAAAATCTTGGGCTTGGTGCGGCGCTAACTCCATAGGGCGGAAATCCATTGCAATAGACCGGAACTGTTCTAAATCACTAGGGCATAGGAGAACGGACCGATGTTTATCCAGACCGAAGCAACCCCCAACCCCGCGACGCTGAAATTTCTGCCCGGTCACCCTGTCGCCAAGGGTGCCCCGCGCGAGTTTCGCTCAGCCGACGAAGCTGGCCAGTCCCCCCTTGCCCGGCGTCTCTTCGGCATCGGCGGAGTCTCTGGTGTATTTCTTGGCGGCGACTTCGTCACTGTCACCAAGAGCGCTGGCGACTGGCAGCATCTGAAACCTGCCATACTGGGCGTGATCATGGAGCACTATCTCTCGGGCGAGCCCATAATTCTAGACGACGAGCCTGCATTGCCTGGCGCGGAGGAGTTCGACCAAGGCGACGAAGACATAGTCTCAACCATCAAGGAGCTGCTCGACACGCGTGTTCGGCCGGCCGTCGCCCAGGATGGCGGCGATATCACGTTCTTTGGCTATAAGGACGGTGTGGTATTCCTGAATATGAAGGGCTCCTGCTCCGGCTGCCCGAGCTCGACTGCTACCCTGAAACACGGCATCGAGAACCTTCTGCGGCATTTTATTCCCGAAGTGAAAGAGGTACGCCCCGTTTAAGGCCGTATTCCGTGCAGGTCTGCCTTGTCTCTCCGCCTAGAGTTTAATGAAAATCCTCGCGGTTGATACCGCACTGGCAGCATGCTCGGCTGCCGTTTACGACGCGGAAATGCAAAAGGTCCTCGCGGCCGCTTTCCAGCCGATGGTCACAGGCCAAGCCGAAGCAATAGGTCCCATGGTGCGCGGCGTCATGGAAAATTCCGGCATGGCCTTCTCCTCAATCGACCGGATCGCGGCGACCATCGGCCCAGGAAGCTTTACCGGCCTAAGAATAGGCCTCGCCTTTGCGCGCGGTCTGAAGCTTGCTCTCGGGCTGCCCATGGTGGGCATGACGACGCTGAAAGCCGTCGCAGCGAATATTACGTCGAACCATCTCGCGCTTCCCATCGTCGCCTTGATCGATGCCAGGCGCGGCAATGTCTATTCTCAGGCCTTTTCTGCCAAGCTTGATCCCCTGAACGAACCGCTGGCCCACTCCCTTGAGGAGGCTGCCGCGCGTTTGCCGAAGAACGAGTGCTGGATCATCGGCTCCGGCGCGGGTTTGCTCGCGGGCACGGGCGAGCACCGCAATCTCACACGCTCGCATGCTTCTGATCTGCCGCATGCCTCGGTCGTTGCAGCCCTCGCCGCCGGCGAAGTGGCCTCCGAAATCCCTCCGGCACCCCTCTATCTGCGGCCGCCCGGCGCCAGTCGGCCTCCTCGCTCGGACAGCATCGACATTCGTAAGGTGAACGCCGAGGAGGCCGAGAGTCTCGGGCACTTGCACGCCCTCAGTTTCGATCATCCATGGGATGCTGAATCCATCCGCAAGCTCATGGGCATGCCCGGAGTGCTGGCACTTGCCGCTATGTCTCATCTCGGAAAGCCTTTGGGCTTTCTTCTGGCCAGAGCCGCCGCCGATGAAGCCGAAATTCTTACCCTCGCCGTGGCACCTCGTTTTCGACGCCGCGGCATAGGCTCTCGGTTGCTCGTCGGTGCGGCTGACATGCTGGCTGCCGCGGGCGCGCGACGGCTTTACATCGAGGTTGGGTGCTCGAACACTCCCGCTGCGCGTCTCTACGAAGCCGCCGGTTTCGCCGTGAGCGGCTGGCGCCGGGACTATTACGCCAAAGGCGATGGTACCTATGAGGATGCGGTGATGATGAGCCGGTCGCTTCCGATTGCGAACCATGGCGTCTGATCTTATACCTCTGGCATGAACGAGATCGAGAAGGCCTGTATCGAAAAGGGCCTGCGCATGACGGGTCAGCGCCGCACAATCGCCCGTGTTATTGCCGAGGCGGCCGACCATCCCGATGTCGAGGAGCTTCATCGTCGGGCAGCCAGCCGCGACAGCCGCATCTCGTTGGCAACCGTCTATCGAACCGTCCGAGTGTTCAAGGACATGGGCATACTCGAAAGTCACGCGTTCAGCGGCCGGGCACGCTATGAAATGGCGCCCGCTCAGCATCATGACCATCTGATCGATCTTGCCAGCGGCAAAGTGATCGAATTTCGCAATGAGGAGATCGAAAAGCTGCAGGAAGTGGTTGCCCAACAATTGGGTTACCGGCTCGTCGGCCACCGGCTCGAGCTTTATGGCCGGCCGCTGGCCTCCGCGCCCAGGGCGAGGCGGCGCCGATGAGTTACGTGCGTGCTGGCTGGCTGATCGCCTCGATCGGGGCTGTCTCTTGCGTGGTGATACCGCCGCAATGGCTTTTCAGTTGGATATGGCCGGCCGCTGCTCGCAAATTCCCTCATCTCTATTTTCGAACCGTCACTCGGCTCATGGGGGTTAAAATTGAAGTGAACGGCGAACCTGTTTTTGGCAAGCCATGTCTCTACGTTGCCAATCATTTGAGCTGGCTGGATATACTCATCCTCTCGGCGGTTCGCCCCATGTGTTTCATTGCCAAGAAGGAGGTGGCCCGCTGGCCGCTTTTCGGCATCCTCGCCACGGTAGGGCGCACCCTCTATGTCGATCGTGAGCGCCGTCACGATGTAAGAAATTCTCATGCGGCCATGCAGCGCCGCTTTGCCGCTTGTGAAATCATTACACTTTTTCCCGAAGGAACCTCGAGCGATGGCAATCGCGTTCTGCCCTTCCGCAGCGCGCTTATGGGCGCAGCCGAGATGGAGGTGAATGGCACGCCAGTTTCCGTTCAGCCGGTGACGATCGCCTACACCGGCATTCACGGCATTCCCATCGGCCGCGTGCGTCGGCCGATTTTCGCGTGGTATGGCGATATGCAGCTGCTTTCGCACCTTCTTGGCGTCGGACGCGTGGGGCCTTTCGAGGCGAGAGTAACCTTTCACCGCGAGACGACTGTTCGCGAACAGGGAGGTCGCAAGCAGCTGTCTTCTTATTGCGAAGGGGTGATCAGAACGGGGCTCATCGAC